>NZ_VWVZ01000010.1:0-108311 GCF_011753255.1 Acinetobacter sp. Tr-809
GAATCAGTGCGGGCAATCAAAAGATCACCAATGTTGCCAAAGGTGATGTGAATGCGACATCAACCGATGCGGTGAATGGCAGTCAATTGAATGAAGTTCAGCAAATTGCCAATAAGGGTTGGAATCTAACCACCAATAACAATGCGGCAAGTAAGAGCAATGTTGCACCTGACGGCACTGTAGATATCTCCAATGCAGACAACAACCTTGTGATTAGCAATCAAGGCAATAATGTTGATATTCGTCTCGCCAATCAGGTCACGATTGGTTCAGGGACAGGCAGTAACCCTGTAACGGTGAATGGTGTAACAGGTCGAATCAATGGTTTGACCAACACCACATGGGACCCGAACGCAACTTATAATAATAAACAGGCGGCGACTGAGGAGCAGTTAAAATCAGTGAGTGATGTTGCACAGAATGCCAACAAGGGCTGGAATGTAAAATCAGACAGTAACCTAGCCGCAACGCAAGTGAAGCCAACGGATACGGTAGATATTGGCTTAGCCACAGGTGAAAGCAATCTTAAATCGACTGCGGTGAATGATGGTAAAGGCACGACTACAATTGACTTTAGCTTAAGCCGAGACCTGAATATTGATACGGTCACTGCGGGGACAGGAACAAATAAAACCGTGTTGCGTCAGGCGGGTGTGAATATTGAAAATGGAACGACTCAAACGCAGCTTGAAGCAGGTAAAGTGGTTGTTAAAAATACAGCGAATACTCTGACTTTAGATGCAGGCAAAGGCACACTTGAAGGTCTAAGCAATAAAGATATTAGTAGTGCCGACTTCGCCACTCAAGGTCGTGCAGCGACAGAGGAGCAATTGAAACAAATCCAGACGGGTTTGACGGATACTGGTTTTGGTTTAACTGCGGCAGATGGTAATTCAGTACAGAAGAAACTGGGACAAACGGTCGATGTAGTTGGTGCCGATAGCAATATCACCACCAAGGTGGATCAAGGTAAGCTTGCCATAGAGTTATCCAAAGACTTAGCAGTGAATAGCGTCAACGCAGCAGGCACATTGATCAATAGCAATGGTCTCAGCTTTGTAGATGGCAGTGGTAATGCGATCGCAAACAGCCCAAGTATCAGCAAGAATGGAATTAGTGCGGGCAATCAAAAGATCACCAATGTGGCCAAAGGTGATGTGAATGCGACTTCGACTGAGGCAGTGAATGGTAGTCAATTATTTGCAGTTGGCGATGGAGTGAAAAACATCATTGGTGGCACAACTACTTATGATCCAAATACAGGCACATTTATCAATAACAATATTGGGAACACTGGTGAAAGTACCATCCATGATGCGATTAAATCAGTCAATAATACTGTGCAAACAGTGAGTAAAGGTTGGAACTTAACCACCAATGGGCAAAACTCAAGCCAAGTAAAACCAACAGATACCGTTGATTTTGCAAATAAAGATGGAAATATCAAAGTCAATAATACGGGGAATAACGTCACAGTTGATTTGGCGAAAGATATTAAAGTCGATAGTGTCCAAGCTGGAAATACCATGCTTAATAATAATGGTCTAACCATTAAAGATGGGCCAAGTGTCACTCAGAACGGAATTGATGCGGGTAATAAAAAAATCACCAACGTTGCAGAGGGTAGCATTGCTAAAAATAGTAAAGATGCTGTGAATGGCAGTCAATTGCATGACATGTTGGGGGATGGGGCTTTTGTTGGTGGTGATGGAAATACCATTACCAATATTGGCGGGACAGGTGCGACCAATATCAATGATGCGATTAGTTCAATTAACCAAAAAGCGGGACAGCATTCTACAGTCGTTGCAGGTCAGAATATGACGGTCACACAAACTACAAATAGTTCAGGTGGTAAAGAGTTCAAAGTTGCAACAAATGATGATGTCACTTTTAAAACAGTCACTTCTCAGAAAGTAACTGCGGATAATGTAACAGTAGGTGATGTTCAGATTACTAAAGCAGGGATTAATGCAGGTAATAAAGTCATTAGCAATGTTGCAGATGGAGCAGTCAATAGCACCTCAAAAGAAGCAGTGAATGGCTCGCAATTGAATACATCGAACCAATATATTACCAAATCACTTGGTGGTGGTGCGAAGTATGAAAATGGCAAATTTACTGAACCGACCTACAATGTAAATAATGGTTCTTATAACAACGTGGGAGATGCGCTAGGTGCATTGAATCAAGCCAATATTAATATGGGTAATCAAATTAATAACTTGGGTGATCGAATCGAGCAAGTCTTCTATGAAACCAATGGGCGTATCGACAATTTAGAGGAAAAAATGTCTGCTGGTATCGCTGCAAATGCGGCATTAGAACAAGCCCCATATGTAGCTGGTAAAGTCACCTTAGCCGTTGGTGCTGGTTATTATAATAATCAGAATGCTGTTGGTGTGACCTTAAGAAAAACAGCAGATAATGGTCGTTGGTCACTCACTAGTGGTGCTGCACTTGGCAGTCAAGGTGGGGCATTGGTTCGTGTTGGCGTAAGCACAGTGCTTGATTAAAATAATGAAAAAAGGGAGAGCTGGGCTCTCCCAACATAAATTTATAATAATTTGGAGTAAGAAATGAGAAAAAATACATTATTGATGATCAGCGTGTTGGTGATAGGGTTTTCTTCATTCCACGTACAAGCCGATGATATGAAACAGGTTCAGCAGGGTGAAGTTACTTTCCCTAATGTAGATAAAAGCTATCTAAAGCAAGTGAAGCGCTATGAATATGACAGCGTTGCTCGTTTAGATACAGGTTTAACCAAAGATCAAATCCGTCATTTATTGGGAAATCCACAATTTAGTGAAGGGATTTTTGCGGTTAAAACATGGAATTATGTACTTGATATCCGTATTCCCAAAACACAAAAATATCAACGTTGTCAGCTAAGAGTTGATTTTGATAAACAATATATTGCGGAAAAACTTTTCTGGAAAGGAGAAGCATGTGAAGGTTTGATTGCGTGGGGGGAGAATAATCAATTACCTGAAAAACCTGTCGTTGCTCCAGTATCTGCAACGAAGGCAGCCAGTATATTCTTTGCTTTTGATCGCTTTGATGAAACAGCGATTGAGACGGGTACAACCTCGATTGCTGAGATTGCTCAAAGAATAAAAGCAGAAAGTTCAAATACACCGATTATTGTCGCAGGCTTTACCGATCCTTTGGGTAAGTTCGCCTACAACTATCGTTTATCTTCACAACGTGCCAATACGGTTGCAAAGTTATTGGTTGCTCAAGGTATTGATGAAAATCGTATTCAAATACAGGCCAATAGCAAAACCGATGTATATCAGCAATGTACAGGTGATCAGCATAATCAACAATTGATCGGCTGTCTTGCACCCAATCGACGTGTCAATGTGAGTTGGTAATCATTGGTCTGATTAAAGCAATCAGCTCGACTCCTGTTTACACACAGAGACACAAAACATAATGATCGTTAAAAACTTTAATGTTCATTTAAGCAAGGGTGGTTAATTTAAAGATACGGACATAAGCCGTAGCAGCAATACACCTTTCGCCACATTTCCAGATGTGGCTTTTTTTTGTCTGATTAAATGATTTGGCGTAAATCGCGAGCTGTTTCTTGTAGCAAAGGTAAAATATGGGCAATTAAATAATCCTTGGTGGTACGCATGGTTGGAGACACGATATTTAAGGCCGCAACAACGGCTGCATTGGAATCATAAATCGGTACAGCCACAGCATGCACTCCTAATTCATGTTCTTCACAGGAATAACACCAATCTTGTTCTTTAATTTCATGCAGTAATTCTAAAAATAAATCAGTTTCGGTATGGGTATATTTGGTTAGACGTTTTAACGGGTATTTTTCTAACCATCGCTTTTGTTGTTCAGGTGTTAAATGTGCCAGCAGAATTTTGCCAGCAGAGGTGGCATGGGCAGGGAGTCGATTACCTAAATGTAAGCCATAAGGATTGACCCGATCGGTCTGTTGGTGAGCTGCACTACGGGCAATGGTAATCGCTTCATAACCATCTAAAACCATCACCGAATAAATCAACGAGGTTTGATTGGTTAAAAGATTTAATAAAGGCTGACATATTTTTGGAAGTGTGGAACCATCCAGATAAGCCCCAGAAAATTTAAGAATCTTGGGTGATAGATAATAATAATGCCCATCAAAATCTAAATAGCCTAAGTATTCTAAAGTGAGTAAATGGCGTCGTGCAGCCGCGCGGGTCATGCCCGTTTTTTCAGCGGCGGTACTCATATTTAAGCGATGCCGTTCGGGGCCAAAGCATTCCAAAATTGCTAAGCCTTTCGCGATTCCTGCAATAAAGTCTTCATGCCGAATGGTCTTTTTATTTTCGTTATGATGAATCAAACGGGGATTCTTTTCCTGATCATTTTCCATAATTTAGACATCCTTGCTAAAACGGGTTCTTTATAAAAACATTCTAAGCGAAAGATGACTATTTTACTTGGATAATGTTCGATGATCGAACATAAAAAATAATCATCGAACAAAATGCACTTCAAAGTCTAGAAGTGAGCGCAGAATTTATCAAGAATGAATAGAAGAAATCCGAACAAAGCACTCGACTTAATTTCATCGGCTTTCAGGATGAAAATACGAGTGATGCATCGTACAGGAAGTAGGCAGATGATTGATAAAAGTACCCTCACATTGACTGAGGCACTGTCACAGATCAAGGATGGCGCAACCATCATGATTGGTGGCTTTGGCACCGCAGGACAACCCGCTGAACTGATTGACGGATTGATCGAACTTGGCATCAAAGACCTTGTCATCGTCAATAATAATGCAGGCAATGGCGATTATGGCTTGGCCAAGCTGCTTAAAACAGGTGCAGTACGCAAAATTATCTGTTCCTTCCCGCGTCAGTCGGATTCATGGGTTTTCGATGAACTCTATCGTGCTGGCAAGATTGAATTGGAACTGGTACCACAAGGCAATTTGGCTTGTCGTATTCAAGCTGCTGGTATGGGCCTCGGTGCAGTCTTTACTCCAACTGGCTTTGGTACTTTATTGGCAGAAGGCAAAGAAACCCGTCATATCGAGGGTAAAGACTATGTGCTTGAATATCCGATCAAAGCGGACTTCGCTTTAATCAAAGCTCATCAGGGCGATCGCTGGGGCAATCTGGTTTATAACAAATCTGCACGTAATTTTGGCCCAATCATGGCCATGGCTGCGGATGTCACTATTGCTCAAGTCTCTGAACTGGTCGAACTGGGTCAGCTTGATCCTGAACACATCATTACCCCTGGGATTTTTGTACAGCATGTGGTCGCTGTCGATGCAGCCAATGGTACAGGAGCATAAACATGAGCTATCAAAAATTAAGCCGTGACCAAATTGCTGAACGTGTGGCGCAAGATATTCCCGATGGTGCTTATGTCAATTTAGGCATTGGCCTACCAACCAAGATTTCCAATTATCTTCCTGCCGATAAAGATGTGTTCTTACATTCTGAAAATGGCTTGCTGGCATTCGGTCCACCGCCTGCCAAAGGTGAAGAAGATCCTGAACTGATCAATGCAGGTAAAGAGTATGTGACCATGCTGACTGGTGGCAGCTTTTTCCATCATGGTGATTCCTTTGCCATGATGCGTGGCGGGCATTTGGATATTGCGGTATTGGGTGCTTTCCAAGTGGCAGCCAATGGTGATCTGGCCAATTGGCATACCGGTGCAGCAGATGCGATTCCTGCGGTGGGTGGTGCGATGGATTTAGCGGTAGGTGCCAAGAAAGTATTTATCACCACCGATCACAACACCAAGCAAGGTGAACCCAAGATTGTTGAAACGCTTTCATATCCAGCAACAGGGTTGAAATGTGTCGATCGTATTTATACCGACCTGTGTGTGATTGATGTGACCACAGAAGGTTTAAAAGTGATTGAGAAAGTGGATGGTCTGAGCTTTGATGAGTTACAGGCATTGACGGGTGCTCAATTGATTGATGCGACACCAGCTTAAGGATTGAAATCCCCCTAAATCCCCCTTTGTTAAGGGGGACTTCATCTAAACAATAGAGTGAGGTCTCCCTCCTTTTAAAAGGGAGGAGTTCCCCTCTTTGTAAAGAGGGGCTAGGGGAGATTTTAAAGGATAAAAATTAACAAAAATCCTTTGTTACTCAGACACAACCTCCCTGTTGTGCTGAGTAACGAGGCGGCATCCGTGCCGCTGCCGCGAAATATCGACGGAGAATGGCTGAAAGGCCCGAAGTAAAGGACAAGATTTAAAATGAAAAACGCTTATATCATCGATGCCATCCGTACCCCATTCGGTCGTTATGCCGGTGGTCTTGCACCTGTACGTGCTGATGATTTGGGAGCAATTCCAATTCAAGCCTTGATGCAACGCAATCCAAAAGTAGATTGGCAACAAGTGGATGATGTGATCTATGGCTGTGCCAATCAGGCAGGTGAAGACAATCGCAATGTTGGACGTATGTCAGCACTATTGGCAGGTTTACCTTATCAAGTGCCTGCTACCACAGTGAACCGTTTATGTGGTTCATCTTTAGATGCCATTGCGATGGCGGCACGTGCGATTAAAGCCAATGAAGCTGATTTGATTATTGCAGGTGGTGTTGAAAGCATGAGCCGTGCGCCCTATGTGATGGGTAAATCAGATAGCGCGTTTGGCCGTAGTCAAAAGATTGAAGACACCACCATGGGCTGGCGTTTTATCAATCCAAAACTCAAAGAGCTGTATGGTGTGGATACCATGCCACAAACCGCGGAAAACGTGGCGGAACAATTCAACATTAATCGTGCCGATCAAGATCAATTTGCGCTTAACAGCCAACAACGTACGGCAACTGCACAAGCCAATGGCTTCTTTAAAAATGAAATCGTGCCTGTCAGCATTCCACAGCGTAAGGGTGATGCAGTTGTGGTGGATACCGATGAGCATCCACGTGCCTCAACGACGTTAGATGCACTGAGCAAACTCAAAGGTGTGGTCAAAGCGGATGGTACGGTGACCGCAGGTAATGCTTCTGGGATTAATGATGGTGCAGCAGCGTTGCTAATCGCTTCTGATGAAGCGGTAGAAAAATACCAGCTCAAGCCACGGGCCAAAATTATTGCGGCAACCACAGTGGGTATTGAACCCTGCATTATGGGTTTTGCACCTGCACCTGCGATCAAGAAACTACTTAAACAAGCCAATCTCTCTTTAGCGCAGATGGATGTGATTGAGTTAAACGAGGCTTTTGCCGCACAAGCTTTGGCAGTTACTCGTGATTTAGGTTTGGCAGATGATGATGCCCGCATCAATCCGAATGGTGGTGCAATTGCCTTGGGTCATCCTTTAGGTGCTTCAGGTGCGCGTCTAGTCACCACCGCATTGAATCAACTTGAACAGATCAAAGGTCAATATGCCTTGTGTTCGATGTGTATTGGTGTTGGTCAAGGCATTGCACTGATTATTGAACGTGTTGAGTGAGGTCTGCTATGAGCCAGTTATACGCCAGCTTATTTTACCAGCCTAAAGTCACTGCCATTTTTAGTGATCAAGCTTTATTGAGTTATATGATTCAAGCCGAAGTGACTTTAGCCAAAGCTCAGGCACAGGTTAATGTGATTCCTAGCTCAGCCGCAAGCATCATTGAACAGGTCGGACACAATGCTGTAGCACAAATCGATATAGATACGTTGGCTACAGCAGCAGGAATGGCAGGTAATGTGGCGATTCCATTAGTAAAACAATTCACCGCTTTGGTGAAACAGCATGATGAAGACGCTTCACGCTATGTGCATTGGGGTGCGACCAGTCAAGACATCATTGATACAGCAACGATTTTGCAGTGTCGTGATGCCTTAACATTGATTGAACAGCAAGTGCAACAGGCCTATCGAATTTCCTTAAAGCAAGCTCAGCAATATCGTGATCAAGTCATGATTGGACGGACGTGGTTACAACAAGCTTTGCCGATTACTTTGGGACATAAGTTTGCACGTTGGGCGGCAGCTTTGAAACGTGATCTTGATCGTCTACAGGCAATGAAAACTCGCGTATTGACTGCACAGCTCGGTGGTGCAGTAGGTTCATTGGCGTCTTTACAAGATCAAGGTGCAGCGGTGGTTGAAGCTTTTGCAGCACAACTCAAGTTAACAGCGCCTGAATGTACATGGCATGGTGAACGCGACCGTATGGTTGAGCTTGCCAGTACGCTTGCTTTGATTGTTGGAAATGTTGGCAAGATGGCAAAAGACTGGTCATTACTGATGCAAACCGAAATCGCAGAAGTTTTTGAACCAGCAGCAAAAGGGCGTGGTGGTTCATCGACCATGCCGCATAAGCGTAATCCTGTGGCAGCAGCTTCAATTCTTGCCGCAGCCAATCGTGTACCTGCCTTAATGGCGAGCGTCTATCAAAGTATGGTGCAAGAGCATGAACGTGCTTTGGGCGCTTGGCATGCAGAATGGCTGGCAATCCCAGAAATTTTTCAGTTATGTGCAGGTGCTTTAGAACGTAGTTGCGATGTGCTTGAGCACATGCAAGTTAATGCAGACGCGATGCAACGTAATCTTGAATGTACACAGGGTTTAATCATGGCAGAAGCTGTGATGATGGCACTTGCGCCCAAGATTGGTCGTTTAGATGCACACCATTTGGTTGAGCAAGCATGTCAGCAAGCAGTTGCTCAACAGCAGCATTTAAAAACTATCTTGTCAGTGATGCATGAAGTTAGCACTCATTTTAATGATCAGGCATTGGATGAATTGTTCATGCCAGCATCTTACCTTGGCAATATTCAAGCCCAAATTGATGCCGTACTACAAGCAGCACAAGGAGAGTAAGTGCATGATAACGCATATCAATAATCGTCAAGGACATCCACTTGCAGTTCAAGTGCAAGGGCTAAAAGATGCGCCAGTCATCATGTTCTCCAACTCTTTGGGAACCGATCATGGCATGTGGCAGGCACAAGTTGCAGCTTTGGCTGATCATTATCAAATTATTAGCTATGACACACGTGGGCATGGTGCAAGCGCAGTCATTGCCAATAGCACCCTGCAAAATCTGGCAGAAGATGTGGTTGATATCCTAGATGCCTTAGCCATTGAAAAAGTTCATTTCTGTGGCATTTCAATGGGCGGGATTACCGCATTGGCTTTAGCGATCTATCATGCCGAACGTTTTAACAGTATTAGCGTGGCGAACTCAGCTGCAAAAATTGGTACTGCCGAAGCGTGGAATACCCGTGCAGAGAGTGTTGAACAAAACGGTTTGGCTGAAATTGTAAAGACCACGCATACACGTTGGTTTAGTGAACATTTTGATTATGCGCATGATGTTTTAGCGCAAAAGACCATTCAAAGTCTTGCAGTGACACCTGCACAAGGTTATGCCAATGCATGTCGTGCTTTAGCTGATGCAGATGTTCGAGATCAACTGCATCAAATTCAGATTCCAACGTTAATTATTGCAGGGCAGTACGATCCTGTCACAACGGTTCAAGATGCAGAGTTTATGCATCAACTCATTACAACCAGTCAGCTTGAAATCTTGGCAGCGTCGCATCTATCCAATATTGAACAGCCACAAGTGTTCAATCAGACATTGTCCAAGTTTATTCAAAACATATAACCATAAGGGTTAGAAAGGAATTCGCCTACAAGGAGGCAACTATGGCACAGGAATTTGCTGCCCAAAAAAACAGTATGGATGCACAGGCACTGATTAATGAGGCACCTGTGAGCAAGTATCAATGGATGATCGCAATTATTTGTTTTCTCATTGTATTTGTCGATGGAATCGATACTGCAGCAATGGGTTTTATTGCACCTGCTTTGGCTCAGGATTGGGGCATTGATCGCTCACAACTCGGACCAGTAATGAGTGCTGCACTCGGTGGCATGATCATTGGAGCATTGGTTTCAGGACCAACAGCAGATCGGTTTGGACGAAAAATTGTTTTAACCATCTCCATGTTGATTTTTGGTGGTTTTACCTTGGCTTCGGCTTATGCGCCAGACCTAAACAGTTTGGTGGTATTGCGCTTTTTAACGGGTATTGGTTTAGGCGCAGCGATGCCAAATGCAACCACCTTGTTTTCAGAATATTGCCCGCAACGAAGTCGCTCTTTATTGGTGACTTGTATGTTCTGTGGTTACAACTTAGGTATGGCTACTGGTGGTTTTATCAGTAGTTGGCTGATTCCGACTTATGGTTGGCATAGTCTGTTTTTGTTGGGTGGATGGACACCATTAATTTTGATGGTGTTGGTGATTTTCTTATTACCTGAGTCTTATCGCTTCCTGATCGTGAAAGGTCAAGACCCTGCAAAAGTCCGCAAAATTTTAAGTCATATTGCACCTGAAAAAGTTCAAACAGTTGAGCATTTTCATATTCCAGAAGAACAGTCTGCTGTTGCAGAAAAGAAAAATGTGTTTGGCATGCTGTTCTCCAAACAATATGCCAAAGGCACAGTTTTATTATGGTCGACCTATTTTATGGGGTTGGTGGTGATTTATTTGCTGACCAGTTGGTTACCAACCTTGATGCGTGAAACGGGTGCAACCATGGAGCGTGCAGCGTTTATCGGCGGATTGTTCCAGTTTGGTGGTGTACTCAGTGCCTTGTTCATTGGTTGGGCAATGGATCGCTTTAATCCAAATCGCATCATTTCGGGCTTCTATTTTATTGCTGGTTTATTTGCAGTTGCTGTTGGGCAAAGCTTGAGCAATCCAACTTTATTGGCTGTTTTGGTGCTTTGTGCAGGGATTGCCATTAATGGTGCGCAATCGTCTATGCCAGCCTTAAGTGCGCGCTTCTATCCAACCCAATGTCGTGCAACTGGTATTGCATGGATGACAGGAATTGGTCGTTTTGGTGCCGTGTTCGGTGCATGGATTGGTGCCGTGTTATTGGGCAATGACTGGTCATTTACCGCCATTCTCAGTTTATTGATGATTCCTGCTACGGCAGCGGCCATCGCAATTTTTGTTAAATCGCTAGTTGCTCATACCGATGCAACCTAAGGCTCATATTTTCAAGATGAGGAGCAACGTTCATGAATGATGAACAACGTTATCAACAAGGACTGAAAGTCCGTACCGAAGTGTTGGGTGAAAAACATGTCGGCCGCTCTTTAGCGAACCTCAATGATTTCAATCAGGATTTCCAGAACTTTATTAGTCGTTTTGCTTGGGGCGAAGTGTGGTCACGTGAAGGCTTGCCACGTCATACTCGTAGTTTGGTCACCATTGCCATCTTATTGGCGTTGGGGCGAGAAGATGAACTCAGAATGCATTTGCGTGCTTGCTTCAACAATGGTGTCACCAAGGACGAGCTGAAAGAACTGATTTTGCATAGTTCTTTATATGCAGGTTTGCCAGCAGCTAATGCAGCCATGCATATGGCCGAAGAAGTTTTTAAAGAACTTGGCATTGACGTGCAGCCCGTTGCAGCACAACCACAGGATTAAGGAGACAGGCATGTTAAAGCATACATTAGGTGCATACCCACAACGTAATACCGATGATCATCCGCCAGCATATACACCTGGTTATAAGACCAGTGTATTACGCTCGCCAAAGAATGCATTGATCTCAATTAATGAAACTTTGACTGAAGTCACTTCACCGCATTTTTCACCAAATATTTTTGGCCCTAAAGATAATGACCTGATCCTGAACTATGCCAAAGAAGGTCTACCTGTGGGTGAACGTATCATTGTGCATGGTTATGTGCGTGATCAGTTTGGCCGACCTGTGAAAAATGCTTTATTAGAAGTGTGGCAGGCCAATGCATCAGGTCGTTATCGTCATCCAAATGACAAATTTATTGGTGCGATGGATCCTAACTTTGGTGGCTGTGGTCGCACCTTAACCGATGAAAATGGTTTCTATATTTTCCGTACCATCAAACCAGGTCCTTATCCGTGGCGTAACCGAATTAATGAATGGCGTCCAGCGCATATTCATTTTTCCTTGATCGCAGATGGTTGGGCACAGCGCTTAATTTCGCAGTTCTATTTTGAAGGCGATACCTTGATTGATACTTGCCCGATTTTAAAAACCATTCCATCTGAAGATCAGCGTCGTGCCTTGATTGCATTGGAAGATAAAAACAATTTCATTGAAGCAGATAGCCGTTGTTATCGCTTTGATATTCATCTTCGTGGTCGTCGTGCGACTTATTTTGAAAATGATTTGACTTAAGGGAGACCAACAATGAATGCATGGAATTTTCAGGAATTGAAGGAAACCCCATCACAAACGGGTGGTCCTTATGTTCATATTGGCTTATTACCGCAACAAGCCAATATCGAAGTGTTTGAGCATAATTTCAATCACCAGTTAGTCAATGAGCAAACGCAAGGGCAACGGATTCGTCTGGAAGGTCAAGTGTTTGACGGACTGGGTTTGCCACTAAGAGATGTATTGCTGGAAATCTGGCAAGCAGATGCCAATGGGGTTTATCCAAGTCAGGCTGACACGCAGGGCAAAACAGCCGATCCACATTTTCTGGGCTGGGGCCGTACAGGAGCCAATTTTGAAACAGGCTTCTGGAGTTTTAATACGGTAAAACCAGGCGCTGTTGCAGGCCGTAAAGGTTCAATTCAAGCACCGCATATTGCTGTCGCAGTGTTTGCCCGCGGTATCAATATTGGTTTGCATACCCGTATTTATTTTGAAGATGAAGTGGATGCCAATGCCAACGATCCTGTTTTAAACAGTATTGAATGGGCAGTACGTCGTCAGACTTTAATCGCCAAACGCAGTGAAGTGGATGATGAAGTGGTTTATCGCTTTGACATTCGTATTCAGGGCGATGATGAAACGGTGTTCTTTGATATTTAGACATTCCTTTAAATATCTTCCTTTCAAATATGGACTGATTATGGAATCACTTAGATCCTGAAATTGAAAATACTCCTCACTTTTGATGGGTGAGGAGAGATTAAAAATGAGATGAGAACTCGGCAAGACTTCGTAGAGTTGCAAAAAATTTATTAAGGACGATACAAATGAAAATGAAAACACTGGCAGCGTTAATGCTGCTGGTCACCCCTTTATTTACGGTTCAAATGACCCAAGCTCAAGTGAATTTGTCAAATTCAGTTGAATTAGCTGAACTGGCAAAGTTGCCTGTCAAAACCATTGTACCAATCACAGCCAAAACCAAAGAGCAGGCAATTGCTCAGGCAAAAGTGATTGCAGCGAATGCCGATGCAGATCTCGCGGAGTTTCGGATTGATTTACTGAGCTTTGCCAGTGATACAACGCAAGTGATTGCCTTGGGACATGAATTAAAACAGATTCTAGGTACTAAGCCGATGATTGCCACCATTCGTACTCATAACGAAGGTGGGCAATTGACCATTAGCGATGCAAATTATGGCAAGACCTATCAAGCGTATTTACAGCAGCCATTTATGGACATGCTCGATGTGGAAATGTTCCGTGATCAGCACATTGTGAAGAATACCGTCAAATTGGCACATGCGAAAAAAGTGCTGATTGTGATGTCGAATCATGATTTTCAAAAAACACCATCTGAGGCCGAAATCATCAAGCGCTTACTTAAACAGGATGAGTTAGGCGCCGATATTCTTAAAATTGCAGTGATGCCGCAAAGCAAACAGGATGTATTCACCTTAATGAATGCGACTTTAAAAGTGAGTCAGCAATCTAAAAAGCCATTACTCACCATGTCCATGGGGAAACTCGGGACGATTTCTCGAATTGCCACAGCAAATATGGGTGGCAGCTTTAGTTTTGGCATGATTGGTGAAGCATCAGCGCCAGGGCAGATTGATGTAACTCAACTAAAACAGTTTTTAAAAACGGTTCAACCAACACAATAATTTAAAAAGGATTTTTTAAACATGAAATCAATTTATGTACGTTTAAGTACTTTAGCCATCGCTATGGCAGTTTCGGGTTGGGCAGCAGCAGAAACTTATATCGTAGATCGTTATCAAGATGATACGGATAAAGGCGCTTTACGTTGGGCAATTCAGCAAGCCAATAGTAAACCGACAGAAGCCAGTGAGATCCTCATTCAAGCGGTAGGCAAAGCACCTTATGCAATTAAGGTGAATAGTCCATTACCTGAAATTAAAGCACCTGTAAAAATCATTGGGACGCAATGGGCGAAAACAGGTGAATTTATTGCGGTCGATGGATCAAATTATATTAAAGGCACTGGGGTTGAAGCTTGCCCAGGTGCAGTCGAAGGACAATTCGGGACCAATGTTCGGACTACGACTTTGCCGGGCATCGTATTACGCGACATCAATGGGGTCACCATCCAAGGCTTGGAAATTCGTCATTTCTGTATTGGGATCTTGATGAACCGTGCCAGCAATAACTTGATTCAAAACAACCGCATTATGCATAACTACGGTGGTGCAGGGGTGATGTTGACAGGTGATGATGGCAAGGGCAATCCAACAGCGACCACCACCAATAACAACAAAGTATTGAACAACTATTTTCAGGACAATGGTGATGGTCTTGAGCTGACTCGTGGTGCAGCATTTAACTTGGTCGCCAATAACCATTTTATTTCAACGGCAGCAAATCCTGAACCTTCACAAGGGATTGAAATCTTGTGGGGCAATGACAATGCAGTTGTCGGCAATAAATTTGAAAACTATTCAGATGGCTTACAGATCAACTGGGGCAAGCGAAACTACATTGCCTATAACGAACTGACCAATAATTCCAATGGTTTTAACCTGACCGGTGATGGCAATATTTTTGACAGCAATAAAGTACATGGCAACCGGGTGGGAATCGCGATCCGTTCTGAAAAAGATGCCAATGCCCACATTACCCTGACCAAAAACTTAATCTGGAATAACGGCAAAGACATTAAACGTTGTGAGGCAGGTGGAAGTTGTGTACCGAATCAACGCGTCGGCGCGATTATCTTTGATATTCCAGGATTAGAGCATGCACATTTTGTAGGTTCACGTGGTCATGGCGTCAAAATTGATCCTGCCAACTTGCAAAAAACCTGCAACACATCCGATGAGCAAGGTTGTAATGCTCAACCGAACCAGAATATTCAGGCACCGAAATTAACCTTGTCTAAAGGACAAATTACCGCTGAGGTCAAAGCGCAACCGAATCAGCGTTATCAGGTCGAGTTTTTTGGCAACACATCGGCAAATTCAAATGAAGCCGAGTTTTATTTAGGTTCAGCGGTTGCTGCAACCAATGCACAAGGAACGGCAACGCTGACTTGGAAACCAACAACCCAAGTGGCTTCAGTGACCGCAACGCTCACTGACCGTGTAGGTGCAACTTCTGAACTCAGTTCAGCTGTAAAACTGAAATAAACGGCAAGGAGGCCGAATATGAAGTCGAATGCATTATTGCTCAAAATGAGCTGTCTGGCAGTGGCGGTATGCGCTGCTCAATCTAGTTTTGCTGATCAGCCATGGTCACAGGATCGCCAATGGTTACTCGGTGATTGGAATGGTCAGCGTCAGCAACTGGAAAAAGAAGGCTATAAATTTACGGGCTCGATCATGAGTCAAGCTGCGACCAATCTGGATGGTGGCTATAACGATGACAATGCTTTTAAAAATGCTGCACAACTATCGCTAGGTGCCAATTTCGATTTAGAGAAAATTGCAGGCTGGAAAGATACCAGTGCCAGCCTTTTAATCACCAAACGTGATGGTAATGCCTTAACCTTGGATCGAATTAAAGATCCTCGTTCTAGTGCACTCGGCAATTCACAGGAAATCTATGGTCGCGGCAAAATCTGGCGTTTAAGTCAGGCATGGGTGAAAAAAGGCTTTGTTGATAACACAGTGCAGTTCAAGATTGGCCGTATGGGCATGTCAGAAGATTTTAATGGCTCACAATGTGAATTCCAGAATTTATTATTGTGTGGCGGACAGCTTGGGAAGTCGATTGGTTCAATCTGGTATAACTTACCTGTTGGATTATGGGGTGCCAATGTTAAGTATCAATTCGCACCTGAATGGACGTTAGGTGTTGGTGTCTATGAAGTCAATCCAGACAATATTAAAACGGATCGCAATCGTGATGGTTTTAATCTGGATATGGATCACGTCAAAGGGGCAACAATTCCTGTCGAACTAGCATGGCGACCAGAACTTGCAGCCTTTAATGGCTTATCTGGCGAATATAAAGTCGGGGCACTCTATTCAACAGCCGAAGCCAATGATATTGCGACAGTGGGCAAGGTACATAATGGTAAACATAGTTTCTGGCTCAATGCACAACAACAACTCAGCCAGAAAGGTGACGATCCAAAACGTGGCTTGTATGTCAGTTTTAATGCGGTAGTAAATGATAAAGCCACTACAGCAGTCAACAGTACCCAGCAACTGGCACTTTGGTACAAAGGACCTTTTGATCGTCGTCCAAATGACTCAATTGGTTTTGGTATTGCCAATTATCTGGTCAATGATCGCTATAAAGATCGTCAAATTGCACTTAATGAAACTCGCGGTTATGAGCAATACGATGCGCTTGCTACAGATTATGTACCCGTCCAGCGTGATGAACTCAATATCGAATTGAACTATAGCTATCAGTGGTCACCTGCGGTCATGTTAAGACCGAACCTGCAATATATCCATCAACCTGCGGGTGTTAAAGAAGTGGATGATGCATGGGTTGCAGGCCTGAGCATGCGCGTGAATTTCTAATACTGGAGGATGAGCGATGACTGAATCTTCAAGCTCACATACCATACTCAAAATATGGTGCTTTATTTTAGCGTTGGTTTTATTGCTTACAGGTCTGTTTTTTACAGTCGGTGGCTTTCAACTCGCAGCGCTGGGTGGATCATGGTATTTCATGATTTCAGGTGTACTTACGCTCATCTCAGCTGTTTTTATTTTTAAGAAAAAAGCATTGGGTGTCTGGTTATTCAGTCTGGTTTTTGCAGGAACGATCTTCTGGTCATTGATTGATGCAGGTTGGGAGTTCTGGCCTTTATTTTCAAGACTGATGTTCCCAGCAGGCTTATTTGCCGCGCTGATGTTTACTTTACCTGCCATCCGTCGTTATCAATATCAACCGAGTGCAGATTTACCTGCTTATGGTTTGGGAATATTGACGGTTATTGGCATGGCAATCGGTTTTTATCAAATGTTTCAGCCACATCCAACGGTTGCGGCCTCTGGACAGGCATTGCCTTTGGTTCCTGTAAAAACCGATATGAAGCAGAGCAACTGGCAGCATTATGGTCAGGATGCAGGTGGAAGTCGTTTTGCTGCATTGGATCAGATCACACGCGATAATGTACATCAATTAAAAGAGGTTTGGCGTTTCCGTACGGGTGATTTCACCACAGGTTCGGGAAATGGTGCAGAAGATCAAATGACACCATTACAAGTAGGCAATAAGATTTTCCTATGTACCCCGCATAACAACATTTTCGCGTTGCAAGCGGATTCAGGTAAACAACTTTGGAAAGCGGAAGTCAACTCCAAGTCGGATGCATGGGAGCGTTGTCGAGGAGTTGCTTATTTTGATTCTACCCAAGCTTTAGTTCAGCCAACTTTGGCTGGAGCAACTCCTGTCAAAGCGGTGGAAAACAACACCTCATGTCTGCGTCGCGTTTATACTAATACACCTGATGGTCGCTTAATTGCCGTTAATGCAGATACAGGCGAACGTTGTAAAGATTTTGGTGTGGAAGGTACGGTTGACCTATTGAAAGGCTTAGGTGAGGGCACAACCGCACCACGTTTCGAGGTGACATCTGCGCCAACCATTGCGGGTACGGTAATTGTGGTGGGTAGTCGTATCGCGGATAACTTTGCCGGAGATATGCCTGGTGGGGTGATTCGTGCATACGATGTCATTACGGGTGAATTGCGTTGGGCCTTTGATCCACGCAATACTGATCCAAACTATGTATTGAAGGATGGAGAAACCTATAAACGTAGTTCAGCAAACTCTTGGGCAGCCATGTCTTATGATCCACAAATGAACACGGTATTCTTGCCAATGGGCAGCTCATCTGTGGATGTGTGGGGTGGTAATCGTCAACCTTTAGACCATAAATATAATTCTTCTGTTCTGGCTTTAGATGCAACTACAGGTAAGGAAAAGTGGGTCTATCAAACGGTTCATAATGACCTTTGGGATTTTGATTTGCCAATGCAACCCAGCTTGGTGGATTTCCCAATGCAAGATGGCAGCAATAAACCCGCTGTGGTGATTGGAACCAAATCTGGTCAGTTCTTTGTATTGGATCGTGTAACGGGTCAACCACTTACTAAAGTGATTGAACAGCCCGTTAAACCTGCCGATATTAAAGGTGAGCAATACAGCCCAACTCAACCACGTTCGGTGGAAATGCCACAGATTGGCAATCAAACCTTAACTGAGTCGGATATGTGGGGCGCAACGCCATTTGACCAGTTGATGTGCCGTATCAACTTCAAATCAATGCGTTATGAAGGCTTGTTTACTGCACCGGGCACTGATAAATCCTTAAGTTTTCCGGGTTCTTTAGGAGGCATGAACTGGGGCAGCATTGCCTTTGATCCAAGTCATCAATATATGTTCGTCAATGATATGCGTTTAGGACTGTGGATTCAGTTGATTGAACAAACGCCAGAAGACTTGGCTGTTCAAGCCAATGGCGGAGAGAAAGTCAATACTGGCATGGGCGCCGTACCGATGAAAGGTACGCCTTATAAAGTCAACAAAGATCGTTTCTGGTCGAAGTTGAATATTCCATGCCAAAAACCACCCTATGGCACCATGACGGCTATTGATATGAAAACCCGTCAAATTGCTTGGCAGGTGCCAATGGGAACCGTGCAAGATACTGGCCCAATGGGTATCAAAATGGGGCTTAAAGCGCCGATTGGAATGCCAACCATTGGTGGACCAATGGCAACACAAGGTGGGGTGGTATTCTTTGCTGCAACTCAGGATTATTACTTGCGTGCATTGGATTCATCTTCGGGTAAAGAGCTTTGGAAATCACGTTTACCTGTGGGCAGCCAAGCGACGCCAATCAGCTACGTGTCACCGAAATCCGGTAAGCAATATGTATTGATTACCGCGGGCGGTGCACGTCAGTCGCCTGACCATGGTGATTATGTGATTGCATATAGCTTGAACTAAACCCTTTTTAAACTATAAAAAAACGGCAATCCTCAGTGATTGCCGTTTTTTATTTCAATCTGAGTCTTATAACTTGTTGATGATGTTTGTGGTCTAAGCACAAGAATTGGCATATTCATTGCTTAATTTATGCTATCTGGTCTGACCAGTCAGACAATGCAATAAATTGGAGCAGCGATGCAACTCGAAACATTCAATCAGTTGAACTCTGTAGAGGCAAGCCAAGTCTTACAGAACTGTGTGCATATCCCAACTTGGATGTCTGAACTGCTACAGCAAAGGCCTTATCAGTTTAAACAACAGCTATACCAAGCTGCACTCGCGCAAGCCCAAACGTGGCAATGGTCTGAAATTTATTCAGCCTTGGCGCAACATCCGCGCATTGGTGAGAAAAAAGCGGCAGCAGTTTTATCTGAAAAAGAACAGCAATTTTCACAGCGTGAGCAAGGGCAAATTCAAACTGATGCGGTACTGCAACTGGCACTCTATCAGGGCAATTTAGATTATGAGCACAAATTTGGGCATATTTTTCTAATACGTGCTGCTGGTCGCTCAGGGCAACAGATCTTGTCTGAGTTGCAACGACGTTTAGAAAATACAGTAGAGCAGGAGCAAGTCGAAGTGAAGCAGCAATTGAGTGAAATTGCATTACTTCGTTTGCAACAGGAGATTCAATAATGGCAGGTATTAGTACACATATTTTAAATGCCTCATTGGGGCAGCCAGCTCGTCAGGTATTGGTGAAATTACGTCAGGAAATCAATCATCAATATATTTTGCTGGATGAGCAATTCACTGATGCAGATGGCCGTATTCCTGCATTCAAAATCGAATCATTTATCCAAGCCAATTATCAATTGATTTTTGAGGTGGGGGAGTATTTTCAAACTTTACATGTCGAAAGTTTTTATCCACGTGTGTGTATTGATTTTAAGGTTGCTGATATTCAACAGCACTATCACGTGCCGTTATTAATTAGTCCTTTTTCCTACTCAACTTATCGCGGCAGCTAAAACTTAACAATGTGGACATCATGAACTTAATTTGAGGAATTAACCCATGCAGCAAGACAATATACGTTCAGAATCAAATACAAATACATCCGCAGAACATCAATATTTAGGCATGAATAAAAATCTGATGTATGGATTACAGCATGTCTTGACCATGTATGGGGGCATTATCGCACCACCTTTAATTATCGGGGCAGCAGCAGGATTGCAAGCTTCAGAAATTGGATTGTTGGTTGCGGCTGCATTATTTGTTGGAGGAATTGCTACGGTCTTGCAAACCATCGGTTTCAAGCATTTTGGCGCAAAACTGCCGATTGTACAGGGGGTTTCATTTGCAGGTGTTGCCACCATTCTCGCGATTGTCAGTACTGGTGGAGGACTGGCATCTGCTTTTGGTGCGGTGATTGTGGCGTCCTTAATTGGCTTATTGCTCACACCATTCTTTGCAAAAATCATTCGGTTTTTTCCGCCAGTGGTGACGGGTTGTGTGATTACCATGATTGGTATTTCATTGATGCCTGTGGCAATCCGTTGGATTATGGGTGGCAATCCGAAAGCAGAAAACTGGGGTGATCCAGCCAATGTGGGTTTGGCAGTGATGACGTTGGCGATTGTGATTATCTTTAGTATGTTGCGTAGTCAGATGCTCCGTCGTTTGGCAATTCTAGTCGCGATTGTATTGGGAACCATCCTTGCCTATTTCGCAGGCTTTGCTGATTTCTCTAAAGTTACGTCAGGTTCCATATTTGCCTTACCCAGCTTTTTTCACTTCGGTTCTCCTGTATTTGAGTTTTCTGCCATTCTTTCGATGGTGATTGTAACCTTAGTCATCATGACGGAAACCACTGCCGATATTATTGCGATTGGTGAAATTGTTGGAACCAAAGTTGATTCCAAACGTATTGGCGATGGTTTGCGCGCGGATATGTTATCGAGTGCTATTTCACCCATTTTTGGGTCATTTATGCAAACTGCTTTTGCCCAAAATGTGGGGTTGGTTGCAATTACGGGGATTAAGAGTCGTTTTGTGGTGGCAACCGCAGGTGGGATCTTAATCGTGTTGGGACTATTACCGATTGTGGGGCGCTTGGTTGCTTCAATCCCAATGCCAGTATTAGGTGGGGCAGGCATTGTATTGTTTGGTACTGTCGCTGCAAGTGGTATCCGTACTTTAGCTAAAGTGGATTATAACGACCATAAAAACTTGATTATCGTAGCGACTTCACTGGCAATTGGCATGATCCCAATTGTGAATCAGGAGTTTTATGCACAATTTCCAGTCTGGGTAAAAACCTTGTTGCATTCAGGGATTAGCTCAGCCTGTATCACCGCGATTTTACTCAACATCATTTTCAATCATTTGCCATTTAACAAGAAATCTGTGGATGTTGCGACTTTGCCATTAAATTCAGGGCATTGACCAATATCGAATTAGGTGCGGATTTCTAAAAAACCATTTTTTTAATCAACAAAAATTTAAAAGTCGCTTATTCATTTTTGAATAGGTCTAGGGGAGTTTTTGGCTGTAAAAAAGCCAAAAACAGGATTTTAAAGACCTAAAGCGATTTTTAGATCTAACTTTCGGGGAAATACTCATGAGAAATCTTAAATTAAATGCAGTGATCTTAAGTATTGCGATGACTGCCACAATGCAAGCATGGGCGGCAGATACCAGCTTAAATGGGCTGTTTAATTTGCAACAAGACTGTCAGACTCGCAATGATTCAGTTGCGGCTATGTCGACAGTATTGAGTTGCGGCAGTGTGCATGGAGCAGTGAAATCAGCCTATTATTCTTTGAATAATGGCTATTTTGTCAATAATTTAAATCAAGATACAGCTGTGATTGGGGGCTATATCAAATATGAGACCGCTCCTTTTTATGGAGTACAGGCAGCTGTTGGTTATGATATTCAGCGTCGTTTAGACGAGAAGAACAAAAATGATGAAGTTTCCGAGTTAAAAGAAGATCGAGATGGTTTAGCCGAAGCTTATCTGACATGGAAAAATGATTTGGCTCGGGTGACTGTGGGTAATCAGCGTTTAAATTTACCTTTTATGGGAGACTACGCAGACCGCCGTGTATTGATGTTTTTATATCAAGCCTCAGATGTGCAGATCGGCAACCAATATGATTTCCTACGTTTGACTAAGGTTAATAAATATAAAAGTTATGCTGAAGATGAGTTTACTAAAAGCTCACGCCAAAATTCAAAAGTTGAAACGGATGGCGTTTGGTCAATTGGTGTAGGGAAACGTTTTGAGTTAGACACTAATAAAAGCCTCAAGACACAACTCTGGTATCAAGACTATGATGACTATCTACGCTTAATTTATACCCAAGCGGATCTTAGATTTTCACAACTGAAGTACGCTCCTGAGTTTTCACTACAATATATGTCTGGTAAAGATCAGAGTAAAGCATTTGCTGGTGAGATCAACAGTCAGATCTGGGGTGTACAGGCGGCTTTTAAAGTATTGCCTACTGCCAGTTTGAAGGTCGCCTACAACTATATTAAGCCAGACCAGAACAGCTATTTAAATGGTGCACTATTAATGCCGTATGCTAGTCAAACCTCATCTGGTGAAATCTTTGCACAACCCTTTTTTACCAGTACCCAGGATTTAGGTGCGGGCAATGCTTTGATGTTGTCCTTGGAGGGGAAAATATCTGATCAAGTCATTGCAGGCGCACGCTATTCATATATGGATTTAAAAGAGGCCGAGAGTGTCGCTAGTCGTAATCAATCAGAATATATGCTATTCGGTATTTATAATTTCACAGGTGCTTTAAAAGGTTTCAGTGTCAGTAATTTTGCTGGGATTCAGACTTCGCCACGCTATGACAAGAATTTTTTACAAAACCGTTTTGCGTTGAGTTATAAGTTTTAATTGATTGGGCCATTGTAGCTGATGCATACCTCACAAGAGGTGTGCATTTTTTTTATGTTCAAAAAGCTAAAAAAAGCCCCCTTGTTCGGGGGGAGTTAAAAAGATAAATACTTAATCCAGTGGATTACCAATAATATTGCTAATAATCCCTTGCATGATATGTGAGCCTTGTTCCTGATATAGTGATTGATACCATTCTTGGGTCACTTCTGGATCTTTCATATGAGTGACATCGCAACGCTTACGTGCTCGAAGTACCATTTCTTTGGTTCGATCATTCCGTTTGTTTTGGTAGCGTGTTAAGGCATCATCTAAACCGAAGGTATTGATTTGCAGGGCACGGGCAAGATAAATCGCATCTTCCATGGCTTGGCAGCCACCTTGCCCAATATCCGGTGTGGTGCTGTGTGCTGCATCACCTAATAATACGACTCGTCCTCGGTAGAAATCCATAAAAGGTTCAATATCGTGGATTTCAACACGATTGGTTTTTTGCTCATCTAAGCAATTAATCAACTTTTGTACGGGTTCACACCAGCCACTAAAATAGGTTTTTAGATCCTGTTTATAACGCTCGCGGTGGTTTGCAAGTCCCGCCGCTAGAGGTACATCAAAGAAGAAATAAAAACGATTTTGGGCAACGGGCATTAGCGATACCCGTTTTCCTTCGCCAATATAAGTGGTCCATTGCAAAGCAGGGGCAATCTCTTCATCGATTTCAACAAGCCCATTCCAATTGACATAACCTGCATAACGACGTTCAACTTGATAGCCGAGCACAAATTGTCGAGTGAGTGAGTGTGTACCATCTGCACCAATCAATAGATCGGCTGTAATTTGAGAACCATCCTGAAAATGAATCGTGACATCATCTTGATGAGTTTCAATCTCAGTCATTTTCATACCGAGTTTGATATCTTCCAAACCAAATTGCTGCATGAGTAACTGTTGCAAATCTGCTCGTGCAATAGGGTAGGCACGTTGTCCAACTTCTTTATATAACGGTGTTAAACTAAATTGGGTCATGGTTTGTTGGCTTAGTCCATCCATATAAGCCAAAGATTCCATTTGCCCACCTAAAGCCTGAATTTGATCGGTTAATCCCAGATAATTGAGGCACTTGACCCCATTTGACCAAAGTGAAATCGCTGCTCCAACAGGTAATATTTCGGCTGCCTGTTCGTAAATCGTGACCTGATGACCAAATTTTTTTAAAGCGATACCAGCAGTTAAACCGCCCATACCTGCACCTACAATCGCAATATTCATTGTTCAGACCCTAAATATATAAATAAGTTTCTAAACAGTTCTAAGCGAGAAGTGTGCCAATTCTAATAACTGGTTTTACTGGTCATACCAGATATATTGCCTTATTAAAAAGCAGAAATAGAAAGGCTGCATTGATGTGGTTCAAAGCATGGGGCAAAGTGGTGCGTTAATAAAAGTTCAAGTTTTTAGCTAAAACAAATGTAAGATTTTTCTTCAACTAATGTGATTGTGAAAGTTTACCTATGTTTAAAGCACATCATAAATATTTTGCTTCGGTAGAATTTAAAACGATAATTTTTACCTTACTTTTTAAGGATCAAAAGTAACAAAAATCCTTTGTTTATCTGATGGTATTTCCTTGATACCACAGCTAAACAGGCGGCATCCATGCTGCCAGTCACGATACTGAATAGATGCTTATATTCAAATTAAATAAGGGACTTTTTAAACATTCTCATGTCGAGAAAAGTACACACCCGCCCGTTGCGCAGCCCCAATAATATGCGCTTGCATGGCTTTTTCTGCCGCTGCAGCATCTTGTTTAAATAAGGCTTGTAGAATGACTTCATGTTCCTGAATGGTTTTAAATGCCAAATTAGGTTGTAGGAAAGGCAGGATTTGACTCTTTTTGATCCATTCAGTATGCATTTTAAGTGTCTGAATAATCGATTGATTATGGCTTAATAGGATAATGTGCTGATGAAAAGCATAATCAGCTTCAGAAGCTGCTTGCCAATTCTGTTCTTGAATTGCGCTAGTGAGTGCTTGATGATGTTGTTCTAAGATAGATTTATCTTGTGCGGTTAAATATTCGCAGGCGAGTAGTGCACAAAAGCCTTCCAGTACATAACGTAATTGGTAGAAATCCTTGAGTGAAATTCGATGCTCACCATCCCATTGTTCTGCCGCTTGGCTATGCTGTGAAATAACGTAAACACCTTTACCAGCCTTGATTTCTAACAGACCTAAGGCTGCAAGACGGGTTAATGCTTCACGTAAAGAAGCACGGCTGATTCCTAATTGAAGAGCAAGATCACGTTGTGATGGTAAGGCAGAACCGACTGCATAAGTATTTTGTTGAATGCGTTGATGAATTACTTCCACCGCTTGCTCAGTCACCTGAGATGATTTTCCATTGAGCATCGCTTGTGGACTCATCAACAACGCACCTTAAATATAAAAATAAACAGTTTGATTCTACACAAAATTTATCTTTGTGTTGGTGTTCTTGATTGAAAATCGCTATATTTTTGACAACAGGTCAGACCAGTTGGACTGGATCTTGCATAATAGAATAGAAATGAAATTTTCAGGAATGATCAATGACAGTGCATGTTGCTAAAAGCATAGCCTTACCTAACCATTTTCAAAGCCTAACCAATCTTGCGGATGCCAGAATTGGTGCAGGTATCGTGAGTTGTTCCGATGAGTTTTTTGCAGAAGCTGTAAGAATGTTGCAAAGCACACCAGCTCAATTCATCGAAGGAAAATATGATGATCACGGCAAATGGATGGATGGTTGGGAAACACGGCGCAAGCGTGAAGCAGGTTATGACTGGTGTATTGTTCGTTTAGGTGTCACAGGGGTTGTATCAGGGTTTGATATTGATACCTCATTCTTTACAGGCAATTATCCTGCATCTGCTTCTATTGAAGGCTGTTATGCGCCAGATAATCAATTAGAAGATATGACATGGACTGCATTATTAGAAAATACGGTTCTATCTCCAGATCAGCATCATTTCTTTGATTGCTCAGCACAGAAAATCACGCATATTCGGATCAATATTTTCCCTGATGGTGGTATCGCCCGTTTACGAGTGTATGGCCGTGTGGTGCTCGAAAATGTTGATACAACTCAGCAGATGGATTTAATTGGTTTAAAAAATGGTGGGCGTATTGTGGGCTTTAGCGATGCGCATTTTGGCCATCCGAATAATTTGCTTAGTCCTGATCGCGGTTTAAACATGGGTGATGGTTGGGAAACTAAACGTCGCCGTGCGCCAGGTTTTGACTGGTGCATTATTGCTTTGGGACAAACAGGGCAGATTGAAAAAATTGAAGTAGATACTGCCTATTTCAAAGGCAATTATCCTGCATTTTGTTCGATTCAAGCGGCTTATGTTGAAGATGCAACCGACGCGCAGCTTATTCCTCAGAGTATGTTTTGGCCCTTTTTATTGGAACAGCAGCCTTTGACCATGGACAATATTCATGAATATGTTGCAGAAGTGCTTCAACATCAAAAAGTGAATTATATCCGCGTCAATATGATTCCTGATGGTGGGATTAGTCGGATTCGTTTATGGGGAAAAGTGGTTAGGTAATTTCTCATGAGTGAATAGCCTTATTGTGACTCAATAAGGCTGATAAGAAATGAAAGAGAACATCTATGCATGAAAAAAATATTGAAATTCGGCCTTTAACTCAAGATAGCTTTGCGTCCTTTGGCGATGTGATTGAAAAGTGTGGCAAAGACTTTATCCCAATTAATCAGGGGCTCACTGAACGTTATCATGCGCTTTCATTGGCACAGGTTTCAGGAGAGCAGGCTACGGTTGGGATAAGTATTTTTCATAATCTGTTTGCAACATCGGTTCCATTTCAGATTGAGATGCTAGAACGACATCCTTATGGTTCACAGTCCTTTATTCCATTACAGCAACAGAGGTTTATTATCGTTGTGGCGTTGCCATTTGACCAAACACGACCTGATGAGCAGCGGATTCAAGCTTTTATCAGCAATGGGCAACAGGGAATTACCTACCATCAAGGGGTATGGCACCATCCTTTAATTACCTTAGAGGCAAACAGTGATTTTCTCGTGGTTGATCGGATTGGTGGTGGCAGTAATTGTGATATTTATCAGCTAGTGGAGTTTTGTTCTGTCGGAAAGTGATATTCGGGAATTAATAAAATACCAGTTATAGTTTAAACATTTTTTATACAGATTAGTATGCTCTATAATGATTTATTTAAATTAATTTAAGTTATTCTTGCTTTTCGATTTTAAAGTAAAACTGTGAAAATGAAAAAAATTGTATTGTCACTATTGATTGTATTACTTACAGCTTGTTCTAAACCTGAAGATAATCGAAATTCAAATGAAAAATCAACAATCCAAACTCAAGAGAAATCCAGTGAAAAGGTTGATGATTTATTTTTAGGGTATTGGAAAAATAAAGGAACACCAGATTTAAGAAATAAGCTACTTATTGAGATAAGGGCAAATAATGGTGGTTATGATATGTCAGATGCTCTTACTGGAGAGTTTCTTCGAAATCTTAGATCAGAAGGTAATACACTGACATCTGGCGGTGAAACTCCTCTAGTTTTTAGCTTAAGAGAAAATAATTCTGAACTTAAAGTTAATTTTGTAACGTATGAACGTATTTCTAAAGATCAATTCGATGTTTTGAAAAAAGAAAAAGATGAGTATCAAGCTAAATGCGGAAAACTTGAAAGCGAATACCGAGCAGAATTATCAAAAATCCCTCAACCTGATATTGCTGAATTATTTGCATCAGAAGAGGACAAGAAAAAAGTAGCTGATATTAATGCTAAGTATGCAGAAATTCAAAAAGCTAATCCTGAATGTAATATTCTTAAATGATAAAGTTCTTTACAAGGTAAGCTTAATTATTATCGAGCTTAATACTAGTGTTTAAACTAAATTCAGCCAGTATTTTTACTGGCTGAATGGATAAAATCAGTACTTCCCTTTAAAATTCGCACTAATTCTTTGTTTTAAATATTCCTTGGCCGTGATTGCAGGATATTTCTGTTGTGGACTTTCAATCAGTACATCTTCATTGGCTTGACAGAAGAACGCCAGACTATAACGAGCCCCTTGATACTCATTGGCTTCTGGATTTTTGACACGATGGAAATTAGAAGGTAATTGATCATCACTCCAACGCATCAGCATATCGCCAATATTACAGGTGATTACATCATCACGTGGTTCGATACTGGTCCATTGTTGTTGTTCCATATCCTTACCAGGGCAAACTTGCAGACCACCTTGACCTTTACGTTGGAACAATAAGGTCAAACAATCAAAATCGGTATGTGCACCTGCACGCCATAGGCCTAATTGATCTTTTAAAGTAGGATCAATGGCATAGTAGTGCAACATTCTTAAGGTACTTTGATAGCTTTCTTGTTCAGGATCATGGGCAAGGCTAAAGAAATTATCTGTAAAGCCCAGTTTATAGGCAAAACAAGAGAGTATTTTCATACCGACTTGCCAACAGGCATGTTCAAACTGCAGCATAGTATTTTTAAAGTCAGGCAGCTCTTGTTCGGTCGGATAAAGCCCCTCCATTCGTGGGCGGGTAATTTGATAGGATTCTTTTTGGTCTGGGGTACTGGTCGATGGACGAACCTGAGCTTTACTTTCCCAGCCTGCATTTCGATTAAGTGGGTAGCGTGCTTTGACAGGTTCAGGCAGAGAAAAAAACTGTTGTGTCATGTCAAATGCAGTTTGGATTTGCTCAATTGGAATACCATGATGCGAGACTTGAAAAAAGCCAATATCAGTTGCAGCGGCCCAAAGCTGCTCGGCTATTTCATACTTGCGTTGTTCGAAGTCAGATAAATCAATCACCCGAATTTCGCGTTCAAAGGTTTCTTGACCCAAAGCTCCCATACGAGCTTCTTTTTGTAGTTCTTCTAAGCTGTAGTCATTTTCAGCTAATGCAGTCACGTTGGCGTTATTCATATTTTCAACCTCATCTTTTGGATAAACCGTGACCCAATCAAATAGATTGAAAGAGACGGGGTCACATTCAAAAAAGAGCTGCACTTGTTCCATAAGAGAAAGCTTTATAAAAAAGTGAGCTGATTTCTGAGCAATGACCCACACAGCAGTTGATGTAACTGACTATGCTGAACGCTTCTACTCTGACATAAAGTCATAAGCATTTTTTATACCAGTTTATAGATGAATGAAAATGAACGAATACACAGATAAATTCTAAAGTTCACAAATAGTTTCCTTTCTATCAGCGTACAAATGATTCATTTCTGCGCATAAGTTTGTTTTAAAACAGTGCATTTAATATTCGATTTTATTTTTGATTGCGCACAAAATTGAATAATCGATCTAGATGCTTTAGCTAAGAACGAGTAAAAATAAATCTAACCTAGATTTTGCCGATGAAAAATATGATGAAATCAATCTTGGCACAGAGCTTGCTAAATCATTACTGAGTATAAGCGGTCAGTGTGTTGCGAACACACGGGACATTGCTCTACAGCGTTTGCTGTTCCTCTTTTGGGGACAAAGCCAATTGATTTGGTTTTGAGAGAAATGTGTAACTTATACATTGATTGAACCCCTAAAAAGAATAGCAAGATGAATCCATACAGATTTAGGGGTCTTACTTATGAATATTCAGCACTATGTAGGCAAAGGGCGACGTACTGTTATCGCAAGCACGTTATTGGGTTTAGGAATACTTCTTAGTTCAACCAGTGATGCAGCCGATAAACTTGTATTACAAACCACATGGTTTGCACAAGCCGAGCAAGGGGGATATTACCAAGCACTGGCACAAGGAATTTATAAAAAATACGGACTCGATGTCGATATTAAAATTGGTGGGCCACAGGTCAATAATATGACCTTATTATTATCAAAACGTGCCGATATTATTATTAATTATGACCTACAGGTTCTAAAAGGCATCGAAAGCAACTTTCCCATCAAAGCGGTGGCAGCTCCATTCCAGTTTGATCCACAAGGTGTTTTAACCCACAGCGATGTAAAGTCTTTGGCCGATCTCAAAGGTAAAACCATTCTGGTCTCGACCAGTGGGCAAGCAAGCTGGTGGCCTTGGTTAAAAGGCAAATATAAATTAGATGCTGCACAGGCACGCCCTTATACCTTCAATATGCAGCCATTCTTAGCAGGCAAAAATGTCGTCCAGCAAGCCTATGCCACCTCAGAAGTCTTTCAGGCGAAAAAAGCAGAGCCATCGAGCAATTTCTTTCTATTTGCTGATGCTGGTTATCCTGCTTATGGCGGCATTTTAGTCACACGTAATGATGTCATTCAAAACAAACCTGATGTGCTGCGCCGTTTTGTCCAAGCGTCGATGGAGGGATGGAAAAACTATTTGGCTGATCCACGCTTGGGCAATAGCATCATTAAAAAAGAAAACCCGAATATGAATGATGAATTGCTGACTTTTGCGGTCGGGCAAATGCGAAAATTGAAATTGATTGATGGTGGTGATGCCAAGACCCAAGGCATTGGTGTTATGACGGATGCGCGTTGGAAAGCAACGCGAGATTTTATGGTGAACGCAGGCTTACTCAAAGCTCAAACCAATTGGAAAACCGCTTATACCACGCAGTTTGTTAAAGCTAGCAAATAATCATAGCTCTAAATCATGGTTGAAGGGTTAACAAAATAGCGCATTCGCACGAAGGGGAAACCACATGAATTCTGCTTTATCAATTGAGATACCAATACAAGAATCTTCGAACTTTATTACACCAATGATCATGGCCAGAGGGGTTGAAAAAACCTATCCCAATGGCACCAATGCCTTACAACGACTGGATTTAAATATTGCACGCGGTGAGATTATTTCATTACTGGGACCATCAGGTTGCGGTAAAAGTACCTTGCTGAAAATGTTTGCCGATCTGGAACAACCTTCTGCTGGGTTAGTACGCTGGAATGGTAAAGCTGATATTCAATCACAATGCAAAATGGCCATGGTGTTTCAGGAAGCCACGCTGATGCCGTGGGCCAATATCGAGGACAATGTACGCTTACCTTTGGATTTGCAGCATATTGCCAAATCAACCAGTACGCCCAAAGTCCAAGCTGCTTTAAAAGCCGTTGGTTTAGAAAAATTTAGCACAGCTTATCCACGTGAACTTTCGGGTGGCATGCAAATGCGTGCCTCTTTAGCCAGAGCCTTAGTGACAGAACCTGATCTATTGTTGATGGATGAACCTTTTGGCGCATTGGATGAGTTTAGCCGCCATAAACTGGATAGTGATATTCGTCAATTATGGTCAGAACGAGATCTCACAGTGGTGTTCGTGACCCATAGTATTTATGAGGCGGTGTATCTGTCTTCACGGGTCATTGTGATGGGTGCGCGACCAGGGCGTGTGGTGGCGGATCTGAAGATTAAAGGACCATACCAACGTGATGAGTCTTTCCGAAGCTCAGACATCTTTATTCAACAATGTTCGCATCTATCGCAATTATTGGTTGAAGCGAGTGGAGGGCATGCTCATGATTAAACCATTGCTACAACATCCAACGGTACAACGTATTGCCGCGCCATTGGGACTCGGTTTGATCTTTCTGCTGTTTTGGCAACTGAGTTTTCAACAACTGGAAGTCCCTGTGTATGTCGTGCCGAAGCCCAGTGATATTGTCATGGCGCTGATTAATCAGTCCAGTGTGTTATTCGGTAGTTTATGGGTGACTTTAAAAATCACCTTATTGGCTTTTGTCTGCGCCGTAATGATTGGCACATTGATCGCTTTTGTATTTGTACAAAGTCGCGTGCTCGAAGCCTGTTTTATGCCGTATGCCATTTTGTTTCAGGTCACACCGATTGTTGCAATCGCACCCTTAGTCATCATCTGGATTCAAAATACCACTTTGGCGTTGGTGGTGTGTGCCATGTTAGTCGCAGTCTTTCCAATACTGACCAATACCACCTTGGGTCTGCGTAGTGTTAATAAAGGTTTGCTTAACCTTTTTCAAATCAATAAAGCCAGTCGTTGGCAGATTTTGATGCGTTTACGTGTGCCGAATGCTTTGCCTTATTTCTTTGGTGGCTTACGGATTTCCTGTGGCTTGGCGCTGATTGGTGCTGTGGTTTCTGAGTTCGTTGCAGGCGCGGGTGGCACCAGTGCGGGCTTGGCTTATCAAATCTTACAAGCAGGTTTTCAGTTGGATTTACCTTTGATGTTTGCTGCATTATTCCTAATTACCTGCACGGGTTTGGGCTTATTTGTCGTGATGTCTTTATTAAGCCAGTTCTTTTTAAGTAAATGGCATGAGAGTGAGCAAGTATGAGTTCAGTACCTTTAAATAATAGCTATTTAATTCAAAATGCCCATGCCATTTTGACAGGTTTAACTGGAGATGCAGCACGTTGTTCATGCACTGATATCCGCATCCTATCAGGTAAAATTACTGAAATAGGGCGGTTAAGTGCTCAGCCGAATGAACAGGTGATTAATGCCAAAGATTGTGTGATTTACCCAGCATGGGTAAATACCCATCACCATTTATTTCAGTCTTTATTAAAGGGTGAGCCACAAGGTTTGAATCAAAACTTGACCTCGTGGCTTGCCAGTACACCATATCGGTTTCGTGGTGCATTTGATGAACACACTTTTAGGATTGCAGTACGTATTGGCTTAATTGAATTATTACGTTCAGGTTGTGCAACGGTGGCAGATCATCATTATTTATATTGGCCACAGATGCCTTTTGATGGTGCTGCAATTTTATTTGATGAAGCTGAAAAATTGGGTATGCGCTTTGTGCTGTGTCGTGGCGGTGCAACTTTAACGCGTGGTTTGGAAAGTGAGTTACCTCAAGCCTTGCATCCTGAGAAATTTGAAGATTATATGGTGGATATTGAGCGTTTGGTGCAGCACTATCATCAGCCAGATTCAGATGCATTCCGAAAAATCGTGATGGCACCGACTTCAACCTTGCATTCGACCACAGCGCAGCAATTACGCGAAAGTGCCAGAATCGCTAGACAATTGGGGATTCGGATGCATAGTCATTTATCCGAAACAGTGGATTATCTGGATGCAGCTAGAGCCAAGTTTGGTATGACCCCAGTCCAGTTTTGTGCCGAGCAGGATTGGATTGGTAATGATGTCTGGTTTGCTCATCTGGTGAAATTACTACCCGAAGAAATTCGGTTGTTGGGTCAAACTCAAACAGGTATTGCGCATTGTCCTCAGAGTAATGCTCGTTTGGGTAGTGGCATTGCCGATCTTGTTGCTTTGGAACAGGCAGGCATGACCATTTCGATTGGGGTAGATGGTGCGGGTTCCAATGAAGCTGCAGATATGTTGTCTGAGACTCATGCGGCTTGGCTATTACAACGTGCCAGAAAGGGGATGTTGGCGACACCACAATATCAAGGTGGACAATTTGAAGGTGGTGCAGATGCTGCCAGTATTGAGGATGTGATCCGTTGGGGAACAGTGGGTGGAGCCAAGATTTTAGGGCTTGATCAAGTCGGCACAATTGAAGTCGGGCAACAGGCTGACTTGGTCATTTATCAGTTAGATGATCCTCGTTATTTTGGCTTGCATGATATGGCGATTGGACCTGTGGCAAGTGGTGGACGAGCGCATATCAAGGCCATGTTTATAGCAGGGAAAATGGTGATGGAAAATGATCAGCTTCCTGATCTGGATATGATGGAGTTGGCTTGGCAAGCTAAGCAAGCGGTGAAGTTGTTACAACAGCGGAGTATGGATATGGCGAAAATAGCCTAAGCTAAAAGAATGGATTACCTCATGACGGTGGATAGCGCTCTTTCTTAAATAGTGACTATCCAAGAGTTAAAATGAGCGTGTTTATATTCTAGCTAAAAATTCGGTTGCATTTCCGCCTTCACATTTCCAATCTACAAATACACCAATAAGTGAGCAATTTGTACAGAGACAGCCTATGTAATACCAGCGGACATCATTTGATCCATCATAAAGTGCAACTGCAGATTCCAGCTCAAATTTTTGATTGTCACAAATACAAAGATGTTCTTCTAGCTTGGCATTCTCAATATATTCAGCACTATCTCCCATCATATGTGAATGGTTACATTGAGTACAGATCCGTTTAGCAACTCCTTCATTTTCGTCACTTTCTAAACAGAAAATATGGCTTCCTCATCGACAGAAACTTGATGCAAATTCTTTTGCTTCATAACCATTTAGGCGACTAAAACGAGTCATTTCTAAGCGCAAGTCGTCTCGATTTTGACCATACCAATATTTTCCTTTTTGATATAAGGACACGAAACACCTCTAGTTCATTATTAAAAAACATTATTTTTTATCTGTTAAGCTTTATTTTTTTCAGAGAGTTCTTGATTACTATTTTATTGCTACCTTTCAGCTAATGTATTGGGGTCGACCATCCATGACCCACTTACGATACCTTTCATCAATATGGCTTGCCAATTTGTCGTAATTTTCCCAGGTATCAGCGACTCTATACACGTTGTGAGTATCTACTGAAAAGCTAAGCAAGTAGTCATCAATATATCGACTATCATTATTTAATCCTTCGTAATATGCCAAAGCAAAAGCATTACCTTCTTCGGTAAAATCATTGTCAGTGAGCTTTTCATCAAGTTCATCAATTAGAAAATGTGCTCCTGTAATTTGTCTTGTCTTTAAATGCTCAATGGCATCTTGTGAATCTTCCATTAATTCTTCACTAGCAAAGTTGTGAAAAAGCATCCATGTTAAAAACATTCCAATATGGGTTGCTCCTGCCTCTTGTGGAAGATCAGTAGGGAAGTCACCACCATAATGCCAAGAAGCATCATCGTATTTCATGATTTATATCTCCAAAAACTACATCATTACTCACCATTCAAATAATGACACTGATTTAAATTTTAGTTTTATTGTAGTTAGTTCTTTTTCATTTGAAAATTAAGCGAGGTCTATATAAACGCGTCTTGTCGATTTGCAACTAAATTATAAAATTGCATCAGCTAAAAGATTGGAGAACTCTTCCGAATAACCCATTTTATTTAACAGAATGGGCTATTTAGATTGAGTTGAGTGTTTTACCAGTTTTTACAGGTTAGATAAGGCATTCACATTTGGCTAATTTTGTTTACAATCAAAGGTATAGTGTAATTCGACCATACCTTCACCCATTTGATGAACAGAGATTAATTTAAGTGCTGGTGCTAATACGCTTCGAGGAAATAGTGCTTTTCCTTTCCCAAGGGTGACTGAACCAATTTGTATAATGAGTTCATCAAGTAAATTGGCATCATAGAACTGGCCCGCTAATTCGCCACCACCTACAATCCAAATATTCTTATCCCCAATGATGGATTGTATTTCAGCGTAAACAGGAGTGATGTCTCCTTGTACAAAATGGATATTTGCACTTTCAATCAAGGGTAGTTCACGACTGGAAAATACCCAAGTTGGTTGGGTATAGGGCCAAGGGGAACCTGTTTCGGCAGCAACTTGCTCTGCGTTATTCAATATCCATTCATAAGTTGCCGATCCCATCACCAAAGCACCAACATTTGCAATAAAAGAGGGATAACTTGAGTTATCTAGTTCGCCTAATGCAAATAACCATTCTAAAGAATCGTCTTCGGTCGCAATAAATCCATCTAGTGTACTCGCTGCAAAATACTGTACTTTCATCCTGATCATCTCCTTATTCTAAAGGAGTAGCTTAAAGCTTATTTTCTTTGGATAAATTGTTTAAATCGGATGTACGACACATTATGACGCTTTAATGAACCTAAGCTTGAAAAGGATGATGTGTATACCAATGCTCCGCAATCTGCTGACGGGTGCAAATCCAGACCCGATCATGATTTTGTACATAGTCTAGGAAACGTTGTAATGCCTTAAAGCGGGCAGGACGTCCTAAAATTCGACAATGCATGCCAATCGAAAGCATCTTGGGTGAGGTTGCTCCCTCTGCATAGAGGACATCAAAAGCATCTTTTAAATATTCAAAAAAATCTTCACTACGATTAAAACCCGTAGGAGAAGCAAATTTCATATCATTGGTATCAAGTGTATAGGGAATAATTAAATGTGGACGACTTGCACCCGCTGCATTGCGGAGTGTTGTCCAAAAAGGTAAGTCATCACCGTAATAATCGCTGTCATATTGCACCTGATCATATTCCGCCAATAATTGACGGGTATTGGGGCTATCTCGGCCTGTGTACCAACCTGTCGGCATTTCACCAAACAAATCTTTAAGAATGTGCATGGCTTCAGCCATATGCTGCTTTTCTGTTTCAAGATCCATATTTTGATAATGAATCCAGCGCAAGCCATGCGAGACTACATCATAGTTATTGTTTTTGATCGCTTCGACCACCAATGGATTCCGTTGCAACGCCATCGCTACAGCAAAAATGGTCATGGGTAATTTGCGTTTGGCAAATTCCTGCTGAATGCGCCAGAAACCGACCCGTGAGCCATATTCATAAATCGAGTCCATTGAAAGATGTCGTGCAGGATAACTTTCTGCACCACTGATTTCAGACAAAAACTGTTCCGACCCTTCATCACCATGAAGAATATTTTTTTCACCACCTTCTTCATAATTCAGCACAAACTGCACCGCGATTTTTGCTTGATTGGGCCATTGGGCATGTGGCGGTTGATCGGCATAACCGACCATATCGCGTGGATAATCTGCTGTTAAATGAGTGTCTGTATTGGACCAAACCATAGCAATGCCTGAATCGTGAAAAAGGTGAATCTTCACATCAACTTACCCGATTAAAACTTTGGGTGTCAAATGCTATATTGATTTAAATCAATGGTTTGTGTGTTTTATTTTGGTGCGAAAATATAGTTTTATTGATGGATATTCATTAGCATGCGCGATTTTAGTGCCTCCATCTCTGCAATGATTTGATTCATCATGATTTGCGCAATCCGAGAAAGTTGTCGTTTTGGTGCAACACAAAGTGCAACTGTAATCGGGTGTAGGCCATGGTCATTGATCGCTCTAAATTCAAATTCAGCATTTTCAATATAAGGGGCTGCATCCAGATAACTCATGATGCTGATGCCTAGGTTTTGCCTGAGCAATGAAATCATCATATGGATATCATTGCATTCGATGGTATGGCGTGGGTGAAAGTCCTGTTTTTTATATAAGGCGGTGACATGGTCATGAATAACCAAAGGCTCGGCAGGAATAATATGATTGAATTCCAGCGTATCGGAGAAGTAGATTTTTTCTTTATCGGCTAAAGGGTGCTGTTTAGGAATCACGAAACCTAAGGGCATTTCAATAAAGGCGCTGATCTGCAATTGATGCTGATGTTTGGGATTCAGAATCAAGCCAAAGTCGAGTTCAGCATTGATCACCAAATCAGCGATGCGATCACTGTCCAAGACACGAACCTTAAAATTAATCCATGGATATTGCTGAACTATAGACTGCATCACGGCACTGACAAAGCTTTCACTGAGTGCTGCAATCATCCCAAAATCAATCGAACCGCGTTGTATACCTTGGATTTCATTTAAGCGTTTTTGCGTGATTTGAAACTCTTTTTGCCAGTTGCGTAGATCGGCATAAAGTAATTCACCAGCCAAAGTCAGCTTGAGTCCACTGGGCAAACGTTCAAATAAAGCCACACCGAGTTCTTCTTCTGCCAAAACGATCTGCCGATGTACCGCTGAGACAGAAATAAACAGTTGGTCGGCCGCTTTTCTTAAACTGCCTGTTTTGGCAACGGCAATAAAATAATCGGCAAAACGTGAAAATGGCAGCGCTATTGCAAACTCACTTGAGATAAAGCAGGTTGTAATACAAAAGCAATTTTAGTGCCTAGGCTGTTCTAATTTTTAGAATGATGCATATAAATCATTCTAATAGACGAGAATATTGATCTATTTCACACTGTTCATGAAGAGAAAAACCTTAAAAATGAGCACAGGATATGAACGCAATTCCATTCATCAATCTTCCAAATAAGCCATGTCATAGCCAATTTGATGATCAGGATTGGCAGATTCTTGCACAACATTGGTATCCCGTGGCACGTATCGAAGATGTGAGCAGCAAGCCGCAGCAAGTGACCTTATTGGATATGAACCTGGCTTTGTATAAGACCGAAACAGGGCAGATTCATTTAGCTCGGGATATTTGCCCGCATCGTGGTGTGCCTTTGAGTAAAGGCTGGGTTGAGGGGGATACTTTGATTTGTCCTTATCATGGACTTCATTTTAATGAAGATGGCAAATGCACAAAAATCCCAGCTCAACCTGATTTAAATAAAATCTCAGAGCGCTTTTCGCTGACCAAGTTTCCTGTGGTTTTAAAATATGGTTTGGTCTGGACCAGTATTTTGGGCAGAGATGAAAGTTTGGCAAACTTCCCTGTATTAGACACATGGGCACACGAGGAGCATCAAGCGATTTTGCCACCGTCTGTGGATATTGCAGGGTCAAGCGGTCGTCAATTGGAAGGTTTTATTGATGTGGCACACTTTGCTTGGGTGCATCATCAGGCCTTTGCCGATCGAGATAATCCTGTGGTACCTAAATATTCGACTGAACGTACCGATTATGGCTTGCATACAAACTACACCAGTAATGTCAGTAACTATCCGCATGGCATGCAGCATTTAGCACCTGATGATTTTGTGTGGGAGCGGATCTTTGATGTTTATCCACCATTTTCAGCAGTGTTAACCATTCACTTTCCGAATGACGGGGTGCTCAAGATTTTAAATGCCTGTTGTCCCATCTCGCATAATAAAACTCGCTTATTTGTACCGTTAACCCGTAATTTCGATACCACAGGGGATTTACAGGCCGTTTATGATTTTAATGCGCAGATTTTTGCCGAAGATCAAGAGATGGTAGAGGCACAAAAGCCAGAAGAGTTACCTTTAGATATTAGTATGGAAGCACATTTTGAAGCAGACCGTTCTTCGACTATGTATCGTCGTATCTTGGCTGAATGGGGTTTAAGCAAAAGATATACGGTATAGCTTGAATAAATTTTGGATATTTGAGTGCTTAAAAATATGAGCTTTGTATTCTATTTGGCTTAAAATATTTATTTGTATAGGCTTGTATATACAATTGCGTTAAATTCAATATACAATGACTTATAGTATTTAGTATGAGTTTTAGCCAATGTCAAGAGCGACAAAGCAAAACGATTTAGATTTGTCCTTAGAAGAAGATAGTCCAGTTCCTTTGTATTTGCGTGTGAAACAGATGATTTCACAAAAGATTTATGAAGGAACATGGACCGTCAATAAAAAAATCCCATCAGAAAGTGAATTGGTCAATTTACTCGGCTGTAGCCGCATGACCGTGAATCGTGCCTTGCGGGAGCTCACCAGTGAAGGTTTGTTGGTGCGTATCCAAGGTGTCGGTTCTTTTGTTGCTGAGGGACAAGGGCGTACTGCTTTGTTTCATGTCAATAATATTGCCGAAGAAATCATTGCTCGAAATCATAAACATCATGCCGAAGTCTTGGTGCTGGAACAGATTCAGGCCAATGCTGAACAAAGTATGTTGATGCAGATTCGTGAAGGGCAAAAACTATTTCACTCGATCATTGTGCATTATGAAAATGATGTGCCGGTGCAGATCGAAGATCGTCTAGTCGATCCGATGTTGATTCCAGATTATTTGGCACAAGACTTTAAAAGCATTACACCGAATGCATATTTAATGTCGAAAGCACCTGTGACTGAAGGTGAACATGTGGTGACCGCAATTCTTGCATCCGCACAGGAATGTAAATGGCTGAAAATTAACAAGACTGAACCCTGTTTATTGATTCGTCGCAGAACTTGGTCGAATAAACAACTGATTTCCAGTGCACGTCTGATCTATCCAGGCAGTCGTTATTATCTGGAAGGTAAGTTTACCCAATGATTCAACATTTAGACACAGCCGACTATAAACAGATGCTGTGGAAGAATGGTGCAGGTTATACCATTGAGCTTGCCCGAAGTAACGGTGACAGTTTGGATGCGTTTGATTGGCGTATCTCTATGGCGGATGTGAAAACTTCGGGTGATTTTTCCAAGTTTAATGGCATGCAGCGTATCCTCACGGTATTGGAAGGTGCTGGCATCGTATTGAATATTGACGATGATTCCGAGCATCTGAAAACTTTACAATCTGCTCAATTCAGTGGCGATAGCACGACCAGTTGTAGATTAATCGATGGGCCGATTCGGGACTTTAATCTGATTTATAATCCTGAAAAATGGCGATCCCGCTATCAATGGCTTTTTGAGTCAGCAAGCACTGAGATTTTCAGTTCAGTTGATCTGATTTTTATTTTTAATCAGAGTGTAGAACCATTAGAAATTGAAGTAGATCGGCAGGTTTTTCGTTTAGCGCACCATGAGAGTCTTAAAATAGAGCAGCAAAAAGCATTGAAAAAACTGGTTTTAAAATCACAGCATTTAAAGCTAGCTTGTCTGATCGAACTCACAAAAATCTAATTTTTTGCAAATTTTACAAAACACATACAACCTGTGGTTGTATGTGTTTTTTATTACCGATAAAAAATAAATCCATTTATTTCATTAGCTTGTAATTTATTTTCATAAAAGGATTGAAAAGCATCTTTTCAATATAAAAGTTTTGTGTAGTATATGGATGTATATACAAGTTAATACATTGCTATACAGTAAAGCAGGTTAATTTGCTGATTCAAACTCAATGGAAGGAGTCCGATTGTGACAACAACGACAACAAAATTTCGTGATGTAGAAATTCGCGCACCACGTGGTACAAAGCTCAATGCAAAAAGCTGGTTAACAGAAGCGCCTTTACGCATGCTGATGAACAATCTTGACCCTGATGTTGCAGAGAATCCAAAAGAGCTTGTTGTTTACGGTGGCATCGGTCGTGCTGCACGTAACTGGGAATGTTTTGACAAGATCGTTGAAACGCTTAAAAACTTAGAAACTGATGAAACCTTGTTGGTTCAATCTGGTAAGCCAGTGGGTGTGTTCAAAACCCATAAAGACGCACCGCGTGTTTTGATTGCAAACTCGAATCTTGTTCCACATTGGGGAACTTGGGAGCATTTCAATGAATTGGATGCGAAAGGTTTGGCAATGTATGGTCAGATGACGGCAGGTTCTTGGATTTATATTGGTAGCCAAGGCATTGTACAAGGTACCTATGAAACGTTTGTAGAAGCAGGTCGTCAACACTATAACGGTGATTTGACAGGTCGTTGGGTGCTGACTGCTGGTTTAGGCGGTATGGGCGGTGCACAACCTTTGGCTGCAACATTGGCAGGCGCATGCTCACTCAATATCGAATGCCAACAAAGCAGTATCGATTTCCGTTTACGTACCCGTTATGTCGATGAGCAAGCTACTGATTTAGATGATGCTTTGGCACGTATCGAAAAATATACCAAAGAAGGCAAAGCCGTTTCGATTGCACTACATGGCAATGCCGCTGAAATTTTACCTGAATTAGTCCGTCGCGGTGTACATCCAGATATGGTCACTGACCAAACCAGCGCACATGATCCATTGAATGGTTATTTGCCAATTGGCTGGACATGGGAAGAGTATCGTCAGCGCGCTAAAACTGAGCCAGAAGTTGTTGTTAAAGCGGCTAAACAATCGATGGCACAGCATGTTCAAGCCATGTTGGATTTCCAAAAAATGGGTGTTCCAACTTTTGACTATGGCAACAACATCCGTCAAATGGCACAAGATGAAGGCGTAGCAAATGCCTTTGATTTCCCAGGCTTTGTTCCAGCTTATATCCGTCCATTGTTCTGTCGTGGTGTTGGTCCATTCCGTTGGGCTGCACTTTCAGGTGATCCAGAAGATATCTATAAGACAGATGCCAAAGTAAAAGAACTCATTCCAGATGATGAACATTTACACCGTTGGTTAGATATGGCGCGTGAACGTATCAGCTTCCAAGGTTTACCAGCGCGTATTTGCTGGGTTGGTTTAGGTTTACGTGCAAAACTCGGTTTGGCATTTAATGAAATGGTGCGTAGTGGTGAACTTTCAGCACCAATCGTAATTGGTCGTGACCATCTGGATTCAGGTTCAGTGTCTAGTCCAAACCGTGAAACAGAATCAATGAAAGATGGTTCAGATGCCGTATCTGACTGGCCATTATTAAATGCCTTGCTCAATACTGCAGGCGGTGCGACTTGGGTATCACTACATCATGGTGGTGGTGTAGGCATGGGCTTTTCACAACATTCGGGTGTGGTGATTGTATGTGATGGTACAGATGAAGCAGCAGCACGTATTGCACGTGTACTGACCAATGACCCTGCAACAGGGGTGATGCGCCATGCCGATGCGGGTTATGACATTGCGATTGATTGTGCTAAAGAGCAAGGCTTGAACTTGCCGATGATCACACAATAAACAGACATGGACATTACGATGCTTTTTGCAATTGTGCATTGAGCATCGTAAGAGAACAATAGAGTGCAAAACAGGACGCCAATAATGGAACTTCTAATTCAACCCGGCAAACTTAGCTTAGCAGATCTGCGCCACGCTTATTTAAATCCAATCAAAGTGAAACTCGATGACAGCGCTTCTGCTGGCATCAATGCGAGTGTTGCTTGTGTCGAACAAATCGTCAATGAAGGCCGTACTGCTTACGGTATCAATACGGGTTTTGGTTTACTTGCATCAACTAAAATTGCACCAGAAGACTTAGAGCAATTACAGCGTTCTTTGGTGCTGTCACACGCTGCTGGCGTGGGTGAGCCGCTTGATGATGCAATGGTGCGTCTGATTATGTTGCTTAAAGCAAATAGTTTGGCACGTGGCTTTTCAGGTATTCGCCGTAAAGTGATTGATGCCATTCTGGCGTTGATCAATGCAGAAGTTTATCCGCATATTCCATTAAAAGGTTCTGTTGGTGCCTCAGGTGACTTGGCACCACTGGCACATATGTCTTTGGTGTTATTGGGCGAAAGCAAAGCTCGTTATAAAGGTGAATGGTTACCTGCGGTTGAAGCACTTAAAATCGCGGGTCTAGAGCCAATTTCTTTAGCTGCGAAAGAAGGTTTAGCACTTTTAAACGGGACACAAGTTTCTACAGCATACGCATTACGTGGTTTGTTTGAAGCAGAAGATTTATTTGCTGCTGCAACGGTGTGTGGTGGTTTAAGTGTTGAGGCAATGCTGGGTTCACGCGCACCATTCGATGCACGTATTCATGAAGTTCGCGGTCAACGTGGTCAAATTGATGTTGCTGCTGCATATCGTGATTTATTGACTGAATCGAGTGAAATTTCTCATTCACATGAGGACTGTAGCAAGGTTCAAGACCCATACTCGCTTCGTTGTCAACCTCAGGTGATGGGTGCTTGCTTGACTCAAATCCGTCAAGCTGCAGAAGTATTGGCAATTGAATCAAATGCGGTATCTGATAACCCATTGGTCTTTGCCGCAGAAGGTGATGTGATTTCAGGTGGTAACTTCCACGCTGAACCAGTGGCTATGGCTGCGGACAACCTTGCATTGGCGATTGCTGAAATTGGTTCACTGTCAGAACGCCGTATTTCGATGATGATGGATCGTCATATGTCACAGCTGCCACCATTCTTGGTTGCCAATGGTGGAGTCAATTCAGGTTTTATGATTGCTCAAGTAACAGCCGCTGCGTTAGCAAGTGACAATAAAGCACTTGCACATCCTGCCAGTGTTGATAGTTTACCGACCTCTGCAAATCAGGAAGACCATGTTTCCATGGCGCCGAATGCGGGCAAACGTTTGTGGTATATGGCTGACAACGTTCGCGGCATTCTTGCAGTTGAGTGGTTAGGGGCATGTCAGGGTCTTGATTTCCGTGAAGGTTTGAAGAGTTCTCCAAAACTTGAGCGTGCGCGTAAAGTGCTGCGTGACCAAGTGCCTTATTACAGTGAAGATCGTTTCTTTGCACCAGATATTGAGCAAGCGAGTGAATTGCTTGCAAGTGGCTGCTTGAACGAATTACTCATTCCACAGCTATTACCGAGTTTGTCTGAAGTGTGATCAATAAATCGGTCACATGGAGTGGCCGAATCTAACTAAATTTCCTCAAGGATTGGAGATTATAATGTCACAACACTCCACATTACAGCGGGGGTTAAACACCCGCCACATTCGTTTTTTGGCATTGGGTTCAGCCATTGGGACAGGACTCTTTTACGGTTCGGCAACAGCCATCAAAATGGCAGGTCCATCCGTTTTAATCGCATATATCGTTGCAGGGATTGCAATTTATATCGTGATGCGCGCATTGGGTGAGATGGCTGTACATAACCCAGTATCGGGTTCATTCAGTCACTATGCCTCACAATATATTGGACCACTTGCAGGTTTTACCACAGGGTGGACCTACGTTTTTGAAATGATCATTGTTGCTTTGGCAGATGTCACCGCCTTCGGGATCTATATGGGCTTCTGGTACCCCGATGTGCCACGCTGGATCTGGATTCTGTCACTGATCATGTTCCTTGGGGCAATTAACCTGATTCATGTCAAAGTCTTTGGCGAACTTGAATTCTGGCTTTCAATTGTCAAAGTGACTGCGATCGTTGCGATGATTGTCGGTGGTTTAGGCCTAATGTTCTATGGTTTCCATGCGGATCATAGTGGTTTTACCACAGGCATTCAAAACTTATGGATTCACGATGGCTTTATGCCAAATGGTATTGCTGGTTTAGTTGCCTGTTTATCTGTAGTGGTATTTGCCTTTGGTGGAATTGAGATCATTGGGATCACTGCAGGTGAATCAAAAGACCCAAAAACCTCGATTCCTAAGGCGATTAATGCAGTACCAGTACGTATCCTGCTGTTCTATGTAATGACGATTTTTGTACTGATGTCGATTTTCCCTTGGAATCAGATTGGTAGCCAAGGTAGCCCATTTGTACAGATCTTTGAAAATCTTGGGATTGGATCAGCAGCTACTGTTTTAAATATTGTAGTGATCACCGCAGCTGTATCTGCCATCAATAGTGATGTGTTTGGTGCAGGACGTATGTTGTATGGTATGTCGAGTCGTGGACAAGCACCGCAAGTGTTCCAAAAAATCTCCAAAAATGGTGTGCCTTGGATGACGGTTGTGGTGATGGCAGGGGTGTTATTGATTGGCGTATTGCTGAACTATCTGATTCCTGAAAATGTATTCATTATCATTGCTTCAATTGCGACCTTTGCCACAGTTTGGGTGTGGCTGATGATTTTACTGTCTCAAGTTGCGATGCGTCGTAAGTTATCTAAAGCAGAAATCAAAGCCTTGGATTTCCCAGTCATTGGCTGGCCATATGCACCTGCATTTGCAATTGCATTCATGCTGTTTATCTTGGCAATGATGGGGTATTTCCCAGACTCACGACCTGCGATTTATGTTGGTGCAACCTGGTTAGTTCTACTTTGGATTGCTTATACCATTTGGGTAAAACCTAAGCAAGACACGGTAAAAGAGAACTCAAGCTTGCAACAAAATATCGAAATGGAAAGCTAATGATCAAACTGCTCAGGTGTCATCCCACCTGAGCGGTGAGAGGAACTATGAATGAAAAAGCTCTGGAAAAACTGTCATATCGCCACCATGCAAAATGGGCAATATTCCAGTATTGAACATGCTGCAATGGTCACTGTAGGGCAGCATATCCACTGGATTGGGACATTTGAAGATCTTCCTGCCGATGCTTATTCGGAAACCATCGATTTGAATGGCGCATGGGTCACACCGGGTTTAATTGATTGTCATACCCATAGTGTGTTTGGTGGCAACCGTAGTGTTGAGTTTGAAAAGCGTTTACAAGGTGTCAGCTATGCTGAAATCGCAGCCAGTGGTGGCGGGATTGCCAGTACGGTTCGTGCCACGCGTGAAGCCAGTGAACAAGAGTTGCTCGCATCAGCATTGAAACGAGTTCGCTGCCTGCTTAAAGATGGTGTCACCACCATTGAGATTAAGTCAGGTTACGGTCTGGACTATGCCAATGAGCGGAAAATGCTGCGTGTGATTCGTCAGATTGCAGATACTTTGCCGATGACGGTTCGCAGTACCTGCTTAGCAGCACATGCTTTGCCTCCAGAATATCAAGATCAAAGTGATGCTTATATCGAGCATATCTGCAATGACATGCTGCCAAAACTGCATCAAGAGGGTTTGGTTGATGCGGTCGATGCATTCTGTGAGTATTTGGCATTTTCGCCAGCTCAAGTCGAACGTCTATTTAAAACAGCTCAATCTTTAAACCTTCCGATCAAGCTACATGCTGAGCAGTTATCTGCATTGGGTGGATCGAGTTTGGCTGCACGTTATCATGCCTTATCGGCAGATCATTTAGAGTTTATGACTGAGGATGATGTCAAGGCGATGGCAGCGGCTGGAACGGTGGCGGTGTTATTACCGGGCGCATTCTATTTCTTGAGAGAAACCAAATATCCACCTTTAGACAGTTTGCATCAACATGGCGTACGCATTGCGCTATCTAGTGACTTAAATCCAGGCACATCACCAGCCTTATCTTTACGCTTAATGATGAATATGGGCAGTACCTTATTCCGTCTGACGCCTGAACAGACTTTGGCGGGTGTAACGACGCATGCGGCACATGCACTGGGTCTGCAAGAGACACATGGCACTTTAGAGACAGGTAAAGTTGCAGATTTTATTGCGTGGGATATTGAGCATCCATCCGAGATCGTTTACTGGTTGGGTGGTGATTTACCAAAGCGGATTATTCAGCATGGCAATGAAATCTCAATCTAACAGCGAAGCTCATTTTTAAAGGACGCTAGACATAATGAATCATTCATTTACATGGCAAGGACGTAAAGATGGTGAGGGTGCTGAACACTTAAGGATTCACCAAGTCATTAATACCACGCCAAGAGCTGATTATGCCCTCATTGGTTTTAGCTCAGATGAGGGTGTTAAGCGCAATAAAGGGCGGTTGGGTGCAGCCGATGCACCTGACAGCATTCGTGCGCAATTGGCCAATTTACCTGTGCATCAACCAGTCACCATTGCAGATATTGGCACAGTGGTATGTGATGGCTCAAAACTGGAACAAGCACAGGCTGAATTGGCTGAACAGGTTGAAAGAAGCCTCAAACAGGGCATGAAGCCGATTGTGTTAGGCGGTGGCCATGAAGTGGCTTTTGGCAGCTTCTCAGGTCTGTTTCAATATCTGCAAAATCATGAGCCGAATAAAAAGATCGGCATTATCAATTTCGATGCACATTTCGACCTACGTGAAGCTGAACAGGTGACTTCTGGCACACCTTTTTTAAATGCAGCAAAACTGTCTGAACAGCATCAACAAGAGTTTCATTATTTGTGCATTGGCGTAGCGAAACATTCAAATACTAAGGTTTTATTTGAAACCGCAGATCGGCTGAATTGTACTTATATTTACGATTATGAGTTGCAGCAACAAAATGTTGAAACTTTAATCGAAAAACTGACAGCTTTTATCGGAAAAGTTGACTATTTGTATATTACAGTTGATCTTGATGTATTTAGTGCTAGCATTGCGCCAGGTGTAAGCGCACCTGCGGTTAAAGGGATTGATTTATCCGTCTTTGACCCATTACTAGAGGCCATTAAGGAAACCGGAAAGATTAAAGTTTTTGATGTGGCGGAATGTAATCCACGGTTTGATTTGGATAGTAGAACTGCCAAATTAGCCGCTTATATAATTTTTAACTACATATTTGATTGATGGATCATGTGAATTCATCAAAAGGTTAAAACATGTCTAATTTATCTTATGTCTCTCAAAATGACGGTCCATGGGCAACTTATCTTGAACAGATCGAGCGTGTTGCTCCATATCTAGATGGTTTAGAAGACTATGTGGACACATTGAAGCGCCCAAAACGTGCTTTGATTGTCGACGTGCCAATTGTTATGGACGATGGCACAATTCGTCATTTTGAAGGTTATCGTGTACAACACAACTTGTCACGTGGTCCGGGTAAAGGCGGTATTCGCTATCACCCAGATGTAGATTTAAATGAAGTAATGGCACTTTCAGCATGGATGACAATTAAAACTGCGGTGGTAAATTTACCATTTGGCGGTGCAAAAGGTGGCATCCGTGTTGACCCGCGTCAACTTTCACCACGTGAATTAGAGCGTTTAACACGTCGTTATACCAGTGAAATCAGCCATATCATTGGCCCACAAAAAGATATTCCTGCACCAGACGTGGGGACCAATCCAAACGTAATGGGTTGGATCATGGATACCTATTCATCTGGTCAAGGCCATACAGTGACTGGTGTTGTAACAGGTAAGCCTGTACATCTTGGTGGCTCTCTTGGTCGTATCAAAGCGACGGGTCGTGGTGTATTTATCACAGGTCAACAAGTTGCTGAAAAAATCAAATTACCTTTAGAAGGCGCGAAAATCGCGGTTCAAGGTTTTGGTAACGTCGGTAGCGAAGCTGCATATTTGTTTGCAGACTCGAAATCGATTGTCGTGACGATTCAAGATCACACAGGTACGATTTTCAATCCTGAAGGTATCGATCTTGCTGCATTAAAAACACACATGGAAACTCACCAAGGTGTGGGTGGCTTTGCTGGTGCACAAGTGATCAGTGATGAAGAGTTCTGGAATGTAGAGATGGACATTTTGATCCCTGCTGCATTGGAAAGCCAAATCACAGTTGAACGTGCTCAAAAATTAACTGCGAAGTTAGTGCTTGAAGGCGCGAACGGCCCAACATTCCCTGAAGCGGATGATGTTTTGGTTCAACGTGGTATTACTGTTGTTCCAGATGTAATCTGTAACGCAGGTGGTGTAACCGTATCTTACTTCGAATGGGTTCAAGATATGTCGAGCTATTTCTGGTCTGAAGAAGAAATTAATGAAAGACTAGATAAGTTGATGATTCAAGCCATTAACGATGTATGGCATAAATCAAGCGAAAAAGAATGTACTTTACGTACAGCAGCCTTCATTTTGGGTTGTGAGCGTATCTTAAAAGCACGTAAAGAGCGTGGTATTTTCCCAGGCTAATTTTAGCAGTGCTTTTGAAACGACCTTAAGACGCATGTTTTAAGGTCGTTTTTTTATTGTTGAATCAATCCAGAAAGAAATCTTTTTGTAGCTGGGTGTTGCCACTAACACAGGCATACTGAGCGAAATCAGTGATCCCGATACGCCCCAACGCTTGTTCATCGGTGAGGCTTTGTCCCGTCAGTTCACCTTTGACCGTAGTGTAAATCGCAAATGCCGCATCTGCCATAATTTCTGGCTTTCGGCTGAGTTGTTGCGTATTTTCCTCACCTAAATTTTTCGAAACCGCTGCTGTGGCGATATAAGTTTCAGGCCATAAGGTATTACAGGAAATACCATAGTGACGAAATTCTTCTGCCATACCTAGCGTCAGGATCGTCATACCATACTTAGACAAGGCATAGGGCGAGAGCATCCCCAACCATTTTGGTGACATATTTACTGGTGGAGATAAGCTTAAAATATGCGGATCTTTTGCTTGTTTGAGATAAGGTAAGGCTGCCTGCGCGCAAATAAAGGTTGCACGGTGGTTAATGGTTTGGATCAGGTCATATTGTTTTAATGAGGTGGCTTCGACTCCTGTGAGCGCAATTGCCCCCGCATTATTAATCAGTACATCAATACCACCAAAGTTCTTGGCTGCTTGTTGCATGGCAGCATGGATCTGCTGTTCATCTCGTACATCTAAAAGTAAGGGCTGTGCTTTGCCGCCAGCAGCTTCAATCTCTTCGGCGACACTATAAATTGTGCCTGTTAATTTGGCTGTTTCCACTTCGGTTTTTGCCGCAATGACAACATTTGCCCCAGCTTGAGCAGCTTTCAGCGCAATGGTTCTGCCAATTCCTCGGCTGCCACCAGTAATAAAGATGGTTTTTCCTTGCATATTACTCATCTCGATGTCCTATATTTAATTTTTATTAATATGTCGTTAAATCATAAAAGGATGTGCAAATTTTTCTGGATTGTAGAGTTGTCGTTGTTTAGCAATCTCAACAATGCGATGGCGCAACTGACGCTTGATCACGGCATAGGTTAGACGATGCTTTTGTGACATCTCTTCAGCAAACTTAAAGACTTCAGCATTTAATGATTCGGCTGGATGAATCTGATGTACCACATGTGCGTCTAAGCACTCGATCCCAGTCATGGATTTGCCTGTTAATGACATTTCCCAAATCGCATGTTGATTGGGAAGGAGTTGCACAATTTCTGCGATACAGTCGGTAAAAGGAATGGTCAGTTTGACTTCGGGAAAGCAAAAACGTCCTTTGTCTGCCCGCATCAAGCGGAAGTCGCATGTCGATGCCAAGATTGCACCGCCTGCATAAGCATTGCCATTAATTTCCGCAATGACAGGGAGATTAAGCAAGGCCAAGCGCAGCAGCATATTTTCCAGTTGCGTGGTAAAGGTTTTTTTATCTTGCATGGATTGCTGCATTAACCATGCGAGGTCTAAGCCATTGCAAAAAGTCTTGGGGTGGTCGCTTCGAATGACTAGGCAAGCATTGTGCGGATGACGTTCGATTTCATCAAAGATCTCGATATATTCATTTAGCACATCTTGATTTAAGACATTGTCCTGATCGCCATTGGTTAATGTCAAAACATAAATGGACTGCTGTTGATCAAGCGTCATGGTGGTCATTGAAACGCTTCCTTGTTGTGCCGTTGTTTATTATGAAAGCTATTATTTCGCATAAAATACTCGCACAATAGGTGTGACTATGCCATATTGATGATCATTTTAGGACAGTGGATGTGCGATGCGAGATCCTTTTGGATTGTTTCAGGAAACCATTTCGGTTTCTTATGCACATCTACTATTAGAAATTGTGCGTGATTATGCGATTGATACTGAAACAGTTTTATCTGGCACAGGATTAGTGCTGGCAGAAATGAAACAAGCCGATGCCAAAATGAGTGCACATCAATGGTCAAAACTGGTGGTGAATGCTTTAAGGCTGACGGATAATCCACGGCTTGGGATTGAATATGGTTTTAAATTACGGCCCACTTCACATGGAGCCTTAGGTTTTGCATTTCTGAGCTGTACTGATGTTGAAACTGCATTAAGGCTGTGCCAGCAGTATTTCTGTACACGAATCCAGAACTTTACCCCTGAATCGTACATTGAAGAAGACTTTGTCTATGTCTATTTGGATGGTGTACATCCTGTTAAATTTGGCAATGAACAGCAATCTGATCAATTACGGCACTTTATGATTGAAAGTTTGCTATTTGGCGCAATTCATTTTTTAGCTTTGTTTTCTGAAAAAATTGTTGAACGTTGTGAGGTCTTTGTCGATTGGGCTGATGCACAAAATTATAAAAGTATCGATCTCTCCCAAATCAAGATTCATTTCAATCAGCAACGCAATGGCCTGCGCTTTCCCAAGCAATATCTGCATTGTAAAAATCCAAATGCTGATCAAGTCGCATTCCAGCAGGCATTATTGTATTGCGAAAATGACAAATTAAAATTGCTCAAAGAATCGGCGCGTGACCTGCAGAAAAGTATTCGTTCTGAGTTGTTATATAAAGCTGGCAATACTTATCCGACATTAGCGTTGATTGCACAGCGGTTGAATATGTCTGAACGAACCGTCAAGCGACATTTGCAGGCACAAGGAACGACGTTCTTACAGATTTTGGCTGAGGTTCGTTTTAGTCAAGCCAAAAAGTTACTGCAACAACCACAATATACTATTCAGGATGTTGCAGCTCTGGTGGGGTATGAAGAAGCCACTAATTTTATTCGCGCTTTTAAAAAGATGTTTGGGGAAACACCGAGTCAGTATCGGAAAAGCTATTTGGTCACAATGAATTGATGTTATTTTCAGTACTGTTAAAAGTTAAAAAAATAATAAGTGAGTTGAATGGAGTCTTGTCGAGTCCTCATCTTGTTTCAGTATAAACCTGCGGTTCGCCCTACTTTTGTTTAGGCAAAAGTAGGCAAAATCATTGTCATCCCGTAAGGTATCACTTCTGATACCACATTCGTAGCATAGCTACTCGTCTTGCGCTCAGACAAAGCGTTGCTTTGTTTATCTTCGCTCAGGTTGTGGATGACGTTTCCGCGTATCAAAATTTAAGCATAATTCAAAGTAATCAGTTTCATTCATCTAACATTGAATGCTGAATCGTTTTAATAAAAAGTTCTAACGAATGCTGAATCTGTTCGGTCCATTCAAAGGAACAATTCATACGAATAAAATGTTGGTGTGAGGGCAGCACGTTAAATAAGGGGCTTGGGGCAACGCCTACCTGTTGTTGAATCAGCTGTTCATAGACTTGCATACTGCTAACTTTGTCTGGCAACTGAATCCAGAGAAAATAGCCACTTGGATAGTTATATACCTTACAGTCTTTCGGTAGATGTTGTTTGAGATATTGAAAGAATTGTTTTTTATTCTTTTCCAAAGCCCGTCTTAGCGTTCTTAGATGCTTTTCATAATGATGATGGGAGAGAAACTCAACCAGTGCATTCTGGATCAGTGCATTGGCTGAAATGGTACTCATCAATTGCAAATGCTGAATATGTTCGGAAAATTTGCCAGCATAGACCCATCCCATACGGAACCCTGAACCCAAGGTTTTGGAAAAAGAAGAGCAGTGCAACACCAGATTCTGCTGATCGAAATACTTCATGGGTAGCGGCTTTTGATTGCCATAAAACAGTTCTTCGTAAACATCATCTTCGATCAAATGAATTTGATGTTCATGCAATAGTTTGGCAATTTTATATTTGATCTCATCGCTGACGGTAAAGCCAATCGGATTATGTGCGTTCAACATAAACCAGCACACTTTGATCGGATAGTTTTTAATGACTTGTTCAAAAGCTTCAATATCAAAGCCATGTTGTGGATGTTCTGGGAGGGTAATCACCTTGAGCCCCAAACGTTCAGCTGCCTGCCATGCGCCATAGAAGATGGTTTGCTGCAATAAAATATAGTCACCTGGTTGAGTAATTGCTTGCAGGGAAAGATTCAAAGCTTCTAAACCACCTGATGTAATGACAATGTCATCTGCATCGGTTGGAATCCCTTGCATACAATAGCGTTGCGCGATGAGTTTTCTGAGTGCTAAATTCCCAGGTGGTAGGTTGGTGGTCTGATCATAACTATGACGATTACGGGAAAGTTGCCCCATGATCTGAATCAATTTGGGCGGATAGAGTAACTGACTATCTGGAAATGCAGAACCTAGTGGGCTGACCTGTTTGGATTGGATCGACTTGAGGTATTTAAACACCAATGAGTTAATTTCAATTTTGGGGTTTAAAGAGACCACCGAATAGGCCTGTGGAATCTGGATATTATTTTGCTCAGCGACAAAATAACCTGACTTTTCTTTGGAATAAATCAATCCTTGCGCTTCCAGTTCTTGGTAAGCGTTCATCACGGTAATTAAGCTAAACCCTGAGCGCTGCACTTGCTCACGCAAAGAAGGCAGTTTGCTGTGTGGCTGCCATGATCCATTTTCAATGAGAAGTTTCAGGTTGTGCGCTAATTGTTCTGATTTATACATAAAGTAAAGTGAATCCATCGTGATGGAACAGCTTGGTATGCAAGCTGCTCCATCTCTTTTTTAATAAGCAAACATCAATAGCAGTCTAAAGAGACCTGCAATGATGGTGAGTGCAAAAAAACCAACTAACCATAAGATTATAAACCATTGCGTTTGGCTTAAATGCAGAGATTTAATTTTCATGCAAAGCTGCTCCTTAGTGATAACCCGTATCTCCAACCCGTACTTTATCTCTAAACACCCAGTACGACAGGATGGTATAGGTGATAATGATCGGGATCAGAATTACCGCACCAACCAATGCAAATTTCTGACTAGAATGTGGTGCTGCTGCTTCCCAAATGGTGACCGATGGCGGAATGATATTCGGCCAGAGGCTGATCACAAATCCAGTAAAGGCCAAGAACACGAGTGCCAAGGTATAGATAAAAGGTTTAAAGTCCTGACGCGCTTTACATGCTTTTAAAATCAAGAATGTAAATAGCAGTACCAAAACAGGTACAGGGCTAAAATACAGTAAATTTGGCAAAGCAAACCAACGCGCTGCAATTTCAGGATGGGTCAGTGGGGTATACAGGCTGACTCCTGCAAAGACCACAAACAAAACAATGATCAGTTTAGGCATCAGCCCATACATTTGATCTTGTAGTTCATGGTCTGTTTTCATAATCAGCCAGCCACAACCAAGCGCTGCATACATGGCAACCACACCCAGCCCGGTAAATAAGGCGAAAGGAGTGAACCAATCTAAACCTGAACCAGAGAAAATCCCATTGGTGGTTTGAATCCCTTGAATATAAGCGCCTAAAATCACACCTTGCAGGAAGCTGGAAAGAATCGAACCCCAGATAAAGGCTTGATCCCATAAATGCTTGGTGCGATTGGCCTTAAAACGAAACTCAAATGCAACACCACGGAAAATCAGTGCAATCACCATTAAGGTAATCGGCATATATAAAGCTGAAAGGACAGTTGAATAGACCAATGGGAAGGCCGCAAACAAACCTGCACCACCGAGCACCATCCATGTTTCATTGCCATCCCAGACAGGCGCGACGGTATTCATCATCACATCACGTTCTTCACGGCTTTTGATGAAAGGAAACAGAATTCCGATCCCGAGGTCGAAGCCATCCAAAATGACATAGATCAGGACACCGAGACCAATAATACCGACCCAAATCAGAGATAAATCAATCATGGTGCTTCTCCTTATTTGGGTCTTGCTGATCAATGCTTTCATCAACGGCACTCAAAGGACGCATTGGTGTTTTGAAATGCCCATGACCTGCTGGCTCAAGATCAATCGCTTCAATAAACTCAGGACCTTTTTTCAGTAGTTTCAGCATGTAGTAAATACCGCTACCAAACACGATGGCATAGACCACCACAAAAATGATCAAACTGATACCGACCTGATCGGCAGTCACCGTATGCGACAAACCATCTTTGGTGCGCATTACTCCATAAATCACCCAAGGTTGACGGCCCACTTCGGTCGTCACCCATCCCGCCAGTAAGGCGATATAGCCTGTAGGTCCCATGACAAAAGCGAATTTATGAAACCAAGATGAACCATAAAGCTTGCCTTTTTTACGCAACCATAACGCAACGAAAGAGAGCAACACCATTAACATGCCAAGCCCGACCATGACACGGAAACTCCAAAACACAATGGTTGAGTTTGGTCGGTCTTCTGGGGTGAAGTCTTTTAAGCCTTTGACTGTACCATCCATAGAATGAGTCAAAATCAGACTGCCTAGATTTGGAATCGCAATCGCATATTTGGTACGTTCTTCTTGCATGTCTGGAATGCCAAATAAGTACAGTGGCATCCCTTCATCATAATTGGTCTCCCAATGACCTTCCATTGCGGCCAGTTTTGCGGGCTGATGTTTCAATGTATTCAAACCATGATTATCGCCAATCACTACTTGCAAGCAGGAAGTGACCAGCACCATCCACAGACCCATTGAAAATGATTTTTTGATCAGTTCATCACGACGGCCTTTGATCAGATGCCATGCTGCAGTACCCACCACCAGTAAGGAAGACACTAAAAATGCAGCAGCGGCCATATGGGCAAAGCGATAAGGGAAGGAGGGATTAAATACGATCGCCCACCAATCGGTTGGAATAATGATGCCATTCTCGATCGTAAAACCTTGCGGTGTCTGCATCCAACTGTTGGAGGAGAGAATCCAGAACATGGAAATACAGGTGCCGATGGCAACCATCAAAGTGGCAAAGAAATGGGCTTTGGGGCTAACTCGTCCCCAACCAAACAGCATGATGCCCAAGAAGCCCGCTTCTAAGAAGAAAGCACTCAATACTTCATAAGTGAGCAAAGGGCCAGTCACGCTTCCCGCAATACGGGAAAATTCACTCCAGTTGGTACCAAACTGGTAGCTCATCACCACGCCAGATACCACACCCATCCCAAAGGCAACCGCAAAGATTTTGATCCAGAATTTGAATAAATCTTTATAAATGGGGTTTTGAGTACGCAGCCATTTCCATTCCAACATGGCAAGAAAACAGGCGAGACCAATCGAGGTGGCGGGAAAGATAATGTGAAATGAAACAGTAAACGCAAACTGTATTCGGGCTAATTCTAAAGCAGTGAGACCGAGATCCATATATCCTCTCCTATAACAGACTAAAAGCAGTCGCTAGGAAAATGTGAAAGAACGGACTTAAATGTTTGAAAATAAGCAGAACCTGAAAAAGCTGTGGTTTAGATATTTAAAGCGATTTAAGTTTTATTCATCATCCAATCTTCTGTTGTATATGAGTAGGTACAATTTCTTTTTGTTTTTTTATAACAGATGGGGTGTGCATAAATGATCTGTTATATTTTTTTAGCGAAACTCTGTAGCTATTCAGTTGTTTGTACCTGATTCAAAATAGCATCAAGCAACGATGCAGTGTGTTAAATATTGATCAAGCATTGTAAGTCGTTTGAATGACACTAATTCGGACTGAATGGCGTATGACTATGTTTATCACCCAAGAACTTAATGCGTTGACTCAGCTTTTTCAAAGCAAAGTCCCTTCGCAAGCAGTACAACAACAGCTAGGTCTTGAATATGTAAATCTTGAAGCAACCTTATTAAGAGGCAAGGTACTCAGAGATTTTTCTAAGGAGAAGGTCGCTTATATTGCTCAAGCTGAAATAGTGGAAAATGATAATAATCTCGCCTATTTATTTGCACCATTTATGATTGCCAATTTAAATCAGCCAGTGATTTATACCACGCCAGTCTCATCCTCTGTGCTTAAGATATTGAATCAATACTATCAAGCCGATAAAAGCGTCAATCTCAAAATTGAAGATGTGATTCATAGCCTCAAGCTCTATCTCGAGCTGGTCGATTATGCAAACGCAGAGCAAGACTTTCTGTTTCGCTGTTTAGTCAAGGCACTGTGTCGGACGGATGTCTTTCATATCTTCTTGGTCACGCATTTGTCTTTAGATCAGCAACAGATTCTGATCCTAGAAGATTATTTCGATGTAAAAATTGATGTGATTCAGGCTGATCGTAGGCCAAGCATACTCAATGATGAATTGATTAATACGCGTAAACTACTATTTAAAAACAAAGATGAGTCACACAAAACTTTGTGTACTTTGTTTTCCAGTCTCAATGCAAACCTGATTGCGAAGATTGGTCAGTTTAGTCCAGCCCAAGCGGCTCATTTAATCGAGGATATGTTCTATTCCGAGCATATTTTTGAAAAGCTATCAGTCTATGCCGAATACATGCAGACCCGTATTCAAAATGGCGCCAGTTTTAAGGCTTTATCCACCATGTAGATTGTCATGAATTAAATTTTAGTCTTTGAATAGGAGTAGAGCTTATGTCTCAGGAGCAATCAAAATTCCCATATCTTGCCGTTGGAATCAGTATTTTATTAGGTTGTTTATTTTTAGTCTTTTTCTTTTTGGCTGTGAGCAATCAACCTGATTATATGCCTTCGCAACAGAAGCAAAATGCTGCTCATGTACAATCATCAGTGCAATCGAATAAGTAAGTTATATTTTTAATCTGAAGTATAGTTTTTCTCTCTTACTGGTGATTCGAGCACTCGCCAGTAAGTTTTTTTTAATGCGAAAAATTTGTATGGATATTGCTGATTGTGAGTGATTAGAAAAAAAATTCATTTATAGAATTAGACAAATCAAGAATAGAAAAGATGAATAATTCATGTTAATCCTATTTGTAGCCAATGTTAAAAATAGCTCAGATGAGGGCAGCGTGATGGATAACTCAGAACAACTCATTCATAAGCAAGAAAATACCAGTTTCGCAAAAATTGAACCTTATACCCAACCCGCAGGTGGGTGGGGCGCATTACTGAGTGTCGCCCGAAACCTAAAAAGACAGGATATTTTAAAAAAAGGGTCAATCACTTTACTCAATATTAATCAGCCTACAGGTTTTGACTGTCCTGGCTGTGCATGGCCTGAGAAAAAAGATGCGCATGCCTTTAACTTCTGTGAAAACGGTGCCAAGGCTGTGGCTTTCGAAGCAACCAGTAAAACGGTAACACCTGAATTTTTTGCACAGCATACCGTCAGTTGGCTGGCTGAACAGAATGATTTCTATCTGGAAGATTTAGGTCGTTTAACCGACCCGATGCGTTATGACCCAGTCTCGGATAAATATGTGCCAATTTCTTGGGACGAAGCTTTTCAGTTGATTGCCAAACATCTACAGGCACTTGATCACCCTGATCAAGCGGCATTTTATACCTCTGGTCGTGCCAGCAATGAAGCGGCTTTTTTGTACCAATTATTTGTCCGCAGCTTTGGGACCAATAATTTTCCAGACTGTTCCAATATGTGCCACGAAACCACCAGTGTTGGCTTAAAAGATGCGATTGGTTTAGGTAAGGGTACCGTCATTCTAGATGATTTTGATCAAGCAGATGCTATTTTCAGCTTTGGGCATAATCCAGGCACCAACCATCCAAGGATGTTGGCAACCTTAAGAGAAGTCTCGAGAAGAGGTGGTAATATTGTTGCCATTAATCCAATCAAGGAGCGTGGACTGGAACGCTTCCAAGATCCGCAAGCCCCATTGGAAATGATGACCAATGGCAGTACTCCAATTAGTCGTTATTACTTCCAACCCAAAATTGGGGGGGACTATGCGCTGATGTTTGGGGTGATGAAGCATTTACTGGAATGGGATAAAAAGGCGCTTGCGAAAGGAAAAGCAAGCGTTTTTGATCGTAGCTTCATTGAAATGAATAGCATTGGTTTTGAGGAGATGCTGGCTGAGATTGATGGTACAGCGTGGTCTGAAATTCATAAACATACAGGGCTTTCACCTGAACATTTGGAATCAATTGCCAAGATGTATCTGGATGCCAAAACCGCTATTTTCTGTTGGGGGATGGGAATTACCCAACACCGTCATGGTACAGCCAATATTCATATGTTGGCGAACCTGATGCTGGCACGGGGACATATCGGTCGTCCGGGGGCAGGTCTCTGTCCAGTGCGAGGACATAGTAATGTGCAAGGCGACCGAACCATGGGGATTAATGAAAACCCAAGTGATGCCTTACTAGACAATATTGATCGCGTATTTGGAATTAAGTCACCGCGTAAACATGGTTTTGGTGTGGTGGATACCATTAAGGCGATGTATGAAGGTGATGTGAAAGTCTTTATTGGTTTGGGTGGAAACTTTGCTGTAGCAACCCCTGATACACCTTATACCCAAGAAGCCCTACGTCGTTGTAATTTAACGGTCAATATTACCACCAAGCTGAATCGTAGCCATCTGGTCTGTGGCAAAGATGCGTTGATGTTACCTTGCCTAGGGCGTACTGAAGTTGATATGCAAGTGCATGGCGCACAAGCAATTTCAGTGGAAGATTCGATGTCGAATGTGCATCTTTCAGCGGGACGTAATCCACCGATCTCTGAAAATATTTTATCTGAACCTGATATTGTGGCACGTATGGCGGAAGCTGCTTTACCTGAGAGTAAGGTGAAATGGCGTTGGTATATTGAAAGTTATGACCGTATTCGTGATTCAATTGCCGATGTTTTTGATGAGTTTCATGATTTTAATCAACGGGTCTATCAACCAAGTGGTTTTCATTTAGAGCATCCTGCCAATCAGCATGTCTGGAATACGCCAAGTGGTAAAGCCCAGTTTTTGATTACACCACTGGCCGAAGTTTACGAAGACAAAGAAAATCAGTATGCCGCTGCTTATAGCGAACAGCAGGTGTATACCTTGATGACCACTCGTTCGCATGACCAGTACAACACTACTTTATATGGTTTGGATGACCGTTATCGCGGTGTGTTCGGGCAACGCCGTGTGTTGTTTATGAATCAAGCAGATATTGATGCAGCAGGCTTTGAAGCAGACCAATGGGTTGATATTGAGAGTGTATTCTCGGATGGTGTGAAACGGATTGTACATAGTTTCCGTATTGTGCCTTATAACATACCGCAAGGCAGTTTGGCGGCTTATTATCCAGAAACCAATCCTTTAGTCGCTTTGAGTAGCCATGATAGATACGCCAAAATTCCAGCGTCTAAAAGTATTCCTGTGATTTTGCATGCAGGTAAGGCACCAGCGCATTTTAATTTGAATATTGAAGTTGACCCTGAGCATGCCAATGAACGTGTTAGTAGTGCATAGCGGATAGGAAACCTATTTTTTCAAAACAGTTATGCGAATGAGGTAAGTGTGGACACAAAAACACGAGGTTATGAAACGATGCAAGTGCATCGTTTCCATCGCGATATCTCTGAAAATGAACTGGATTATATTGTTCAGGAATATCCTGTTGCCTTAATTTATAATGGTATTTCGCATGCCGTGATGATGGCAACACCATCGGATATTGAAGTTTTTGCCAAAGGCTTTAGTCTCTCGGAAGGAATATTACAAAGTTTAAGCGAGCTGTACTCACTCGAGATTCGTCACAATGAACTGGGGGTTGAAGTGGATATGACCATTTCATCCCGTGCTTTTATGGCTTTAAAAGAGCATCGACGTATGATGGTTGGGCGCACAGGTTGTGGCTTATGTGGTATAGAAAGTCTAAAGCAACTTTATGCAAATTTACCTGAGGTGAGTACCCATGTTTCTTCAACATGGTTAAGTCAAATTCCGCATGCGATTGCCCAATTGAAGGTCAGACAAAAAATTACTGAATTAACTGGTGGTGCGCACGCTGCAGCATGGGTCGTGAAAGGGCAAATCGTGGCTTTGTTTGAAGATGTTGGTCGGCATAATGCCTTGGATAAATTATTAGGTTACTTGGCTGAACAGAAAATGGATGTAGCGGACGGTTTTGTGGTAATGACCAGTCGTGCCAGCTACGAACTGATTCGTAAATGTGCGCAATACAATATTGGTCTATTGGCGACCATTTCTGCACCCACCAGTATGGCGATTGAAATGGCAAAACAACTAAATCTCACATTAGCCAGTTTTTGCCGTGGTGAGAGCTTTGTTTTATATACTGAATAATGGTAAAAATTTGTGATTTGATTAATATCTAATGCATTGATTTGTGTAGGATATGAGCATTAAGTTTTTTGATTCCTAAATATTATGAATACACCTTTAAGACCTCAGCCTGTGATCAATAATCTTTCAGGTGAAAACGCGTTATTTATTGTGCTCGGCATCAATAGCAATCCTGATCATTCAGGTGTAATTGATTTTCTTGCGAATTTTTCCGCATTAGTACGCAGTTTGACCAATCGTTTTCCGAATAGTAATTTCAGTGCTTCTGTGGGGATAGGTTCCAATGCGTGGGACTTACTTTTTCCTGATTTAAATAAGCCGAAAGAACTTGCGCCATTTCAAGAGATCAAAGGGTCGAGACATACTGCGGTAGCAACAGCAGGCGATTTATTCTTCCATATTCGTGCCAATCAAATGGCAATCTGCTATGAACTCGCAGCAATTCTGCATGAGCAGTTAAAAGAAGATACCTATTCGATCAGTGAAACCAAAGGTTTTCGATACTTTGATGGTCGCGCCATTATTGGCTTTGTTGATGGGACTGAAAATCCTGAACATGAAATTGCCAAAGAGATTGCATATGTAGGTCAAGAAGATGCCGAGTTCCTTGGCGGAAGTTATGTATTTATCCAAAAATACCTGCATAACATGGAGATGTGGAAGGGCTTAACCACCGAAGAACAAGAAAAAGTCATTGGTCGAAAGAAATATGATGATGTAGAACTTGGAGATGATGTTAAACCGCAAAGTGCGCATAATGTGGCAAGTAAGGCACATGATGCTGATGGAAATGAGCTCAAAATCTTAAGAGCCAATATGCCATTCTCAAATCCAACTGAAGGAGAGTATGGTACCTTCTTTATTGGCTATTCTCGTTCTTTTAATATCACCAAAACCATGCTTGAAAATATGTTCTTAGGTAAAGAAACTGGGCATGTTGATCGTTTACTTGATTTTAGTACTGCAGTTTCAGGCAGCTTATTCTTTGTACCGACCTTTGATTTTCTCGAAGATTTAGGTGAATAAGTTTAATCCGCTGAAATAAATTGGTTTATTTCAGCGGAAAATGCTTATTGGTTCATCAGATATTGTTGTAACTGGGCACGGAACTGATCGGGGATGCGATCTGACTTTTGTGTGCTGAAATCGAAATACACCTGAACCGCTTTGCCCCGAGCAACACAGTGATCATTTTGCCAAGCTTCATGCGCCACAATAAAAGAAGAATTGCCGATATGTTCAATCCATGTTTTGATTTCGATATCCGCACCGTAATAAATTTGGGCAACAAAATCGACTTCAACACGAGCCAGAATCAAAGGCAGGTTTTTGATTTCCATACTTGGATTGAATAAGCGAAAAACAGGTTCGCGTGCTGTTTCAAACCAGCCTGTAATCACGGTATTGTTGATATGTCCAAAAGCATCAGTTTCATAGAATCTTGGTGTAATCGAAAGTGTAAACATAGATCAACTGTTATTTTTTCATTTAAAGCTCAATACTATAAGGGCTGAATATGTAAAAATCAGCCCCAATAACAGACTTCAGCGTTTATGAATGCTGAGATAGTCCACCACCTAGAGCTTTATACAATTCAATCTGATTATTCAACTTGCTTTGTTCAAGCATGAGCAAGCCTTGTTGAGCTGCATACGCTGAGCGTTGTGCATCCAATACGGTCAGATAACTATCAATACCTGCTCTAAATCGAGCTGTGGATAATTTATAGGTGGTCTCAGTAGCAGAGACCAAACGACGTTGTGCAGCTAAACGCTCATCAATATGGGCATGCGCAGCTAACGCATCATTGACTTCACGAAAAGCGGATTGAATGGATTTTTCATAATCTGCCAGTGCAATCTGTTGTTCAGTTTCTGAAATTTTAATATTGGCTTTACGCGTGCCCCAATCGAAAATGGGCAGGTCGATACTTGGGCCAACAGACCACGAAAAACCACCTGATTTAAATAAATCTTTAAGATCTGTGGACGCATAGCCAGCTGAACCTGTTAGGCTAATCGTAGGGAACATACGTGCTTTGGCTGCGCCAATATTTGCGCCTGCAGCACGCAACTGATATTCAGCAGCTTTTAGATCGGGACGATTATTCAGTAAATCGCTGCTTAAGCCAGTTGCAAAACTCCTTTCAGCACTAATCGTTTTTACAGCTTGACTAGGTAACAGTTTTTGAGGAACATTTTGTCCAGCCAGTAAATTGAGTAAGTTTTGAGCCTGCAACACTTGGGTTTTATAGGCGGCAACATCATTTCGTGCAGTCTCAACTGAAATTTGTGCCTGGCGCAGTGGAACCTCGCTATCAATACCGACATCAAACCGTTTTTTGTTCAGATTATAGGAATCAAGTTGAGCCTTTAAGGTTTGTTCTGCAAGATTAAGGTTGGCCTGAGCAAAGGCATAATCCAACCAAGCTTGTGAGACTTGACTGACTAAACTGATCTGCGTGGCTTCTCTTGCACTCTGGGTCGCAAAGTAATTATTTAACGCCACATCTTTTAAGCTTTTGACTCGGCCCCAAAAATCCAGCTCATAAGCCGTCATCCCCAAGCCGACTTGAAAAGTTGAATAAGGATTGTTTGGGTTCGCAGATGGATTCACCTGTCGAACAGCACTGCCATTTGCCCCAATAGTAGGCAACTGATCATTTTTACTGATCTGATATTGCTGTTGGGCACGTTGAATATTCAGTGTCGCAGTACGTAAATCACGGTTGTTATTTAAGCTGATTTCAATCACTTGCAGTAGGCGTGTATCAGCAAAGAACAGTTTATAACCCTGAGTTGCAATTGAGTCGCCTGTGTTTGCGAGTGCAAAATTTTCTGGAATATTCGATTTGATTACAGGTTTGGGTGCCTGCAAATTCATACATGCTGTTAGGGCTATCGAAAGCGTAGACACAAGCAGGGCACGAGATAAGACAATCGCTTTAGACATGGTCTTCTCCAAATAATAAAAGGGTAAATACTGAGGAGGAGTCAGAGGGAATCAATTGATTCCCTCTGCTCGTTATCATTTAAGATGGATTTTTTTGTTTTGAGGAAAATAGCTTTTCAACTGCACCCAAAACAAAAATGAAGAACACGGGGACAAAGAAGATTGCCAGAATGGTGGCAGAAATCATGCCACCAAATACGCCTGTACCTAAGGCATGTTGGGTCTCTGAACTTGCACCTGAAGCGATGACCAATGGAATGACACCACAGGTAAAGGCAAGTGAGGTCATGAGGATTGGGCGTAAACGGAGTTTTGCAGCTGCAACGGTGGCCTCAATTAAACTCATTCCTTCTTCTTTTAGCATCTTGGCAAATTCGACAATCAAAATGGCGTTCTTGGCAGATAAACCAATGATGGTAATCAAGCCAATTTTAAAGAACACATCGTTCATCATGCCTCGGGACATAATCGCCACAATCGCACCGAAAATACCAAGTGGCACCACCAGCATCACTGAAAGCGGAATCGCCCAACTTTCATACAGTGCTGCCAAGACCAAGAATACGACTAACATTGATAATGCCAGCAGGAAGGCCATTTGCGATTCAGATTGCTTTTCTTGTAGGGAAATACCAGTCCATTCATAGCCAATCCCTTTCGGTAATTTGGCAATTAGTTGTTCCATTTCACGCATGGCATCACCTGATGAGGTATCGAAGTTCGGAATACCAGCAATGCTTAATGATGGTCGACCGTTATAGCGATTGTATTGCTGGGGGGCTTTACTCCATTGTGGTGTGACCACTTCAGATAAAGAAACCAATTGTCCGCTTGATCCCGAGACTTTCAGGTTCAAAATATCTTTCAATTGCATCCGTGATTTGGCATCGACCTGAACAATTACTTGCTGCATACGACCTTGGTTCGGAAAGTCATTGATATACATTGATCCCATTGAGGTTGAGATAATGTCTGAGACATCAGAGAACTTCACCCCTAAAGCATTAAGTTTCTCACGGTCAATTTTCAGAGAAATGTTGTCGCCTTGCGGTAAGCCTTCATTCCAGACCATATAGAACTTTTTGTTCTTGGCAGCCATTTCCATGAGTTGATCTTGTGCAGCCAGTAGCGCAGGCATTCCTAAGTTGGCACGGTCTTGCAAACGTAAACTAAAGCCTGAAAAGGTACCCAGTTCATCAATCGCCGGTGGAAGTACAGCCATCGTAGCGCCTTCCTTACTGTTTGCCATGCTGGCATTGACCGCATTGGTCATTTCAGTTGCTGTTGAAGTACGGTCTTTAAAATCAGTAAGTGTGGTAAAAGCCACAGCCACATTTTGACCTGCGCCACTAAAGCCCCAACCCATGATGGTGGTGTTACTTTGTACATTAGGATTATCTTTTAGACTGCTTTCAAATTCATTGACCACACCTCGCGTTCTTTCAGCCGTGGCATCCGATGGCAATTGGAATGACGTCAGGAACCAGCCTTGATCTTCTTCTGGCATAAAGGCGGTAGGCCAATATTTCATACCAGCAAAGGTAATGCCTGTAATCACCACAAATATCACCATCATTGGAATGCTATGTTTGATGACTTTCAGTAGTATCAACTCATACTTTTTGGTGACTTTGTCAAAGCTACGATCAAACCATGCGAAGAAGCCTTTTTTCTGATGATGACCATCAATTGGTTTAAGAATCGTGGCACACAGTGCAGGGGTTAAAATCAGAGCGAGCAGGGCCGAAAATAAAATTGACACCGACATGGTCAAGGTAAATTGCTGATAGATAATCCCGACCGAACCACTGGCAAAGGCCATCGGTAAGAACACTGCAGCAAGTACCAAGGTGATCCCGATAATTGGACTGGTAATCTCTTTCATGGCTTTGGAAGTGGCTTCTTTTGGTGACAGTCCTTCAGTCGCCATAATTCGTTCAACGTTTTCGACTACCACAATCGCGTCATCGACAATGATCCCGATAGCCAGCACCATACCAAACATGGTCAGTACGTTAATCGAGAAACCTGCGAGTAGCATCACTGCAAAAGTACCCAACAATGCAATCGGTGCAACAATCGCTGGAATCAGGGTATAACGAACATTATGTAAGAATAGATACATCACAATGAAAACCAGAACCATGGCTTCAAGTAAGGTATGGATCACTTTTTCAATCGAAATTTTTACAAAGGGTGCAGTGTCATAAGGAATACTGAATTGCATGCCTTCGGGTAAGTTGAGTTTTAATTCCTCAATTTTTGCTCTTACACCTTCAGCAGTTTTCACAGCATTAGCACCCGGACTGAGCTGAATCGCAGCAGCCGTTGCAGGTTTGCCATCTTCTAAAATCGCAAAGTTATAGGCCTGAGAACCGATTTCAACTTTGGCAACATCAGACAGTTTAATTACACTACCGCTGGTTTTGCTTTTTAGGCTGATGTTTCTAAATTGTTCTACATTGCCTAATTGTCCTTGTGCAGATAGGGGAACAGTAATGAGTTGACCTCGTTCAGCGGGCATATCTCCAAGACGACCTGGGGCAATTTCAATGTTATTTTCACGAATGGCATTATTCACATCACTAATGGACAAGCCATAAGACACCAGTTTATTTGGGTCAACCCAAATGCGCATGGCTTTTTCTGCACCGAAGGATTGTACTTTACCGACACCTTCAACCCGTTTCAGTTCTTCGACTACATTACGAACGAGATAATCACTCAGGTCGACTTCGGAATATTGACCATTGGGTGAGTTGATTCCAACCAACATCAAGAAGCCCGATGACGATGCTTCGACCTGTAAGCCTTGCTGGCGAACCACTTGTGGCAGTCGGGCTTCAACGGCCTTGATCTTGTTCTGCACATCAACCTGTGCCATTTCGACATCAGTTCCGGGTTTAAATGTTGCAGAAATTTCTGCCGTACCCGATGTATCTGTGGTCGAACTATAATAGAGCAGGTTTTTTACACCTGATAATTCACGTTCAATCAGAGTCACAACGCTGTCATTGATGGTTTTTGCCGTTGCACCCGGATAGGTGGCACTAATATTCACTTGTGGTGGCGCGACACTTGGAAAGCGGGCAATTGGTAGTTTGGGAATACTGAGTAATCCAAACAAGATAATGAAAATCGCAATCACCCATGCAAACACGGGGCGGCGAATGAAGAATTGTGACATCATCATTGAGCTCCTTGCGTTGCAGGTGATGTGCTATTGCTCGATACAGGTACTTTCCACGCGGCGAGTTCCAGTTTTTGATTCGGCTGGATACGCTCCATACCTTCAACCACGATCTTGTCGCCCGCTTTGAGACCCTTGCTGGCAATGTAGAACTGCTCATATTGTTGACCCAATTCGATTGGACGAATATCTGCCGCACCTTTGGCATTGATCACATAAACTTGTGGATCACCATTGATATTGCGTTGAATGGCTTGGGCAGGGACGAGCAAAGCTTGAGGAACAGAAGCGCGGTCAATATTGACGCGAACATACATGCCTGGAAGGAGTTTGCGTTCTGGATTCTGCACTTCAATTCGAATGGTGACATCGCCCGTTTCAGGATCGACATTGATGTCTTCAAATAGCATTTTTGCGCTGACGTTATAAGGATGACCATGACTATTCGAAATACGCACGGTCTTTTCATTGTTGGCTGATAACTCACCACTTTGCAGCGCAGCCTGTAGACGCTCATATTCACTAATCGATTGTTTTACATCGACATAGACTTTATCAATCTGCTGTACTGTCGACATGGTGTTGGCATCACCTTGACTCACCAATGCACCTTCTGTCACAAAGGACTGTCCAATACGACCTGAAATTGGTGCCCGTACCGTAGCATATTGTAGGTTCAGGTTTTGACGCGTAAGCAGGGCCTTCATTTGCGCAACATCAGCCAAAGCTTGACGATATTCGGCTTGTGCATTACTGACTTCTTGTTTACTGATGGCATTGCTTGGCAGTAATTGTTCATAACGTTCTAACTGAACCTTTAAACGAACCACTTCTGCTTCTGCTTTGTGTAGCGAGGCTTGATTACTGTTCACATCGGCTTGGAAGGTTTCTGAATTAATTTTATAGAGGGCTTGTCCAGCTTTAACCTCACTACCTTGGGTAAACAGGACTTTTTCAATAATGCCACCGACTTGTGGGCGGATTTCAGCGGTACGAAACGCTTGAACACGTGCAGGCAGGTTCTCGCTAAAGTTCACCGATTGTGGCTGTATATTGAGTACTGTGACTTTTGCAGGTGGTGTTTCTGCTGGAGCCGCATCTTTGGAACCACATGCTTGCAGCACCAGTCCGATGGATAAGAATAATGGAAGTAATAGATGCTTTTGCATTCTGTCCATGCCTTGGGAGTTTTTGATGCTGACATTATTTTCGAACTTTGTGTAACCAACATCGCTGAAGTGTGGAAAAAGTGTGGAGGTCAACAGATAAATCAGCGTATCATCGAGTTTGACTGAACCTTTGTGCTGATTTATTCATGTTTGACGCCTCATTTTCTTTTGACTGCCGTGATAAACAGATTCTCGTTGTAGAAGATGAATACGAGATTGGCGATATTATCGAGCACTATTTAAAACGTGAAGGCATGCGGGTGATTCGTGCCATGAATGGCAAACAGGCAATAGAAATCCATGCAGCACAATTCGTAGATTTAATTCTGCTTGATATCAAACTCCCTGAACTAAATGGCTGGGAAGTACTAAGCAAAATCCGCCAAAAAGCACAAACCCCTGTGATTATGTTGACGGCGTTGGATCAAGATATTGATAAGGTCATGGCATTAAGAATTGGTGCCGATGACTTTGTGGTGAAACCGTTTAATCCAAACGAAGTGGTGGCGCGTGTACAAGCCGTTCTGAGGAGAGCTCAACAAAACAGTCAAGCCCCAAACAAGAATCTGGTGTATAAAAACATCGAAATTAATACCGATATTCATAGTGTCTATGTGCATCAGCAAGATCGAAAAATCATGCTGAATCTCACCCTGACCGAATATAAAATTCTGCTTTTAATGATTGATCATCCATACAAAGTCTTTACCCGCAGTGAACTGATGAATCATTGCCTCCCAGATAGTGATGCTTTAGAGCGTACAGTGGATAGTCATGTCAGTAAGCTCAGAAAAAAACTGGAAGAGCATGGCTTGCAACAAATGTTGATTAACGTGCGTGGGGTCGGTTACCGACTTGATCATCCTGTGGAATGATCATACTTGAATGTTGAATTAATTGAAGTCATCAGATTTTCTGTTCTGTGACCTGACCGATTTAAACAAGCGTTTCAATCCATTTTTGATGTTTGCCCAATATTCCTTACCCAATAGGGCAATCACGATTAACAGCAGAATTTCACCCCCAATCGCCATTGCTGTCATGATCAACGCTTTATGGGGAATATCTAGAAATGGAACAATTGGAAAAGCAAGCCAGTAAGCGATGACAATGGCCAAAAGAACAAAGCCTATTTTCTTACGTAGATTGAGTTTTGGTTTTGGCATTTTGGTTACATCAATAAGATTTTGATGTTGCTATTTTTGGAAAGGTTTGAGGAGGAAGGATCTTTAAAGTGTGGAAAAAGTGTGTAAATCCCTCAAAAAATCAGCGTATCATGTGGAAAAGTTAGATTAATTGATTGGAAAAATCCAATGAAGAATAAGTCAGGTATTAGTAAGCAGTTGTTTATCGCATTAAGTATCGTGAACTTGAGCGTGACGCTGTTTTCGGTTTTGCTTGGCTATTTTATTTATAACTATGCCATTGATGTGGGCTGGATCACTTTAAGTTCTTTACAGGGAGACTGGACTGAATTTCATTTTGTCGACTGGATTTGGTTATCTACGGTTATTTTTTGTGGTGGTGTCATTTCCATTATTATTGGCATGCATTTGGCTCAGCGTTTTATTAAACCGATTAATTTCTTGGCGGATGCCGCAAAAAAAATCAGTCAGGGTGATCTTTCTGCAAGGGCAGATGACAGTAAAATTCATTCCACAGAAATTGCTGAGTTGATGCAGAACTTTAATGACATGGCGCAGCAGCTGGAAAGTTCGGTTGAAAATGCGAAAGTTTGGAACGCAGCAATCGCACATGAATTAAGAACCCCAATTACGATTTTGCAAGGACGCCTACAAGGCGTCTTAGATGGGGTGTTTCAATCGGATGAAGCATTGTTTAAAAGCCTGCTTAATCAGGTGGAAGGTTTATCGCATTTGGTCGAAGATCTGCGCACTTTGAGCTTGGTTGAGAATCAACAGCTCAGATTAAATTATGAGTTAGTCGATTTGAATGCGCTGACCGAGAAAGTACTCAAGCTGTTTGAAAACCGTCTGGAGAAAGCTCAGATTGTGCCTATACTTAATGTGGTGCAGACGCCTATCCGTTGTGATAGTCGACGGATTGAGCAGGTTTTGATGGCTTTGATCGAAAATGCAATTCGCTATGCCAATGCAGGAACATTAAAAATTTCTGCAAAGCTGGTCTCGGATGAATGGATTCTACAAATCACAGATGAAGGCCCAGGTATTGTGCAAGAATATCAACAGGATTTATTCAATCCATTTTTTAGATTGGAACAGTCTAGAAATAAAGAATTTGGTGGTACAGGTCTAGGTTTAGCTGTTGTACATGCAATTGTGATTGCGCATAAAGGTTCAATCGAATATAGCAATCCGAATCACAATAGTGTGTTTAGTATCAAGTTACCAAATGAGATTTAGTTTATTTCTTCTTATATTTCTTTAGGCGACCACTTTTAAATGCATAAAAAAGACTAAATTAATAAAAAAATCTTGGTTCTGAAAATTATATAACTTGAATATATTGGGGCTGCGTTACAAGTTTTTATTTTTAATAAAACTATAAATTTAGAGATAGCTAATAGGGACGATAATGACCGTACTCACACAGCTTTCAGCCGCGATTGAAAATGCACCGCGTTGGCATGAATACAAGAAACATAGTTTAGATACCGTACAAATTACACCAATCGAAGGTGCATTGGGAGCGATTGTGACTGGATTAGATGCCAGCAAACCACAAAGCGGGGAAGTGATTCTCAAACTGAAAAAGGCATTGCATGAACATTTAATTCTGGTTTTCAAGGCACAAGACTTGGAAGACAATGACTTACTTGCTTTTGCCAGTTATTTTGGCGGAATTTTCCGGCCACCAACAGATGTTCCTGTATTGGCAACGCGTAATGATACCAATGCACCACCTGATATTGTGCCCGTATCCAATGCGGTTGGAGAAGGTGATTATACAGGTCATGGGGAACTCACCCCGCATAGTGACCATCACTGGACCCCACAGCCTTCTAGTGGATCTTTGCTTTACGCAATTGAACTTCCAAAAGATGGTGGTGCCACCAGTTGGTATAACACTGTTCAGGCCTATGAAGACCTTGATCAGGAAACCAAAGATGAAATCGAAGGGCTGCAACTGATTACGTATAATCCATTTTTACGCTTAAAGGATAAAAGCCCGATTCCAAAATATCGCTTTTCTAATCAACCGATATTAGGTGCTGCATTTCCGCATCCATTGGTTCGTACGCATTCTGAAAGTGGTCGTCGTGGTATTTATCTGGATGCACAAACCGAAGTTGAAGTTGTCGGATATGATGATAAAAAAGGTGCTGCATTGATCGAACGTTTAAGAGCCCATATTGTGCAACCTCAATATCGTTATGAACATCAGTGGGAAATTGGCGATATTGTCTATTGGGATAACCAACTGACCTTACATTCGCGCACAGCCTTTCCAGCCGAGCAACGCCGTTTATTGAAACGTGTTAGTTTGGCGGGTGCAAGACCATTCTAAAGTTAAACTGAGCCAGCGAAAGCTGGCTTTTAATTTCCTGCTTTTGCCAATTCTGCTTCGATATAACTAATAATCATGGTGCTTAAACCTTTAACCATTTCATCAAAGCTAATCTGTGGGTTGGGTAAGATCAAGTGACGGGCGACATTGAAAATACTACTATTAATACTAATATAAGCGGTCACGCTAAGATTATTAACTTTTAAATATCTCGGATGACGAATCATGTATTTCATCAAGACCTCCATCAGTGCCATCTCAATTTGACCTATATATTTTTCGTACTTAAGCTCAGTCGCATAGCGTAGGCAGATCAGATAGCGATCATCATCACGTGTTAACAAATCACGAAAGGTATAAAAGATCATTTCAAATAAGGGCTCTAACTCTTGCTCAATCATGATAGGTGTCAGTTCTTTTACCATGTCCAAAACTTCTTTGACGAAAGTCCTAGCCATCGCATCATAAATTTCTTCTTTATTTTTAAAATACTCATATAAAGAGCCAACACTGACCCCTGCAATATCAGCAATATGCCGTGTGGTGGTGCCACTGGTACCATTGGTTGCAACGGCAATAAAGCCTGCTTCAATAATCGTATCTACTGTCACTTTAGAACGTGACTGACGTGGTTTGCGAGTTGCCATAATACTTTATTATTAAAATCCGAACATAACGTCAGATTAACATGTCGCTTAAAATGAGGAAAGTAGGGGGATTAATCCGAACAAATAAAATTTATCGCTTTTTCATATTAAATTTTTATCTGTAATGATCCTATTTTTTAGGGAGATGCTTTGTATAGAAACAAGGTATTTATTAGAAATTTAATTTAAATATATGTTTGATATTTAATATTAAATTATATTAGAAGAGAGGTCCTTGAAAAATTTAAAAACAAAGAAACGTACTGAGCATTGATATTGGATAGCTAAAAAAATCTGAAAAAATTACCCGAATTGAATCCGAACATAAGATCGGTTTACAGTGGGTCTAGAAGAGGAACTGGTTCATAAAAATCTCCCGAATGTTTTTTCGTAACCAAGCGCTTGCTTTTTTAGAAATGCGAAAAGAGATGAACCATATTCGAAGAATGCTAAAGGGCAAATGACGCTCAAGTGAAGTAGGTAGGTGTAGCCATGATTAGCAGCACATTAAAGAAAGGTTTAAGTTTATTTAAATCTAACCCAATAACTGAGCAAATCGATTTTGCGAGTAAAAAAAGTATCCCAATTCGTCACCTGGCTATCGGATTTGAAGGGAAACAAGTTGATCTCTCATTTTATATGAATAATCAATTTGCCACGATTTTTTTCGCGACACTTTCAGTATTTTTAACCTATGGTGAAGACTTGGTGATTGAAACAGCACGTCATCACCGCGATCAATTGAAAGACCCGATTTTAAGACAGCGTGTGACTTCATTGATTGGTCAGGAAGCAATTCACTCAAAACTACATAATGAGTTTAATGATGCAATTGTTGAACTCGATTATCCAGTAAGACTCTATCGTTTCTTAGGTGAACAATTTTTTGAACACATTTTCTTGAAATTCCCGCAGCCTTTGAAGTTGTCATTGATGGCAGGGATTGAGCATTTTACTGCTGTACTGGCAGAGTACATGATGGCGCACGAGCAGAATTTCTATTTCTCTGATGATGCAAAAACCCGTGCATTATGGATGTGGCATATGCTTGAAGAATCAGAGCATAAAGATGTTGCCTATGATGTTTATCAAACACTAAATGGTAACTATGCCTTACGTGTTTCAGGCTTCTTCTTGGCTTATTTCACCATTCTTGGATTGATCCCGTTTTCGGCAACCATGGTTCCTATTTTACGTAAACCACAAGAAATGCTGACCTCGAAATTTTGGAAAGATGCGCGTCGTGGCATCAAGCTGATTTTCAGTCCAGTGGATGGTGTGTTTGGTAGCACCCAAAGTCGAATTTTTGATTATCTGCGTACTGATTTCCATCCGAATGATCATGATGCATCTGCATATTTTGAATATTACGAAAAGAAACTTTTATCCGAGGGCGGTGCATTGCATCCATTCTTTGTAAAAGAGTTCACGCCTAAGATTCAAGCGGCTTAATTTTGAATTCAGCAGGTAGTTGCATGTAGCGAAATTTCACTAGGTGTTGGCAAAAAAGTTCAATCGTTGATGAGCAGTTTTGTTCTTGTTGCACTTATTTCGCTCATGCACTATGCAAATAATCTTATTCAGTTGCTGTGTAGAGAGATATACAAGCTGGCTAAGTCTTTTAAGTTGTGAAGCAGTTTTAGGGGATCAAGATATGGTCGCTCAAGTTCTTCGAAATGTCTTTTCAGACAAACTCAGTACCAAATACCGAGGCATTATTCAAAATCTTGCGAATAAGTCACCGATTCCAATTCGCCATTTTGATTTTAAGTTCGATCCTGAAAGCTTGGATATCAAGTTTTTAATGCAGAAGGAATGGGCAACTGCGTATTTTGCTGCTCTATCGATTTTTCTCACTTATGGTGAGGATTTGGTAATTGAAACCGCACGTTATCATCGTGATTTTATTGATGACCCTATCTTAAAGCAAAGATTAACTTCTTTGATTGGACAGGAGGCAATTCATTCAAAATTGCACAATGAATATAACGAAATCATGATTCCAAATGATGTACCTGTTCGCTTATATCGTTTTTTGGCAGAGCAAGTATTTAATTATACTTTTTTAAAATTTCCCCAACCACTCAAGCTGTCGTTGATGGCAGGGATCGAGCACTTTACTGCTGTGCTCGCTGAGTTCGGTATGAAGCATGAATATATTTTTCAATATTCTGATGATGAAAAAGCATGTGCTTTGTGGATGTGGCACATGCTTGAAGAATCTGAACATAAAGATATCGCTTATGATACTTATCAGGTGCTCTCTGGAAATTATGCATTAAGGATTCTTGGCTTTTTTCTGGCGTTTATTACCATAGGGGCTGGTGTTGGAGCTGGTGGTTTGTTTTTACCATTTTTCCGCCGTCCGAGTAATTTGATTAACCTCAGTTTCTGGAAAGAAGCGGGTGCAAGCTGGTCTGTACTTTTTAGTTTAAAAGATGGCATGTTTGGTAGCACATTACCTCATATCTTTGATTATTTACGTCCGGATTTCCATCCCAATGATCATGATACAACAGCCTATTTGGAGTACTACAAAGAACGTTTATTAAACCCTGAAACCGGCTTATTAAGCCCTTATTTCCTTAAAGAGTTTGTACCACCTGTACGTGCAGCGACTGCATAACTTGGTCCATATCCATACGAGACGATTGGAACATAAAGATGAAATTATTTGGAAAAAAATCCAAGCCAAGCCAAAAAGCATTTGCTGTGGTGACTGGCGCAGGAAGCGGGATTGGTCGTAGTTTTGCACTTGAACTGGCAAAACGTGGCGGTACAGTGGTGTGTTCGGATATTAACCTTGATGCAGCAAAAGAAACGGTCGGTTTGGTTGAGGCACTTGGAGCCAAAGCCTTTGCTGTGCAATGTGATGTTGCTAAAGAAGAGCAAGTCAATCAGTTGGCAGAACAGGCCCAACAATTGATGCAGAACCCAGTCACATTGGTGATTAATAATGCAGGAATTGGTTTGGGAGGCAAGTTTGATGAAATGTCTTCTGAAGATTGGCATTGGTGCATGAATATTAATTTATGGGGTGTAATCCACGGCTGCCGCGCTTTTGTGCCGAAGTTTAAACAACTTGGACATGGTGCAATTATTAATGTGGCTTCCGCTGCATCTTATACTGCAGCACCAGAAATGACCGTCTATAACGTATCTAAAGCAGGTGTTCGTGCCTTGTCAGAAACACTTTCGGCTGAACTGCGAAAATCGAATATCAAGGTCAATGTGCTTTGTCCAACTTTAGTACCAACCAATATCATTAAAAACGGCAAAGTCCCACATAAAGGGCTTTTAGATTATGCCCTCACCAATTTGGCTTTTACCACCAGTGACAAGGTGGCCAAGCTGACTTTGGATCGTTTGGATAAAGGTGAGCTTTATACCATTCCACAAATCGATGCCAAGTTATTTTGGTTGATGAAACGTACTGCACCAAATTTGTATGCAAAATTCTTAGGTACCTCGTACCGATTTATGAAGTAGTTACCTCGGATAAAAGATTTTAAACACTGAAATAAGAAGAAACGCGATTAGCAATAGGCTTATTTCAGTTGAATGAATAAAGGATATTTTTAAATGACAGCTCAAGCAAAAAAATTAAACTCAGCTGAAGGAAAGGCGCTACCACAACATATCTATGATACCTTTATTGTAGGTGCTGGTATCTCGGGTATTGCAACTGCAATTCGTCTTGATCAAGTGGGTTATAGCAACTACAAGATCATTGAGAAAGCGACACGCGTTGGGGGAACTTGGCGTGAAAATACCTACCCAGGTTGTGGATGTGATGTTCCGTCTGCGTTGTATTCATATTCATTTGCACCAAGTGCAAAATGGAGTCATTTATTTGCACGTCAACCTGAAATCTTGAGCTATTTAGAGGAAGTAAGTGAAGATTTTGGGGTGAGCTCAAAAATAGAATTTGGTACAGAGTTGGTTAACGCTGCTTGGGACAATGAGCGCAATTTATGGGTTATGGACACCAATAAAGGGCAATTCTTAGCACGTACCACAGTTTTTGCAACAGGACCAATTACTGAGGCGCAAATTCCCAAACTCGAAGGCTTGGAAACGTTTAAAGGTGAAATGTTCCATTCCGCCAAATGGAATCATGATTACGATCTAACAGGCAAACGTATTGCAGTCATTGGGACAGGTGCTTCTGCAATTCAGTTTGTTCCTCAGATTCAGCCTTTGGCGAAAGAACTCTACGTCTATCAGCGTACGGCACCGTGGGTGGTACCAAAGCCAGACACTGATTTAGGTGATGTCAGTAAAGCCCTGATTGAAAAATTTCCACTCATTCAAAAAACATGGCGTAAAACTGTTGCTCAGTCCTTGAATGCGATTAACTTCGGCTTACGTAACCCAGCAGTGCTAAAACCAGTGGGTGAATTAGCCAAACTGATTTTACGTTTCCAGATTGAAGATCCTGAATTACGCAAAAACGTAACACCGAACTTTACCATAGGCTGTAAACGTCTATTGTTCGCCAATAATTATTATCCAGCATTGCAACAAGCGAATACCAAACTGATTCCACATGGATTGGTGAAAGTAGAAGGCAATACCGTCGTGTCTGCAAATGGTGAACGTCATGAAGTAGACGTGATTATTTGGGGTACTGGTTTTGAAGTCTCTCATCCGCCTATTGGTAAGCGTGTGACCAATGAAAAAGGTCAGATATTAAATGATTTGTGGAAAAGCAGTTCACCAGAAGCATATTTGGGTACCAGTATTGAAAATGTCCCGAATGCGTTCTTAGTTTTAGGACCAAATGTCTTGGTTTATGATTCATTCATTGGTTTGGCTGAAGCACAACTTGATTATATCGTTGATGGTTTACTAAAAATCAAAGAAAAAGGCATCAGTAAGCTGAATATCAAGCCTGAAGTGATCAAGCAGCATAATGAATTGGTACAAAAACATCTAAAAACCACTGTGTTTAACGCGGGTGGATGTAAGAGCTATTACTTAGATGCCAATGGTCGTAACTTTGCTGCGTGGCCTTGGTCGTTGAAAAAGTTAAAGCAACGTTTGAAACGCATGGACTTAAATGATTATCAAGTGACGTATCAAACTGAAAAAGCTAAATAATTTTTCATTTAGTCATTAATAAGCAGTAAATTTTGTCTAGCGATGGAATTTGCTGCTTATTTTTTGCAAGATAGCAATAAAAATGGGGGAATCAAAATGAAAGAAGGACAATCGAGTCGCACGGCTGAAGCAGCCGCAGCATTGCGTGCCAATCATTTTCAAAATGCTGAAAATCCAGTCTTTTCAGACCCTTTTGCATTTGAATTAACCAGTAAGGGCTGGAAGAAACTGTTAACCACTTCATTGACCGTGAAAGTAATGAATTCTGCTATGTTTAATCGAACCTTTGGCTTATTAACAGGTCAAGTGGTAGGACGTTCAAGATATGCAGAAGATCTACTTGAGCAAGCAATCGCGAAAGGGTTGCAACAATATGTGTTAGTCGGTGCAGGGTTAGATTCTTTTACCTTGAGACAGGCCCAGAAGTACCCTCAGTTAAAAATTTTTGAAGTGGATCATCCAGATACTCAAGCGGCAAAACAAAGCAAATTACGCCAATTGGGAGAGCTTCCAGCGAATGTTGAGTTTGTTGCGATTGATTTTGAAAAAGAATCGATTGCAGATGCTTTAGTACGGAGTATGTTTAAGCAGGATCAAGCTGCTTTTTTCTCATGGTTAGGGACGACCCATTATCTGGAACCAGCAACGACTTTAAATACCTTAGCCAGTATTGCACAGATTGCTGCACAGGGTAGTGAGGTAGTGTTAGACTACTCAGTTGACTATCGCGAGTTGGAAGGCATAGAGCGTTTGGGGACCTTGTTCGTGTCGCAATTTACCCGTTTTTTAAAAGAACCATTGAAAGGGCAATTTAGACCGAAGATATTGCATCAAGCAGTAGAACAAATGGGGTATAACATCATTGAGGATTTATCAGGGGATGGCTTAACTGAACGTTATTTTCAGGCACGACCTGATCATATCCGCCATACTGTTGCGACACATATGTTGCATCTGAAATTGATCAAAGCTTAATTTTTTATTCTGTTGCTATAAAAGAAAAAGCCCTTTAATTCTACACACCGAATTAAAGGGCTTTTTGCTTAGCGGCGTTTATTATAAAGCGCTAATGCCGCTGGTAAGTTTTTACGCATATCACTAATACGTTGTGTATTTGATGGATGCGTTGACAAGAATGAACTGCCACCAGCACCATCTAAACGATTCATTTTTTCCCAAAGACTAATTGCTGCATTTGGATTATAGCCTGCTTTTGCCATAAGCATTAAGCCACCGTAATCGGCACGGCTTTCTAGATTACGTGAGTAAGGTAGACCAACACCGACTTGGCTGCCCAAATCGATTGCAGCGTTACCTAGATCGCCTATGCTGCTACCTGCGTATGATTTACCAATACCTATCGCAAGATTTGTTAAAGCCTGAGCACCAATTTTACTTTTTGCGTGTTCTTCTAAAGCATGTGTCATCTCATGACCCATAATTGCCGCAATTTCATCATTGGTTAAATTCAGCTTGTTGACAATACCTGTATAGAAAACAACTTTACCACCTGGAGCAACGTAAGCATTGACTGTATCTGATTTTAATACAGCCAACTGCCAGTCAAAGCGTTGTCCAGTTTGGTTCATTTGGTCTGCATAAGGTTTTAAGCGTTGAAACACAGTATTAATACGTTGATAAGTACTTGAGCTGCTATCTAGCTGGTTCTTGGCACGCGCTTCTTGTGTCATTTTTGCGAAGCTTTGTGCTGATTGAGCATTCAAGGTTGCACTGTCTGCACCCGCCATATCTGCGAAAGATGCACAGCCAGAAATTGTCATCACGGTGACTGCACAAAGGCTCAAAGCTAATTTCTTCATACTTATTCTCTCCAAATCAGTATCTTATGAATATAGTCTTAATTAGGTGGGATTATAAAAAATGTTTACAGCAGTTAACATTCTGAATACCTCTATAATCATTGTAATTATGTAATCAACCAACCCTATATTTTAGCGCAAAAAATAAAGCCAATGACAGGCACTGGCTTTATTCGAATTCATTCAATCTTCGATCAAATTAATCTTCGTCATCATACTCATCTTCAGAGAAGGTATTTTCTTCTAAAGAAGCATCAAAAATTAAGATTGCTTTACCATCAGTTTGGATCATGCCTTGATCTTCAAGTGTCTTGAGGACACGTCCAACCATTTCACGAGAACAACCGACGATACGACCAATTTCTTGGCGGGTGATACGAATCTGACGACCGTTCGGCAAAATCATTGCTTCTGGTTGAGCAGATAAATCAATTAGGCAACGTGCAATACGACCTGACACATCAATGAAGGCCAAATCAGTCACTTTACGTGTTGTATTTTTAAGACGACGTACCAATTGAGCAAACACAGCATAGCTTAAATCTGGATATTGTTTGCTTAACTCGTGGAAATTGTCGTAAGAGATTTCTGCAATTTCACAGACATCTCGTGTACGTACTTCTGCGGTACGTTGAGGGTTCTTTTCAAAAAGCCCCATTTCACCAAAGAAATCGCCTGGGTTTAGATAGGCAACAACAATTTCACGTTCGTCATCTTCACGTAAGATAATTGACACTGAACCTTTTAATATTAAATACAGTGATTTTGATTCCGTTCCAGCGTCAACAATCGTGGTGCGTTTAGGGTATCTATTAATATGAGCACGTTTTAGCAAAGCTTTAACTGATTCAGGTAGTTGACCTGGAGACAAAGCATCAGTGCTAAGTTGTGAAAAATTTGAAGTCATGCTTAAAATTTCCGAATTTGGATAAAACCGATCGCACAGGCCCTTGGTAGAGCCTTTTCTACACAGAAGAGATGAAATTCCTTATCAACTCATTTTATGTTAGTGTACAAGAACAGAGTAAATTTATAACGTTTTTCGGGTAGTTGCAATGCAAACAAGTGTACATTGGTTAGAGAATGTTGCTTTTGAGGCAAAATCAGAAAGTGGCCACAGTGTGGTGATGGATGGTTCTGCTGAATATGGTGGTGAAAACCGTGGTCCACGTCCTATGGAGTTGATTTTAATGGGACTTGGTGGGTGTGCTTCGTTTGATATTGTGACCATTTTAAAGAAATCTCGCCAAGATGTGACGGGCGTTGTATGTCAGCTCAAAGCAGAAAGGGCTGATTCGATTCCTGCGGTATTTACTAAAATTCATTTACACTTCATTGTCACTGGCAAAGCGGTAAAAACGAAGCAAGTTGAGAAAGCGGTTGAACTCTCTGCAGAAAAATATTGTTCGGCGAGTAAAATGCTTGCAGATGGTGGTGTTGAAATTACCCATGATTTTGAAATTATTGAAGCAGTTTAAATATTAAATTATTAAGTTTTGCTAAAAAGTGATCTATTTTTATAGATCACTTTTTTTTATAAGCTTTTCTTTTTATTTTAGAAATAATTGTGGATCTACCCGCGCATTATTCAGGCTCATGCCCCAATGTAAATGTGGTCCAGTGACGCGACCGGTTTTACCTACCAATCCGAGTGTTTCACCCTGATGAATCTGCTGTCCCTTCGCCACATTAATTTTACTCAAATGACAGAACATGCTGATTAAGCCCTGACCGTGATCAATCAGTACAGTATTGCCATTAAAGAAATAGTCACCCGTTTGTACGACGATCCCATCTGCAGGTGCTACTACTATCTGTCCAACTGGGGCTGGAATGTCTAAACCAGAGTGAGGTGCCCGTTCTTCACCATTGAAAAAGCGTTTTCTTCCAAATGAGTTACTGAATTTACCCGCAGTCGGTCGAATAAAATTTGGAAATTGCGTCCATGTGCTTGTCGTAAAGGAGCTATAAATATCATTTTGCTCTTTGGCTTCTTGTGCATAACGATCCAATTGATCTTGATTTGGATTGACATAGTCTTGGTTTTTGACCGTCAAGCGTTGTTCGGCATAGCGATATGGGCTTACTTCGATTTGAATCGGTGTGCTATTGGTTGTTAAAGTCAAATTGCCTAGCGATGCTGAGAGTGGAATACCAAAGATGGCATAACGCTGAGTCCCTTGTTGTGTAATCAATACTGGTTTTTGTTCGTAAAAGACCTGCGTGGTTGTTGTCGGGAGTGGAATCACGGCAATACCACCGGCACGTCTTGAGTCCTGTGGCAGTTGTGCAAAAGCTGCATGAAGTGGAAGCAGGGAAGCCACGCTGAGCAAAATTGTTTTTAGAGACATGATAAGCATTTTTAATTGAAGCAAAGTGCTAAGCTAAAACGTTCACCTTAAAATCACAATAAGGATTTTGTGCAAAACGGAATAGACGGAAAAATTATACAAAATATACTTGAAATAGATTGTTTATACACCCATATTATTACTGAGTTTTGTCTCTTGAATTTTTTATAAAATATTGAAAAATATATAAATTTTATTTGAAATTTTAAAAAGCGTTCCCATCTAAGTGATAAGTTAAGAATTTGTTGTGAGGAATAACAAGAATGCGATTTGAAAAATTTACAAACCGTTTACAGCAAGCACTCTCAGACGCACAATCATTGGCAATGGGTAAGGATCATACTGCAATTGCAGGGATTCATATCCTGTCGACTCTTTTGAAAGAACCTGCCAATCTGAGTTTATTGCAACAAGCGGGTGCACGTTTACCAGAGTTAAAGCAAAAATTGGAACAAGCATTAGAAAATGCTCCTACTTTGGCGAATCCTACAGGCGATATCAATCTGAATCCTGAAGCGGTAAAGGCATTGAATTTAGCTGACCGTTATGCACAAAAAGCAGGTGATGAATTTTTATCAACCGATTGGGTGTTGTTAGGTTTGGCGGAAACAGGTGAAACCAAAAGCATTTTAAACAGTGTAGGCGTGACACCAGAAAGCTTACGCAAAGTGATTGAAAATATTCGAGGAAATGACAAAGTTATGAGCAATAATCACGAAGATCAACGTGACTCACTTAATAAATACACCATTGACTTAACTGAGCGTGCTTTAGCGGGCAAGCTTGATCCTGTGATTGGCCGTGATGATGAAATTCGTCGTACCATTCAAGTTTTATCACGTCGTACCAAAAATAATCCTGTTCTGATTGGTGAACCTGGGGTCGGTAAAACAGCGATTGTCGAAGGATTAGCACAACGTATTGTCAATGGTGAAGTACCTGAAGGGTTGAAGAATAAGCGTGTACTGTCATTAGACTTAGGTTCATTGCTTGCAGGTGCAAAATATCGTGGTGAGTTTGAAGAGCGTTTAAAAGCTGTATTGAAAGACCTTGCTAAACACGAAGGCGAGATCATCCTGTTTATTGATGAGTTACATACGCTCGTTGGTGCTGGTAAGGGTGATGGTGCAATGGATGCAGGTAATATGTTGAAACCTGCTTTAGCGCGTGGTGAACTTCGTTGTGTAGGTGCAACGACTTTAGATGAGTATCGTCAATACATCGAGAAAGATGCTGCGCTTGAACGTCGTTTCCAAAAAGTGTTGGTGGATGAACCAAGTGTTGAAGATACCATTGCGATTCTACGCGGTCTAAAGGAAAAATATGCCACCCATCATGGTGTGCAAATCTTAGACTCAGCGATTATTGCTGCAGCGAAGATGTCTCATCGATACATTACAGATCGTCAACTACCTGACAAAGCTATCGACCTGATTGATGAAGCAGCATCGCGGATCAAAATGGAAATCGACTCGAAGCCAGAAGCTTTGGACAAACTTGACCGTCGCTTAATCCAATTGAAAATGCAATTGGAAGCGGTGAAAAAAGACCAAGATGCGGGAAGTAAAGCCGAGGTGAATCATCTTGAGCAGCAAATTGCTGAAAAGCAAAAAGAGTACAACGATCTCGAAGAGATTTGGAAAGCTGAAAAAACGCTGGTCGAGGGGGATAAGAAAGCACAAGTTGAATTGGATCAGGCACGCGTCGCTCTGGAAAAAGCTAAACGCGAAGGTGATTTGGCAGAAGCAGCACGTTTGCAATATGGTGTTATTCCAGAGTTGCAGAAGCGTTTAGAGCAAGCTGAAGTTGCAGAGGAAAATGAAGAACCGAAGCTAATTCGTACCAAAGTCACTGAGAATGAGATTGCCGAAGTGGTGAGTGCCGCAACAGGTATTCCTGTGGCGAAGATGTTGCAAGGTGAACGTGAAAAACTTCTAAATATGGAAGAGTTCTTGCATAACCGTGTGGTCGGACAAGATGAAGCAGTAATTGCTGTTTCCAATGCGGTACGTCGTTCACGTGCAGGCTTGTCTGACCCGAACCGTCCTAGTGGATCATTCTTGTTCCTTGGACCAACTGGTGTAGGTAAAACCGAGTTGACTAAGGCTTTGGCAAACTTCTTGTTTGACAGTGATGATGCCATGATTCGTATTGATATGTCTGAATTCATGGAAAAACACTCGGTCAGTCGTCTGGTTGGTGCGCCTCCTGGTTATGTCGGTTATGAAGAAGGTGGTGTTTTAACTGAAGCGGTACGCCGTAAACCTTATAGCGTGGTGTTGTTTGATGAGGTGGAAAAAGCTCATCCGGATGTGTTTAACATTTTGCTACAGGTGTTAGATGATGGGCGTTTAACCGATTCGCAAGGTCGTGTGATTGACTTTAAAAATACAGTCATTGTGATGACCTCGAACCTCGGTTCACAAGATGTACGTGAGCTGGGTGAGGGTGCAACCGATGATGAAGTTCGTACTGTGGTCATGAATGCGGTAACCCAGCATTTCCGTCCAGAGTTTATTAACCGTATTGATGAGTTGGTGGTTTTCCATTCATTACAAAAAGCGCAAATTCGTGGAATTGCCGATATTCAGTTAGATCGTTTACGTTCACGCTTGAGCGATCGGGATATGGGCTTAACCGTGGATGATACTGCTTTCGACTTATTGATCGATGCCGGTTTTGACCCTGTGTATGGTGCACGTCCATTAAAACGTGCCATTCAACAGCAAGTGGAAAATAACTTGGCTCAGAAAATCCTTTCAGGTGAATTTCAGCCGGGGGATAACATTTTAATCAAAGGTGAAGATGGTCATCTTGTGTTTGATAAAATGAAACTCAGCTAAGCACAATTTTAACGATTGGCTAAAAAGATGGTGATCAAAATCACCATCTTTTTTTGTATTGGTGTTATTGGTCAGATTTTTGCTCGAATATTACCAATAACATTGCGACTTGATTAAAAACTTGATAGCTTCGGAACAAATAAGAAAAAAATTCAGGATGAATTGCAATGGAAAACAACAGACATCATTGCACACATGCTTGTGTAATTTTGTTGTTAACAGCCTTATCTTCGATGGCGAATGCTGCACAGCCATTGAATGAAGGATCACTCGCTTTACAAACAGGTATGCTGAACAATGCACTGCCTAGTATTATCATTAAAGCTCAGCAAGATGCTTTAAAGCCTGAAGAAGAGCGTTGGCGTTCACAACGGATCCTTAGTGATAAATACTTGGGTGATATTCGTGTCGGTACCATCTTGGGAGGCGTGTTATCTCCTCACGAAGAGCAAAAAAAAGTACTGGCTGTCGATACCAGAGATAAAGATAAGAGAGAAGCGACTATTAAGCCACATCAACAACCACCTGACCGTTACATGATTTATGAGTTCGAGTCAGGCAATGTTCATGTGACTTATAACGATGATGTTAAAGCCGAGCTCGTAATTAAATAGCGGGATGCTGAATTTTCCAAGCACGATGAATTTTTTGATTACGTTTAAAATCTAAACCAATCGTTTCAGAGGTGATTTCTTCCACTTGATACATCGCCTCTAACTCTTCATCTAGTTCAAAGCCACGATAGTTATTTGAGAAATACAAGGTTCCATCACTGGTTAAGCGATTCATAGCACGTTTTAGAAGTGAAACGTGGTCACGCTGTACGTCAAAAGTTCCATAGAACTTCTTAGAGTTTGAGAAGGTTGGTGGGTCAATGAAAATCAAATCATATTGCTCATGACCTTCTTTTAACCACTCAAAGCAATCACTTGCAAAGAACATGTGTTGTTCATCTGCATGATCTACAGTTAAACCGTTTAATACAAAGTTTTCTTTTGACCAATTCAAGTAAGTATTGGATAAATCGACACTGGTCGTACTTGCTGCGCCACCTAAAGCAGCATGTAGGCTTGCTGTAGAGGTATAGCTATAAAGATTGAGGAAATGTTTGCCTCGTGCTTCTTTGGCAATTCTTAAACGCATCTGGCGGTGATCCAAGAATAGACCTGTATCTAAATAATCGGTCAAATTTACCAAGATACGAGCATTGCCTTCTTGAACGATAAAACGTTTCGATGCCGTACTTTGTTTAGTGTACTGGTTTGCACCCGCTTGTTTTGCACGTGTTTTAATAAAGATTGCATCACGACCTAAGCCTGTTACCGCACGAATGGCAGCTAGCGCAAGGTTAAAACGTTTTTTTGCTTTTTCTGGATCAATCGTTTTTGGTGGCGCGTATTCTTGAACATGCAAACGATCCCCATATAAGTCGACCGCGACGTTAAAATCTGGCAAATCGGCATCATATAAACGTAAACAGAATATATTTTCTTTGACTGCCCATTTTTTCAATGTTTGCATATTTTTTTGCAAACGATTGGTAAAGTCTTCGGCTCCTTCAATTTTTTCAAATTGTTGTGGTTGCCAAGTGGCAAGAAAAGGTTGTGTCACTGTTGCTGGTTTGACTGTACCAAAACGGATATAAATTGGTAATTTACCATTCATTAAACGTAAGGTTTGAGGGTCATTAATAGCAAGCACATCTGCCTGTTCAATTTGTGCTGCAATGACAGCAACAGACTGATTTGGGAAATTCTTTTGTAACAGTCCCGATAAACCTAAATAGAATGAACGGCTAGAGGCTTTATCACCTAAACGTTCGCCATAGGGTGGATTGGTCACGATAAAGGCTTTTTTACCTTCGGCATGGAAGTCATCCCAATCTGCTAAGGTACGTTCTTCAATTTGGATTTGATCAAGTAACTTTTCAAAACCAGCAGCAATAATGTTTTGGCGAGTCGCTTTTACAGCCTCCCAATCAGCATCATAAGCATAGAATTTAGGTAGTGGCTGTTGTAAAGCTTTCTCATGACGTTCAGCAGCTTCGGCTTTCAGGGATAGCCAGAGTGCATGGTCATGACCATGCCAACCATTAAAACCAAAACGACGCACTAAACCAGGCGCACGGTCTGTCAAAATGAGGAGAGATTCGATAATAAATGTGCCTGAGCCACACATTGGGTCAAGAATAATATCGGGTTGGTATTTTGATAATTGTGCTTTTTGTAAAATTGCTGCTGCCAAGTTTTCTTTAATTGGTGCATCGGTCATATAACGACGATAGCCACGCTTATGTAAAGAATCACCAGATAAGTCTAAGCAAAAGGTGTGTTCAGTCTTACCTGCAAGGGCATACAGGGTGATTTCAGGCTGCTTAATATCAATGCTTGGACGCTTGCCAACGGCTTCCATAAAAGAGTCGACCACACCATCTTTAACGCGTAGGGTCGCGAACTGTGTATTGACCTTAATTTCTCGTTCTACATGCAAACGAACGGCAAAGGTACTTTGTGGGGCAAAAATCAAAGACCAATCAAAGCTAATCGCGCCTTCATAGAGTTCTTCAGCGACATCGCGCGCATCATGGGTATGTTCAAGCTCGTGGGTATGAATCGGTAAAAGTACGCGAGAGGCAAGGCGTGACCACATACAAACGCGGTATGCATTTTCAAGTGTGCCTTTAAACACTAAACGCCCAGCAAAACGTTGGATATTTTGAATGCCTAAATCTTCAAGCTCTTGTTGTAATAAGGTTTCAAGCCCGTCCGCACAGGTCACCCAATAGTCTGTTAGACGTTGTTTAGCATTCATTCAAATTTCCAAAAACATTTTTAGCAATCGGCTATTTTAACTGATTTTTGTTTGCTCTGTCGGTGCATATTTGTGTGATTGTCAGCTTTATTCTGAATTAATCGATATTTTTTGAATAATTTGATCTGTATTTAGGAGATTCAAACAATGTGATCGAGTACATTTTTATTTTTTATTTTAATAGTTGGTACAGCTTTTGCATTTATCTAGATGAATGATCAATAAATATTTCTCCCAATGATGTGAGGACTTTATGAAAGAAAGCATGAATAACGAAGTACTGGTCAATGCCGAAGCTTTTACGATTGCAACTCAAATGTATGTCCGTTTAAGACGTGTCTGTGGTCGTGTAATCGATGTAATGTATCTCGTTAACAATAAAGATTATGCCAAGCATGTACTGGATATTGCTTTAACTACTCAGGACCCAGAGTTGGAACGTTTTGTACATCGTTTAAGCCCATTGATTGATTTATATCCTGAGCCAAATCCATTGGTTGTGGAGACAAAAACTGCGATTGAAAAACAATCGGTTGAGGTTTTAGATACTTATTCCATGGAAGTGACAGATGAAGAAATTTATCAAGCGCAGGTGCATCATCACTATATTGGTGCACTAAGGTAAATTATAATTCATTAAAAAATAGAAAATTAAAAGGATGTAGCGTTGATGCTTACATCCTTATCCTTTTTTAGGATATTCATATATAGACTAATATTCAGAATCGATGTTCTGATAGTGCATAAAAAATAAGATCAAGTAAAAGAACTAAAATTTTTTACTTAAGTGCTGAAAACTTCAACTACGAATGAAATCCAAAGTCTGTATAATGCCTTAACTTAACGTGTTAGGAATCTCTTATGCACTTGGCGGCATTGCATACTTTGAGTCAGATCCAGCTCAATCAACAAGGAAATCTCAAGCACTTTTTAACAATCGAGGGTCTTTCTAAAGAAACCCTGACCAAAATTCTAGATACAGCACAAAGCTTTTTAGATGAAAATAATAATTTGATCAACCGTCCACTACTTGAAGGGCTGACGGTGATGAATCTGTTCTTTGAAAACTCCACGCGTACCCGTACCACTTTTGAGGCTGCAGCGAAGCGTTTATCTGCCAATGTCTTAAATATTGATATCGCACGCTCAAGCACATCTAAAGGTGAAACGTTACGTGACACGCTTTGGAACTTGGAAGCAATGGCGGCAGATATTTTTGTGGTACGCCATTCATCTTCAGGTGCGGCACATTTTATTGCTAAAGATGTGTGTCCTAAGGTTGCGATTATCAACGCGGGTGATGGTCGTCATGCGCATCCAACCCAAGCAATGCTGGATATGTTGACGATCCGTCGTGAGACTAAAAAACCTTTTGAAGAATTAACCGTTGCCATTATTGGTGATATCAAGCATTCACGTGTTGCTCGTTCAAATGTGGCAGCATTGCAAACATTGGGTTGTAAAGACATTCGTGTAATTGCACCAAATACCTTATTACCAGTAGCTTTTGATGAATATGGTGAGCATGTCCGTCTGTTTAACAAAATGGATGAAGGTGTAAAAGACTGCGATGTGATTATTGCATTACGTATTCAAAATGAACGTATTGATTCGCCTGCACTATCTTCACAGGCTGAATTCTACAAAATGTACGGTTTAAACAAAGAGCGTTTGGCTTTAGCCAAACCTGATTGCATCGTGATGCATCCTGGTCCAATGAACCGTGGCGTTGAGATTGATTCAAGTGTTGCGGATGGCGATCAATCTGTCATTTTAAAACAAGTGACCAATGGTATCGCAGTTCGTATGGCGGTACTGGCACTTGCGATGCAAGGGCAGTTACAAGAACAAGGTTTAATTGAAGCGATTGCACTGTAAGGGATAGATCACATGAGTATTGTAAAAATTGAAAATGTCCGTGTGCTCGATCCAATTCAAAAAACTGATCAAGTCAAAACGGTTTATATCGAAAATGGTAAGTTGATCGATGCGGTAGGCCAAGTCGATGAAAGCATTGATGGGCAAGGCAAGTGGTTAATGCCGACCATGGTTGATTTATGTGCACGCTTACGAGAGCCAGGTCAACAACAACATGGGACTCTAAAGTCGGAAGGTAAAGCAGCGCGCGCCAATGGTATTTTGCATGTGATTACACCACCTGATTCAAAGCCAATTGTTCAAGATAATGGCGCTTTAATTCATGGCTTAATTGAAAAAGCACAATTGGATGGTGGTATTTATCTGCAAATTATCGGGGCCCAAACACAAGGTCTGAATGGCAAACAACCTGCTAATATGGCGGGATTGAAGAAGGGTGGATGTACTGCGGTTTCAAATGCCAATGCAAGCTTTGAAAATGATGATGTAGTAATTCGTACACTTGAGTATGCAGCAGGTTTGGGCTTAACTGTCGTGTTCTATGCAGAAGAGCCTCAGATTGCCAAAGATGGCTGTGCACACGAAGGCTTTATTGCTTCTCGTCAAGGTTTACCGATGATTCCAGCAATTGCTGAAACAGTTGCAATTGCAAAATACCTAATCATGATCGAAGCAACAGGAGTGAAAGCCCACTTTGGACTGCTGTCTTGTGGTGCTTCAGTTGATTTGATTCGCGCAGCAAAAGAGAAAGGTTTACCTGTTACTGCGGATGTTGCGATGCATCAACTGCATCTTACTGAGCAGCTGACCGATGGCTTTAACTCACTAGCGCATGTACGTCCACCGTTACGTTCTGAGCAAGATAAGGCTTTATTACGTCAAGGTGTCAAAGAGGGCGTGATTGATGCAATTTGTACCCATCATGAACCATTAAGCAGTTCTGCGAAAATGGCACCCTTTGCAGAAACACAACCAGGGATTAGTGCTTTTGATACCTATGTGGGTTTAGGCGTACAGCTGATTCAGGAAGGTGTATTTGAACCTTTAGAGTGGGTTGAAAAAGTCACGTCGATTCCAGCACAAGTTGCCAATATGACGGAATGCTGGCAGCAAGAAGCGGGTTGGGTTTTGGTTGATCCAGAACAAGTGTGGACTGTTTCCAAAGAAACAATCGTCTCTCAAGGTAAAAATACGCCATTGCTTGGACAGCAGTTAACCGGCAAAGTTATTACGATATTTGCTTAAAATGATATAAAAGCAGCAGAATAAGACGATGAAGTCTTATTCTGCTTTGTAAAGTGTGATGTAGATTATTGTATTTAAATTTTACAAAATAGATAAAAACAAAAAAATTAGATTAAAGTAAGAAAATAAATGAGATGTGCTTTACATAAAATTATAAAAAACGAGAAATAAATGAGTTAAATCATTGGAGCTAAACATATGGCTATAAATCCAATGGAGCTACTTAAGCAAAAAGTATCCTCTATTATTGTGAATGACCAAACTTTTTTGGTGAATGAGAAAAATGATGTTTTATCCAGATTTTATCCCATTTTTCTGCATCGTTTTTTGCAAAAACCCGAACTTGTTGATCAGTTAAAAGAGAAGCTAACACCTTCTGTTTTTGACCTGTTGGAAGAAAATGAACGGGTAAAAAATGCATTACTCTTGAGGTTAGCAGCAGGCAAGGTTTCTGTTGCAGAGGTAGAAATCACCTTAAATCGGGCAATTCCGAAAAGTCTGGCGGTACTTTCAAATGAAGTCGGCAATGATGCAATAAGCATTATTCATTACCTACGTGAACATCAACAATCTATTCATGCTTTATTGCCAAACTGGTCTGAGGAAGTACTTGCATTGTTAGATGAAGCTCCAATTGTAGCTGAATCCTTGGAACAAGTTACTGAGCCAGTTGAGATCGCAACCGAAAAGAAATCCTATCGGTTATTTCCTTTCTTGACGCTCATTTTTGCCAGTTTTTCCTTACTTTTTCTATATCAATTAAGCAAATAAAAATGTTTATGAGTGATGAAATTATTCGCTATGGCAGTACTTACAATTCAAACCAGTAATAAGCTAAGGTCAATTGGTTTTAGCCAGGTTTGTAAAGTGTGATGTAAGTATTGTATTTAAATTATATAAAAACGAATAAAAAATACACAATTGATTAGAATGAACAAGCGTCAGCTTGCTTGTGTTCTGCATATTTCTTAAGCGATCTGAATATTATAAATTTAATGTGTTGGAGTGAATAACAATGTCAATAAACCCAATCGAACTACTAAAGCAAAAAGTGACTTCTGCAATTGTAGGCGGTCAAGACGGTTTAGCGAACGAGAAAAGTGCGCTGCTATCCAAATTTTATCCGATTTTTCTTTCAATTTTAGCCGCGAAACCTGAGCTAATCCAAAAACTAAAAGAGTCTATTTCACCTTCATTATTCGATTTATTTGGTCATAATGATCAAGTCAAAAATGCGCTGTTATCCAACCTAGCGGGCGGGCAGCTTCCGACTGCTGAAGCAGAGCAAACCATAAATCAAGCACTTCCAGTAAGCCTTGCTGCTTTAACAAGTGAAGCGGGTAATGATACTCAAAGCATTGTCAATTATTTAAAACAGCATGCGGATACCATTCGCTCACTTTTACCTGCATGGGCAGTCGGGTTGCTTGCGCCATTAGGGCTGGTATCAGGTACGTCTGCTTCAGTTTCTAATCTAGCCAATAATGCAGCCGCTACGGCAACTAAATCACGTGCTTGGTTGCCGATAGTGGCGGTGATTATTTTAGCGCTTTTGGTGGCATGGTTATGGAAGTCTTGTCAGCATAAACAGATGGCTGTTCCTGTAAATAATGGCAATTCTGCTGCATCACAAGTAACCTCAGATGCTGCACCTGCGAGTTTAGCATTAAGCACGGATGCCAATGGTAATATGGCCCAATGTCAAGTCGGTGTGGGGGACCAAGGTTTCTTGGCGAGTATTCAAGCCAAACTTAAAGAAGTTTTTGCTTCAAGTCAGGATTGTACAGTAGACACTGCTACAACGCATGCAGCTACATTTACTGATCAGACTGGTCTAGCGGGCGTAATAGGGTTACTTAAAGGCGTTCCAAATGTTTCATTGGATTGGGTAGGCGACAAGATTACTTTGAAAGGTGCTGACGCAACCAAACTGAATGAGCTACTTGGTAAAATCAAAGCGCTTGTACCAAATACAGAGGTGGTTGTAGAAGCACCTGTCAGTGCAGCTGATTCTGTAAGCAATAGCTTAAATGCAGCCCAAGATGCTTTGGCAAATATTGATACTAATCAGGTTGATATTAATGCTGTGATTAAAGCTTTAAATCTACAGATTATTAATTTCTCAACAGGTTCGAATCAGATTCCAGATGAAAATAAAGCCATCTTGGATAAAGCAGCAGCTTTAATGAAAAATATCAAAGATGCAAAACTAACTGTTGCAGGTTTTACCGATTCAACAGGTAATGCTGACAGCAATAAAGCGTTATCACAAAAGCGTGCACAAGCAGTGGTGGATTATTTGGTCAGCCAAGGCGTTGATGCGGCTCAACTTACAGCTGTAGGTCATGGTGCAGATAATCCTGTTGCAGATAATGGGACAGAAGAAGGGCGTTTTAAAAATCGTCGTATTGAATTTTCAATTACACCTTGATTAACAGCTTGCTGATTTAAAGGAGTTATTATTGCAATAACTCCTTTTATTTTAATTGCTTATTTGAATGAATAAGATTTTAGATCTGATCGGTTGAATAAAATCATAGAAAAGACTCGAAAGTATAGTTTTAAATTGAGTAGAATGTGCTCGAAAAACAAGATAATAGAGCATTAATATGAATAAGTTTTTTATATTCACAACATTAACTGCAGCTGCTTTACTAACAGGTTGTGATAAATTCAAACCAAAAGATAAAGTTGAAGATACCGATGCTGCAGCTGTTGCTGAGTGGAGTTGTACCAATCAAGATAACTTGAATAACATTCAGGCGGCACTAAAGAAAGCATATTTAAAACAAATTGAGCGCAGTTTACGTGAAAGTGAATATCAGGCCGACTACGATATTTTAGACAAGATCAATAAAGGCTTGAAATTCGAGATCAAAAATGTCCGTACATTGGATGCAGCTGAAACTGAGCAAACTTCAAAGACCCTATTAAGTTGTGAAAGCCAGTTGGTCGTTTCTTTTCCTCAAGGCTTACAGAAACGTGCAGAGAATGCTTACCTCGAAGAACAAAAATACCAACACGATGGTGAGGATGAAGATCCAAGAACGTATACCTTAAGTGATTACTTCTCGGATGGAGATTACCCACTAACGCTCGAAAATGATCAGTTACGTGGTGAGTTTTCTTATAATCTAACTAAAACTGATAAAGATGGCTTGGTTTTCAATATTCCAGATCAAAATTCTGTGATCGATGGCGTGGTCTTTATGGCAACCAAAGCTGTGCAATACGTCGCTTACTTAAAAGAAAATCGTTTGATGGAACAAAGTAGTGAAAAAGCACAGCAAGAGTATGATGCGGAATCCTCGGCTCAAATGAATTTGGCACAAAAAGCAATGGATATTCGCAAGAAAGAACTTGATGCTGAAAAATCAAAACAGGTTGAACGTTTAAACCAAACTTGGGATAAATTCGGCCCTGAACAAAAATCACAATTGCAGCAAGATCAAGCAGATTGGTTTGAAAAGCGTGATATCGACTGTAAGGTACTCTCACAGAAAAACGTGTATGACATTCCTGAAAAAGATCGTGAGACTTATCAGAAACAATCCAACTATTGGAATGATGCAATGCGTCAGCAAGACCAAGAGATGCAGTATACTAAATGCTTTACTCAACGTACCATTGAACGCATTGTCTATCTGAATAATGTCAATTAATTGATCAGTAAAGAAAAGGGCGAATTGATTCGTCCTTTTTTTATTGGCATGCTTAAGCAATTACGATGAATAGAAAGAGATTATGCGAATTACATTGATTGGTGCTGGCCGTGTTGCGACACATTTAGCCAAGGTATTGCAGTTACAGCATCAAATTGTTCAGATCTTGAGCCGAGATTTACAGCATGCCCAGACACTAGCAAATCAGGTTAAGGCACAAGCAATTAATGAGGTTCAACAGCTTGATTCGCAAACAGACTTAGTCATTATTGCGGTGAGCGATCAAGCAATTTCGAGTGTGATTGAAGCTATTACTCAATATTTACCTGATAATCTTATTGTTCATACATCGGGTAGCACAGATTTAGCGATACTTGAACAGAGACATCCGCGAGCTGGGGTTTTTTATCCCTTGCAGACTTTTAGTATGGAAAGAGCTGTGAATTGGAGGGGCACCCCTTTATTTGTTGAAGCGGCTCAGCAAAAGGACTTAACCTTATTAACCGATTTGGCAAATAGTTTAAGCCAACGTGTTTATCAATATAGTTCTACACAACGGCTGACTTTACATTTGGCTGCAGTGTTTGCTTGCAATTTTAGTAATTATTGTTATGACATTGCCAAGCAAGTGGTTGATGCTGAACAGGTTGATTTTAGTTTGTTATATCCTTTAATTTTAGAGACTGCAAATAAAGCGACGACCAATAATCCCAAGGATATGCAGACAGGCCCCGCGATGCGAGGCGACCAAAATATATTAAGTATGCATAGCCAATTATTGGCAGATTCCAATCGGATTGACCTACAGGATATATATCATTTAATGAGTGAATCTATTTTAAAACGCCATCATTAAATCGGTTTAACAATAATTATACAAAATAGACAAATCAGTCTGTTTTGTATACCATGGCTAAAATTTGATTTAATTTTATATAAAAAGATGTTGGTTAATATATTTCAAGCTTTAGACAATTTAGGTTTGACTGCACAAAAACGTGCTATTCATATTCAATTTTCCAATCAAAATTTAAATACTCAAGTCTTCCTACAGCGTATTGATGGTCAGCATCAACTGAATGATGGGTTTAAGGCAGAATTGATCTGCCTATCCACCAATGCCACCATCCCATTAAAACAATTTATTGGTAGCCAAGCAGCGATAGATAGCGTGACCGATCAAGGTCAATTGACCCGTGCTACAGGCATTATCACCCAAGCACTACAGGGACAATCCGACGGTAGCTTAACTTTATATAAGCTGACTTTAGAAGATCCAACCGCACTGTGGAAACAACGCCGTAACAGCCGCGTCTTCATGAATAAAAGTGTACGAGATGTGGTGGAAATCATCTTCAAAGAGTGGCAACAAAAGAGTCCACTCTTTGCATCAAGCTTAAGTTTAGATTTAAGTGGACTCAGTCAGGACTATGATGTCCGTCCCTTTATTATGCAGTCTAATGAAAGCGATTATGACTTTCTCACCCGTTTGATGAGAAGTGAAGGGATGAATTGGCTTATTGACGAAGCTGAGCGAATCGTTGCACTCAGTAGTGCTGCGATTCAGCCGCAAAAACTACGTTTGATTGATGACAATAGCCAGTACCAAGCACTCGATCGCAGACAGATTCGCTACCATCGCAGTAGTGCCACAGAACAATACGACAGCATGACTAGTCTGGTTGGGCAACGCTCATTGCAACCGAGCAGCGTACATGTACAACGCTGGCAAGCCGATGCACTAGAACAGGAAGATGGTGCAGGCAGTGTGCAGAGCACACATACACACAGTGATCAGTATGACAATGCCAGTCTAGGACTAGAACAAGCATGGCATTTTTCACCCGCATGGATGCAAGATTTAAATGGTGAAGACGGTGCTACCCAGTCAGGCAATGAACAGATAGAAAAACTGAATCAGAATCTCGGTCAATACTATGATCTGCAATCAAAGCAATTTACAGCCAATACTACGGTGCGAGACACCCATGTCGGTTACTGGTTTGAACTAGCCGAACATCCTGAAATTGATCAACACGATGGGGCAGACAAAGAATTCTTAATCACAGGCAAAAACTTTTATAACCAAAACAACTTGCCTAAAGATCTATATCAACAGATCAATCAACTATTAGCACAAAGCAATTGGCAACCAACCCAACAAAGCAACACAGAAGAACGCCAAGCCAACCAGCTGACGCTGCAACGCCGCAATACCAAAACCGTTCCTGAATTTAATCCGTTACAACACCGTCCAGCTGCTTCACCACAACGCGCCAAAGTGGTTGGACCAAGCGGTGAAGAAATCCATGTGGATGAATGGGGGCGTATCAAAGTCCGTTTCTTATTTACCCGCAATGACGATCATAGCCATGATGGTGGTGCAGGCGCCAATGATAATGACACCGATTCAGCATGGGTGGATGTACTGACGCCTTGGGCAGGAGAAGGCTATGGTGCACGCTTCTTGCCACGTATCGATGAAATCGTGGTGATCGACTTCTTTGATGGCAATATCGATCGTCCCTTTGTAGTGGGACGCATCCACGAAGCCCATCGTAGCCCAACCAAGTTCGACAATGCCGGCAAGCTGCCTGACACCAAAAAACTGGCAGGAATCAAATCGAAAGAATATCAGGGCGAAGGCTTTAACCAACTGCGTTTTGATGACACCACAGGGCAAATCAGCGCACAACTACAAAGCAGCCATGCAGCGAGCCAATTGAACCTAGGAAAGCTCAGCCATCCCAAAGACAAAGCCGAAAGTGAAGATCGAGGTGAAGGGTTTGAGCTGCGGACTGATCAATGGGGTGCAGTACGTGCAGGTGAAGGTCTTCTTGTTTCCACGTATAAGCAGGATCAAGCCCAAGGTGAACACCTCGATGCTCAACCTGCCAAACAACAGTTTGAGGGCAACCAGAGCAATGCCAAGGCATTGAGTGAGGTTGCCAAAAACCAGCAGACTGATGAAATTGAATCCGTTGAGCAACTTAAAGCATTTGCGGATGAAATTGAAGCTGATATTGCCAAGTTTAACAAGGCAATGCTGTTACTGAGCTCACCTGAGGGGATTGCTCTGAGTACCAATGAAGATATTCATTTATCGGCAGATGGGCAGATCAACCAGTTTGCGGGAGATAGTATTAATCTAAGTACGCAAAAGAATCTGGTGGCACATGTCAGTGGTAAAGCCAGTCTATTTGCCGCACAAGGTGGTATTAAACAAGTCGCAGCCAAAGGTAAGTTTGAAGTTCAGGCTCAAGGTGATGGACTAGATTTACTTGCCAAGCAAGGGATTCAGATTATTTCAACCGAAGATCTTATTGAGATTACTAGTCCGAAAGAGATTGTGATTACTGCGGGTGGTTCTCAGATTAAGCTGAATGGTTCAGGTATTTTCCCAACCACAGGTGGCAAGTTTGAAGTGAAGGCGGGGCAGCATTTGTTTATGGGGGGAGCGAAGGTCGATATGCAACCTATTGCATTAAAACAGTTGGAATGTGATCTGCGGGCAACAGAGGCATCTGCAAAAGGCTCACCTGTAATAGCAATGGATTAAGTTATGGAAAATAAAAAATTTTTAATAGAAAAAATATCGACTTCTGAAGATATTATTTTTAAAGCAAATTATATATTTTTTGATCCTTTATTGTGGATGGATGCACATTATGTTCTTAAGCAACTTGGTGTGAAATATGAGCTAATTGGGTCTAACTTATTTGAAAATGAAAGTATGACACCTACTTTGGTTGATCTTAATTTGATTGATGAGACGTTGAGAAGACGATTGTGGGAGGAAATAGGTTCATATTTTTATGTCGATGCATTTAGTCAATTTGACCAAATGAGTATGTTTCAGAACTATATTCTTTCTAAGAAAAATATTTATGAGATGAAAGACTTTTTAGCCAAAATGATGAAAGTAACAATTCAAAAAAAGAATTTTTTATTCCGAATGTTTGATTCCAGAGCGATGATTCACTTTCATTTATTATTTAATTTTTACAATAACGAAGCAACAAGCCAAATTGAAAAATTTCAATTATGGCAAGACTATATAGATGAATGGACGATATCTATAGCTGGACAATACTTTACTTTGAGCTTTCCAAATCACTTTTCTGACCAGTTATATCCTAAGAAATTTAGTTTTGATGACATGATGCAGATTACTGAAAAATTAAGAGTATTAATGACACCCAATATGGATGTTGTAGAGGGAGAATTAGGTTCTACTTTGCCATTTGAAGAACTGTTGCATCGTGAATATAAAAATATTTTGGGAGAAAAATAAATGACGGCTTCTAATTGTAAACGTTGTCAGAAAGAAGGTTTACCTTTATTTATCAGTCGTTTTTCTGTAGGTCGAGGGAGTGCAATTCGTTCGCCTATCGCTACACCAGCAGGTTATCCTGAATTACCCACAAGTAGTTGTTGCTACACGCTTAGGAATTTACGTTCAGGTTATTTATATATTTACGATAGCTTAGATAATAGTATCAAAGTTTATAGTTTAACCTCTGGGGGCTTAGCAACATTAATTAATGCAAGTGAAGCACAAGCGACAACAGAAGCATTTAAAACACAACATATTGCATGTATGCAACAAGGGCAGAAATTTGCCAATGCTGCATTAATTACTATTCCAAGACCAACCGTTGCACGTTCAATATTTATCAGCTATTCCGAATATAAGTGGACACAGACGGTACTGAATGCGCATAAGGGAGCTTCAGCTGCGGCAGTTGAGAAGCGTAGGCATATGACTGAAGTTAAGATTGGAGGGAATACTGCGAGCAGTCTACCTATACAACGTCTACAAAACAGTGTTAATGAGTATAGTTTAACCAATGCTCAGGGGCAGCAGTCTTTTGCATGGTCGACTCGCGGTTTTTTGGAATTAAAAGGCTATGCACCAAAAATTATTAATGAAGCAAATCGGTTAGCACCAGGAAAAGGGTTGGTGATTGCGATCAGTGATCCTGTTGCTTTAATGAGTGATATTAGTGCTTTGCTAGATGAGCTTGGTCGAATCTGGCAACAGGCACATCGACATCCTTTGACAGTCTATGGAGAGATTGAAAGTTTAAAAACAGCTGTACAAATGGATGCTGCTAATAATGCTGCTTTAAATTTTGACCAAGCACGTTCTGCAATTACAGAGGAAACAACCGAGCAAATATTTGTTCCTGCATTGGGAAGCTATATTGATACACCAACGATCGCAGTAACAGGATACCGTAATAAAGAGGATTTACCTCCTTTGACCCCGCAACAGCTACAGCAATTACGCAATAGAATAAGTGCCAGTCAGCAGAGTGCTTGGGCAAGATATCAGCGAGAATTTAGTAGTCCAACAGCACCAGATAATTGGAAAAAGGATTTTGATGCAAAAGCAGTTGATTATCAGAAAAGATTTATTGAGCCCTTAGCGAAAGCTCATCTCGCGTGGTTTAAGAGTAATACGTTGTTTTACTATATGCGAGCGAACTTTGATAGTAGCTTGATCCAGTCAGGCATGGAATATTCAACGACGGTCATGGCTTTGGTAGGTAATACTCAGATGCTCCCTGAAAATTTCACTTATTATTGCCAATTGTTAAAAGGCGATATTAAGCATGCAGCTAATTATCTTTGTCGTGGGCTTCTCTTTAATCAGCAAGCAGCTTTGAATCACGTTCAAAGTAAATTGGCTGATTTTGATTTTATGTCAGGTTCAACCAAACATGCTTGGTCTGGGCTTATTTTTGGTGTAACACAATCCATTGACTTGGCTATAGTGGGACGAGCAACAATACTCGAAGGTTTTGTCAAGGCCATCAGTGCTCCTGTTTCGCAAGTGATCAAAGAAGCTGTAGATGGGGCAAGCGCAGCTTATAAAGTACCTTTGTTGCTTGGAGCGCATTATCAAAGACCTGTAGTTCGTGTAGAGGTCAATGGAACGAAATTAGAATATGCCAAGTTTATTACACAGGAAATTTTAAAGGCTTCGGGTAAGAAAATTAATTCAGATGATTTAAAACGTGCGGTTAAATTACAACTTTTGCAACTCGAGGCTGCTGGTGTAGTCGATTTAAAAAGCCGGAATCGCAGTGTATTTGCTTTGGTCGTGGATATAAATGAACTGAATAACGTTAATTATAACACCCCGAACAGCCAACGAGCACCTGCGATGGCTTCAAGTATTCGTAGTGCTCAGGATGTTAGTGAATTACGTTTTAAAGACTATAGTAAAGCGGTAAGTACCAACAAAAAAATGTCATTTGGTGCAGGACTTTTTGCCTCATCATTACAATGTTTAGCAATTTTCAGTATGTATCAAGACATGATGAAAGCAACACCAACACAATTATTGGAAACCTCGACTAAGTTTGTAGCAGGTATCGTGGCTGGTATTGCAAGTGTGTTGGATGTTATGGAAAGACGGTTTGAAACAGTGATGAAGACAGCTTTGGATCAGGCGACAAAAGCAAAAAATGGTTGGAGGGTTAAGGTTTGTGGATTCCTGAAAACTCGAGGTCTGGTTGCTGCTGCTCTTGTCTTTGCCGTATGGGATGGCGTTAATGCATATAAAGCATTTCAGAAAGGTAATAGTACTTTAGGATGGCTCTCTGTTTCTTCGGCGGGTCTTGGATTAATTACTACAGGATTATTTATTTATGGTGGTTTAATTGCCACAGGTGTGGGTATTGTCTTAGTAATTGCGATGATTGCTGTAGCATTTGCAATTAATTACTTCAGTAGTAATGAGTTACAGGATTGGATTAGACAAGGTTATTTTGGCAAGAAAAAAGCAAATTGGTCTTTAAGTACTGAACTACAAAAACAGCAAGAAGCATTAACAGCGTTGGCATCGTCATAAAGTTAGGAAATTTAAGATGAGTGATTGGGTAGGTTTATTTGGAAATTATGAAACGGTGGGGAAACAGCTCAAACTGCATAAAACTGAAATCTTAAATAGAAGGCAATCTGAGAGTAAAACTCTCTCCCCACATCGTGCTGTAGTTCAAATTAATAGTACTTATTTGGAGCTAATTGATCGCTGGAATTATCAACGAGGTTTTATAACTATTTTAAGTATAGTTACCATGATAATTTCATTTGGCTTTTTATATCTAATTATTTATTTTGGTTTTTTTGATTCTTCTCCGAATAGCAGTGCAGGCAATACAATGATGGGAATAATATTTCTTATTCTCTTTTTAGGAATTCTTTGGGGGAGTTGGCATTTTTTTCGTAGAGAATGTTTTAGCTACACTCACTATCCCATTCGTTTTAACAGAGATTTAAAAAAAGTTTATGTAATTCAGCCAGATAAAAAAATATTGGTTGCCAATTGGGAGGATTTTCATATCGGTTTGCAACAGTATAGCCGTAGTGGCTGGGATATAAGATTTTCTTTGCTAGACGATCAAGAAAAGGTGACTCAAACTTTTGCTTTACCATATACGGGTTTTAGTCAGTATAGTTCTGAGTTATTAGAACACTGGGAGTTCGTTCGTCGCTATATGGAAGATGATACAGCTCAAGCTAGCTATGATGCGGTTACAGAAGTTTTTCCAATACATCAACGCAAAGAAACCTTAAAAAAAAGTTTCGAGCGTGTGATGATTGCAACAACAGGTGGTGATCAACCTATAAATAGAACTCAACGATTAATATTTTGGGCAACTTTTCCATTTAGATTCATTGAAATTGTTGGCCGTACTCTGTCTATAAAAACGAGTAAAATTCCAAAGTTTCCAGACTGGGTCGAGCAAGAATGCCAAATCGAAGCCAATGATCCTTATGACTTTGAACAGTATCCGAAACCTAAGCTACAAAGTGAACCGATCAAGCCATTTGAATATGTGATTTATATAGTACTGCTACTTATTTCTATCATCATCTTTCTTGGATTTATTGATCTATTGTCATTGGCTAAAGGTGAAAACTCAGGACTGTTAAAAGCTCTATTCTTTTGGTGGTAAGTGTGCTAATAGAAATACTTGAATTCTGAAGTTATTAACACTGTTTATAAATATGACAACTTATTGATATATGAACTGATGAAAGTTATCTACGGTAACGTTCAAAAACTCCAATGTGTTGATGCAATTGTTGGACAACTACCTCAGCTGAGATCACAAGCAACGGCAACAGCTTTAGTATTAATGTTTGCTGAATCTGGAGGAATGAGTGCAACAGCGATTTGAGCTGGAGTGAATGGATTTGCAGGTTATTATATTCATTTCTATATTGATTATATTGAGTTTTATTCGGCATTTACAGGCGTCTTTTTTCAAGAAAGAGAGGATGTCTATGTGGTTTATGATGTTTATAATTATACATTCAGCCACTTGTTGATCTGAAAACCAAAGAATAATAACTATAATAAACTTTAAAGTGAATATCTTGTTTTAAGGATTATTATTTTAAATTAGGCTGGCGCAGGATTTTTAAAGGTGCTTTTAATGTCGATAAAAATATCGGAATTTGATTATCAGTATTTTGTGAAAAGACATTTTGTATTGAACTTCGCTTTAGGTGTACTTGCTTTTCTGAGTTTTATTACAATTTTTGATTTAAGTACATATTTTATAAAAATTTTATTTATTTCTTCTTGTCTACTTTATTTCCTTTCTTGTATTTTTCTTTATATGCGTGCTAAGACTAAACCTGATGCACTTTTATACGCGCAGCATCGTTTTATTGGGGGGTATTTGACCTCTTTTTCTTTTCTGTTGGTCGCGCTGTCAATTTCACTGAATGTTGGTGAAATATATTTTTGGAGCTATATCGTACTTTATATCTTATTTAATATCCTTATTCGATTTGAAATGAGTGCTATTCTAGATGGCAAGAAACATCTAAGTGATTGTACTGGATATTTTAATAAAAAAGAGGGAGTTGATTTATATGATTTTATATTTTTATTAACTGGGCGTGAGTGTAAGATAAATGGGTGGTTGATATTTTTTGGTTTTATTTTAATTCAAATTGCCTTGATCGCCATTCTGAAACAAATATTAAAAATTTCAGCTCCTTATGAATTCTATATCATGTCAGGTACTTTTTTCTTTATCTCATGTTTTATCTTATACAATATAGGCTTAAAGATGTATTTACCTTACAGTGTTCTAAAAGAGGAAGTACAATAGAAGCATTATTTAAATTTGAATCTAATAAAAAAGCCACTAAACAATTAGTGGCTTTCTTTAAAACTAAATCAACTTATTTAATTTTCTTAAAGATAAAATCATTGATCTTGTGACCTGATTCTAGACCACGACGCTCGAATTTAGTCACTGGACGCCATTCTGGGCGAGGGTAGCTATTGCCTTTACCTGCCAAGTTTTCCATATCTGGACGGTTATCTAGGATATCAAGCATCCACTCTGCATACGGTTCCCAGTCAGTTGCTGAGTGGAAGGTACCACCAAGCTCTAACTTCTGTTCAACCAGTTGCATGCGCTCATGAATCACGAAGCGGCGTTTAAAGTGACGCTTCTTCTGCCACGGATCTGGGAAATAAAGCTGTACACAGTTAATGCTGTTATCCGGCATTTCACGTAATACTTGGATTGCATCGGCATCCAGTACAAATAAGTTCTTTAAACCTGCCATACCCGCTTCATAGACACACTGTGCGATACCAGGCACATGCACTTCGATTCCGACAAAGTTACGTTCAGGATTAGCTTTCGCCATTAACACCAAAGAACGACCCATACCAAAACCGATTTCAACGGTTAATGGGCGCTCAGGGTGTTCAAAATGTTGACGTAAATCACCAACAGGGTATTCCAAAATTAAATCACGATAATCTTCTAAAGCAGTACGTTGTGAAGTATTGAGCGGAGCTGAACGACGCATAAACGTCACAATTTCACGGTGCTCAGGCAAATTGTCGAGTTCCGTAATTTGCGTTTCTAACTGATCGTTTGACATGATTCTGGAGATATAAATATAGAAATGCCGTATTTTAAGTGTTCAGGTGTTCAAGTCAAACTTTAAGTGATTTTATTTAGCCGATCATTTTTGAAATTGCTTAAAATTTGTCAAAAAAGCTTCATGTAGCTGTCACAGAAATTGCATAGCCTAATTACAATTTTAACACTAAGTAAAAAACGATGAACAATTTTAAATACCATTCGATTGCCATTTGCCTAGGTTTATTAGGCGCGTCTTCAATGTTTTCAGCTGCACACGCACAACTGATGTTTAGCCAATATGTCGATGGCAGTAGTAATAAAAAGGGACTGGAAATCTATAACCCCGATGCCACAGCGGTGAATTTAGCGGATTATGAAATCCAGCAGTTTAATAATGGTGGCACGGTTAAAACAGTCGCTTTCCCATTACAAGGCACTTTGGCCAGTAAGCAAAAATTCCTGATAGGTCGTTCAGAATTACAGGCGCAATTGGGCGATAAGGTGGTCAATCAAGTCGCTGGATTATCTTTCAATGGCGACGATGCCATTGTGTTGTTGTATCGCGGTACACCCGTAGATCGTTTTGGTCGTATTGGTGAGCGTCCAACGGCAGGTTGGGGCACAACGGTATTCAGTACTGCGAATAGCTTTAAACGCATTCAAACAGATAATCCTGTAGTGAGTGTTGACCCGACCAGTCCATTTGACCTCGACCAATCTTGGCAGGCATGGACTGATCGAAATGATTTTTCGAATTTAAGCGGTTCAACCACCACTCCACCTGTAGATGCAGTTAGCTGTAGCAGTAGTGATACGCCGATTGCCAGTTTAGCCGAGTCAGCTCAGAATCAAAACTACACCATTCGTGGTGTGATCACAGCTGATTATCGTTATAGCAATGGTTTCTCAGGTTTCTATGTGCAAGCACCTGATAGCAAAGCCACGCCAAATGTCAGCAATGCAATTTTTGTTTATATCCCTGCAAGTAGTGCAGTCAAAGGTGGACAGGTTGGTGATGAAGTTATCCTGCGTGGTCGTTTAACCAGTTATCAAAACCAACTTCAATTGGATCAGTTGCAGCAGGATATTAAGACCTGTAACCAGAATATGGCATCGTTGATTCAACCACTGGACTTAAACTTGCCATTTAGTAGTTTGACCGATACAGCGGGGAACTCGCCTAAGCGTTATCAAGGGATGTTAGTGAAATTACCGCAAACGTTGACGGTAAGTGAAAACTATAATTTTGGTCGTTATGGTGAGCTGTCACTAAGCCTTGGTCGCTTATTTATTCCGACCAACCTTTATCCTGCACTTTCAAATGAAGCCAAGGCTTTAGCACAACAAAATTTACTTTCTAAGATTATCTTTGATGATGGTTATAACAATCAAAACCGTGCACCGTGGTTGCCACAAAACTTTAGTGCTTTAAATACGCTACGTTCGGGCTACCAATTAAAAAATGCACAAGGTATTTTGGAATACCGCTTTAATGCTTGGCGTGTACAACCGATTGCAGGTGCAAACTTGCCAGAAGTGGTAACCACCTCCAATCCGCGTTCAACGATTGCGGCTAAACAAAGTAAACATATTCGCGCTGCGGCATTTAACGTGCTGAACTATGACAATGGCAAGAATGGCTTCCCAACGGAACGTGGTGCCAACAGTCAGGCTGAATTTGATAAACAACATGCCAAAATCGTCAACGCATTAAAATCAATTGATGCAGATGTCTATGGTTTGATGGAAATTGCCAATAATGGTTATGGCAGTGACAGTGCGGTTGCTAACCTGACTAAAGCTTTAGGGCCAGACTGGAAATATGTTATTCCAGAAGGACTTAATCAGTTGGGTACAGATGTGATTGCGGTTGCAATTATTTATAACAGCAAACGTGTTCAGCCAGTGAATAAGCCTGCTGTATTGGATTTAGGGGATAAAAGCCGTTCAACCATTGCACAATCCTTCAAACCTGTACAAGGTGGACAAATCTTTACCGTGATTCCAAATCATCTTAAATCGAAGAGCTGTCGCGGTGTTGATGAAAACTCTCTCGATGCAGATCAACGTGATGGACAGGGCTGTTGGAACCCAACCCGAGTGAAAGCGGTTGAGCAACTCACCCAATGGATTGCCAAGAATCCGACTCAAGTGAAGAATCCGAACATCTTACTGTTAGGTGATATGAACAGTTATGCCAAAGAAGACCCAATCCTCAGCTTTGAGAAAGCCAACTACAAAGTATTGCTGAATGACAGCAAAGTGGGTGAGGGCAACAAGGCTTATAGCTATGTGTTTGGTGTGGCAAGTGATGCCGATGGTTATGGTGGTGCAGGTAATCTTGATCATGCCATTGCCGATGCCAATCTATATAAGCGTGTGATCAAAACATTTGCATGGCATATCAATGCTGATGAACCAACGGTATTGGACTATAACGAAGAATATAAAACTGATGAGCAAAAGGCTTTGTTCTTCACGGCAGATGCCTATCGCTCTTCAGATCATGACCCTGTGATTGTAGATTTGGATATGAAAAGCTCGGATTCTCAACTTGAACCAAGTAATCCGAAGAATATCATCGTTGAATTTTTAAACTCATTATTTGAATGGTTAGGCAAACTTTTTGGTCGAGCGTAATCCATCTTCCGTGACATTGTTTGGTTTGTTTTTTCATAAATTAATCAATCGTCACGGAATATAACTTGCAAGGCAGAAAAAAATTCATTAATAGTAGTGGAGTAGATGTTCTTAGCATGAAAGCTATTATAAATTTTGGTTATTTCTGTTCTCGAGTTTCGTAGGAACGTTCTAGGGCATAAGTTGTTAGATAACAAGGATCAATTATGAAGTTGTATTATTCACCTGGCGCATGCTCATTGGCAGCCCATATTATTTTAAATGAAATAAACGTCGATTTTGATTTAGAACGAGTTGATCTAAAAACACATAAAACTTCAAAAGGTGCAGATTATTACGAGATTAATCCAAAGGGCTATGTCCCTGCTTTGGAAATTAATCCAGGTTTGATTTTAACTGAGAATGTGGCGATTTTACCGTTTTTGGCACAGCATGATCCTAAACAGGATTTAATTCCACCATCAGGGATGGGGCGTGCTAAAGTTCTAGAGTGGTTAGGATACTTGAACTCAGAATTGCATGATGCTTATTCTGTATTCTTTAGCGGCAAACTTTCTGATGATGAGAAAACCAAAGCCTATGCTGAAGTTGATCGTTTGCTTAAGTATATCGACAACTATTTAGCTGAATCAGATTGCGATTATTTGGTCGATGACAACTTTGGTCCTGCGGATGCATATTTGTTTGTTCTCACGAATTGGTCAAACCATATCGAACATGACTTGACGCCTTACATCAACATTATTGCATTGCGTAATAAAGTAGCTGAACGTCAATCTGTACAAATTGCGATGCGCGATGAAGGTTTATTAAGCTAAATTGGACATATAAAAAAGCCTCTGTTTACAGAGGCTTTTTTATTTCAACTCAATTACTGTTGAGCTTTTTCTTTCACGTCAGCAGCAGTTGATTCTACAGCACCAGCAACTTTAGCGGTTGCATCACGTGCAGCAGCTTCAGTTTTAGCAGCAGCTTCAGCAGTTGCAGTTGCAGTGTGATCAGCGGCAGCATCAATTTGATCACCCGCTGTATCTACCGCAGTTGCAACATTGTTAGCAGCAGTATCCGCAGCATTTTGAACATCAGCACTAGCTTGGCTAGCAGCATGTTCTAAATGTTCACCCGTGGTTGCACCTGTTTCAGGTGCTTTATCTTTATTACAGCCTACAAGCGCAACAGTAGCAGCAAGACCTAATGCAACAAGTAATTTATTCATTGTCTATTTCCTTTTCTTTGTGGCATCCAATCGGATATGGATACCGAAAATATAAACATAAACTAGATGAATAATAAAGTTGAAAATTTGTTGATAACTTGTAAAAACACGCACTTACATCGGAAAGTGTAAGTGCGTGCACATGTTTTGGATCAGTTTAAACACCAGAGCGGATCATATAATCAAAAGCAGACAATGATGCTTTCGCGCCTTCACCTGTGGCAATAATGATCTGCTTGTATGGCACAGTCGTACAGTCACCCGCAGCAAAGACACCTTTAACATTGGTTTCATTGCGATCATTAATCACGATCTCACCACGA
>NZ_VWVZ01000011.1:0-59683 GCF_011753255.1 Acinetobacter sp. Tr-809
CAATTTTCTGACTAAAAATTCGCTCAAATAAACTTCGAGAAATTTTTACCATTCAATCAATGAAATATTTTCGATCGATCAATCAGTAAAAATCCACACAAGTTGTTCTTCTATTCTCTTAATGATCATTTCACCACCTCGTCGGTGGCAAATCAACGCAATAAATATTTAACAACTTAACCAGTAAAGCTAAGTTATTTTTGCTTCATCGCGTCGGGATGTGTGCATTATAGGAGATTTTTTTTGGTACGCAAGTCTTTTTAAACCCTTGTTTTATTGAGTGTTCTTTTTTTACACACCAATCTGTTTAACAAATCAGCATAATTGTCGTAAGCACATAAAATTAAAGCAGAAATATTTTAAACATATTTCTGCTTTGTTTTTTACTTACTGTTCTTTATCTGTACGCTGATAATTTTAATCGGCTGTTTCGGTACATTTTGATGCATTCCGTAGTTTGCCGTTGGTACATTTACGATCTTATCGACAATATCCATACCTTTAGTCACTTTACCAAATACAGCGTAACCCGCATCCATTGGTGACTTATTTAAAAAGTTATTGTCAGCAACATTAATAAAGAATTGACTACTTGCAGAGTTTGGGTTTTGCGTACGTGCCATCGCCAAAGTACCGCGAGTATTTTTCAAGCCATTGCTTGCTTCATTTACAATTGGAGCTTTAGTTGTCTTCTCAATCATATTTGCATCTAGACCACCACCCTGCACCATAAAACCTGGAATAACACGATGGAAAATTGTGCCTGTATAAAAGTTGCTTTTTACATAGCTTTCAAAGTTCTTTGCAGATACAGGTGCTTTATCATCAAAAAGTTCAATTTCAATGTTCCCCATACTGGTTTTCATATCAACCATGGTATTTGCAAATAAATGGCTGCTTGCCAGAATTAAACCTGTTGTCATGAACAACTTTTTCATCATTGCTTTTCTCGGCTTGAACATAGATTTGTTGTGAATGCTCATCTTAGTTTTGCTCATTCTTTTTTGCTATTTCTATTTGTTATCGTTAAAACAAAAAACCGATGTTTCACGTGAAACATCGGCTCAGACATTATTAACTATGTTTATCCCAAAACTTTCTAAAGCTTTTGGCAACTTCAATGGTATTGCGTTTTGCCTTACTTGAGACGGGTGTGAGGTTGATAAAGCCATGTGTCTGATCTGGGTAATCAACATATTGGACTTTGACACCATTTTGTCTAAGTTTATGACTATAGATCGCTCCCTCATCATGCAGCAAGTCATGTCCTGCAGTAATCACATAAGCAGGTGCCAACTTTCTGAGACTTCCATAGGTTGGTGAGATTAAAGGGTCATCTAATGCAACATCATGCCGTGTCGCATAATAGTCAGTCACATAATCCACATCTTTACTGGTCAACACCAAGCCCTCACCATAAGCATAAAACGATGGATGGCGGCTTTTGAAATCAACGACTGGATAAATCAATAGCTGTGCTTGTGGTGCATAGGCTTTGCCTACAGAATGCTGTGCAACCACAGTACTAATATTACCACCAGCACTATCCCCTGCAACTGCGATACGATTTTTATAGATTTTTAACTGACGGCGATTTTGATAAACCCATGCCAATGCATCTTCACATGATTTGATCAACAGTTGTGGTGATGCTTCTGGTGCTAGTGGATAATCAATACTGAGTACTTGTACTTTTGCGTACTTGGCAATTATACGACAAGCTTCGTCATGGGTATCCAAACCGCCCACCACAAAACCACCACCATGATAAAACACGATGATCGGCAATTTCTTATTGGGCGCAGGATGATAATGTCTAGCAAAGACTGTCCCGCTTTGCAAAGGAAGACGAATATCTTCAACCGATTCAATCGATGTCGGCTTATTAATAATTGCCAACATTTGTGCATCAAACTGACGACGAGACTCTATCGGATCATCACCAATAAAACCAATACGGCCTTGTTTAATTTGAACTGCCATCAGGCATTTGGTAAATGAGTCTAAATCTGGATATTGGTATGGATAAGCCAAAAGCTTAGCGAGAGACTCTTGTACAATTTTGGGGAGCTTATCAAGTGCTCGTGCAGCAGGACCTTGTCCTTTATCTAAAATTGTTTGAATTCTTTGAGGTAATGCTGTCACTTCTGTCCCCTTCTTCGCTCTGTCCATAATTCTTGTTGTCTTCGACTATATGCTTTTCTAAAGTCTTAGATCAAGTTCAAGATTTGAAAAATATGTCGTACGCTAAAGGGCTATTATCAAAAAGTCATTAACCATAGTGCTTATTCATATCCACTTTTTATGTCAATTAAATGATGTTTTAACATTTTTTGTTAAATCAATAAAACTAGAACCAATGAATTCGTTCTAGTTTTATAGCACTTCAAAAGTGTCAGTTTTATGAATTAAGTCAACTTCGCGCAATGTATAGCAGTACATTCGTAAGATTGCATGCGGCATCTAATGTTCAATCTTATACGAAGCCAACTTAAACCTAAAAAATTATTGCGCAGTCGTACCAGCTGAACCGGATGCCGAACCAGAAACATCAGCAGAAACGCCACCAGGTTGAACATCAACTGATGAACCTGCTTGTACACCAACACCGCCTTGTACGCCTGTTGGGCTTGCACTAGTTTGAGCAGAGCCTGAAGCATCCAAACCACCTTGAGTCGAGCAACCTACAGCTGTTAATGCAACACCAGATACAACCATAGAGATCAATGCTAACTTTTTCATTGTGTATTTCCTTTCATTTATGACAAAAAGCAAAGTTGTCTTTGCGTTGCCTATAATTCACAATTTTTTTCTTGGACGTGATGCGGATTAGTTGCAGTTTGTTATGTAAGCTGCATTGTTTTGAAACTTTTCTTAAACCAACCATGTTGATGTTTCACATATTTTTTAAATCAAACAAAATGGCTAAGCTGTTCTGGTCTAAGTAATTTCATTTTTATTTTGCCTGTAAAAAAGCGTTTATCTTATTTTTTGATAATTCATAGAAACACTGCATAAGCTTCTCAAAAGATTACAATTGGGTAATTTTAATTAAAAATAAATGTAGCACCCATAAAAAAACCGTGACTGCTCATCACGGTTCTTCATCTTATCTACCCGGCATTAAGGCCATTTCATCTCGCCTTTAACCACTTTAGCACCTAACTCTAAGCTGCTTGATTCACCTAAAGCAGGATACTGTTTTTGCATCATTTGGATTAATTCAGCTGAGTTCTTGGTTACTTTGACTGCTTTCTCATATTGCTTTAAATAGTCAATTGAGAAATTCACCGCATCCAATCCTTCCGCTGAACCCGCTTTCATATGAGCAGGTACAACTACTTGTGGATTTAAGGCCTTAATACTTTCTAAAGTCTGTACCACTTCTGCACGATCTTTAGCTGTTGGGGTATCAGCTGTCCACAGATGAATACCAGATGACACCGGAATGCCACCGACAACGGCTTTGGCACTCGGAATCCATAAATAAGTCAGTTCTTTGTTACCTTTGATTTCGATATTTTCATTTTCTAATTTTAAGGTTTTAGCCGTATACGCTTGTGGAACAATAATCTTGCTCGGTGCATTGGCACCCATTTTTGGTCCCCAATACTGTACTTTCAGCGCTTGTGTATCCTGAATATGCTTCACTGTTTCAGGGGTCGCAATCACCTGCACATTCGGAAAGTATTGCTTAAACACATCTAAACCAAAATAGAAGTCTGGATCGCCATAGCTGACAAAAATCGTTTTTAAGGTTTTACCACTATCTAGAATGTCAGCAGCGATACGCAATGCTTCTGATTTAGAAAATTGGGCATTCACCAATAAGACTTCTTTGTCACCTTCAATTAGGGTTGAGGTCACACCGAAGTGCTCAGGCTGAGCCAAAAAGTTTTGAATTTTTAAGTCTTGTGCAAAAGCCGCAGATGTTGCCGCTAAAGTGGATAAAGCAATGATATAAGGTTTGGTGTTCATCTTATCGTCTCCAATCTGATAAGGAACACTTTAAATTGCAATTATTGCTGAATAAACACTCTAAATTAAGATAAAATGTTGCATATCTTGCAACAATGATAATAAACATGGATACCTTAAAAGCCATTCAAGTCTTCGTATGTATTGCCCATCAGGGCAATCTCAGCAAAGCAGCCGAACATTTAGATTACTCTAAAGCCATGGTGTCTCGCTATTTAGAACACCTTGAACAAACCTTTTCAACTCGTCTGTTTCAACGCAATACCCGTAAAGTTTCACTGACCCCAGCAGGTGAAAAAGCACTGGTCTATTGTGAAAATATTTTACAGCAGCAACACTTGCTCGAAGGATTGGCCGCCCCTGAACAACATAGTGGGACGATTCGCTTTACCTGTGGCTTGTTTCTGTTTCAATTGGGGGTCAATGAATGTATTAAACAGTTTAAGAAACGCTATCCGCAGATTCATTTTGATGTGTATTTAACTGAAAATACCGTCGACTTAATGGATGCGCATGTTGATCTTGCTCTACGCATTACCCAGAAAGTCGCGGATGGGCTGATTGCTCGTCCAGTCTGTCAGATTGAATCTATCTTTTGCGCGCATCCCCACTATTTACAGGATCACACTCCCCTGTTGCATCCTAGTCAACTCATTCAACATGAATGTATTGCTCATCATACCCATAATCAATACTGGACATTGTTTGATACAGATCAGCAACCCCAGAACTATCCTTTAAATGTTACGTTTAAAAGCAATGACGTGATCGCGCTTTATCAAATGTGTCTCAAGGCACAAGGCATTGCCATGTTGCCAACTTTATTGGTACGCAAAGATATTGCTCATCAACGTTTACAACAGGTATTTTCTGATTTTTCCGCACCAGACCTGACCTTGTCTTTAGTCTATGCATCAAGACAGCATTTGCCGAAAATAACTCAAGAATTTATTGCTTTTGTGATCGAAAACTTAAGTTTTTACCTAAATCAACAAAATTAAAAGATTTAAATCGACCTGAACGCTTGAATTTTGTCGCCTTGCCCATACTTCATCCCTATCTATGAATGACCAAGATGTGGCAGTTCGGGTTTAACCCTATGAGCATTCACGCTAAAAGGACTGTACATGTTTAAGAACTTTTTTCAACGGAGATCATCAATGGCTAATGAGCACAATGAGCAAGCTCAAGACATTCAAAATGAGCAACAGGCTGAACAAACTCAAGCTGAAGGTGTAGAGCAAGCAAACGAGCTTAGCGTTGAAGATTTACAAGCGCAAATCACTAAACTCGAAGAAAGCTTGAAACTAGAAAAAGCACGTACAGCCAATGCTGTTTATGAAGCACAAAAAAGCGTTGAACGTATTCAACGTGAATCTGAAAAGCATAAAGAGACTGTGCTGGAAAAATTTGCGAAAGAATTATTGGATTCTGTCGACAACCTAGAACGTGCGATTCAAGCTGCTGGTGAAGAGCAAACCCCTGTGCTTGAAGGGATTAAGCTCACTTTGAAATCACTATTAACGACGCTTGAAAAATTTGGTGTGGTCGAAGCTGATACACAAAATGGCTTCAATGCGGATTTACACCAAGCTGTTGGCATCGATCCAACGGCTCAAGCCAATCTAATTGGTGCTGTTTTACAGAAAGGCTATACCTTAAATGGTCGTCTACTCCGACCAGCAATGGTAATGGTGGGTCAATAATTCAGGCGAGCAACGTATTTATTTGCTCAAAATTGCAAAAATTTGAGAGTTTTTTGATTTTTTTTCATAAAAATGCTTGAAAAAAACCGATTAACTCTCATATCGAATAACAAGAAAATCCTCTTTCAACGTCCCTGTAACAAGGGAGGAAATCTGAGGATTCACAAAATTTTAGAGGAACACAAACAATGGCAAAAATTATTGGTATTGACTTAGGTACTACCAACTCATGTGTTGCTGTACTTGAAGGCGATAAAGTAAAAGTAATTGAAAATGCAGAAGGCGCACGCACAACTCCATCAATCATTGCATACAAAGATGGCGAGATCTTAGTTGGTCAAAGTGCAAAGCGTCAGGCTGTAACTAACCCAAAAAACACATTATTCGCAATCAAGCGTTTAATTGGTCGTCGTTATGAAGATCAAGCGGTACAAAAAGACATCGGTCTTGTACCTTACAAAATCATCAAAGCTGACAATGGCGATGCTTGGGTTGAAGTAAACGATAAAAAATTAGCACCTCAACAAATCTCTGCTGAAATCTTGAAAAAGATGAAAAAAACAGCAGAAGACTATTTAGGTGAAACCGTTACTGAAGCAGTGATTACTGTTCCTGCTTACTTTAACGATGCACAACGTCAAGCAACTAAAGATGCAGGTAAAATTGCAGGTCTTGATGTTAAACGTATCATCAACGAACCAACTGCTGCGGCACTTGCGTTCGGTATGGACAAAAAAGAAGGCGATCGTAAAATCGCGGTTTATGACTTAGGTGGCGGTACATTCGACGTATCAATCATTGAAATCGCTGACCTTGATGGCGACCAACAAATCGAAGTGTTATCAACAAACGGTGATACTTTCCTTGGTGGTGAAGACTTTGATAACGCGTTAATTGAATTCTTGGTTGAAGAATTCAAGAAAGAACAAAGTGTGAACTTGAAAAATGATCCACTTGCGTTACAACGTTTGAAAGAAGCTGCTGAAAAAGCAAAAATCGAGCTTTCTTCGTCAAATGCAACTGAAATCAACCTTCCATACATCACGGCTGATGCGACTGGTCCTAAACACTTAGTGATCAACGTAACACGTGCAAAACTTGAAGGTTTAGTGGCTGACTTAGTTGCTCGTACAATTGAGCCTTGCCGTATTGCACTTAAAGATGCTGGTCTTTCGACTTCTGACATCTCTGACGTGATCTTGGTGGGCGGTCAGTCTCGTATGCCACTTGTACAACAAAAAGTACAAGAATTCTTTGGCAAAGAGCCACGTAAAGACGTGAACCCTGATGAAGCAGTTGCGATTGGTGCAGCGATTCAAGGTGCGGTATTGTCTGGTGACAAAACTGACGTGCTTTTATTAGATGTAACACCGTTAACACTTGGTATCGAAACCATGGGTGGCGTATTAACAGCGATCATTGAGAAAAACACCACGATTCCTGCGAAGAAATCTCAAGTGTTCTCGACTGCTGCTGATAACCAGCCTGCTGTAGACATTTCAGTGTTCCAAGGTGAACGTAAAATGGCTCAACAAAACAAATTGTTGGGTAACTTCCAATTAGGCGATATCCCACCTGCTCCACGTGGTGTACCGCAAATTGAAGTATCGTTCGACATCAATGCTGACGGTATCTTAAAAGTATCTGCGAAAGATAAGAGCACTGGTAAAGAGCAATCGATCCAGATCAAAGCAAACTCAGGTTTGTCTGATGCTGAAATCGAAGCAATGATCAAAGATGCTGAAGCGAATGCAGAAGAAGACCGTAAGTTTGAAGAGTTAGCAAAAGCACGCAACGAAGCGGATGCTTTAGTTTCTAGCTCAAACAAAGCAGTAAAAGATCTTGGTGATAAAGTTACTGAAGATGAAAAAACTGCGATCGCGACTGCGGTTTCTGAGCTTGAAGCAGCTACCAAAGAAAATGATGTTGAAGACATCAAAGCGAAAACTGAAGCTTTACAAAACATCTTGATGCCAATCACTCAACGTGCTTATGAACAAGCGCAAGGTGCTGGCGGTGCAGAAGGTTTTGATCCAAATGCATTCCAAGGTGGTGATGCTGGTCAACAACAGAAAGCGGACGATGGCGTTGTAGATGCTGAGTTCACAGAAGTAAAAGATGACAAAAAATAATTTGTCTCTTTAAAAAAGACCGCGCGCAAGCGCGGTTTTTTTATGCCTTAAACTTTTACAGATTGGTCAAAATATAGCTCACCCAAAATCGGCATAAACAAAGGCACGACACCACAAGCTTTTATTTCTTCAATAAACTCAGGAATATTTACCCCTGGCAACAACTGCGGTGGCGCATCAATCGGCGTCACCATCGTATCCCAGTGGCATGGAATAATGTATTTCGGTTTCAATAACCGCACCACATCTTTGACATAGTTTGGACGATATTTACGCCCTATCGTGCAAAGACACACGATATCTGCCTGTCTGCCCTGCAGCTCTTGCTCAATAAAATCCGCAGAATCAATGTGAACAACTCGCAGTTGCCCTGTATCAATCCACCAGTTCAAGACTAAGCCATGTCGCAACTGATGAAACTTCGGTGGAAAAGGCGGTGGTGTGGTCATATCTCCTGGTAATGGAATACGACCAAACAGTGCTTTACCGTGAATTGAAGGTAAACCGACCACTTGCCACTCGCCACAGTGAATCACCTCCCTTCCCTGCGTGGCTTGCATCTGTTGCTCAAGCAAGCCTGCGGAACGCCCATACATTAAACTCGCTTCCGAACCGATCAAACGAGCCCCTGTTTGTTTGCAAAGCTCTGGTGCATCCAAAATATGGTCATAATGCGCATGCCCAATCAGTACCTCATCTGCATATGGAATATAGTGTTTGACCAAAGCGGGATCGCTACATAACGGCTGGGTCAAAGTCTGCCAGAGATTTGGACGGCTGATAAAAGGATCGAGCACCAGAGTTCGATTGGAATCAGACAAGATAAACCCTGCTGTCCCCAAATATTTGATTTTTAGATTTTCTGCTTTTGCTGCTGCGGGTGAAGCCGCAGCCCATGCAGCCTCAGGCGCTTTGAGTAGATATTTCAGCATGCATATTCCTTTGCATTTTTATTGATATTCAGCAATAAAATTCAATATGGCAGCTGTTCCAATGAATAACAAGTAATTGAACAACACTTCCAAACTAATCGCATCATCAGCAAAGCAGTTTAAATAAGCTAAACTTTTTTCTGTATAATCCAAAGCACTAAAAGAATGATACCTAGATAGAAGATGAAAACAGATCCCGTACTGAGCAAAACCAAATTTAGATTAATGCTTATCTTTTCCCTACTTAGTATTTTGATAAGTGTCATATTTGATGCATACGATGAAACCTCAATTGCAATTAATGAACTATTAACAAAAGACCCTCAACAATGGGAACTTTTCATCTCAGGCATAATTTCGGTTGGTTTTATTATTGTATTGATTGGCTTGCTACTATTTAAAGAATGGGCAAGAAAGATTTATGTCTATAGTTTTTTCCCACTGTTACTTATTTATCTTTTACCGAGCTATTCATGGACATTTATGTCTGGTCTAGGTGCTATTTTTTATGAGCTAGGCAACATTCTCTCTACACTCATCTGGGGAATTTTAGTCATACCCAGTCTGTACCAACCTTTATTTAAAAAAAATACTGAATGAAACTCGCCTTCATTATTGCGTTGCTCCTCTTTATACTCTGGTCGGGTTATCAAACCCGCCAACACCCACAACTTAAATTTAATTCGCTCACTGATCGAATTAGCAGCCCACTTGATACACGCCTACGCTATCGTATTGCCGAAGTCGATCCTCGTTTTAAACTCAGTATCGAGCAAGTACAAGCCATTAGCCAACAAGCAACCCAAATCTGGAAAGATGGCACAGGGCAAGATTATTTTGTCTATGACCCCAATGCTCAGCTCGCGATTCACCTGATCTATGATGAGCGTCAAATGGAAAGCGAACAACGTCGCGAACACCTTAGCCAGCTTAAATCGAATCAACAACACTGGGTAGAGAAAAAGCAGCAGCTTGATCAGATTGAACAGGAAATCCTACGTAGTAAGCAGCTTCTCGACTCAAAACAACAGCAACTAAATCAGCAAATCCAACGCTACAATCTAGAACAGCAAAATGCACAACGGCATCCCAGCTCTTTTGCCAATCTTGAATATTTCCAACAACAGCAACATGCCTTATCTCAAAATGTGCAGTTACTACAGCAAGAAATTGATCAATATAATCAGAGAATCATTCAGTTAAATCAGCAAGTTGATGAGTTGAATAGTTTAGACCAGCAGCTCAATGCTTCGGTCAGCCAATACAAACAACGCTTTAAGCCACATTTATTTCATAAAGGTCTATTTAATGGCAAACAAATATTAATTTATGAGTTTGAATCTCCAGATGATTTACGTTTAACCATCGCACATGAGCTAGGTCATGCTTTGGGTTTAGAGCATAGTGATGATCCTCAAGCACTGATGTATCCCATTATGAGAGATCAAAATACAACGCATTTCCGTTTGACCCAAGCAGACCTCTCTCTTTTACTCGCAAGATAATCACAGTAAATTGTTATGGTCTAATCCCCCTAAAAATGATTCAAATTGGATGGACTATAAATGTCACAATCCAGCAATTTTTAACTAAAAAGTAAAAAACTTTTCAACTTCGCATTAATTTTACAAAAGTTAACAATTGGCTGATTTTTTGCACTCCACCAACCTAATTTGTGCTTTTATCAATTTAATCCCTTGATATTTTTTAACTTACGATCAAAAAACAAACATTTTATTGATTTTTTTATTGTGCAAATCACTCGATCCAATTTTTTATTTATTAGAACAAAATCACATTTTTTAGTTTTATTTATTAAATACATAGCATTTTGACGCCCACAAAATAATGATGAAAAATAAGTTTTATTTGGGGGATTTCACAATGCGATTTCATTATCTAGCATTCTTTATTGCTTGTTTAAGTGTCAGCATACCTCAGTTAGGCAACGCACAAGCAAACATCAATCATATGGATGCTCATCGACACCAAACCACAAAAAAAATAGTGCATTATCGTATAGCTGATATTGATCCACGCTTTAATTTAAGCCAACAACAAGTCCTCGAACTCACCCAACAAGCAGCCAAACTTTGGGAACAAGAAACAGGACAGCAAAACTTTATTTATGATCCACAAGCCGAATTCAGCATCAATTTAATCTTTGACGAGCGTCAACAACGCAGCACGGATCGCCTACAAGGTCTAGATCAACTGAAACAACAACAAAAACAGTGGGAAAATCAAAATCTACAATTACAACAACTTAAAGCGGAAATTCAAAGAACAACGGCTTTAATCACCAGTAAACAGGCACAGCTCAATCTCCAATTCCAGCAATACAATACCGAAGTTTTGCGTTTCAACCAAACACGTTCAAGTTCTAAAGATTTGGCTCAACAATTTTCACAAAGACAAAGGGCCTTAGAACAACAGTCTTTAATGTTACAACGCGAAGTTCAAGAACATAACCAGCGTACACAGCAGCTCAATCAGCGCATTCAGAATCTAAATCAAACCAATCAACAACTGGTTGCATCAGCAAGCCAATTTAATCAGGTATTTCAACCACATTTATTCCATAAAGGTCACTTTAACGGCAAACAAATCCTGATTTATGAATTTTCTTCTACCAATGATTTGCGTTTGACCTTAGCACATGAATTTGGTCATGCGCTTGGTTTAGAGCATACCAATGACCCAAGCTCACTGATGTACCCTGTGATCCAAAAGCAAAATTTCCAACAGTTTGCGCTAACCGACTCAGATAAAGATTTGGTAAAAGCCATTTATTAATGACCCATACAGCATGAATACTTTACAAGAATTAACAACCAATAGACTTTAAGTATAGTTTTTGTACAAATAAATAAATATTTTATGTGAAATGGAATGTATTTTTAGAGATGTAAAAAAATGTTTTTGCAACACACTTTGATCATCTCTTAAAGATTGAATACATTAAAAATAAAAAATAAACAGTTGTTCTGGCATTGGTTTTAGATCATTTAATAAACAAACTCTGTTTTTTTATCTCGTTTTTTTACCAATATGTCTACAAATGTATTTTTATTCATTTTCCAGAAATATCGTTAAAACTCATAAGTTGAACCTTCTTCCATCAATTTGACTACTGATTTTTTTTGACTAAAATGTGACCTCTTTCAAGCTTTATCTCCTATTATGCGTCTTTTATCTCTCGTTTTGGCTGCATGTTTTACCGTGCTAGCCCCAGTCTCGACTTTTGCTAAAATTAGCGCGACTGCTCCAGCACAGTCACAAGTTCGCTACAGCACAGAACAACCGTTGCGCTATCGCATTGCTGAACTTGACCCTCGCTTGAACATCAATCCACAGCAAATGATCGACTTAAGTAAACAAGCAGCTGCAATTTGGGAAAAGAATACCGGTCAAAAATATTTTGTTTATGATCCTGATGCAGATTTCGTGATTAATCTCGTTTTTGACCAACGACAAATTCGCAGCATGAAACGTGCTGAAAGTTTGAGCCAACTTGAGCAAGAACAACAGAATTGGTTGAATAGAAATGAGAAGTTGCAGAAAACCAATGCTGATTTAGTAGAAAGCAATGCACAACTTGAGCTACAAAAGAAAGCTTATGAAACTCAGGCGCAACAGTATCAGCAAGGCTTAGCACAATATAAAGCAGACAGTAACAATAAAGCATTGTTCACTGCACTGCAAAAACAGCAACAACAATTGCAGCAACAAGCCCAAAAGTTGCAGGCAAAAATTACGGAATACAACCAAAAAGTCCAGCAAAGTCAGGCAAAAGCTGAAAAATCAAAACAAGTCCATCAACAGTTAAGTGCTTCAGTAAATGATTTTAATGAGACATTTAAACCTGAAGTGCTACACAAAGGTCAATTTGATGGAAAACAGATTTTTATTTATGAATTTTCATCAACTGATGACTTACGTTTAACCTTAGCACACGAATTTGGTCATGCTTTGGGTCTAAAGCATACTCGTGATCCAAGATCTTTGATGTATCCACGTATTAAAGATCAAGATGCGAAAGATTTTCAACTGACTGATACTGATCTAAAGCTACTAGGTTTAGCTGATTAAAAACAGATCAATAAAACATAATAGGTAGATATAAGATGATCTGCTAAGCAATAACAAGAATGGGTCGATTCTTTTGATTTATTCATGTTATTGTGATGATAAAACATCATCTTAGCCTTAATGGAGATCAGCATGAGTTATTATCATATCTTAATTGAAGTGAACGACCACATCAGTACGATTGAACAAACTCGTGATATCGAACTCTTGAATATTCAAGATATTAGCCCTTATCTCCATGCCATCTTAATTCCCTATTTCAATGAGCAAGAGTTAGAGCTTGAAGATGAAAATCTTGCTTATGATGAAGTATTGCACCTTGAGATCAAACAAACACTATTACCGATCGAACACTTGATTGAAGAAGAACAAAAACAATTACCTAGTGATACCGATGTTACCATCACAGCTTACGAAATCTTTAATGATCGTGATTTAAGCCAAGATGTCACCGCTGTGATTTTTGATATTTTAGAAGCAGTTAAACTAGATACTGCGCCTTAATTAAAAAGGTCTGCACTTGGCAGACCTTTTTATTTTATCTGATATAAATTTACCGCATCATTTGCTTCGCTTGTTCTTGACGGAACGCACGAAGAATCTGCTGCCCTGCGCGTCCAGTCGGGTTCAAACCTAAGCGGGTTTGTTCTTGGCGAATTGCTTGTCGGCTTTTATCACCAATCAAACCATCGACTGCACCAATATCATAGCCACGTTGCACTAAAAACTGTTGAATTTCACGACGTTCTGCACGGGATGTCCCAGCATCATCGGTTGGCCAAGCAGTTAAAAATGGGGTACCCCCACGTAAACGATCGGATAAATGCGCAATGGCTAAACCATAGCTTTCAGCCGCGTTATAACTATAAATTGCATCGAAATTTTTAAATACTAGGAATAATGGGCCATTGGCACCCGCTGGTGAAATCAAACCAGCTGGTGTACTGCCCGATAAATTACCTTGAATCAATGCAGTACCATCAGCGCGGGTGACCCCTTGCGCAATCCAGCTATTCAGTGCTTTCTTATTACGACGACTTTCACCAGAGATCGACATCCCTTGTGGAATTTTGACTTCAAAACCCCACGGCATGCCAGTTTGCCACCCTGCTCGTTTTAAGAAATTAGCTGTCGAAGCCAGTGCATCGGTGGTACTTGAAACCAAATCACGGCGGCCATCTCCATCGAAATCGACGGCTAAACGTTCATAAGTTGATGGCATAAATTGAGTATGGCCAAACGCACCAGCCCATGAACCATAAAGTTGGTCTTGGGTTAAATCGCCACGTTGTAAAATACGCATGGTGGCAAAAAACTCACCACGGAAATAACTTTGACGACGACCTTCACAGCTCAAAGTACCCAATGCCTGTAATAAAGGATATTTACCCGAAATATCACCATAGTTACTTTCGACACCCCACACTGCTACGACCGTTTCAGCAGGTACTCCATAAGCCTGCTCAACTCGGTTCAATACTGCACGATGTTGATTTAATTTTTGCTGTCCAGCTTGTACGCGCTCGTTATCCACAAGGCCCGACAAATAATCCCAAATTGGTGTTGAAAATTCAGGCTGATAATTTAATTTATCAATTACAGAATAATCAGGCGTCAAATTTTGCGTATAGCGATCATACGTTGCACCTGATACACCCGATGCAATCGCCTGTGAACGTAAATTGGCAATACAACCCTGAAAATTGGAATTTGGCGTATAATTACTGCTGGTAACAGCTGCTGTTGTGGTCGGTGTCGAAACTGTTGCACCGTTAATCACAAGCTCGGCATGCGCCTGATTGAAAAAAGTAAATAAGGCAGTGCCTAGAAAAAAAGAAAAATGACGTTTCATGTCTGAACCAAAACTTTTGAATTTAAATTTCCTCTCCACCTTAACACGCTCTATGAAGATGTATAGTTTGGAAACGTAACTTTAAATTCATTTGGCGGTTTTTAAATTTAAAACCCTGTTTTTAAATTCATAATTCAGGCTTTATTTTAAATTTAAAAGTTATCAACAAGGTTTGTTTAAATTCAAAAATATCACCACTGGACAACAAGTCGGTTTTAAATTTAAAACTTATCCACTTTTAAATTCATTTTTCCATATAAACGAGTGATTGTTTCAAACAGGACCCCACAAGGATAACAAACCCATATTTTTTATGAAGTTATTATAGGAAAAACAGATATCCACAACCCAGCAATTTAAATTTAAAAGCTAATCATCCCCTCAGTTTCAAATTTAAAACAATACCCTCGTTTTGAATTTAAAACCCATAGACACTTATCCACTGTCATTTAAATTCAAACAACCCCCACTATTTTAAATTCAAAATATCAAAAACAAGTTATCCACAATAAATCCTTTCTCTATTTTTAAATTTAAAAAGCATATGAAATAAAAAAAGCGATCCAAAGATCGCTTTTTTAGGTGTTGTGGATAAGTTTAGATGCTCATATCATCGGTTAATGCCAATGGAACAGGTAATATTTTCGCCAATTGACGGCATAAACTTGTTAAATCATCTGAATGATTTGGCATCAAAGTAATATGTCCTAGCTTACGACCCGTACGTTCAGACTTATTATAGAGATGTAAATGCGCGCCATTTAGTGCCAAAACATCTTCTGACTTGGGATGCTGACCAATAATATTGATCATCACACTTGGGCGAATCACTTCAGTTGCACCCAATGGTAAACCTGCAACCGCACGAATATGGTTTTCAAATTGCGAGCAAATCGCGCCTTCAATTGACCAATGTCCTGAATTATGCACACGACACGCCATTTCATTGGCGCATAAACCTTGTTCTGTGACAAATAGTTCAAGTGTGAGAACACCCACGTAATCTAAGTGCTTCAACAAACGGGTAATATAGTCTTGCGCAACAGGCTGTAAATCAGCGCTATTTGGTGCAGGTACGATTGAGTGTGACAAGATGCCATTATGATGGTGATTCTCGGCCAAAGCCCAAGTTTTCACATCACGATTTTGTCCACGTACCGCGATGATCGATACTTCACGGCTGAATTTGACAAAACTTTCTGCGACCAAACTTTTTGCAGGACCTAATTCAGCCCAAGCTTTTTCAATTTGATCTTCAGAACGTAAAACGAATTGACCCTTACCATCATAGCCACCAGTTACGGTTTTTAAGACGATGGGTAATCCAAGATCAGATACCGCTTGTTTTAAGCTCTCTAAGCTATCCACAGCACGATACGGCGCAACAGGAATACTTAACTCATCGAACAAACGTTTTTCAGCTAAACGATTTTGTGCAGTCGCCAAAGCAAGGCGAGGAGGGTGCAAAGTTTTGCTTTGCGTCAAAACATCAACATCTGTAACAGGCGTATTTTCAAATTCAAGACTAAATACATCTGCACTTGCAATAAAATCTTGTAAGCCCTGTGCCGCTTGACTCGAAAAGACTGGACCCAAAATCGCAGCAGGACAATCTGTTTCTGCTTCAAAGAAGGTGCATTGAATATTAAGTGGTAACGCTGCTTGCGCCATCATCCGGCCTAGCTGCCCACCACCAAAAATGCCAATCGTTTTATTCATATCTGTAACTCTTTTGCTCGGGCAAATCCTTAAAGCAACATTCTTACTCGTCTTCTTGCGGAGCTTACGCTCCTCAGGGCAAAGCCTTAAAGCAATGCTTTAAGTTTGCTTATCCTCTCACTCGGACAAAGTCCTCGTCTTGCATTCAGGTTAAGCGTTGCTTTGCTTGTCCTCATTCATGACCAGGAATGTTATTACTCGATACTTTTTCTGTTTGTGCGGTACGGAAGTCAGCCACATTTTTAGCGATGTCTGGACGGGTTAAACCTAAAATCTGTGCCGCCATAATTGCAGCATTGGTTGCACCTGCCGGACCAATTGCCAAAGTACCGACTGCGATACCTGCTGGCATTTGTACAATCGAAAGCAATGAATCAACACCATTCAAAATTGATGATTTAACCGGTACACCCAATACAGGTAAATCAGTTTTAGCAGCACACATACCTGGTAAATGTGCAGCGCCACCAGCGCCCGCAATAATCACTTGGATACCGCGATCACGTGCTGTTTCAGCATATTCAAATAAACGATCTGGCGTACGATGCGCAGAAACCACTTCAGCTTCAAAAGGAACACCCAACTGTTTGAGCATGTTAGCGGTATGTTCAAGTGTTGCCCAATCTGATTGAGAACCCATGATAATTCCGACTAAAGGTTGGCTATCTGTTGCGACCGCATTCATTGGCTTTTCCAAAACATGATAAAAATAGACAAGTATCTCGACTTACGCCAAGCACAGGGGAATAAATTGGCAAATATTATAGCGGTTTTTTCAAGCATCCCCAACAAAAGAACGCGTTATCTGACACTTCGAAAATTAGCTTTGATTTCTAAAAACAAAGTAGACACAGCCCATTAAACACAACATCGCCCAGATATAATCGAGTTTGAAGGGCTGTTTAAATACAAAAATCATAAATGGCACAAATACCATCAACGTAACTACTTCCTGAGTAATTTTCATTTCACCCAGACTCCAGCCATGTTGGTTAAGCAGTTTGGTGGCAGGAATCATAAAACTGTATTCCAGCAGGGCAATGCACCAGCTAAATAAGATCGCTTGCCAGATTGGCGCATCATGTAAAATTTTGAGATGCCCATACCATGCCAAGGTCATAAAACAGTTGGAAATAATCAACAAACATAGCGCTAAAAGTGTCGGGCTCAACATCGTGTTCTTTTATCCAAATCAGGGTTGAACAATAGGGAATAGCATGCCAGTAAAACCGTTGAAATATTAGCATCTATCTGCATCATTTTAAGTAAACAACAACAACGAATTTTGACTATCTTTTCCATGCAAGCCTTGCTATCGTTGCGTTTGATTTTTATTGATAACGACAATCATACATACGATATCAGTGCTGTATGAAAAGCAGTGGAGAAGGCGCGTTATGCATCTGCATATTTTGGGTATTTGTGGCACATTTATGGGGTCATTGGCTCTACTCGCACGAGATTTAGGACATAAAGTCACAGGTTCAGATGCCAATGTTTATCCACCAATGTCGACTCAACTTGAAAATGCAGGTATTGAATTGATGCAGGGCTATGACCGTAGCCACTTGCAACCGCATCCTGATCTTGTGATTGTCGGCAATGCCATGAAACGTGGTATTGATGCGATTGAATATATGCTGAATGAAGGCCTTCCTTATATTTCTGGTCCACAATTCTTGGCAGATCATGTACTCCAAGGCAAACATGTACTAGGTGTCGCAGGTACACACGGTAAAACCACCACCACCACTATGCTGGCTTGGGTTCTTGATCAAGCAGGTTTAAATCCAGGTTTCTTGATTGGTGGTGTACCACTTGGTTTTAGCGAAAGCGCGCGATTAGGTGGCGGAAAATATTTCTGTGTTGAAGCGGATGAGTATGATTCTGCATTCTTCGATAAGCGTTCTAAGTTCGTTCACTATCACCCTAAAACAGCGATTTTAAACAACCTTGAATTTGACCATGCAGACATCTTTGATGACCTTGCCGCGATTCAAAAACAATTCCATCATTTAGTCCGTACCATTCCAAGCGAAGGTCGTATTATTGCGCCAATTACTGAAACCAATATTGATGAAGTGTTGCAACAAGGCTGCTGGACACCCGTGGTTCGTACCAGCCTAGAGCCGAGTGATCAAGCAGCTTTATCTGCTGAGTTAATCAGTGCTGATGGTAGCCACTTTAAAGTGCTTGAACACGGCGAAGTAGTTGGTGAAGTGAAATGGAACATGACTGGACAACATAGTGTTGCCAATGCGTTAGCAACCATTGCTGCTGCACAACACGTTGGTGTCAGCCTTGTACAAGCCTGTGAAGCTTTATCTAACTTTGGTGGTGTTAAACGCCGTATGGAGCTGTTAGGCACGGTGCGTGGCATCGAAGTCTATGATGACTTTGCCCACCACCCAACTGCGATTGAAACCACACTCGACGGCGCACGTAAACGTTTAGGTGAGCGCAAGTTATGGGCAATCATTGAACCACGCTCTAACACCATGCGTATGGGCAGCCATAAAGATGGTTTAGCGCATTCAGCTCGTTTAGCAGATGAAGTGATTTGGTATCAGCCAGAAGGCTTGGATTGGGATCTACAACCTGTAATCTCGGCATCATCAAACAAGGCAGAAGTCAGCCGTTCTTTAGATGACATCATTGCCCGTGTGGTGAATGAAGCAGGTGAGGGCGATGCTGTGGTGATCATGTCCAATGGTGGTTTTGGTGGTTTACACCAAAAGTTGATTAGGGCTTTGTCTTAGTAAATACAGGTATTGCACGGCCTCATTTATTAGGAAAAAACCTATACCCTTTGTATAGGCATATCTCACTTTTCAGGGATGAAAAGTAAGCAAAAATCCTTTGTTTGGCAGAGGGTACATCCATGTGACCCCTGCCAAACTGGCGGCATCCATGCCGCCGTCACAATAGTAAATATCAGCAAGAAATTAATTTAATCTGAGTTCGACAAGAAAGATGATACGCGTAAACGTCATCCACAACCTGAGCTAACCAAAGCGCTTAAAGCTTTGGGCTAGTGCAAGACAAACAAAGAGCGTAGTTTATTGCTCAAGCAGAGCTTTTACCTTGCGGTACGGCAAAGATTATTAATCTTTACTATTCGTACCTCAGGTTTTGCCTACTTTTCCCGAAAGAAAAGTAGGTCGAGCCTGAACGAAGTTGAAATATATTTCAACTGAAGTGCAAGACGTAGTGGCTTAGTCTAAAATTAAAAATGAGACCATAGTAAGACTCCGCTATAACCATTTAAATCAACTCAGTTTATTCACAATTTTCAACGGCAGAATCTTCATTGCAATCCCCATTGGCAACCACGGCCACTGCGGCACATACGCCTTCACGGGTTCCTTCTCAATCGCCTTCACCAGAGCCTTACTTCCCGTTTTCTCATCCACTTCAAATGGTAATTTCTTGGCACCCTCATTCAACTCGGTACGAATATAACCAGGGAAAATCGTTGAGACTTTAATTGGCGTATCCAATAATTCTGCACGAATACCTTCCGCCAAATGCGCCACTGCTGCTTTACTGGCAGCATAGGTCGACAAATGCTTAGGTAAACCACGCATTGCACTCATGGAAGAAATCACCACCAAATGGCCTTTATTCTGTGCTCTAAAGATTTCAACCGCTGCTTCACACTGCGCCAGCGCAGAAATAAAGTTAGTTTCAGCAGTAGCGCGGTTCACTTCAAAATGCCCCTTACCAATACGGCGGCCTTCACCGACACCCGCATTGACAATAATACGGTCAATTGTCCCAAACTCTTGCTGGAAGGCTTTAAAAACCGTAAACACATCATCGTAATGGGTCACATCCAGCGTCTTAATACCCACCTGAATCGAAAACTGACCTTGCAACTCTTGTTGTAAGCCTTCTAGACGCTCTAGACGTCTTGCACACAGTGCAAGATTGTAGCCTTTAGCGGCAAATTCACGCGCCATACCTGCGCCCAAACCCGAACTTGCACCTGTAATTAAAATCGTCTTTGCCATGCCTGCCACCTATAATTTTTTAAATCCATGTTAAAAGTTCAGCATCACGCGCTTTTAAATAATGATGCTCATTGAAACTGAGTAGTTGCAAACGACCATCCGTCCAACGCAACGTGGTAATACTGGCATTGGCAATCGACCAATTCAGTGCAAAAATCTGTTTGGGATTCAGTCCCAAAACCTGACCGACCGCCACCGAGATGACTCCACCTGAACTAAATACTACCGCCTGACGTGGTTGTGTGGCATCAATGTGCTGACATAAACCGTGCAAAGCACTTTCTACACGCGATTGAAAGCCTAACCATGTTTCATGATATTCATGGTCATATTGCTCTCCAATCCAGCGATCAATCGCGCCATCAAAGATTTTGGCGAGATAAGCACGTGGATTAGCCATCAATTCAGCATCCTGCTTCAATAGTTCAGGTTGATTAAAGCGTGGTTCGTATTGAGCAAACACCTGTTGATGATCAAACTCATTCCATGCTGACTCTGTTTGAATCGATGCATCCTGAAAACTTTGCGCTAAGGCCAGTTGTGCCGTTTGCTGATGACGCTGCATAGAACCCGCCACAATCAGTGGCACTTGCTTCAGAGTTTTTTTAAAAAAATCACCGACGGCCTGTGCCTGCTGTTCACCTTTGGCTGAAAGCTGATCATAACTTGCAGCACCAAATGAGGCTTGCCCATGCCGTACCAAATAAATTGTGGTCATCGTTTTAAAATATCCTGTAGTTTTGCCCCATATTCAGCAATCAATTGTCGTGCTTGTGGATTGTTTTGTGCAATCAGTTTTAAAGCCCGAATATGTAAGGCATGAATCATGATCCAAAAATCTTTAAAGGCTGGATTATCGGTTTGTTGATGGTAATAACGATAATAGATCTGTTGCGCAATCACCGCTAAGCGGAACAAACCAAACACTTCATAAAATGCCCAGTTGTCAGGCTTTAGACCTGTTTTTTCCAGATAATAATCGACCACCTGTTGCCGCGTCAGCATACCTTTTAAATTGGTCGGTTGACGACGGCTGGATTTCATCAAAGCATCATCATCCTCTTGAATCCAATAGGCGAGTGCACTACCTAGATCCATCAATGGATCACCGAGTGTTGCCATTTCCCAATCCAGCACCCCAATCACTTTAGTCGGTTGTTGTGGATCTAAAATGACATTATCAAAACGCCAGTCATTATGAATCACGCAAGTTTTAGCATCGGCAGGGATATGTTGCAGCAACCATTCACGCACAAAAGCAAAATCAGGCACATTTGGCGTCAGTGCTTTAGTGTAGCGCGCATCCCAGCCCTCAACCTGACGGCGGCAGTAGCCGTCGCCTTTGCCCAACTTTTCCATTGCTGTACCTTGATAAGGCACCTGATGTAGTTCTATCAATTTATCCAAAACATTTAGACACAGTTGCTGTACTTGCTGCTCATCCAGTTGTAATTCTTTGGGTAAATTGGCACGCGGAATAATCCCTTCGATCCGCTTCATCACATAGAAATCACAACCAATCACACTCTCGTCCTGACACAGCGCAATCATTTCAGGCAGGACCGGGTAGAACGGTGCAAGATGCTTCTGCACATTGTATTCACGCGCCATATCATGCGCTGATTTGGCTTTGGTACCTTTGGGTGGACGACGCAAGATAAGGTCTGTATTGTCATACCGCAAACGATAGGTCCAATTCGATGCACCCCCTGAATATTGGGTCACTTGTGCCTGTCCTTGCAGATCCACACCTTGTTTTTTTAACCAAGTTTCAACCGCTGCAATATCCAGTTCTTCACCGTGACGAACCTGACCACCAATATCAATTACTGCCATTTGCTTTTATCCTTATTAACGGCCATAGCCACGTTTTTTCAGTTCTAATTTGGCAATCATGCCTTTGTGAACCTCATCTGGTCCATCGGCCAAACGTAAACTACGCGCTTGATTGAAAAATGCAGTCAGTGGCGTATCCCGTGAAACACCTTCACCACCATGAATCTGAATCGCCATATCCACCACGTTTTGTAATACCGTCGGTGCAACCACTTTAATTGCAGAAATCTCTGTGAGTGCAGCCATATTGCCTAAGGTATCCATCTTATAAGCGGCATATAGCGTTAATAAGCGAGCTTGATCGATCTGCACACGTGCATCAGCCACACGTTCTAAATTACCGCCCAGTTTAAGAATTTCTTTACCAAAAGCTTTGCGTGACATGCCACGATCAATCATCAGCTCCAAGGCTTTTTCAGCAGCACCGATACAACGCATGCAATGATGAATACGTCCAGGCCCTAAACGACCTTGAGCAATTTCAAAACCCTGTCCAGCACCACCAATAAAATTGCTGACTGGGACACGTACATTGTCAAAACTGACCTGTCCATGCCCATGCGGCGCATCGTAATCGCCAAACACAGGCAACATTCTTTCTATCGTCAAACCTTGCGTTTCAATCGGAACCAGTACCATTGAATGTTGATGATGACGGTCTTTGTTAGGGTCAGGGGTATAGGCCATGAAAATAATCACTTTGGCATTCGGATCACCTAAGCCTGATGACCACCATTTACGGCCATTCAAGACGATCTCATCACCCTCAATCACGGCAGTGGCTTGCATATTGGTGGCATCACTGGACGCCACTGCAGGCTCCGTCATACAGAATACTGAACGGATTTCACCAGCGAGTAGGGGCTGTAGCCATTGCTGTTTTTGCGCCTCACTGCCATAGCGCCACAATACTTCCATATTGCCGCTATCTGGTGCATTACAGTTAAATACGGTGGGTGCAAGTAAGCTACGTCCGGTGAGCTCGGCAATATGTGCATATTCCTGAACCGATAAACCTGCACCAAGCTCAGCATCAGGCAAGAACATGTTCCATAAGCCAGCCGCTTTTGCCTTATCTTTCAATTGTTGTAATTGTTCAGGCCATTGCCATTTGGTCCAGTCACCATCAACATTGAGATGATGCACTTCATCCCAAAATGCTTTTTCAATCGGCTCAATTTCTTGTTGGATAAAGGCTTTTGTTCGTGTAATAAAATCCTGTGCGCGCTCAGATAATGCAAACATCATCAGTTCCCTCAATGTAAAATATGGCGAATATTGATTCGCAGCTTTACATCACCATAAGTGAAAATTTATTATGAATGAAATGATTTTATTTTATTCAAAACTATGAATCAGATTCATAATACCAATCCACTCGAAGTGGGTAATTTCCATCGCATTGATATTAATCTGTATCCGCTTTTTATTGCCATTTTTGAGCAAAACAGTATTTCAAAAGCAGCTCAATTACTCTGTATCAGCCAATCTGCTGTCAGCCATGCCTTACAGCGCTTAAGAACTCAATTAGGCGATGAGCTATTTGTCCGCAGCGGACAAAAGATGTTACCCACACCTTATGCTGAACAGATTTATCAGCCGATTCAAACTGCATTACTAACGATTCAGCGAATTGCAGTCCCTCAGCACGATTTTGTTCCGAATATGCTGCAAAATCTGAAAATTGCTATTCACGATGAAATTGAGCCGATTATTTTTCCTGAATTGGTCAATCATTTTGCCCAGCTGAACCTAAATATCCAGTTTTTGAGTTCTAAATTGGATCGTAAAAATATGCTGGCAGATCTCTCTGCGCAGCAAATTGATTTTGTGATTGATCTGGTACAACCACATCAAGATCATTTACAGTTTGAAAATCTGATTGAAGACCATTTTGTGGTCTGTACCCAACAACAAGACATGGATTTATCGCTGTATTTATCATCACCCCATATTGGGGTGTCATCACGGCGTACAGGTCTATTATTAGAAGATATTTATCTCAATCGACAACAACTGTCTCGACAAATTTTCCTACGTTGCCAGCATTATTCAACTGCATTACAAGTTTTGGCTCAATATCCAAATGCGATATTGACCATTCCGCAAAGTATCCTCAAACACCTACACTATGCTGAAAATCTGAATATTCACGCATTGCCCATCGAATTACCAAAAATCAATATGGGCATGTATTGGCATGAACACGTCAAACACAATCCTCGCCATCAATTTTTACGTGCTGAAATTCTAAAGATTTTTGCTTAAAACAAGCGAGTTTATCTTGTTTCTCGCTTGTTCTCGCAATCCCGTGCTTTGATTATTTACTGGATGCCATCTGCTCATCACTCCATTTCATCAAATACACTTTGGAAATGAGAAGACGAAGGATATAAATCACTGCCATCGCAAAAACGATATAACCAATATCGGCAAACAACAATGGAATCAAGAAGAGGATCAGAACTGTGACTGGATAAAGCCAACGTCGCCATCCTGATAAATAAAATGCCTCATAAAACAACCAAATATAGGTACTATAAATCGCCAAACAGGCAGCAATCAGCCATCCCATCATTTGACTGGAAATATGGGCATGTTGGGTTGAAACATCGACAGCGGCGGCTAATGCTGCACCTAATACCGCAATACTAATAAAGATAAAAAAATGACCATAGCCCCATAAAAAAGGCTGCACCCCACGACGTTGATGGTGATGATGGCTGCGGTCAAAGTAGACCCACCACATTGCAAACATCATCAAAAGACCACCAATGACTAAAAAGATTTCCTTAAAATTCACGTCATGATTGGAAAAAGCTTCCTGCGTTGCCGCAAAACTGCCAATGATGGATTCGCCCAATACGATGATGGTGAGTAATGCATAACGCTCAACAATATGATGTGGATGCCAAGGCGTTACTGCATGTTTTTCGGCATACAGGGGCACTACTAACTCAGCAACAACTAAAATGAGGAACAGCAAAGGGGTCATATGAATGGCGCTGAAATTTCCAATCAACCATCCCAGCTGCACCATGACAATCCCGATTGCATATCGATACGCTGTCACCTTTCGTACGGGATCATGTTTTGCGACACGTATCCATTGTGTCACTAAAGCCAAACGCATAATCACATAACCAATGATAATCACATCGAAATTATGTTCTTGGAAAACCGCGGGGATACCTGCCGCCATCACCAATGATCCAACAATTTGCACAAAGGTCAAACAGCGATACAGTGTGTCATCATTGTCATAGGCTGAAGCAAACCATGTGAAATTCATCCACGCCCACCACAAGGCAAAAAACACCATAAAATAGGTCGGCATAGCGTGCCATAAATGACCTTCAATGATTGCGTGATGAAGTTGCTGTCCTGCGGTTGCAATTGCCACTACAAAAATCAGGTCAAATAACAGTTCTAAAGGTGTAGCCGCACGATGGGCTTCTTCAGGATCACGGGGAACAAATAATTTTCGTGTTTTATTTTGATTTTTTTCAGCACTCATCTCTTATTCTCGGAATAATACCTTAAAGGTTAACTTAATCGATCTTCATGAATTTACCTATCACCTCGATCATAAAAATGCTTAAAATTTATGCATTGAAAATTTGCTTAAATCGATTATTTATGTAATTCTATGCTCATCTTTGGATAGCATTATCCATACAGAATTTGACAAGGGGAGTAGCCTCCTCCAAACCTAAGTCACAAACAGCTTAGGTGTCAGAGTTTCGTCATTACACTTTGCAAAAAGTCGGACTCTGAGCATCACGATCAATCGTGATGTAGGCAAGACCTTGATCATGTTGAAACAGGTGTATTAATTCATCTGGCAACTGGTCAAGGTTTTTTTATGTCCATTTGCCAGATAGGGAGTTGTGATGGAAACTATCGGTAATTTATGGCTATATGTCGTGTTCTTCGGCCTCGTCACAGTCATGCTGCTGATCGACTTTTTAGGCTTTAAACAAAAACAAGACCAAGATGTTCCTATTCGACAAGCAGCTTACTGGAGCATTGCGTGGGTGACAGTCGCAACGATCTTTGGTGGTGGTTTATGGTTCTACCTACAACAAACCGTAGGAGCAACCATTGCGAACCAAAAAACCATGGAATACTTTGCAGGTTATCTACTGGAAAAATCGCTGGCAATTGATAACGTCTTTGTCTGGCTGATGATTTTCGCAGCGTTTGCGATTCCACCTGCATTTCAACGTAAAATCCTGCTTTATGGTGTATTGGGCGCGATCATCCTAAGAACCATCTTTATCTTTATTGGTGCTTGGTTCGTACAAGAGTTCTCTTGGGTGCTGTATATCTTCGGTGCGTTCTTGGTCTACACGGGCTTTAAGTTCCTGAAAGGACAAGATGAAGAAGACACCAATATTGAAGATATCAAGCTGTTGAAATGGTTACGCAAACACATGCGTATCACACCACAACTGCATGGTAATAACTTCTTCGTTCGTCAGAACGGTGTGTTGTGGGCAACGCCATTATTCTTAGTCTTGATATTGGTTGAAGCATCTGATGTTATTTTCGCGGTAGATTCTATTCCTGCGATTTTCGCTGTTACCAGTGATCCGTTCATTGTCTTAACTGCAAACTTAATGGCAATTTTAGGCTTACGTGCAATGTTCTTCTTGTTGGCAGGTGCTGCAAGTAAAATGCATTACTTACCATATGGCTTAGGCATTATCTTATTGTTCATTGGTGCGAAAATGTTATTGCTCGATGTATTCCATATGCCAATCTGGATCTCATTAGGCTTTATCGTACTGGTATTAAGCATTACCGCTTATCTATCTTTACGTCATAATAAAAATCAAGTTCAATAAGCAACTTAATATAAAAAGGGTCTTCAATTGAAGACCCTTTTTTATGCAGACCAGTTCAGATTTTGGGCTTGATTGGAGGATCAACCAATTGCAATTTTGGCCATTGCTGTAACCATTGTTTAGCCGCAACACGATCTTTAAAAGTCGCATAACTCACCAGTGCTGGATTCCAGCGCAGTTTTAATTCAAATAAATCCTGCAAACCAAACGGTGCAATCAATTCCAGCTCTCCTGATACATTTAAGCGTACCGCAATAGCTGTTGCTGTATCGGGCCATAGCAATAAGGCGTGTTCAATCGATGCTAAAGGCTGAATCCTTTCACCATTTTCTTTGCAATACCATGTGTGTACCAAAGCTTGATTGACCACATCCCATTGTTGTTCAGGAAAAAGCCTTGCTAATTCTTGCTGTAATGTGCTTTGTCTGTTGTGATTTATTTCCAATGCATGATGGTAAATCACATCAATATCGCTATTGTTCAGTTCAAAAGATTGACCATGTAAATAGGTCCACACCATATTTCGAAGCACACCCGCGCTTAAATAGGCTTGCGGATGTGAATGAGATAATGTCTGCAATATTGTAAACAGTACAGAGGTGTGAGTAATCAACTCGAAAAGGATCGATTGATAATACTCATGTGTATTTTTCATGCTTCGATCAGCTGCATATATTTATTGAATCCACACATAATCATGCCTGAGTACTCTGTACTTTGAAACCGTAGATCAATATGATATGTCGGCTTTCCTAATCAGAAACATAATAAGACAAGGGCTGTTCGCACATTGCTATCGAACATGTCCATTAAAATGAGTGGGGTCTCATGCGTTCTAAAAAAATTAACCTAGTCGTCGTACCATTATTATTAACAGCATGTAGCCATAATGATGGACCATTGGTACAAGATGTTTATAACAACCAATACGACTGCGCTACAGACTGGAATACCGAAACCTGCGAGGAAGAAAATAGCTCAGGGAGTGGAGGTTCAAGTGCTGGTGTTCGTTATTATGGTGGCTTTGGTTCAGGTCGCTATCTAGGACCACAATACTATCAAAATAACCGCGAAGTTTCTTTCCGTGGCAATAACTTACGCCCACGTACCAATCTCAGTGTGGGACAACCTTCCATTTCTACCACAGCCAAAAGTTCTTCAGCTTCTTCCCCAATTCGTGGCGGCTTTGGTCGCGGTGGCTTTTCCTTTGGTGGTTAACTCCAAAAACTGATATACAAGATGAAAAGAAAAATACTGACTCCACGCACAGACTGGCAGATTGAACACCAAAATATTGGCTTTGATTATTTTAATTTACCTTCGCTCGATGGTTCGATCTATTGGTCTGAAGGCATTGCTTATGAATTTAGCTTAAAGCAAATTGAACAGCTTGAAGATGCTGCCAATGAATTACATCAAATGTGCTTATCGGTTGTAGGCGATCTGATTCAGCGCGGTAATTATCCCGATTATTTTCAGATTCCACATGCAGCAATCGCACATATTGAACAATCATGGCAGCAAAATGCACCCATGCTCTATGGACGTTTTGACTTCGCTTATGATGGCCGCAACATCAAAATGCTGGAATACAATGCCGATACCCCAACGGGTTTACTCGAAGCCTCTGTAGCGCAATGGCTTTGGATCGAACAAGTTTCAGGTATTCCCAATCGAGATCAGTTTAATAGTATCCATGAAGACCTGATCAAACGTTGGAAAACCATTCTGCCACGTGGCAGCCACGTCCATTTTGCTGCATGTCAGGAAGCAGGCCGTGAGGATTGGGGCAATCTAGAATATTTAATGGATACTGCCTTTCAAGCCCATTTACAGGTCTCTGAACTTTCAATGGAGAATATTGGATGGAATGGGCAAGGTTTTGTTGATTTAAACAACCATCCTATTCACAACCTATTTAAGCTTTATCCATGGGAATGGATTTGGGAAGAATCTTTCTCCCAATACCTCAACCCTCACACACAATGGATTGAACCCTGCTGGAAAATGTTGCTCTCCAATAAAGCGATTTTAGTCGAACTCTGGAAACGCTATCCAAATCATCCGTTATTGGTCGAGACACACCAGTTTGACCCACAGCAAACCTTGTCTGGTAAATGGGTGAAAAAGCCAATTTTAGCAAGGGAAGGGGCAAATATTCGGGTGTTGCAAGATGGCCAAGATCAAGGTGCTGCTTCGGGAAGCTTTTATTTTGAAGACTATGATAAATACGGCTATGTGGTGCAAAAATGGGTAGATACACCATCATTTTCGGGTCAATTACCGACGCTAGGCTTATGGATGGTTGGACACCAATGTGCGGGGATGTCAATTCGAGAAGACTGCTATGACATCATTGGCAATGATGCCCATTTTGCCGCACATTATTTTGTGGAATAAAATATTTATTTCACAGTAACTTAGATTATTACAGTTGAGTCATCAGGTGAACGAAAAATATAAATGGATACTACTGAAAGGTGGTTTAGGCTTTGGACCTTCTTTTGCTTTTCTTTATTATTTCTTACAAGTACATATTAGAAATAATACGGTTCCATTCGGTTCTATCACAGCTTTGCTTGTCATCAGCATCCTACTAGGCTTGGCTTGGGGAGCAGCGATGTACAATATGCTAGGTAAACAGAAATCTTGATTCTTTTTTCACAAGGATTTACTAAAATGTAAATCCTTGGAAATTTGTCGCTCCAATTAAACGTCCAAAAAAGGAACATACCCCCAATATATATCTCCTTGATATTCATTTATATCAACCAGTTGAGTACAGTAACTGGTATATACCTCTAAATGAGCTGGACGATGTTCAAAATCAGCCCAACCTAAAAAAACACGACCCTTTTTATCAGTAGAATTTTCTTTGGGAAGATAAAAATACAAGAGCTTGCCATCAAGCTGTACATCATTTTCCCATTGGAAAAATGCTAGTTCATCAACATCAAACTGTTCTTTTGCAAGAATTTTATAACAGAGAATTTGATGCTCATCCTCATCAAAAGCCACAAGTTCTTCTGATAAAACATCTTTGGAATGATAGCTCAGAAAAGTCTCATTTTTAGCGGCATTGATGTCATCCACAATACACTCTATCAGCGCGAAGCTTTGCCTTAGCTTGCCCTCAGCATCGATATATTCAAATAATATCCATGCAGTTGCAAATTGCTGTTTCATTTCTTCCAGTAAAACAGCAGTATTGTGAAAAACGTTAAATCCATGCTTGAATGCGAGTTGAACCTTGGACATATTGATCTATTAACGGCAGTCTGCAACGAATATCTGATGTAGTTTCAATGTTATTGATAGCATCAAATGCTGGTTTAAATATTGACCTATAACTTAAATCGTATGTGCTGCCACACGTTTCATATACGCAGCCAAGCGAGTAAAAAACAAGATTTGCAGAAAAATCGTAAAAGCCGAAATACACCACTCATACCACATCTCAAATGCAGTCTGTGCTAAAGCAAAATATTGATAAATCGCCAACAGCACAACACCAAATACAATGCCCGCCACCGTCGTCTGCATTAAAATCGGAAAGGATAACGCTGTGATCCGATTCAAGAAATGAATACCTTGATCACCACCATTGGCCTGATACGTACGTTGGATCCCAAGAACCATAATCACAAGGGTTAAAGCAGCTTCAATACCAATCACACGGACATCATAATAAGGCGAATACATACCGTAGTAGTACACCACACTGACCACCAATGCCGCCGCAAGATAATAATTCTTATAATGTTGTTTACTTAAAGTATCTTCAGCCAACTCATGTGCCAAAGCTTTGGTATTCCAATAATACATGTGTATTTTTCTCAAGAAGTATCATTATTGCTGACAATTTACTCATTTCCACTCAAAAGTAAAGTGAATTGATTCAATCCATTACTCACATTTATACACGCTTTAGTGGCTTTAATTAGGCGATTAATCCAGTAAGTTCGACAAAATCGGGTACAATCAATCGAAAAAAGTAAAATTGTAGGTTGTTATGACTTTGGCTACTCCAATCACGGTGATTCGTGGTCGCTTCTTAGATATTCAAAAAACCGTTTCTCAGGCTGCAGAAATTGCCGACCAAGTTCGCTATATCGAAGATGGTGTGCTCATCACTGAACAAGGTAAAATTCGCTGGTTTGGCACTTGGAACGATGCTCAAGCCTATCTGCCTACAAACGTTGAAATTCAGCATTATCCAGAGCAATTGATCATTCCAGGAATGATTGATACGCATATTCACTTTCCACAAACCGAGATGGTGGGTGCCTACGGCGAACAATTGCTCAGCTGGTTAAATACCTATACCTTCCCAACTGAAATCCAATTCAAAGACAAAGCTTACGCGCAAGAAATTGCCAAGTTTTTTGTCAATGAACTACTGAAAAATGGGACCACCACGGCACTGGTATTTTGCACCGTGCATCCAGAGTCTGTTGATGCCCTATTTGAAGCTGCAGAACAGCACCAGATGCGCTTAATTGCAGGTAAAGTGATGATGGATCGTCATGCTCCAGAAGCACTGTGTGATACCGCAGAGAGCGCTTATGATAACTCTAAAGCACTGATTGAGAAATGGCATGGTCAAGGTCGTGCGTTATATGCGATTACGCCACGTTTTGCTCCGACATCTACACCTGAACAACTCGAAAAAGCAGGACAGCTCAAAGCACAATTCCCAGATGTGTATGTACATACCCATTTAAGCGAAAACAAAGATGAAATTGCATGGGCTAAAGACTTATTCCCTGAGCAAAAGGGTTATTTAGATGTTTATCATCATTATGGTTTAACTGGCCAACGCTCGGTGTTCGCACACTGTGTACATTTGGAAGATGCTGAATGGAAATGTATGCATGACACAGACTCTGCGATTGCTTTCTGTCCAACCTCAAACCTATTCTTGGGTAGTGGTTTATTTCCATTGAACAAAACTTGGGAACAGCAAGTTAAAGTCGGCTTGGGCACAGATGTTGGGGCAGGGACCTCGTTTAGCCTGTTACAAACCGTCAATGAAGCCTACAAAGTACAACAGTTACAAGGTGATAAGCTCTCTGCTTTTGAATCGCTTTACCATGCGACATTGGGTGGAGCAAAAGCCTTGGATCTCGATGATAAACTCGGTAACTTCAACGTCGGTAAAGAAGCTGATTTTGTCGTATTGAATCTGAAAGCTACGGCGTTGCAGCAACTACGTCAGTCACGCTCAAAGTCGATTGATGACAGCCTATTCGCCTTATTCACTATGGGTGATGATCGAAATATTGAGGCAACTTATATTTATGGACAAAAAGCCTATAGCCAAAGCTAAACCTTTAAACAAACAAAGACTTGGGTGGATCATATTGGCCATCGGTTGCGCTGTTCTGTTAAAACGTGACAGTCGCTTATCTCAAAATGATACATATTCTTCATCATCAAAAGGTGCATGAAATGTGATTTTGTTTTAAAATTCCCACATTAGCTCAAGTTTTCGAGGTGTTGCAGGTCAACACCTTTTTTATTTTTCCAATTTTTAAAGTGTTAGGAATCTACCGATGACCATTGCAATGCGCATTATGATTTCAAGTGAAGAGATTCAAGCTAAAGTGAAAGAACTTGGCGAAAAAATCAATGCACACTATGCTCAAAGTGATAAAGAACTGGTATTGATTGGCTTATTGCGTGGGTCAGTTATTTTTATGGCAGACTTATGCCGTGCAATTGAAAAGCCACACGAACTCGATTTTATGACTGTTTCTAGTTACGTCAATGGCACGACTATTTCATCACGTGACGTCAAAATCCTCAAAGATCTTGATGGTGAAATTCACGGTAAAGATGTACTTGTGGTTGAAGATATTATCGACTCAGGTAACACTTTAAGCAAAGTGGTAGAGATGCTTAAAACCCGTAATCCAAACTCAATTGAACTCTGTACATTAGTAAGCAAACCATCACGCCGTGAAATTCCTTTAGAAGTAAAATTCTTAGGTTTTGAAGTCGAAGACCGTTTTATTGTAGGTTATGGTTTAGATTTTGATCAAAAGTATCGCCATCTGCCTTTTATCGGTGAGATTGGTCTTTAATTTATAAACAACATCGTTGATATTTCTTCGCTGCTTATAACGTATGTAATGGGCTGAATATCGCTCTTACTTTAGGTGCTTTCGGGCACCTTTTTTATTGGCTAATATTAAACAAACCCTGCTAAAGAATGCACAAAAATACGACATAACTAGGCAATCCACTACAGACAAAGTAAGCCTAAATCAAGCAGGATATTAAGAAATACTGCTGATAAAACAAGGAGAAAAGATAATGTGGTCTCTAATTGTAGCGATTGTTGTTGGTTTTTTTGCTGGTTTAATTGCACGGGCATTACACCCGGGCGATGACAAAGCTGGTTTTATTGTAACGACCTTATTAGGTATCGCAGGTTCATTACTCGCTACTTATGGCGGTCGCTTACTGGGCTTATATGCTGAGAATTCGGCAGCAGGTTTTATTGCTTCCGTACTTGGTGCTGTGATTATTTTATTTATTTATAAATTGGTCACTAAAAAAAGCTAAACCGTTCAAGGCTCCCAATTCATTTTTAGCAATGAATTGGGAGTTGTTCTTCATAAATCTATAGGCCTAATTCTTTCCAAATCATTTGAATTTCTTCAGCACTACGTCCGCCCACCATTTTTAAACCATTTCCAAAGATCAAAGTAGGCGTCCCGTCAACCCCAAGTTTACGTCCTAACTCAAGGTTACGTTCAATTGGATTGGCACAGCTTTTTTCTTTAGGCTGCACATTTTTCTGCAACAAATTTTTCCAGGCATAAGCTTGGTTGGTATCACACCAAACGGACTTTGAAACCGCGATCGATTGTGCTTTTAAAGGATACATAAAGGTATAAATCGTGACATCATTCAGCTTATCCAGTTCCTCTTCTAGTTTTTTACAATATGGACAATTGGGGTCTGAAAATACTGCTAGTTCACGCTTTCCAGTGCCTTTGACGGTTTTAATCGCATCTTTAAAAGGTAGCTGTTTCCATTCAATTGAGTTTTGCTTGAGGACTAAGTCCTTGGTGAGATTCTTTTGATCTTTTAGACGGACCATTGAACCCACAAACATGTGTTGTGCGTTTTCATCCAAGTAAATAATCTGATTATCTAAACTAGCGCTGTACAGACCAGCCATCTCTGTGGCTTGGATATTGGTCACTTGAATATTGGGATATTGCTTATTTAAATTGCTTTTTAAGCTTTCTACGTTGGCAAAACTCATTGCAGAAATGCAACTGAGTAATGAGAACATCCCAATTTTTTTTAACATGACAGACACTCAACTTTAAAATCAGCGGCTATTGTAATCAGTCGAATCATTACAAACAGCTTAGCTTACTCAGCAACAACCAAAACCCAACCAACACTAGCGATGTTTCACGTGGAACATCGATTAATGCTGTCAAATTACGTTAAAAATCACTGAGCCGATGATCTATTGCGTAAAAACAAGACAATTTTCACACATCATATTGATAATTATTTAATAATTTTAACAAGTATATAGATCAATACATGGCTTTTTGGAATAATTCAGCCCACTGACTAAGTCGTGATCATTAGACTTGATTGCATAGCAGATGGTCCATTGCTGTTTTCATTTTAAAGCAATAGGTCTATGTTTATCTTCTTGGATTATCTGAGTCAGTACTGAACACCGTTTCATTTAAAAAGGTTAGGTAAATCAATGTATAATGCGGAATTATTAGAAGAAGCTAAAACCTTTATGTTCCATATGCTCAGCAAAGTAGTGGAATATGAGGGATCAGATTTATTTATCACAGCAGATTTCCCACCAAGCATTAAGCTACAAGGCCTAATGCGACCTTTAGGGCAACAAACCTTAACCGCAGACAAAACCAAGCTATTTGCCTATAGTTTAATGAATGAAAAACAACGCCAAGAATTTGAAACAGAATGGGAATGCAATTTTGCGATTAATGTGCCCAATGTTTCCCGTTTTCGGGTTAATGTATTTAAACAACAGCTGCAAATTGGCATGGTTATTCGTACCATTACCTCAGAAATTCCAACCTTTCAAAAATTAAAACTACCAGAATCATTAAAAAATGTGATTATGGAAAAGCGTGGCTTGGTTTTGGTTGTTGGAGGAACGGGTTCAGGTAAATCGACCTCATTAGCTGCCATGATTGACCATCGTAATGAAAACTCAGCAGGGCATATCATTACCGTTGAAGATCCAGTGGAATATGTGCATAAACATAAAAAATCGATGATTACCCATCGTGAAGTGGGGGTTGATTGCCATTCATGGCAACATGCCTTGAAAAACACGCTACGTCAGGCGCCTGATGTGATTCTGATTGGTGAAATCCGTGATACTGAAACCATGGAACACGCGATTGCCTTTGCCGAAACAGGTCATCTTTGCTTAGGCACATTACACGCCAACAATGCCAACCAAGCCTTGGATCGAATTATTAACTTTTTCCCAGAAGAGCGTCGCAATCAGTTACTGATGGATCTTTCATCCAATATGAAAGCGATTATTTCGCAGCGTTTGGTACGCACCCAAGATGGTAAAGGACGTCGTGCCGCAATTGAAATTTTGTTAAATACTCCATTAGTTGCAGACAACATTCTTAAAGGGCAGTTCCATGCACTGAAAGAGCTTATGAGCAAATCGCGCGAACTCGGCATGCAGACCTTCGACCAAGCTTTATTTGAGCTGTATAACGAAGGCGCGATTAGCTACGATGAGGCTTTACGCAATGCAGATTCAGTCAATGAATTGCGCTTACAGATCAAGCTAAAAAGTACTCGCCAAGAAGGCGCGCCCGTTGCGATGATGACTGCGTTAAATGTGGTACAAGAAGAAAAGCCAGAAGACGAACAACAAACTGAAGATCAGTGATAGAAAAAATGGCTTGGATTAAAATACAATCCAAGCCATTAATATTTGATTTAATTCATTATTTTCCAATACAGAATGAACCAAAAATCTTACCAAGCAAGTCATCGGCACTAAAATCACCAGTAATTTCACCCAGTGCATTCTGAGCCAGACGCAGTGATTCAGCCACCAATTCACCCGCATTAAACACAACGAGTTGCTCACGTGCTTCTGCTAGATAGCGCTGAGTGCGCTTCATTGCGTCTAAATGACGCGTTCGGGCAATAAAGGTATCTTCTTCGGGTTGGAAGCCAGCATGCGCTGTAATCGCCTCTATGAGCGCTTGAACCCCCATATCCTGTTTTGCAGAAACACTGATATGACGGAAGCCCTGATAATCGCTTAACGTAGCATCTTGACCCGTTAAATCGCATTTATTGCCAATCAATAACAAACGTTTTGGCTCAAGATGCTCTGCAAAATATTCATGTGCCAATTGCAAAGGTTCATCACCTTGATTTAAGTCATAGACCAACAGCAATAAATCTGCCTGTTCAATTTCCTTGATCGCACGACGAATCCCTTCTTGCTCCACGATATCCCCAGTTTCACGCAAACCAGCGGTATCAGTTAAGGTGATCGGCAAGCCATTGAGGCTGATCTTTTCATGCAACACATCACGGGTAGTCCCCGCAATATCGGTCACAATGGCACGCTCATGACCTGCAAGCGCGTTTAATAGGCTAGATTTACCGGCATTCGGCTTACCAGCAATCACCACCTGTAACCCTTCGCGTAGCAATTGGCCTTGACGTGCAGACTGCTGTACCGCTTGAACGGAGTCTTGTACATCATCCAGCAAGGCTAAAATTTTACCATCGGCAAGAAAATCAATTTCTTCTTCTGGAAAATCAATCGCGGCTTCAACATGCAGACGTAAGTGAATCAACTTTTCTAAAACGGTATTAATCTTGGTGGAAAAAGCACCTTGTAAAGAACGAACTGCCGAACGAGCAGCAGCTTGTGATGTCGCATCAATCAAATCGGCAATCGCTTCGGCCTGAACCAGATCCATTTTGCCATTTTCAAAAGCACGCATGGAAAATTCACCCGCTTTTGCAGCAGTAGCGCCTAAATCAAGTAAGCGTGCCAGCAAAGCATTTTGAATGACTGGACCACCATGTCCCTGTAATTCCACCACATCTTCACCAGTAAACGAGTGAGGATTTGGAAAACATAATACAATGCCTTCATCCATCACAGAGCCATCAGCATCACAAAACTGACGAAAACCAGCCATGCGTGCAGCAGGAAGTTTTTTCTGGGTCAGTTGCTCCGCTATTGCATAGGCTTTCGGTCCAGAGAGTCGAATCACCCCCACACCACCACGACCTAATGGGGTAGCAATCGCAGCAATAGTGGTTTGATGTTGCATGTTAAATTCACCTAAAACGAGCGGGTTATGGAATTGCTAACCCTAAATACAGCCAAAGAAAAATCCGCCTAAGATTACCATCTTAAGCGGATTTATTCAGTAAAAGTTCGAACTTAAGCGCTCGGCTCAACCTTGTTGAGACGGTCTTTTTCGACACCTTTGTTAATAAACCATTGCTGCAAAATGGTAATACTGTTGTTGACGATCCAGTAAAGTACTAAGCCTGCTGGGAAGAACAACATGAATACCGTAAACATGATTGGCATGATACGGAATACTTTTGCCTGCATAGGATCAGTTGGCTGTGGGTTCAACATTTGCTGAACAAACATAGTCACACCCATGATCAACGGCAGGATGAACCATGGATCCATCGCAGATAAGTCTTGAATCCAACCTAACCATGGTGCATGACGGAGTTCAACAGATTCCATCAATACCCAGTACAACGCTAAGAAAATTGGCATTTGTAATAGCAATGGCAAGCAACCAGACAATGGGTTAACTTGTTCACGCTTATAAAGTGCCATCATTTCTTGAGAGAAACGCATGCGGTCTTCGCCAAATTCTTCTTTCATGCGTTGCATTTCTGGTGCAATCACACGCATTTTCGCCATCGAACGATAACTTTTTGAAGAAAGTGGCCATAAAATCAACTTCACTAAGATCGTCAATAAGATAATTGACCAGCCCCAGTTACCGATAATGTTATGGAAAAATTGCAAGCCCAAGAACAATAATTTAGCAATTGGCCATAACCAACCATAATCCACAGTTTGGTTTAAACCAGCAGCTAAGTCTTTGAGTTCAGATTGGATTTTTGGACCTGAATACAGTTTAGCATCCACTTCCATTGACGTACCTGCAGGTACATTGATCACTGGAGAGGTGAAGCCCATGATATTCATGCCGTCCGTAGACTGACGTGACTCTAATTTTGCATTATATGGCTGACCATCGGCCTGAGTAAGTTTTAAGTTCCCAGGAATCCATGCGCTCACAAAATAATGCTGAACCATGGCAACCCAGCCGCCTTTGGCTTCAACATTTAATTTTTCATCATTAAAATTGGCGAACTTCAACTTGTTATAATGTGCTTCTGGTGTACCCCAAGCACCACCAAGATAGGTTCCCAAGGTGAAAATACCTTGTGAAGACTTGCCTGGGTCATCCGAATTATCACGCTTTAACTGACCAAACATTTGACCTTGCCAGTTTTGCTGACTACGGTTAACGACTTGGTGTTTAACGGTAATTGGATAATCGCCTTGCGTGAAGGTGAACGATTTGATCACTTCCACACCTTCAGGTGTTTTAAATACCAACGGCACAGTCAACACTTGCTGTGTTTTACCATCTTTCGACGCAACGCTTTTCGCATCTGCCAAGGTATATGCTGTTTTTTCAACATCATACATTGGACGACCGCCACGGCTGCTATCCGGTCCATTTAAACCAATTAAACCAGATTGAGCGACGTAGGTACGTTTCGCATCACTTTCCAGCATGACAAACGGTTTATCACTGTCTTTGCTTTCATCATGGCTTAACAATTCAATACGGACGATATCACCACCTTTTGGATTGATCCAAAGATGATAAAGATCAGTTTGTACTGAAATCAGTTGCTGACTCACAGATGTATTATGTTCTGTGGCTTGTGATGCAGTCACATTTGCTTGTGGCACGTCTGAAGCCGCTGTTGCATTTTGAGCATTTGGCAAATCTGCAGATACTTCATGTGCAGTCACAGCAGCCGCTTGTTGTTGCGGTGCTGGTGCAGCATGACCATAATCTTTTTGCCAAGCCAAAATAAGCAAATATGCGGTAACAAACATGGCTCCAAGAATTGCAAATCTGGCCCATTGTTGCATATCTATAATCCCAAATGGTTAGAGAGATTTTGCTTGAATAAACGATCACGAAAGGGTACAGCAACGTGATGCATTTGAGAATCTATTTGATGAAACGAAATAAAACGAAGTGCTTTACGAGGCACAGGATCATAGCCTGATCCACCCCAAGGATGACAACGGCAAATTCGCTTAGTCGATAGCCATACACCTTTGACCGCGCCATGTGTCTGCAACGCTTCGATTGCATATTGCGAACAAGTGGGAATATAGCGACAACGAGGACCCAATAATGGACTAATTGCGATTTGGTAACATCTTATCAACCAATGCAGTAAACGTACCATTGGAGATCTCTAATTTTGGAGGGATGTCACAACGACTTTGGAATGTTTCTTTGCTAAGCGTTGTAATTTTTGCCAAGCAAAATCTAATTGTTGATGTAATTCTTGATTTGCGATTGCTTCTATACCTACTTTAGGCATCACCACAATATCGATATCAGCATTAAATTGCGCTTGATGTAAACGAAAGCTCTCCCGAGCAAGACGTTTTATTCGATTTCGTTCATGTGCACGACGCACCTTTTTTTTAGCAACGACAATACCCAAACGGCTTTTCGGCTGTTCGGTTAATTTTGCTAAAAAAAGGAAATGGGGCTGATGCACTTTAAAAAGCGCACCATCAAATACACTTTTATAATCAGCGGCACAACGAATACGAGATTCAGTGCCGAAACTGTAAAGTGTCATCACCCAAGTCTGGTCAGCTTAACAGTATTAAACAGTTAAGCTATGACGACCTTTTGCACGACGACGAGCTAAAACTTGACGACCTGCTTTAGTAGCCATACGAGCGCGGAAACCATGAACGCGTTTACGCTTTAATTCAGATGGTTGGAAAGTACGTTTCATTTCGAAACTCCAAAATGATCTTTCTATAAAGGTCCGCGATTTTATTGCGCAATGTTTACGCTGTCAATGAAAAATCAAAAACTTTACATTTTGTTTGTTCTGTTTTGAAGCAATAAAGCTGCTCACCGTTATAGGCTTTTATTGAAAACAAAAAATATACACAAGCTATCTATTTAAATAATATCAGTATTCGTCTATATTCACAGCTTACAAACAAGCTTATCAACAATTCACCTTCTGATTTAAATTTAATTCTTGGATTTTGAATTTAAATTTCGATATGCTCAGTTATCCACAATTTGAGTGAACCCTATAAGTAAATTCAAATTTTAAAATTTAAATTTATTCTTATTAGGGTGGATTAATTCTGTGGAAAGTGATGTTTTTTTATGAATAAACATAATGTTATGTTGTGGATAAGCATGTTTTTATCAATTTTATAGTTTGTGGATAACTTTAAGCTTAAAACTATCCACAGTTTGTGCAAAAAGTTATGCACATGTGGTTTTGAATTTAAATTTATAAACGGATGCTGTCTTTTTCAGCAAAAGTCCCATAAATTGTCCTGACAGATGTGGATAACTTGGTTAGAATGGCGACCCCTTTGAAAGATGAGGGGTGACGGTTTTTTATTTTTGAATTTAAAAAATGGATATATAGGGGATGCACATGCTCTGGACAGACTGCTTAACTCGCTTGCGACAAGAGCTATCTGATAACGTCTTTGCGATGTGGATTCGTCCTTTGGTTGCTGAAGAGGTTGATGGTGTGATGCGTTTATATGCACCTAACCCTTATTGGACTCGTTATATTCAAGATAATCATTTAGAACTGATTTCAATTCTTGCGGAACAATTGTCTGAAGGCCGTGTGCGTCAGGTTGAGATTCTGGTTGATTCTCGTCCTGGGACGATTTTGTCGTCTCATGAGCAACCTGCTACCACGACTGCTGCTTTAACTAGTAGCTCAAATATCCCTATTTCAGCTCCAGTAAAAGTTAAGAAAGAATCTGATTTGGTACAGCCAAGTCAGAATGTCACTAAAATACCGAAAAAAAGACAGCTAAATCCTCTATTTACGTTCTCTTTATTTGTGGAAGGTCGTTCTAACCAGATGGCGGCTGAAACTTGTCGTAAGGTTTTAACGCAGTTAGGTGCTTCTCAACACAACCCTTTATTCTTGTATGGTCCTACAGGTCTAGGTAAAACTCACTTAATGCAAGCGGTCGGCAATGCACTGTTACAAGCCAAACCAAATGCAAGAGTGATGTATATGACCTCGGAAAGTTTTGTACAAGACTTTGTCAGTTCATTACAAAAAGGCAAGGTAGAAGAGTTTAAGAAAAATTGCCGCTCTTTAGATTTGTTATTGGTCGACGATATTCATTTATTGGCTGGTAAAGAAGCGAGTCTGGTTGAATTTTTCTATACTTTCAATGCTTTACTTGATGAATCTAAACAAATTATTTTAACATCGGATCGTTATCCAAAAGAACTCACCGAGCTTGATCCACGTTTAGTTTCTCGCTTTTCGTGGGGGTTGTCAGTGGGGGTTGAACCACCAGATATTGAAACCCGTATCGAAATTTTGTTGAAAAAAGCGGAAAATAGTGGCGTGGAATTACCGCGAAATTGTGCTTTATTTATTGCACAGCAAGTGGTCGCGAATGTACGTGAGCTTGAAGGTGCATTGAACAAAGTCGTGGCGATTTCACGTTTTAAAGGCACCGCGATTGATTTAGATGTCGTCAGAGAGTCTCTAAAAGATGTGTTGGCGATTCGTGCACGAACCATTAGTGTGGAAAATATCCAGCGCGTGGTCAGTGAATACTTCCGAATCCCATTAAAAGAACTGATTGGGCCAAAACGTACTCGTATTTATGCACGCCCACGTCAGTTGGCAATGGGGCTTGCACGTGAATTAACTGGGGATAGTTTCCCGGAAATTGGTATGGCTTTTGGTGGTCGTGACCACAGCACCGTGATGCATGCCTGCGAAAAAGTGGTCAGTCTACGGGAAGAAGATCCAATTTTTAATGAAGACTATAAAAATTTACTTCGCTTGTTACAAAGTTAATCTATTTTTCAGAGTTGCAAACTGCTTTTAAGTGCAGCATAGTACACTGCTAACATTCATATCGGCTTCTGTTGTAAGAGGAATAAAATCGTGCGTTTGAAAATCGCTAAAGAAAGTTTAGTCAATGTTTTATCACATGTGGTGGGGGCTGTAGAACGTCGCCATACTTTGAATATTCTTTCAAACGTTAAAATTCAAACTACACAACAAGCCTTAACCATTACTGGCTCTGACTTAGAAGTTGAATTGGTTGCAAGCACAACGTTAGCTGAAGGTGCATGCTTAGAAGCGGGTGAAACCACAGTTCCTGCGCGTAAATTAGTTGAAATTTGTAAATCTCTTCCTACAGCGGCATTAATTGACCTACAAATTACTGAAGATCAGCGCTGTATTTTAAAATCAGGTAATAGCCGTTTCGTATTGGGTACACTTCCAGCTGAAGATTATCCATTACTCACCACTGAAAATAGCCAAGGGACACAAGTTCAGGTAACGCAGCGTGAATTGAAGCGATTATTTGAAAAAACTGCCTTTGCAATGGCAGTTCAAGATGTACGTTTTTACTTGACGGGAACCTTGCTAGAAATTGATCAAAATCAATTACGTACAGTCACTACTGATGGACATCGTTTAGCTTTGTGTGAAGTGTTGGCTTCATCAACGGCAGCATCACCGATGCAGGCTATTGTTCCGCGTAAGGCTGTAGGTGAATTACAACGTCTGCTAAGTATTGAAGATGAACAATTGACGCTGTTGATTGGGCGTGAATTATTGAATGTCACCATTAACACACCAAGCCGCGATAAAGAGCAGGGTGATATTACGGTTCGTTTTACGACTAAATTAATTGATGGAAAGTTCCCTGATTATCGCCGTGTCATTCCAAAAAATGGTGATAAGCATGTCTTTATTGCACATGATGTGTTTAAGCAATCTTTACAGCGTGTTGCGATTTTAAGTAATGAGAAACTCCGTGGCGTTTTCTTGAATTTTAATCAAGATTCATTGCAGTTGCGTGCCAATAACCCAGAACAGGATGAGGCGGTCGAAGATATTGCAATTCAATATCAAGATGCACCTCTAGAAATGTCATTTAATGCGCAATATATCCTGGATGTATTGAGTGTGTTAGATGGTGATGATGTGAAAATGAGCATGAGCGAAGCCAATCAATCTGTACTTGTCCAAGATCCTGCACATCCTGATCAAACTTATGTTGTCATGCCAATGCGTGTTTAACGGGCATTGATTATTTGAGTTTAAAATCATGCAAATCACGCGTTTAAATATCGAACGTGTACGTAATTTAAAGGCGGTTGCACTCAATGAGTTGCAACCGTTTAATATTTTTTACGGAGCCAACGGTTCTGGAAAAACCTCAATTCTTGAATCGATCCATTTATTGGCTACAGGGCGTTCATTCCGTACCCATATTCCGAAACATTACATTCAATATGATGCTGGTGATGCGATTGTGTTTGCACAATCCGCTAGTGAACGTATTGGTATGCAGAAATTGGCTTCAGGTGAGCAGTTAATCAAAGTCAATGGCGATACCATTGCGACACAAGGTCAATTGGCGAAATTACTGCCTCTACAGCATATTGATCCGCAAAGTACCGATATTATTGATCATGGCGCTAAACCCAGACGACAATTGTTGGATTGGTTGATGTTCCACGTGGAACCTGAGTTTTATTTCGCTTGGCAGTATTATTCTCGGGCATTAAAACAGCGCAATAGTTTACTCAAAACACGGCGTAATCTCAGTCTGGCTGATTTAGAGCCGTGGAACAAAATGCTCAGTGATTATGGCGAAATTTTGCACTCGCAACGTGTTGGAATTGTGGAGCAATGGAATCAGTTCTTTCATGAAGATTTACGCCAATTATTACCAAATCTTGAGATTGAGCTGGAATACAATGCTGGTTTTCATACTGAGCAAGGCTTGTTGCAGGACCTGATACAACAGCATCAAAGAGATATTGATCGTCGCTATACCGAATATGGCCCCCACCGTGCAGATTTACGCTTAAAAACACCGTTTGGTAATGCAGATGATGTGTTATCTCGTGGACAAAAAAAGTTGTTAATCATGGCATTAAAACTGTCACAAATTGCAATGCTGCATGCGAGTAACAAGGAAACTGTGGTATTATTAGATGATCTGACAGCAGAGTTAGATTTAGCTGCACAACAACGTTTAATTGAGCGACTGAGTCAATTGGGGAGTCAAGTTTTTATGACCACTTTAGACCATACGTCGGTATTAAAACACTTACATGATTTGTCGATTCCTTTTCAATTATTCCACGTTGTTCACGGCCAAGTTCATCTCGCTGCGCCATAATTTTATTTCCTCTTTTTTGGATAGATTAGAATTTACTAGGGAGTAACCATGAGTTCAGAGTCTCAATCAGTCTCTCAAACAGAACAAACAAATGAAAAGGCTTATGATTCCTCTAGTATTAAAGTATTACGTGGATTAGACGCGGTTCGTAAACGTCCTGGCATGTACATCGGTGACACTGATGACGGTACAGGTTTACACCATATGGTGTTTGAGGTGGTGGATAACGCCATCGATGAAGCTTTAGCAGGACACTGTGACGAGATCATCGTAACCATTCACGAAGATGAGTCGGTGAGCGTTTCGGATAACGGTCGTGGAATTCCAACCGATATTCATCCTGAAGAAGGGGTGTCTGCGGCAGAAGTGATTCTGACCATCCTGCATGCGGGTGGTAAATTCGATGACAACAGCTATAAAGTTTCGGGTGGTTTACACGGTGTAGGTGTATCGGTTGTAAATGCCTTATCTAAAAAATTGCATTTGACCATTCACCGTGCTGGCCAAATTCATGAGCAAGAATACGCGCATGGCGATCCGCAATATTCATTAAAAGTTGTGGGTGAAACCGATACATCGGGGACAACTGTTCGTTTCTGGCCAAGTGAACTGACATTTAGCCAAACCATTTTTAGTGTAGATATTTTGGCACGTCGTTTACGTGAGCTTTCGTTCCTTAACGCAGGAGTACGTATCGTACTGCGTGATGAGCGTGTCAATCTTGAGCATGTCTACGATTATGAAGGTGGTTTATCTGAGTTCGTTAAATATATTAACGAAGGTAAAACCCATCTCAATGAAATCTTCCACTTCACGATGGATGCAGACAATGGCATCGGGGTTGAAGTTGCATTGCAGTGGAACGATAGCTATCAAGAAAATGTTCGTTGCTTTACCAACAACATTCCACAGAAAGATGGTGGTACGCACCTTGCAGGCTTCCGTGCAGCATTGACCCGTGGCTTAAATAGCTACATGGAAAATGAAAGTTTATTGAAGAAAGAAAAAGTTGCTGTCACAGGTGACGATGCGCGTGAAGGCTTAACCGCTATTATTTCAGTGAAAGTGCCTGATCCTAAATTCTCTTCACAGACCAAAGAGAAATTGGTTTCGAGTGAAGTAAAGCCAGCGGTTGAACAAGCCATGAACAAAGAGTTTTCTGCATATTTGCTCGAAAACCCTCAAGCGGCGAAATCGATTGCGGGCAAGATTATTGATGCAGCACGTGCGCGTGACGCAGCACGTAAAGCACGTGAAATGACCCGTCGTAAGAGTGCTTTGGATATTGCGGGCTTACCAGGTAAGTTGGCAGACTGTCAGGAAAAAGATCCAGCATTGTCTGAATTGTATCTAGTCGAGGGTGACTCTGCGGGTGGTAGTGCCAAGCAAGGTCGTAACCGTAAGATGCAGGCAATTTTACCGTTGAAAGGTAAAATTCTGAACGTTGAGCGTGCGCGTTTTGACAAGATGATTTCAAGCCAAGAAGTCGGTACTTTAATTACCGCTTTGGGCTGTGGTATTGGTCGGGAAGAATATAATCCAGACAAGTTGCGTTATCACAAAATCATCATCATGACCGATGCGGACGTGGATGGTTCACACATTCGTACATTGTTACTGACCTTCTTCTTCCGTCAAATGCCTGAATTGGTTGAGCGTGGCTATATCTATATTGCACAGCCACCTTTGTATAAGCTGAAGAAAGGTAAGCATGAGCAGTATATGAAAGACAATGATGCACTGGAAACCTTCTTGATTTCCAATGCCATTGATGAGCTTTCATTGCATATCAGTGCGGATGCACCAGCGATTACAGGTGAAGCATTAGCCAAGGTTATTGCGGACTATCAAGTTTCGCAAAAGAGCTTACAGCGTTTAACTCAACGTTATCCTGCAAGTTTATTGGATGGTTTGCTTGAGATTGAGTCGTTTAAAGCAGATCACAACCATGAACGTGACTATGTTGAAACGTGGGCTGAGCAATTACGTGTTGCGATTGAAAAGTTACAACCAAGCTTACGTCCTGAGATTAGTTTAGAAGCGTTTGAGCGTGAAAATGCGCAAGGTGAGAAATCAGCACATTATTGGCCACGAGTCACCGTTTATGTACATAACTTGCCGCATTCATATTTATTGGATGCAGGTCTGTTAAATTCTGCTGAATATGCGCGTTTACTAAAGAACTCGAAAAGCTGGTTTAAATTGCTTGAAGAAGGGGCTTATCTACAAAAAGGTGATCGCCGTATTCAGGTCACTAGCTTCCATCAAGTGTGGCAGCACATTTTACAAGACTCTCGTCGCGGTATGATGATCCAACGCTATAAAGGTTTGGGTGAGATGAACGCTGAGCAACTTTGGGAAACCACGATGGATCCTGAGAACCGTAATATGTTGCAAGTAACCATTGATGATGCAATTGAAGCAGATCGCATGTTCTCATGCTTAATGGGGGATGATGTAGAACCACGTCGTGCCTTCATTGAAGAAAATGCGTTAAATGCAGATATTGATGCTTAATCGAATTAGGCATCAATAGCACTCAATATAATGGCTTATCTTTTACGATCATGTAGGAGATAAGCTCTCCACCCTGCAATCAAGATTGGGAGTAGGGTGATAATGAGAAAAATATAATCCGCAATTCCGTCCATCAATAGCATTCCAACAATTCCTGAAATACTACAGAGTGCGAGTAGCCATAAAGTACTCAACTTATTCCACAGTAGCATTGTTGCCTCCTTTTAAGCCTTTTTGTTGGCGTTTTGCCCACCATAACCATGCACCATTTAAGGTGATAAATAGGGTCAATAGCGTGCAGAGACTCCATAAAATCTTTAATGGCATACCACCGTAATTGCCAAAATGTAATGGCTGAGACAGTAAAATGGCTTTCAGATAGGTTGGTAATTCTTCAACAGTATCAACTTGTCCTGTTTCTGCATTGACCAATGCCACTTTTAGCATCTTTTCTTTTAAGCCCTCATTGCCTTGTAGTAACACCATATAGTGACCTTGGGTGGCGTATTCGGTTTTAGGATAGAACACAGTAGTGGGGTGCCAATCTGTTTCACCTTTTTGAGCCGAGGCATAGACCTGATCAATGGTTAAATGAGGGTGAATCACTTGGGCATGCTGATATTTATCTTGGAGTGCTTTCAGTTCGGTGATCTGCCAAACTCCAATTGCAACTGTACCAAAACCCAGTAAAAAGCCTGTTAGCGTCACCACCAATGCCCAACCGAGTACAGCTGAACCAATCAAATTATGCAGATCCAGTTGTAAAAGGCGTTGACCCTTTCTAAAACGAATAATCCCAAAAAAGAATTTTTTCACATAAGGTGCGTATACCACTAAACCTGAAACCAGTGATAAGAACACTAAAAATGCAATCAGTGCACCAATCAATTGTCCAATAAAACCTAAAAACCAATTGGCATGTAATTCCAGTAAAAATCCCGTTAAGGTATCTCGTTCGTTTGGTCGATCAATCAGCGTTGCAGAACCAATATCTGCAAATAGCCAACGTGCTTGTTCAAAACTTTGCTCAGGTTTTGCCATCCCGATGAGGAGTACACCAGGATGATGTTCGGGATCATAGCCTGTGCTGATAATGTGCTCATTGGGGTAAGTCTTCTGCGCAGTCGCAATTGAATCAGCTAGCGGCCGTTGCTGTTGTAAAGAAGAATGTAGGGCTGTAGGTTCGACACCAAGGGCATGATCTATTTCTTCATGGAAGATCAGAATCACCCCTGTAATGGATAAAATCGCAAAAGGGATCGCGATCACCAAACTCACCCAACGGTGAATCCATAAATTAATACGGAACCAACGGGAATTGGTTTTTTTAACTGAAGATATGGTTTGCTTCATAACTAACTTCCAATGCCGTTTTGTACATTGGTCCCTGAGATTAGATTTTTTATGCAGTGATTCTATTTTTATTGATAATTATTTTCATTACTATTTACTATTGTTTTTTACGTTCCACGTGAAACTTAGTAGGGAATAAATTGATTAAAAAAAGCAGGAAAGAGATATTTCCTGCTGAATAAGAACAAACAATATAGTCTGAGAGTTAGCTTTCTACAAAGTCACTCACTTGAATTAATGCATGACCAAATAAATAGCCAGCAGTCACCAGTACACTGATCCACAATAAAGCCCCCAAGATGTTATAAACAACGAAATGGCTATAATTCATATTGCTTGAGCCCGCGGCCAAGGGTGCAAATGAACGTGCAAAAGGAATAAAACGGGCGAGTAGAATGGTTTTTCCGCCATGTTTCAGAAAGAATACATTGGTCTTTTGTAGATATTCTTGCTTAATAAAGCGTGATTTCATATTAAAAATACGATCACCAAAATGACGACCAATATGGTAGTTCACCATATAGCCCAATGCTGCTGCAAAGAACAGTAAGCTGATCATATAACCAAGATGCATGATTTCAACCACAGAGCATAATGCACCAACGGTGAGTAACAGACTGTCACCAGGTAAGAAGAACATAAAAACAAAAGCGGTTTCTGAAAAAATAATCAGAAAAAGGATGGCATAGATCCATAAGCCGTACTCTTGAACCAAGACCGGCAGAATATGTTCAAAATTAAAAATAAAATCTAAAGAATTCATTCAGTTTGTATGATCCAAAATAGAGTACTCACCAAATTAAAGTACAAAAAATGTGAAATGAATTTAACCCTCAGGATTCATTGGTCACTTATAAATTTACAACAATGGGGGCTGAGTATATCGAGCCTGAGGCTAAAGCTCAATTTTCTGAGAAAATTCTAATTTTTACCTTATCTTAAATTCTCGACAAATTCATGACACTTTTAATGATATTCATTGTGTTTTTAAGTATCTGAGCATTTTTTAGGACAAGAAAATTAAATAAATAACCCAGTAAGATGAATCCATACACGCTAAATCACGACGTGTATGGATTAATATTCAAGTTAATCTGCAAAAGAGCTTTCCAACTCCTCCAATTGCATCATTAGCTCTAATAGTTGCTCTTCATGCTGTTCCAATTTCGCTTTGAGCTCATTTTGTTCATTTATTAGTTTGATCAAATCATCTTTACGATTCGCCTCATACAGGCCGCTATCCGCTAAGGCATTTTCAATATCGGCTAAACGTGGCTGAACTTTTTCAATTTGAGCTTCGATTTTTTCGATATTTTTGCGAATTGGACGGGTTATTTCACGGCGACGGGCCGCTTCTTTACGCTGAGCTTCCTTATCTACTTTTGCGGCAGGGGATTGGGTCGTTGTACTTTGTTGCTGTGATGCATTCTGTGCATTGATCTGTTGCTGGCGCGCTTCACGTAACCACTTGGCGTAGTCTTGTAAGTCACCCTCAAATTCAGTGCATTTCCCTGCATGAACCAACAGCAGATCATCACAGACACTGGCAATCAATTGACGTTCATGGGAAACCAAGACCACCGCACCGTCAAAGTCTTGCAGTGCCATGGTTAGTGCAAGGCGCATATCCAAGTCTAAATGGTTGGTTGGTTCATCTAGAATTAATACGTTTGGACGCTGCCATACGATGAGTGCCAAAGCAAGACGTGCACGTTCACCACCAGAGAAGCTCTCACATGGGGTGTCCATACGTTCGCCACTAAAGCCAAAACTACCTAAAAAGGCGCGTAAAGCAGCTTCACTGATGTGTTTGTCGGCAATACGTGCCAATTGCAGCATTGGGCTGGCATTGGCATCCAACGCATCCATTTGATGCTGGGCAAAATAACCAATATTGAGCAGTTCAGAGGCCTTACGTTCCCCTGCAAGTAGCGGTAAATCACCAACAAGGGTTTTGATTAAGGTTGATTTACCCGCACCGTTCATCCCGAGTAAACCAATACGTGAGCTTGGCGTGATTTGCAGACGAATTTTTTCAGCAATGATTTTATCGCCGTAACCAATCGTAGCAGCATCCAGACTCAGCAGCGGTGAACTCATCTTAGTAGGTTCACGGAAACTAAAGGTAAATGGTGTATCGATATGTGCTGGTGCGAGTTGCTGCATGCGCTCTAACTGTTTAATTCGACTTTGTGCTTGGCGGGCTTTGGTGGCCTTGGCTTTAAAGCGGTCAATAAACTTTTGCAGATGGGCACGCGTTTCTTGCTGCTTTTCAAACGCTTGCTGTTGTTGCGCTAAGCGTTCACTACGAGTGGTTTCAAAAGTGGAATAATTACCTGTATATAAGGTCAGTTCTTGATTTTCAATATGTAGAATATGATCGGTAATGGCATCAAGAAAATCACGGTCATGTGAAATCAGCACCAGTGTGCCTTCATAAGCTTTGAGCCAGTCTTCTAACCACAGGATTGCATCTAAGTCCAAGTGGTTGGTTGGCTCATCCAGTAACAACAGGTCTGAACGACTCATCAAAGTACGTGCCAAGTTTAAACGCATCCGCCAACCGCCTGAGAAGCTCGCGACATTTAATTTTAATTGATGATCGAGAAAGCCGAGACCTGCCATCAATTGTGCTGCTTTGGCTGGTGCCGCATAGCCATGAATCTCGTCAAAACGACCATGCAGTCGGGCCAAGTCATCATTACTGAGTTGATCTGGATGCGCTAATTTTTCTTGAATATCCCAATATTCTTCATCGCCTGACAGCACAAAATCAATCGCTGGCATTTCCAAGGCTTTAATTTCTTGCGCCATATGCGCCACAGTCCACACCGCAGGGCGCGTCAGATTACCTTCATCTGCAACCAAGTCTCCTAAAAATGCAGCGAATAGGGTCGATTTACCTGCACCATTCACCCCAGTAAGACCAATTTTCCAGCCTGGATGAAGCTGCATTGATGCTTTTTGGAATAGAACTCGCCCACCACGGCGTAATGAAACTTGGTCAAATTGGATCATGAGCATGCAAAGTAGCAAATAGATAGCTGCATTTTAAGGTGATCGCCCATGAATGCAAATTTTTATATTTAAGATCAAGTTATTCGAATTGAGTTAATCAACTAATGAATAAATAGAGTAAAAGCTCTATTTTTGTGATGCGAATCAGATTATTATTTAAATAATATGAAAAAATAAGCAACAAGATTAAAAGTAGAGTCATAGGATTTAAGGATGAAGAAGGGAATTCTTGCATTGGGGGCAATGCTGGTTTTGTGGAGCTATACAGAAACACATGCAGCGACCAAGATTTGTGTTTTTGATCTATTAGGTAAATCGGGTGAAGCCTATAAGGCCATGGAGGAGTGGGCATTAGCTGCCAAAGCATGGCGCGGTGATATATTTTTGGTGAGTTATCAAAACGAAGCACTGGCTGAAAATGATTTTGAGCAAGGCAGATGTGATGGGGTCTATATGACCTCAATGCGTGCACGCCGTTATAACAAGTTTGCAGGCTCCATTGATGCGATTGGCGCTGTTCCAAGTTATGCCATTGCCCAAAAAGCAATTAGTTTTGCTTTAGACAAACGCAATCAACGCCGTTTGATTAGCACGGTTGATAATGAAAGCTATGAGGTCGCAGGCATTTCACAAATCGGGCTGGCTTATATTTTTGTCAAAGACAAGAAAATGAATACCATTGAGCAAATCAAAGGAAAAAAATTTGCGGTTCTTGGCTATGATGAAGCACAAAAAATTGTAGTTAAAAGCTTGGGCGGGCAAGCAGTACTGTCTGATGTATCTGACATTGCCAAAAAGTTTAACAATGGTCAGGCCGATATTATGGCTGCGCCTGCCTATGCTTATAAGCCCTTAGAACTGCATAAAGGATTGGGTAATGATGGGGCGATTATTACTTTCCCTGCGGTGAATATGACCATGGATTTAATCATTCGTCCTGAAAAATTCTCCAGTAATTTTGGGCAAAGCTCCCGAGCATGGTTTTTAGGTCGTCTCAATACCAATTTTGCTCTGATCCAACGTCTTGAATCAGAATTACCAGCCAAATACAAAATGAATCTGAGTACTGAAGATAAAACCCGTTATCAGCAAATCTTGCGTGAAGCGCGAATGGGATTGACCAAACGCGGTATTTACGATGCCAGTATGATGAGTGTGCTTAAACGTGCCCGCTGTACTGTAGATCGCACCAATTTTGAATGCACCTTAGGTGGGGAATAGTGGGCGGGTTTATTCTTCTTTTAATTAGTCGGTCTAGGTCTTAGTTGTGAATACTGTGATCGAGATTGTTAAAACTGATGGAAACCCGACGCATGTATATAAAAGCGCTATTCTTTTGGTCGAAATCTGACTATATTGGGTGAGCGCTGATGGAAAATTGTGCAATAAAGCAATAAAGGGAAAACAAGATGAAAAAAGGACTTTGGGCATTGAGCACTGCAGCTCTATTTGTCATGACCACTCCTGTACAGGCAAAACAACAAATTTGTGTTTTTGATTTATTGGGTAAGGCTGGGGAGTCTTATAAACTGATTGAAGAATGGAAGCTGGCTTCTAAAACTTGGCAGGGGGATGTTGAGCTTATTCCTTATCAAGATGAAGAAAAAGCAGAAAAAGATTTTGATGCAGGTAAATGTGATGGGGTCTATATGACCTCGATGCGAGCGCGTAAATATAATAAATTTGCAGGCTCGGTTGATGCCGTTGGAGCAGTCACCAGTAATGCGATTGCGCAAAAGGCGATTACCTACGTGCTAGATAAACGTAATCAGCATCGTTTAACTGCAACGGTGAATGGTGATAAATTTGAAGTTGCAGGAATTATCCAAGTTGGGCTGGCTTATATTTTCGTTCGAGACAAAAAGATCGACACCATTGAAAAAGCCAAAGGCAAAAAATTTGCCTATCTGCATTATGATCAAGCGCAAAAGGCCATTGTTGAAAGTATCGATCTGGTCGCTGTGCCCTCGGATATTTCTGATTTTGTGAAAAAATTTAATAGTGGGCAAGTGGATGTGATTGCCGCACCTGCTTATGCGTATAAACCTTTAGAAATCAGTAAAGGTCTGGTCAATGGTGCATTGTTTAATTTCCCAGTGGTGAATATCACGGGTGACTTAATTATTCGCCCTACACAATTTCCAAATGGTTTTGGTACTCAGTCACGTCAATGGTTTGTGAATAAACTGCCGAGCAACTTTGCCATGGTGCAACGTTTAGAAGCAGGCATGAATGCCAAAAAGATTACTTTGACCAATGAAGATAAAACTCGTTACCAGAAAATGTTACGGGATGGGCGTATGAATTTAACCAAGCAAGGCGTGTACGATGCGAGTATGATGAATGTGCTGAAGCGTGCCCGTTGTACGGTTGAACGGACCAACTTTGAGTGTACTTTGAGTGGTGAATAAAAAAGGAGAATAACTGCGTAGATCTAAATCTATACATAAAATTAGGTATATATAACAAAATTGCCTATGAAAATAATAGAAATAGATAAAAGAGGGTAAAAAGTAAACAATCTAGTCATAAAAATAGAGTATAAGCTCTATTTTTTTTCAAAAAACATGATTAATATTTGCTTCGAACAAGGAGACAAACATAAAGTTTGTGAAAGGATGAAAAATATGAAAAAAATTGCACTTGCTCTTGCAGCAACTTCGATCTTTGGTGTATCTGCTTCTACTCAAGCAGCAATAGATGTGTGTGTATTCGACTTATTAGGAAAGTCAGGTGAATCATACAAAATGATGCAAGACTGGGCACTCGCAGCGAAAGGCTGGGGCGCTGATGTCAACCTACTTGCAATCACGGATGAACAGGTTGCAGACAATAACTTCAAAGCGGGTAAATGTGCGGCTGTTGCGATGACAGCAATGCGTGCTCGTCCATATAACAAATTTGCAGGTTCAGTCGATTCATTGGGCGGTGCACCAAGCAATGAAGTTGCACAACGTGCAATTACTTATGTATTGGATGCTCGTAATGCAGCGAAAATGACCACCAATTTGGGTGGTAACAAGTATGAAATCGGTGGTATTGCACCATTAGGTGCTGCTTACATTTTTGTACGTGACAAGAGCATTAACTCAATTGAAAAAGCAGCGGGTAAAAAATTCGCTGTATTGGGTTATGACGATGCGCAAAAAATCATGGTTCAACGTGTAGGCGCGCAAGCGGTACTTTCTGATATTTCTAACTTTGCTGCTAAATTTAATAACGGCCAAGTAGATATGGTGGGTGCGCCTGCGTATGCTTACAAACCATTAGAGTTAAGCAAAGGCTTAGGTTCAAATGGTGCAATGTTTAACTTCCCTGTACTACAAGTGACTGCGGATCTTGTTCTTCGTCCAGAGAAATTCCCAGCTGGCTTTGGTCAAAAATCTCGTGATTACTTTGTGAAGCAACTTCCAAAAGCATTCGCTATGATCAAGCGTTATGAAGCTGAGATTCCAGCGAAGTACAAAATGAATTTAAGTGCTGAAGATAACTTGAAATACCAAAAGTTATTGCGTGACGGTCGTCTAGACTTAACCAAACGTGGTATTTACGATGCAAGTATGATGTCTGTATTGAAGAAAGCGCGCTGTTCAGTAGATAAAGCGAACTTTGAATGTGCATTACCAGGTGAATAATCCATAATCGCCATAACCAAGACTTAAAGCCTAGATTAATCTAGGCTTTTTGTTTTTTATAAGATGTCATTTCAGCCATTGTCTTGATTTGCAAAGACCGTAATCATACAAAGATATAAAAAATTAAATGAAATCGTGAGATTTAAAAATATGTTTGAATCAGGATGATTAAACATGGCTGTATAAAAACATATATTTATTGGTTAATCCGTATCACAAGATATGTGCCAGTCTTTTGATTTTGATTGGGATTTAACAACAATCAGCATAGATGCAAAGGAAGAATAAAATGCAATGGTTTAAAACACTATTACTTGCCACAGGGGTTGCAGCCGTATCTGCAGGTGCTCAGGCAAAACAGACAATTTGTGTATTCGATATCGTGGGTAAAAGTGGCGATGTCTATGCATTGATGAAGGATTATCAGCTTGCTGCAAAAACTTGGGGTGCTGATATTGAGCTTAAAGTTGGAACGAATGAAGCGGTGATTGCAGAAGATTTTAAAGCAGGAAAATGTGATGGTGTGAGTATCACGGGAATGCGTGGTCGTCAGTTTAATCAATTTACCGGCTCGTTAGATGCGATTGGTGCAATTACTGATCTCAAGCTTGCTGTGAAAGTTATGCAGGGCTTAGCCAGTCCAGCTTTTGCCAAAGCGATGGTCAATGGCAAGTATGAAGTCGTAGGTGTAATACCAGTGGGGGATGCTTACTTACTTGTGAATGACCGTAATATTAATACGGTGGCCAAAGCTGCAGGTAAGAAAATCGCTGTTTTAGATTACGATGAAGCACAAAAAATTATGGCATCACAAGTTGGTGCACAAGCGGTAAGCTCAGATATTACGAACTTTGGCGCTAAGTTCAATAATGGTCAGGTCGATATTATTGGTGCACCAGCTGCAGCATTTAAGCCTTTAGAACTACATAAAGGTTTGGGAACCAAAGGGGCAATTGTCAATTATCCAATTCTGCAAGTCACGGGTAATTTAATTATCCATCCTGATAAATTTCCAGCTGGTTTTGGTCAAAAATCACGAGAATGGGTAAAAGCACAGTTACCACGTGCCTTTGGTATTTTGGGGAAAATGAAAGCCGATATTCCACAAAAATACTGGATGGAAGTGCCAGCTGCGGATAAACCTGGCTACCAAAAGTTAATGCGTGAAGCACGCATTAATCTGACCGCTAAAGGAATCTATGACAAGCGCATGATGAAATTGTTATGGCAATTCCGTTGCCGTGAAGACGCGAAGAATTTTGAATGTGGCTTACAAGACGAGAACTACAAATAATCGTATAAAAAGTCTTTAACCACACTTTAAACTTCAAATACAGACCCGATATTGAGTATGCTATACTGAATATCGGGTCTTTTATTTATTAAAGACGAAGTGAAGTTGAGGAAAGTCCATCATGAACGCCCAAGCTCTAGAATTGTCAGATAATGCTGCCAAAAAAGTTCGCCAACTACGCGAAAGTGAAGGCAATAACGATCTTATGTTACGTGTTTATGTAACGGGTGGTGGTTGTTCAGGATTTTCTTACGGCTTTAACTTCGCTGAAAGTGTCAATGAAGATGATGCTGAATTCAGCAATGGTGATGTGAAAGTCTTGGTTGACTCGCTCAGTTATCAATATCTCGTAGGTTCAGTTGTAGACTATCTTGAAGGACTGGAAGGCTCACGTTTTGTGATCCAAAACCCGAATGCGACCACAACTTGTGGCTGTGGATCATCTTTTTCGATTTAATCGATTTTTGATGTAAAAAAAGCTTCTCCAATTGAGAAGCTTTTTTGTTTTGCGTGCTTTATACCATGGTGATGGTGCCGAGAATACGATCTCCAGCTGCACCAGTCACCGCAGGTAAGTTGCCACTGAGTTGCTGTACAAAACGCATGGCTAACCACGCAAAAGCGGTCGCTTCTACCCATGTTGGAGCTAAATCAAGTGCATCCGTGGTTTGTACCGACCAATTATGCTTACGTAAGCGCCAACGGAGTTGCTCAAGTAAATGTGAATTATAGGCACCCCCACCACAAACATAGATTTCACCAGTCGGCATAGTTTCTTTGCTACGGTAAATCGCTTTTTTGATGGCGCGTGTGGTGAGCTTCATCAACGTGGATTGAATATTTTCTGGCGTATCTTCCAGTTCATCATATTCCAGATCATTGCGCCAATCGCTGAGCTGCTCATCGAGCCATTCTAAATTAAAGTCTTCACGACCTGTGCTCTTCGGTGGCTCTTTAGCGAAAAATTCATGATTCTGCAAACGATCCAATAAAGAACGAATTGGATTGCCATATGCTGCCCAATCGCCATTCTCATCATAAGGATGTCCTGTGTGGCGATGACACCACGCATCCATCAAGATATTGGCAGGGCCGGTATCAAAACCATATACGCCGTCTAAATTATTTGCAGGTAGCATACTGACATTGGCAATGCCACCTAAATTTAAAATCACGCGGTGAATGCTGTCATGTTGAAACAGTGCTTGATGGAAAGCAGGCACTAAAGGTGCACCTTGACCACCTGCGGCCATGTCACGACGACGGAAATCCGAGACCACAGGCAGTTGTGTGATTTCTGTGATGATATTGGGATCACCAATTTGTAAAGTGAAGCCATGTTCAGGGCGATGACGAATAGTTTGTCCATGTGAACCGATGGCTTTAATTTGAGTTCGATCTAAATTATTTTGTTCAATCAGTTGATTGATGCCATGCCCAATCATTTGCGCCAAAGCGACATCGGCTTTGCCCATACGATCAATTTCATTGTCATCTGGCAGGGTCAACGCCATCAATTCATCACGTAATTCAGGCTCAAAAGGTACTGTTAGTGTGGCATGCAGCGTTAAAGGGTCGAATGAAGTTGCAACAATATCAACACCATCCATGCTCGTGCCTGTCATTACACCAATATAGATCGCGCTCATATACAACTTATCCTGCAAGATGCTGAAAAAATGTTAGTATATCGCACAAATTGAATAACTGATGTGTTTAGGTTTTGTGATGTCAAATTTCTTGCCAGCCGAAGAACAGCTTGCTCTCATTCAACGAGGCACGCACGAGATTATCTCTGAAGAAGATTTATTGAAAAAACTGAAAGAGAATCGTCCACTCCGTGTAAAAGCAGGCTTTGACCCAACGGCTCCTGATTTACACTTAGGACATACGGTTCTAATTAATAAATTAAAAACCTTCCAAGATTTGGGACATGAAGTCACTTTCTTGATTGGTGACTATACCGCTATGATTGGTGACCCAACAGGTAAAAGCGCAACACGTCCGCCGTTGTCACAAGAGCAAGTAATTGCCAACGCAAAAACCTATCAAGAACAAGTTTTTAAAATCTTAGATCCAAATAAAACCAAAGTTCGTTTTAACTCAGAATGGTTTAATCAAAAATCTGCGGCTGATCTGATTCAATTGGCAAGCCAGCAAACCGTATCACGTATGTTAGAACGTGATGACTTTACTAAGCGTTATAACAATCATCAACCGATTGCGATTCATGAGTTTCTGTATCCTTTGGTACAAGGCTATGATTCGATTGCACTTGAGGCAGATGTCGAGTTAGGTGGTACAGATCAGACCTTTAACTTATTGATGGGCCGTACTTTACAAGGTCGTTATGGTCAAGAGTCTCAAGTCTGCATTACTGTGCCGATTCTTGAAGGTTTAGATGGCGTGAATAAGATGTCTAAATCTTTAGGCAACTATATTGGTGTATTTGATACTCCAGGCGCAATGTATCAAAAAATCCTGTCGATGCCTGATAGCTTGATTGAACGTTACTTTGATCTACTGAGCTTTAAGTCACTTGATGAAATCAAAGTTTTGCTGGATGAAATGGCCGCAGGTCGTAACCCACAAGAGATCAAACGTATCTTGGCGCTTGAGTTGGTTGAACGTTTCCATGATGCAGAAGCAGCTGAAAATGCGCATAAGAGTGCAGGTAACCGTGTAACAGAAGGCGAAGTGCCAGAAGATACACCAGAAGTAACCATTTCTCGCGGTGAGTTTGGTGGTGAGTTATTTATTGCAACTATTCTTCGAGTGGCGGGCTTAAACCCAAATGCAGCGGCAGCAAAAGACGCCGTAGGTCGTGGTGCAGTAAAAGTTGACTGGAATGTGGTTGATATGAGCTTCTCTGTAAAAGAGAATGTTACTTTAATCATCCAATCGGGTAAAAAAGCCATTGCACGAGTAACTTTCACTGACTAAATCGAAATGAAAATAATAAAAAGCAGGCCATGAGTCTGCTTTTTATACGTAAATAGCTGATAAAAACAACGAAAACACTGATTTTGTAGAAAAAAGAAACATGCAAAAGAAAATAATAAGAAATGGGGTTGTGTCTGCCCTGAAATGCTGTAGAATGCACATCCATCGGCGGTGATGCAGATAAAAACTTGTTGAGAAACAAGGATTTGGCTAGAAAGGTTAGATTCTTGGTTTGATTGATAAGTTTGCTAAATATCTAAATTACCTGTTGACT
>NZ_VWVZ01000012.1:0-5529 GCF_011753255.1 Acinetobacter sp. Tr-809
GATCATTAAGAGAATAGAAGAACAACTTGTGTGGATTTTTACTGATTGATCGATCGAAAATATTTCATTGATTGAATGGTAAAAATTTCTCGAAGTTTATTTGAGCGAATTTTTAGTCAGAAAATTGATGAGCCAAGATTTGTAGCCATAAGCTACTAATGATTTTAAACTGAAGAGTTTGATCATGGCTCAGATTGAACGCTGGCGGCAGGCTTAACACATGCAAGTCGAGCGGGGAAGGGTAGCTTGCTACCTAACCTAGCGGCGGACGGGTGAGTAATGCTTAGGAATCTGCCATTTAGTGGGGGACAACATTCCGAAAGGAATGCTAATACCGCATACGTCCTACGGGAGAAAGCAGGGGATCTTCGGACCTTGCGCTAAATGATGAGCCTAAGTCGGATTAGCTAGTTGGTGGGGTAAAGGCCTACCAAGGCGACGATCTGTAGCGGGTCTGAGAGGATGATCCGCCACACTGGGACTGAGACACGGCCCAGACTCCTACGGGAGGCAGCAGTGGGGAATATTGGACAATGGGCGGAAGCCTGATCCAGCCATGCCGCGTGTGTGAAGAAGGCCTTTTGGTTGTAAAGCACTTTAAGCGAGGAGGAGGCTCTTCTAGTTAATACCTAGGATGAGTGGACGTTACTCGCAGAATAAGCACCGGCTAACTCTGTGCCAGCAGCCGCGGTAATACAGAGGGTGCGAGCGTTAATCGGATTTACTGGGCGTAAAGCGTGCGTAGGCGGCTTTTTAAGTCGGATGTGAAATCCCCGAGCTTAACTTGGGAATTGCATTCGATACTGGGAAGCTAGAGTATGGGAGAGGATGGTAGAATTCCAGGTGTAGCGGTGAAATGCGTAGAGATCTGGAGGAATACCGATGGCGAAGGCAGCCATCTGGCCTAATACTGACGCTGAGGTACGAAAGCATGGGGAGCAAACAGGATTAGATACCCTGGTAGTCCATGCCGTAAACGATGTCTACTAGCCGTTGGGGCCTTTGAGGCTTTAGTGGCGCAGCTAACGCGATAAGTAGACCGCCTGGGGAGTACGGTCGCAAGACTAAAACTCAAATGAATTGACGGGGGCCCGCACAAGCGGTGGAGCATGTGGTTTAATTCGATGCAACGCGAAGAACCTTACCTGGTCTTGACATAGTAAGAACTTTCCAGAGATGGATTGGTGCCTTCGGGAACTTACATACAGGTGCTGCATGGCTGTCGTCAGCTCGTGTCGTGAGATGTTGGGTTAAGTCCCGCAACGAGCGCAACCCTTTTCCTTATTTGCCAGCGGGTTAAGCCGGGAACTTTAAGGATACTGCCAGTGACAAACTGGAGGAAGGCGGGGACGACGTCAAGTCATCATGGCCCTTACGACCAGGGCTACACACGTGCTACAATGGTCGGTACAAAGGGTTGCTACCTAGCGATAGGATGCTAATCTCAAAAAGCCGATCGTAGTCCGGATTGGAGTCTGCAACTCGACTCCATGAAGTCGGAATCGCTAGTAATCGCGGATCAGAATGCCGCGGTGAATACGTTCCCGGGCCTTGTACACACCGCCCGTCACACCATGGGAGTTTGTTGCACCAGAAGTAGGTAGTCTAACCGTAAGGAGGACGCTTACCACGGTGTGGCCGATGACTGGGGTGAAGTCGTAACAAGGTAGCCGTAGGGGAACCTGCGGCTGGATCACCTCCTTAACGAAAGATTGACGATCGGTAAGAATCCACAACAAGTTGTTCTTCGAAGATGTATCTGAGGGTCTGTAGCTCAGTTGGTTAGAGCACACGCTTGATAAGCGTGGGGTCACAAGTTCAAGTCTTGTCAGACCCACCAAATCTGATTGCAGTAGCTTAGATTGAAAGATATGTCGTTCATTAAATGATAAGCTGGGGACTTAGCTTAGTTGGTAGAGCGCCTGCTTTGCACGCAGGAGGTCAGGAGTTCGACTCTCCTAGTCTCCACCATACATTACGAAGTAATGTAGAAAACGAAAGTTAAATTCCAAGATAGCTTATAGAAATTAATAAATAAGAAGATCGAAAGATCTTGGTTTATTAACTTCTGTGATTTATCACAGTTTACTACTCACCGACGAGGTGGTAGTTAATCATTAACAGATTAGAAAATTGAGTCTGAAATAAATTGTTCACTCAAGAATTTAGATTGATCGAATTTATTTGATTGATTTAAACATATTGAGAACTAGCAAAAACACTGAATCAAGCGTTTTGGTATATGAATTTAGATTGAAGCTGTATGGTGATTAAGTTCACAGACAACAAATCAGTAGCAATTAAGTTTGCAACGATAACACTCACTTGTATGTGTTAACGACTGTTTGGGGTTGTATAGTCAAGTAATTAAGTGCATGTGGTGGATGCCTTGGCAGTCAGAGGCGATGAAAGACGTGATAGCCTGCGAAAAGCTCCGGGGAGGCGGCAAATATCCTTTGATCCGGAGATTTCTGAATGGGGGAACCCACCCGCTATAAGGCGGGTATCATAAGCTGAATACATAGGCTTATGAAGCGAACGAGGGGAAGTGAAACATCTCAGTACCCTTAGGAAAAGAAATCAATTGAGATTCCCTTAGTAGCGGCGAGCGAACGGGGAGCAGCCCATTAAGTTGTGTGTGTTCTAGTGGAACGCTCTGGGAAGTGCGAACGTAGAGGGTGATATTCCCGTACACGAAAGGGCACACACAATGATGACGAGTAGGGCGAGGCACGTGAAACCTTGTCTGAATATGGGGGGACCATCCTCCAAGGCTAAATACTCCTGACTGACCGATAGTGAACCAGTACCGTGAGGGAAAGGCGAAAAGAACCCCTGTGAGGGGAGTGAAATAGATCCTGAAACCGCATGCATACAAGCAGTGGGAGCCGACTTGTTCGGTGACTGCGTACCTTTTGTATAATGGGTCAGCGACTTATATTCAGTAGCAAGGTTAACCGAATAGGGGAGCCGTAGAGAAATCGAGTCTTAATAGGGCGTTTAGTTGCTGGGTATAGACCCGAAACCAGGCGATCTATCCATGAGCAGGTTGAAGGTTGGGTAACACTAACTGGAGGACCGAACCCACTGTCGTTGAAAAGCCAGGGGATGACTTGTGGATAGGGGTGAAAGGCTAATCAAGCCTGGTGATAGCTGGTTCTCCCCGAAAGCTATTTAGGTAGCGCCTCGGACGAATACCATTGGGGGTAGAGCACTGTTTCGGCTAGGGGGTCATCCCGACTTACCAAACCGATGCAAACTCCGAATACCAATGAGTACTATCCGGGAGACAGACTGCGGGTGCTAACGTCCGTAGTCAAGAGGAAAACAATCCAGACCGCCAGCTAAGGCCCCAAAATCATAGTTAAGTGGGAAACGATGTGGGAAGGCATAGACAGCTAGGAGGTTGGCTTAGAAGCAGCCACCCTTTAAAGAAAGCGTAATAGCTCACTAGTCGAGTCGGCCTGCGCGGAAGATGTAACGGGGCTAAAACTATGTGCCGAAGCTGCGGATTTGACATTAGTCAAGTGGTAGGGGAGCGTTCTGTAAGCCGATGAAGGTGTATTGAGAAGTATGCTGGAGGTATCAGAAGTGCGAATGCTGACGTGAGTAACGACAAAACGGGTGAAAAACCCGTTCGCTGAAAGACCAAGGGTTCCAGTCCAACGTTAATCGGGGCTGGGTGAGTCGACCCCTAAGGCGAGGCCGAGAGGCGTAGTCGATGGGAAATTGGTTAATATTCCAATACTTCTGTGTAATGCGATGAGAGGACGGAGAAGGTTAAGTCAGCCTGGCGTTGGTTGTCCAGGTGGAAGGTTGTAGGCATGTATCTTAGGCAAATCCGGGGTACTCTATGCTGAGAACTGATAGCAAGCTGTACTTGTACAGTGAAGTGGCTGATACCATGCTTCCAGGAAAAGTCTCTAAGCTTCAGTTACACAGGAATCGTACCCGAAACCGACACAGGTGGTCAGGTCGAGTAGACCAAAGCGCTTGAGAGAACTCTGCTGAAGGAACTAGGCAAAATGGTACCGTAACTTCGGGAGAAGGTACGCTGCTGACGGTGATGGGACTTGCTCCCTGAGCTATTGGCAGCCACAGAAACCAGGCCGCTGCAACTGTTTATTAAAAACATAGCACTCTGCAAACACGAAAGTGGACGTATAGGGTGTGATGCCTGCCCGGTGCTGGAAGGTTAATTGATGGGGTTAGCGTAAGCGAAGCTCTTGATCGAAGCCCCAGTAAACGGCGGCCGTAACTATAACGGTCCTAAGGTAGCGAAATTCCTTGTCGGGTAAGTTCCGACCTGCACGAATGGCATAATGATGGCGGCGCTGTCTCCAGCAGAGGCTCAGTGAAATCGAAATCGCTGTGAAGATGCAGTGTACCCGCGGCTAGACGGAAAGACCCCGTGAACCTTTACTGCAGCTTGACATTGAACTTTGACCTTACTTGTGTAGGATAGGTGGGAGGCTTTGAAGTTGGAACGCTAGTTCCAATGGAGCCGTCCTTGAAATACCACCCTGGTAATGTTGAGGTTCTAACTCTGCCCCGTAATCCGGGGCGAGGACCATGTCTGGTGGGTAGTTTGACTGGGGCGGTCTCCTCCTAAAGAGTAACGGAGGAGTACGAAGGTGCGCTCAGCGTGGTCGGAAATCACGCGTAGAGTATAAAGGCAAAAGCGCGCTTAACTGCGAGACCCACAAGTCGAGCAGGTACGAAAGTAGGTCTTAGTGATCCGGTGGTTCTGTATGGAAGGGCCATCGCTCAACGGATAAAAGGTACTCTGGGGATAACAGGCTGATACCGCCCAAGAGTTCATATCGACGGCGGTGTTTGGCACCTCGATGTCGGCTCATCTCATCCTGGGGCTGAAGCAGGTCCCAAGGGTATGGCTGTTCGCCATTTAAAGAGGTACGCGAGCTGGGTTTAGAACGTCGTGAGACAGTTCGGTCCCTATCTACCGTGGGCGCTGGAAATTTGAGAGGATCTGCTCCTAGTACGAGAGGACCAGAGTGGACGAACCTCTGGTGTACCGGTTGTGACGCCAGTCGCATCGCCGGGTAGCTATGTTCGGAAGGGATAACCGCTGAAAGCATCTAAGCGGGAAGCCTACCTCAAGATAAGATTTCCCTAGGAATTTATTCCTCTAAAGAGCCGTTCGAGACTAGGACGTTGATAGGTTGGGTGTGGAAGCACGGTGACGTGTGAAGCTGACCAATACTAATTGCTCGTGAGGCTTGACTATACAACACCCAAACAGTTGTTGTATTCAAGATAAATTCAATACATAACTTGATTTAGTGTGAAATCTAGTTACAATACCGACTCAATTATCTAATCCGTTAATAACTCTTTCGGTACTAAGTGGCAAAAAACGTAAGACCACCCAAAACCAAAACAGTTTGCTGGCGACAATAGCAAGAGTGAACCACCTGATCCCTTCCCGAACTCAGAAGTGAAACCTCTTAGCGCTGATGGTAGTGTGGCACTTGCCATGTGAGAGTAAGTCATCGCCAGCTTTTAAAT
>NZ_VWVZ01000013.1:0-3372 GCF_011753255.1 Acinetobacter sp. Tr-809
GACCTGATACTGCTGTGCCGTTCCAGGTCGTGTTGCTCAGACCTTTGATCGTGTTCGTTGTTTTATCAACAACTACACTTCCTACAGTCACCTTGTCGAAGTTCACATCTTTCGCTGTCGATACTTGATAGTTGCTTGAACCATCTGCATTCGTTGTTGGGGTCACAACAACGTTATCTCCTGCTGTAACCGTCGTTTTCGCTTTGGTAGCTGCATCTTTAACGCTTGTGATTGCTCCATCAATTGTGTTCGAACCTGTGCCACCAATGTTATTGGTCGTGATTGCACCAGTTGTCGCATCAATCGTTGTATTGCCACCAATTGCATTCTTCACATCATTTGCTGTGTTGAATAATTGACTACCATTCACCGCATCAGTTGAGCTTGAATTTACCGCACCCGCTTTTACGTTAGTAATGGTTGTACCACCAGCTCCTGCAAGCGTGATCTTGTCTTTAGTCGTTGCATTGTCGTATTTAACTGCTGCATCGTCTAACGTACCCAACTTGCTATCAACTGCTGCCAATTGATCTTCTGTTGCTGCTTGACCTGATACTGCTGTGCCATTCCAAGTGGTATTGCTTAAACCACCAATCGTATTGGTTGTGCCATCAATCTTAACCTTTGTCGCACCACTACCCACATTGATTGCATCTTTGACATTCAACGTATCGCCTAAGCCCAGTTGTACACCGCCTGCAACTGTTGTACTGGTGATGTTGCTGTCACCTTTTACATTGATATCACTACCCAAGGCATAGTTGTTCTTGCCTGTCGTGCCACCAATGTTGATGCCTTTGTCTGCTGTTGCTTTAACGCTTGTGATCGCTCCATCAATTGTGTTCGAACCGGTACCACCAATGTTATTGGTCGTGATTGCACCAGTTGTCGCATCAATCGTTGTATTGCCACCAATTGCATTCTTCACATCATTTGCTGTGTTGAATAATTGGCTACCATTCACCGCATCTTTTGATGCCGCTGTCACTGCACCAGCTTTCACATTGGTGATAGTCGTGCCTGCTGCACCACCGCCTAAAGTCACTTTGTCTTTAGTCGTTGCATTGTCATATTTAACTGCTGCATCGTCTAACGTACCCAACTTGCTATCAACTGCTGCCAATTGATCTTCTGTTGCTGCTTGACCTGATACCGCTGTGCCATTCCATGTCTTATTGCTTAAACCACCGATCGTACCTGCTGTACCATCAATAGTGACTGGATTCGCTGTACCAACTTTAATGGTATTGCCTAAGCCTAGCTGTACACCATCTGCTGTCGTGGTACTGGTAATGCTGCCATCTGTTGAACCTTTAACATTCAACGTATCGCCTAAAGCAAATTGGTTACTGCTTGTACCATTTCCAAACTTAATGCCTTTGTCCGCTGTCGCTTGTGCTGCATCTGCCGCATTTTGAGCAGTCGTCACATTCTGATTGGTCGTAAATAATTGTCCACCATTCACTGCATCTGTCGATGCTGCTGAACTGATATCTCCAGCTTTAACATTGGTAATGGTTGTTCCACTAGCTCCTGCAAGCGTAATCTTGTCTTTAGTCGTTGCATTGTCATATTTGACTGCTGCATCGTCTAACGTACCCAACTTACTATCAACTGCTGCCAATTGATCTTCTGTTGCTGCCTGACCTGATACTGCTGTGCCGTTCCATGTCTTGTTCGTTAAACCACCAATCGTACCTGCTGTACCATCAATAGTGACTGGATTCGCTGTACCAACTTTAATGGTATTGCCTAAGCCTAGCTGTACACCATCTGCTGTCGTGGTACTGGTGATGCTGCCATCTGCTGAACCTTTAACATTCAGCGTATCGCCTAAAGCAAATTGGTTACTGCTTGTACCATTTCCAAACTTAATGCCTTTGTCCGCTGTCGCTTGTGCTGCATCTGCCGCATTTTGAGCAGTCGTCACATTTTGGTTGGTCGTAAATAATTGCCCACCATTCACTGCATCTGTCGATGCTGCTGAGCTGATATCTCCAGCTTTCACGTTAGTAATGGTTGTACCACCAGTACCTGCAAGCGTGATCTTGTCTTTAGTCGTTGCATTGTCGTATTTAACTGCTGCATCGTCTAACGTACCCAACTTGCTATCAACTGCTGCCAATTGATCTTCTGTTGCTGCCTGACCTGATACTGCTGTGCCGTTCCAGGTCGTGTTGCTCAGACCTTTGATCGTGTTCGTTGTTTTATCAACAACTACACTTCCTACAGTCACCTTGTCGAAGTTCACATCTTTCGCTGTCGATACTTGGTAGTTGCTTGAACCATCTGCATTCGTTGTTGGGGTCACAACAACGTTATCTCCAGCTGTAACCGTCGTTTTCGCTTTGGTAGCTGCATCTTTAACGCTTGTGATCGCACCATCAATCGTGTTCGATCCTGTGCCACCAATGTTACTTGTCGTGATTGCACCAGTTGTCGCATCAATCGTTGTATTGCCACCAATTGCATTCTTCACATCATTTGCTGTGTTGAATAATTGGCTACCATTCACCGCATCAGTTGAGCTTGAATTTACCGCACCCGCTTTTACGTTAGTAATGGTTGTACCACCAGCTCCTGCAAGCGTGATCTTGTCTTTAGTCGTTGCATTGTCGTATTTAACTGCTGCATCGTCTAACGTACCCAACTTGCTATCAACTGCTGCCAATTGATCTTCTGTTGCTACCTGACCTGATACTGCTGTGCCGTTCCAGGTCGTGTTGCTCAGACCTTTGATCGTGTTCGTTGTTTTATCAACAACTACACTTCCTACAGTCACCTTGTCGAAGTTCACATCTTTCGCTGTCGATACTTGGTAGTTGCTTGAACCATCTGCATTCGTTGTTGGGGTCACAACAACGTTATCTCCAGCTGTAACCGTCGTTTTCGCTTTGGTAGCTGCATCTTTAACGCTTGTGATCGCACCATCAATCGTGTTCGATCCTGTGCCACCAATGTTACTTGTCGTGATTGCACCAGTTGTCGCATCAATCGTTGTATTGCCACCAATTGCATTCTTCACATCATTTGCTGTGTTGAATAATTGGCTACCATTCACCGCATCAGTTGAGCTTGAATTTACCGCACCCGCTTTTACGTTAGTAATCGTGGTACCACCAACTCCTGCAAGCGTGATCTTGTCTTTAGTCGTTGCATTGTCATATTTAACTGCTGCATCGTCTAACGTACCCAACTTGCTATCAACTGCTGCCAATTGATCTTCTGTTGCTGCCTGACCTGAGACTGCTGTGCCATTCCAGGTCTTGTTCGTTAAACCACCGATCGTACCTGCTGTACCATCAATAGTGACTGGATTCGCTGTACCAACTTTAATGGTATTGCCTAAGCCTAGCTGTACACCATCTGCTG
>NZ_VWVZ01000014.1:0-2620 GCF_011753255.1 Acinetobacter sp. Tr-809
AGGGCTGGAATGTAAAATCAGACAGTAACTTAGCTGCAACGCAAGTGAAGCCAACAGATACGGTAGATATTGGTTTGGCGATAGGTGAAACTAATCTTAAATCGACTGCGGTGAATGATGGTAAAGGCACGACTACAATTGACTTTAGCTTAAGCCGAGACCTGAATATTGATACGGTCACTGCGGGTACTGGAACAAATAAAACCGTGTTGAGTCAGGCGGGCGTGAATATTGACAATGGAACGACCCAAACGCAGCTTGAAGCAGGTAAAGTGGTTGTTAAAAACACAGCGAATACTCTGACTTTAGATGCAGGCAAAGGCACACTTGAAGGTCTAAGCAATAAAGATATCAGTAGTGCGGACTTTGCGACTCAAGGTCGTGCAGCGACGGAAGAGCAATTAAAACAAATCCAGACGGGTTTGACGGACAGTGGCTTTGGTTTAACTGCGGCAGATGGTAATTCAGTACAGAAGAAACTGGGACAAACGGTGGATGTAGTTGGTGCCGACAGCAATATCACTACGAAGGTGGATCAAGGTAAGCTTGCCATAGAGTTATCCAAAGACTTGGCAGTGAATAGCGTCAACGCAGCTGGCACATTAATTAATAGCAATGGTCTCAGCTTTGTAGATGGTAGTGGTAATGCAATCGCAAATAGCCCAAGTATCAGCAAGAATGGAATCAGTGCGGGCAATCAAAAGATCACCAATGTTGCCAAAGGTGATGTGAATGCGACATCAACCGATGCGGTGAATGGCAGTCAATTGAATGAAGTTCAGCAAATTGCCAATAAGGGTTGGAATCTCACCACCAATAACAATGCGGCAAGTAAGAGCAATGTTGCACCTGACGGCACTGTAGATATCTCCAATGCAGACAGCAACCTTGTGATCAGCAACCAAGGTAATAATGTAGATATCCGTCTCGCCAATCAAGTTACGATTGGATCAGGCACAGGCAGCAACCCTGTAACAGTGAATGGTGTAACAGGTCGAATCAATGGTTTGACCAACACCACATGGGACCCGAACGCAACTTATAATAATAAACAGGCGGCGACTGAGGAACAGTTAAAATCAGTCAGTGATGTTGCACAGAATGCCAACAAGGGCTGGAATGTAAAATCAGACAGTAACTTAGCTGCAACGCAAGTGAAGCCAACAGATACGGTAGATATTGGTTTGGCGATAGGTGAAACTAATCTTAAATCGACTGCGGTGAATGATGGTAAAGGTACCACCACGATTGATTTTAGTTTAAGTAAAGATCTGAAAGTCGACAGCGTTAACGCAGCGGGCACATTAATCAATAGCAATGGCCTTAGCTTTGTGGATGGTAGCGGGAATGCGATCGCAAACAGCCCAAGTATTAGCAAGAATGGAATTAGTGCGGGCAATCAAAAGATCACCAATGTTGCCAAAGGTGATGTAAATGCGACATCAACCGATGCGGTGAATGGCAGCCAGTTGAATGAAGTCCAGCAAATTGCCAATAAGGGTTGGAATCTCACCACCAATAACAATGCGGCAAGTAAGAGCAATGTTGCACCTGACGGCACTGTAGATATCTCCAATGCAGACAGCAACCTTGTGATCAGCAACCAAGGTAATAATGTAGATATCCGTCTCGCCAATCAAGTTACGATTGGATCAGGCACAGGCAGCAACCCTGTAACAGTGAATGGTGTAACAGGTCGAATCAATGGTTTGACCAACACCACATGGGACCCGAACGCAACTTATAATAATAAACAGGCGGCGACTGAGGAACAGTTAAAATCAGTCAGTGATGTTGCACAGAATGCCAACAAGGGCTGGAATGTAAAATCAGACAGTAACTTAGCTGCAACGCAAGTGAAGCCAACAGATACGGTAGATATTGGTTTGGCGATAGGTGAAACTAATCTTAAATCGACTGCGGTGAATGATGGTAAAGGCACGACTACAATTGACTTTAGCTTAAGCCGAGACCTGAATATTGATACGGTCACTGCGGGTACTGGAACAAATAAAACCGTGTTGAGTCAGGCGGGCGTGAATATTGACAATGGAACGACCCAAACGCAGCTTGAAGCAGGTAAAGTGGTTGTTAAAAACACAGCGAATACTCTGACTTTAGATGCAGGCAAAGGCACACTTGAAGGTCTAAGCAATAAAGATATCAGTAGTGCGGACTTTGCGACTCAAGGTCGTGCAGCGACGGAAGAGCAATTAAAACAAATCCAGACGGGTTTGACGGACAGTGGCTTTGGTTTAACTGCGGCAGATGGTAATTCAGTACAGAAGAAACTGGGACAAACGGTGGATGTAGTTGGTGCCGACAGCAATATCACTACGAAGGTGGATCAAGGTAAGCTTGCCATAGAGTTATCCAAAGACTTGGCAGTGAATAGCGTCAACGCAGCTGGCACATTAATTAATAGCAATGGTCTCAGCTTTGTAGATGGTAGTGGTAATGCAATCGCAAATAGCCCAAGTATCAGCAAGAATGGAATCAGTGCGGGCAATCAAAAGATCACCAATGTTGCCAAAGGTGATGTGAATGCGACATCAACCGATGCGGTGAATGGCAGTCAATTGAATGAAGTTCAGCAAATTGCCAATAAGGGTTGGAATCT
>NZ_VWVZ01000015.1:0-1418 GCF_011753255.1 Acinetobacter sp. Tr-809
GAACCAGGTTCTGCTGTACCGGTAATCGGATCTGTTGCATTGATTGGATTGATGTCTGGTGCATTCGGTGCAGTTACATCGACTGTATATACTTGCGTATCGGTGATGTTGCTGCTGTTACCCGCTGTATCTGTAAATGTTGCTGTGGCATCAATGGTTTTATCACCATCTGCCAACAGGTCGCTGCCTGCAACACTTGCCGTCCAGTTGCCTGTTAATGGATCAACTGTCGCTGTGTACGTCACATTGTTGATCAGCAAGGTCACAACTGTGGTTGCTGCATCTGCTGGGATACCGGTTAAAGTACCCGTCAATGTCACATTGCCACCTGACTCTGCCGCATTCAACACGTTGTCTGCAGTCACTGTTCCGATCGTTAATACCGCACCCGCTGGGTTCGGTGCTGTCACGTCAATCACATAGCTGTGGTTCGTGGTGATCGGCCCTACACCCGTTACATTCACGGTCACATTGATGGTGCTGTCTGCATCTGCACTCAAGCCACTGCCTGGTACAGTCACGCTCCAAGTACCACCGGTTTGTACCGTGGTGTTGTAAGTCACACCGTTAACGTTGACCGTAACCGCATCACCCACCGTGAAGCTGCCCACCACTGAACCGCTCACAGTCTGTGGTGCACCTGCTTCTGCTGCATTGATGATGTTGTCACTGGTAATCGGGTTCACTACCACCACTGGTGTGGTGATGTTCACCGTATAGCTCGCATCCGCGGTCGCATTACCCACGTTACCTGCGGCATCAGTCGCTGCAATGCTGACGTTAATCACTTTGTCTGCATCTAGTACCAATTGGCTACCAGCTACCGTTACTGTCCAGCTGCCACCCGCTTGTACTGTGGTGTTGTAAGTCACACCATTGACGTTCACGGTCACCACATCACCAACGCTGTATTCACCGCTAACAGTTCCGCTGATGCTTTGGTTCGCACCTGCTTCTGTCGAGTCAACCACACCATCGCCCGTAATCGGATTGATCGTAACCGTCGTCGTGCTGTTGCTTGGTGGTGTGGTATCTACTGTATACACTTGCGTATCAGTCACATTGCTGCTGTTGCCTGCCGCATCAGTAAAGGTCGCTTTCGCATCAATGGTTTTATCACCATCAGCCAACAGGTCACTGCCCGCAACGCTTGCCGTCCAGTTGCCTGTTAATGGATCAACTGTCGCTGTGTACGTCACACCATTGATCAGCAAGGTCACAACTGTGGTTGCTGCATCTACTGGAACACCCGTTAAGGTACCTGTGACGGTCACATTGCCTGCACCCTCTGCTGCATTAACCACGTTGTCCGCAGTCACTGCATTGACGTTCAATACCGTACCTGTCGTATCTGGTGGCAAGCTATCTACCACTTCACTGCCCGGTAATGATGGGTTACCCGCTGGGTCAGTCGCGAC
>NZ_VWVZ01000016.1:0-1287 GCF_011753255.1 Acinetobacter sp. Tr-809
TGATGCTTTCGCGCCTTCACCTGTGGCAATAATGATCTGCTTGTATGGCACAGTCGTACAGTCACCCGCAGCAAAGACACCTTTAACATTGGTTTCATTGCGATCATTAATCACGATCTCACCACGATTGCTGAGTTCAACCGCACTATTCTTCAAGAAATCCGTGTTTGGTAATAAACCAATTTGTACAAAGATCCCTGCAAGTTCAACGCTATGCTCTACATCAGTGGCACGATCTTTGTATTTCAATGCCGTTACTTGAGCACCATCACCGACCACTTCTGTACTGAGTGCATTCAAGATCACTGTCGTGTTCGGCAAGCTATTTAATTTGTCTTGCAACACTTGGTCAGCACGAAGTTTGGTATCAAACTCAACCAAAGTCACATGCTCTACAATCCCTGCAAGGTCAATCGCTGCTTCGACACCCGAGTTACCACCACCAATCACAGCAACGCGTTTGCCTTTGAATAATGGACCATCACAGTGTGGGCAGTACGCTACACCACGGGTACGGTATTCAGCTTCACCCGGTACATTCATTTCTCTCCAACGTGCACCTGTAGACAGGATGATGGTTTTCGATTCAAGTTTGGCACCATTCTCCAGTTCCACTTCAACCAAACCATTGGCCGTTTGATCTGCACCTGTGATCTTGCTGACACGTTGTAAGTTCATGATGTCGACACCGTATTCACGAACATGTGCTTCCATGTCTTGAGCAAATTGAGGACCCACGGTTTTTTGAACTGTGGTGAAGTTCTCAATGTCCATGGTATCCATTACCTGACCACCAAAGCGTTCAGCCACGATACCGGTTTTAATACCTTTACGTGCTGCATAAATTGCCGCGGTACCACCCGCAGGGCCACCACCAATCACCAATACATCAAATGCATCTTTGGCATTGATTGCTGCTGCATCTTTCTCAGCTGAATTGCTATCCAACTTGGCAACGATTTCTTCCAAAGTCATACGACCTTGACCAATATGCTGGTTGTCTTGGAACACCATAGGCACGGCCAAGATTTTGCGCTCTTCAACTTCATCTTGGAAGAAAGCACCATCAATCATGGTTGCTGTGGTATTTGGGTTGTTGATCGCAATCAAGTTGAGTGCTTGAACCACATCTGGACAGTTATGGCAGCTCAACGATACAAACACATCAAAGTTCGCGCTTAAGTTTAAGCCTTTGATCTGAGTGAGTACTTCATCAGATACTTTAGGTGCATAACCAGACACTTGTAATAATGCCAAGATCAAAGAAGTAAACTCATGTCCCATCGG
>NZ_VWVZ01000017.1:0-879 GCF_011753255.1 Acinetobacter sp. Tr-809
TATCGCCTAAAGCAAATTGGTTACTGCTTGTACCATTTCCAAACTTAATGCCTTTGTCCGCTGTCGCTTGTGCTGCATCTGCCGCATTTTGAGCAGTCGTCACATTTTGGTTGGTCGTAAATAATTGTCCACCATTCACCGCATCTGTCGATGCTGCTGAGCTGATATCTCCAGCAGTCACATTGGTGATCTTTTTATTACCTGCATTGATACCTGTCGTTTTATCTACAACAACTGTACCTACAGTTACCTTGTCGAAGTTCACATCTTTCGCTGTCGATACTTGATAGTTGCTTGAACCATCTGCATTCGTCGTTGGGGTCACAACAACGTTATCTCCAGCTGTAACCGTTGTTTTCGCTTTAGTGGCCGCATCTTTAACGCTTGTGATCGCTCCATCAATTGTGTTCGAACCTGTACCACCAATGTTACTTGTCGTGATTGCACCAGTTGTTGCATCAATTGTGGTTGAACCACCTACAATGTTCTTCACATTGTTTGCAGTGTTGAATAATTGGCTACCATTCACCGCATCAGTTGAGCTTGAATTTACCGCACCCGCTTTTACGTTAGTAATCGTGGTACCACCAGTACCTGCAAGCGTGATCTTGTCTTTAGTCGTTGCATTGTCATATTTAACTGCTGCATCGTCTAACGTACCCAACTTGCTATCAACTGCTGCCAATTGATCTTCTGTTGCTGCCTGACCTGATACTGCTGTGCCGTTCCAGGTCTTGTTCGTTAAACCACCGATCGTACCTGCTGTACCATCAATAGTGACTGGATTCGCTGTACCAACTTTAATGGTATTGCCTAAGCCTAGCTGTACACCATCTGCTGTCGTGGTACTGGTGATGCTGCCATCTGCTGAACCTTTAA
>NZ_VWVZ01000018.1:0-864 GCF_011753255.1 Acinetobacter sp. Tr-809
TCGATACTTGATAGTTGCTTGAACCATCTGCATTCGTTGTTGGGGTCACAACAACGTTATCTCCTGCTGTAACCGTCGTTTTCGCTTTGGTAGCTGCATCTTTAACGCTTGTGATCGCTCCATCAATCGTGTTCGAACCTGTACCACCAATGTTATTGGTCGTGATGGCACCAGTTGTCGCATCAATCGTTGTATTGCCGCCAATTGCATTCTTCACATCATTTGCTGTGTTGAATAATTGGCTACCATTCACTGCATCAGTTGAGCTTGAATTTACCGCACCCGCTTTTACGTTAGTAATCGTGGTACCACCAACTCCTGCAAGCGTGATCTTGTCTTTAGTCGTTGCATTGTCGTATTTAACTGCTGCATCGTCTAACGTACCCAACTTGCTATCAACTGCTGCCAATTGATCTTCTGTTGCTGCCTGACCTGAGACTGCTGTGCCGTTCCAGGTCTTGTTGCTTAAGCCGCCAATGGTATTGGTCGTGCCATCAATCTTAACTTTGGTTGCACCGCTACCCACATTGATTGCATCTTTAACATTCAACGTATCACCTAAGCCGAGTTGAACTCCGCCTACAACTGTTGTGCTGGTGATGTTGCTATCGCCTTTAACGTTGATATCACTTCCCAAGGCATAGTTGTTCTTGCCTGTCGTGCCACCAAAGTTGATGCCTTTGTCTGCTGTTGCTTTAACGCTTGTGATTGCTCCATCAATTGTGTTCGAACCTGTACCACCAATGTTACTTGTCGTGATTGCACCAGTTGTCGCATCAATCGTTGTATTGCCACCAATTGCATTCTTCACATCATTTGCTGTGTTGAATAATTGGCTACCATTCACCGCATCAGTTGAGCTTG
>NZ_VWVZ01000019.1:0-788 GCF_011753255.1 Acinetobacter sp. Tr-809
GTCCAGTTGCCTGTTAATGGATCAACTGTCGCTGTGTACGTCACACCATTGATCAGCAAGGTCACAACTGTGGTCGCTGCATCTACTGGAATACCCGTTAAGGTACCTGTGACGGTCACATTGCCTGCACCCTCTGCTGCATTAACCACATTGTCCGCAGTCACTGTTCCGATCGTTAATACCGCACCCGCTGGGTTCGGTGGTGTGAGATCTACGGTATACACTTGGGTATCAGTCACATTGCTGCTGTTACCTGCTGTATCGGTGAAGGTCGCTGTGGCATCAATGGTTTTATCACCATCTGCCAACAGGTCACTGCCCGCAACGCTTGCCGTCCAGTTGCCTGTTAATGGATCAACTGTCGCTGTGTACGTCACACCATTGATCAGCAAGGTCACAACTGTGGTCGCTGCATCTACTGGAATACCCGTTAAGGTACCTGTGACGGTCACATTGCCTGCACCCTCTGCTGCATTAACCACATTGTCCGCAGTCACTGTTCCGATCGTTAATACCGCACCCGCTGGGTTCGGTGGTGTGAGATCTACGGTATACACTTGCGTATCAGTCACATTGCTGCTGTTACCTGCTGTATCGGTGAAGGTCGCTGTAGCATCAATGGTTTTATCACCATCGGCCAACAGGTCACTGCCCGCAACGCTTGCAGTCCAGTTGCCTGTTAATGGATCAACTGTCGCTGTGTACGTCACACCATTGATCAGCAAGGTCACAACTGTGGTCGCTGCATCTACTGGAATACCCGTTAAGGTACCTGTGACGGTCACATT
>NZ_VWVZ01000001.1:0-810022 GCF_011753255.1 Acinetobacter sp. Tr-809
ACACATCAAAGTTCGCGCTTAAGTTTAAGCCTTTGATCTGAGTGAGTACTTCATCAGATACTTTAGGTGCATAACCAGACACTTGTAATAATGCCAAGATCAAAGAAGTAAACTCATGTCCCATCGGCAAGCCAGCAAAGAACACACGTGGTTGTTCACCTGCTTTAGCCACACCGAAACTAGGACGGCGAGCGTTTGAACCGTCAAAACGCGCCGTAACTTGATCAGAAAGTTCAGCAATTTCAGTCACGAGTTCTTTGATTTTTGCAGCTTTGTCCGAGTCATCTAAAGCAGCAACCAACTCGATTGGACTTTCTAAACGTTCTAAGTAAGCTTTTAATTGAGTTTTAATATTTTGATCTAACATGTATTTCTCCAAACGCTAAGACTTTTAAATCAGCTAAATTCATTCAATGAGGCTATAGTACGCAAAAGCACTGAATAGGTAAAACAGTATGTTTTTATAAATTTGATCGGTTTTTTGAATTTCAATGCTGTTGCCAAATTTTGAACATATCTTTCAGTAAAAATTTGAGTACAATCAAAGTTGTTATATAACTGCAATCATTTCATGGCATAAATAAAGGGTAAGAAATATGGCGTTACAACGCGGTATCTATCAACACTATAAAGGTCAATTGTATCAAGTGTTTAACGTGGCTCGTCATAGTGAAACGGAAGAAGAATTGGTGGTATATCAATGCTTGTATGGTGATTACTCAATGTGGGTACGCCCATTAGGTATGTTTACCGAAACTGTTCAGCTTGAAGGTGGTCAAATTCTACCGCGTTTTAAATTGATACAAACGACTTAAGCTCAATGCGCTTTTAATGTACGCACTTGGAGGATCAGGCATGACCAGCACTGTATTTTTACAACGTATTTCTGATTTATATGATGAGTTTAAACAACACGATGCTCGCCAGTCTGATCGTTTAAGACGTTACCGTAATATTGAAGCGGAATCTGCAAAGCTACTTGGTATGTTAGTCCGTACCCAACAATCAAAAGAAATTCTCGAGATAGGAACCTCCACAGGTTATTCGACACTTTGGCTGGCTGAAGCAGCAAAAGCCGTAGGTGATGCTAAGGTGAAAACCCTCGAGATTAATGCTTTTCGTAGTGCTCAAGCGCGAAAATATGCGGAAGAATTTGGCTTAGAGCCGTTTATTAATTTTTGGGTGGGTGATGCTGCAAATTATCTAGCCCAAGCAACTGAACCTTATGATCTGATTCTGCTGGATGCGGAACGTGGTAGCTATGTGAGCTACTGGCAAGACTTAAAGCGTTTATTGCAGTCTTCGGGAAGTACCTTGATTGTTGATAATGTGATTTCTCATGCAGCAGAAGTGAAGGAATTCCTCGAACTGATTAAAGATGATGAAGATTACATGAGCACCATTCTGCCGATCGGTGCAGGTTTATGTATGGTGGTGTTGAAGTGAATTGATTTTACTTTGATGGTGTAGTCGATAGGCTTGAGGGCTGCAGCCAATCACTTTATTAAATGCACGGGTGAAATTGGCAGGATTGGAATAACCGAGTTCATAGGCAATATGGGTAATGGTGAAGCTAGAGTTTTCTAATAACTCAATCGCACGCTCGGTACTGATCTGCTGCTTTAAAGCTTGAAATTCAACGCCATGTTGCTGTAAATAGCGTTGTAAGGTTTTGGTGGAAATGTTTAAGACTTTGGCGCATTCAGTTAAGGTTGGCACTTGATTCGCTTGTCTAAGCATCATGCTGATCCATTCTACAATTTCACCTTGATGGTAGATTTTCTGAATTTGTTCCTGACAGCGTTGTTCAACTATTTTTAAACTATGTGCATCTGCCAAAGGTAAGGGTAGTGCCAATTGCTGCTGATCAATCACCACGCGGATACCAGAAAGCCAAGTATAGTTAAAATGGAAATTGGCTTTCACCAAGGCTAAATAACGTTCTTGGTAGCTTGGCTCTGGAACACTTAAATAGACTTGGTAGCGTTGTAATTGCTGACCTGCCAATTCTAATAGGCTGTAGTAGAACGCTACGGCAATCGCTTCAATATGAAAGGCCAAGCATTGCTTATTCATCTGCAAAATTGGTTCAAATAGCAGTTCAACCTTTTGTGAGCCTGTTGGAAACTGAATGCTGAGCTTAAAGCTTGGCATAATCAGTCTAAAGTACTGGGCGATTAATCTTAATGCATGTTCCAGATTAGGACTGGTCATGAGTGCATAGCCGACGAGACTATGTGAGCTGAGCTTGATATTTTTACCCAGTTCAAAGGCCAAGTCTTGGGTATTGGGCAGACTTAAACCAATCTCAATGAATTGTTCAATTTGCTGAATCGATAATAATTCTGTTTTTGCCAGTTCTTGCTGCACAGCCATCAACAAATCATTATCGTATTGATGCGTGCTGATTAAAATTTCAATCAGGCGCAAATAATAACGTGATGGAATAACCGGGATCTGTTGCTTTTGCACAAGAAAAACTCAGTAAAGTCTTAAAATGATAATAGCAAGTCTTAAAATGATAATATAGAGGAGCGGCGAAGGAACACAATCAATTCAAGCAAAACATTTTGTGTTTGATTGAGGAGTTTCTAATGAATATGCATAGTCAACTAGATGTCGAGCAAGCGACAACAACATTTAAGGATAAAAAACGTCATTTATGGCTATTAGGTTTGGCTGTACCAACCATTGCAATGGGGGGCTTGGCGGGCTATCAGTTTGGTCCTAAAAAAACGAAAAAATTCTTTGCTTCATTTGGACCATTATTTATTCATGGCGTTATTCCGACATTGGATAAATTGATTGGTGAAGACACTGAAAATCCACCATTAGATGCAATCGCGGATTTAGAAGCTGATCCGTATTACGCTCGAATTGTTAAACTTTTTATTCCTTTACAATACGCGACCAATATTTATGGGGCTTATTTAGCCAGTCGTAAAGATACGCCAGTTGCAGATCAAGTGTTATTGGGAACCTTAGTAGGAATGGTCAATGGAATTGCCATTAATACTGCACATGAACTCAGCCATAAGACAGGACGTTTAGAACATTATTTGTCGCATTTGGCTTTAGCACCATCGGGTTATAACCATTTCCGAATTGAACACCCGTATGGACACCACCGTCGAGTTGCAACACCTGAAGATCCAGCATCTTCACAATTTGGCGAAAGCTTTTGGAAGTTTTTACCGCGTACTGTGATTGGTAGCTTTAAATCTGCGATCGAAATTGAGAAAAACCGTTTAGAACGTAAAAAACTACCTTTCTTCTGTAAGGAAAATGAGTTAATTCATGGTTGGGCAATGTCAGCTGTATATCATGCTGCTATGTTTAGTAAGTTTGGTATGCGTTCAGTCCCGTTCCAAGTCACGCAAGCGGCTTATGCGATTACTTTGTTTGAATCAGTAAATTATATTGAACATTATGGTTTAAAGCGTGCAAAGAAAGAAAATGGCCAATATGAACGGACTTTGCCAGAGCATAGCTGGAACAATAATAATGTCGTGACTAATTTGTTCTTGTATCAATTACAACGTCATTCAGATCATCATGCTAACCCGACCCGAAGCTTCCAAACTTTGCGTCATTTTGAGGATGCGCCACAATTACCTGCTGGTTATGGTGCCATGATTTTGCCTGCATTTATTCCATCGTGGTGGTCAAAAATCATGGATGATCGAGTGGTGCAACACTATAAAGGCAACTTAGACAGAATTAATGTCTATCCTGAGGCTAAACAGAAGATGTTGGAGAAATATGCTGAACAGCAAGATGCTGCTTAAAGCTTAAGCTAAATACAACGAAAATCAGCCCAATCGGGCTGATTTTTTATGATTAGGCTGAAATACAGAGTCGTTTAAAATGCAGATCAAACTCAAGATATTTATGCACAAAGGCGGTTTTATCGTTGGTGCGAAGTAAATTATTGTAGATAAACTCTGGAACGGGATGATAAAGCTCACCTGAGCCATTGCTATAGAAAATTTTTAAATAGCGTGAAGAAACATCATATTTCCAAGAGGTTACAACAACTGGTTTTTCCATATATTCGTCCCCATTTTGATTTGATCTTTTAGTACATGGTTAACAACTCTGGTGTTCTATTGTTTGACAGTACTCCAACTGAAACCGTCTGACAATTCATAAATGAAGCTGGCTATAAATTTATAAGTATAAGAATTGTAAAAAATTAGCTATAAATTTTGGGTGTGAAATAGGGCTTGGATTGATCAAAATTCTCAATAAAAAAACCACCCTAAAAAGGGTGGTTTCAAACCGAGTGGTCTAATCTAAATAATTAGATTTTACCAACTAAGTCGATAGATGGAGCAAGCGTAGCTTCGCCTTCTTTCCATTTAGCTGGGCATACTTCACCTGGGTGAGCGTGAACATATTGAGCAGCTTTAACTTTACGAAGAAGTTCAGATGCATCACGACCGATACCACCAGCGTTGATTTCAACGATTTGGATTTTGCCTTCTGGATCGATTACGAAAGTACCACGGTCAGCAAGACCAGCAGCTTCGATTAATACTTCGAAGTTTTTAGAAAGTGTCCAAGTTGGGTCACCGATCAATGGATATTGGATTTTACCAATAACTTCTGAAGTGTCGTGCCACGCTTTGTGCGTGAAGTGAGTGTCAGTAGACACGCCATAGATTTCAACGCCTAATTTTTGGAATTCAGCATAGTTGTCAGCAAGGTCGCCTAACTCAGTTGGACATACAAAAGTGAAGTCAGCTGGGTAGAAGAATACAACAGACCATTTGCCTTTAAGATCAGCTTCAGATACGTCAACAAATTGACCGTTGTGGTACGCAGTTGCTTTAAATGGTTTAACTTCAGTATTAATTAAGCTCATCATTGTCTCCATGATTGAGGTTTTATTGAGAGGCTAACGCCTTACTTGTTTACGAGGTCAAGAATAAATAATTTTTAGTTATTGGGGAAATAGTATTTTTACATGACTAAAATCGGAAAATTGAATAACTCAATCTGGAACGACTTTCACCCAAGGATATCTGTCTTATTTGACCGCATAGAGATGAAGTAAAAATGACAAAATATCCAAAACTAATGTGCATAACAACATGAAGTCTACGTCAGCAAAATTCAAGGGTAAAATTGAAAAAAGATAAAAATATATAAAAAACCAAGATATACGATTAAATTTTCTACATCGGATGTCTGTGTAAAACGATCAGGGAATAAAAAGAGGTATGGGCTAAATAAGCTAAGTTTTGCATTCTGTCGCGAAGAGAATGAAAAGCTTTCTTTGCATAGCAAGGGCTTAAGGCGTAAAATAGCCGATTATTTTATTTTTCAGGAAAGCTGTTCAGTGCAGAGTCATTTAAATGTAGATCAATTGGTTATGGCACGTGACCGTCACCGTTTAAATCGACTGCGCAAAGATAAAAAAACAGAAACAGCAGAAATTGAAAAACTATTTGAACAGTCTAACCATAAAGTCAAACAACGCTTAGCGCGTATTCCCAAGATCAAGCTGAATCAAGACCTGCCTGTCACTCAATACGCAGATCGTTTAATTGCGGCAATTCAAAAGCATCAAGTCATTATTGTTGCTGGTGAAACGGGTTCTGGTAAAACCACACAGCTCCCACAAATCGCGATGCTGGCAGGTCGTGGACTCACTGGGATGATTGGTCATACTCAGCCACGTCGACTGGCTGCACGAAGTGTTTCGCAACGTATTGCTGAAGAGGTGGGTGAGAAGCTTGGCGAATCAATTGGCTTTAAAATCCGTTTTAATGAGCAAGGTTCACAAGACTCAATCGTCCGTTTGATGACCGATGGTATTTTGTTGGCTGAATTGACCAATGACCGTTTTTTATCAAAATACGATACGATCATTATTGATGAAGCACATGAACGTTCACTCAATATTGACTTCATCATGGGATATCTCAAGCAGCTTTTGCCAAAGCGTCCTGATTTAAAAGTCATCGTGACTTCAGCGACTCTGGACGTAAACCGATTTAGCCAATATTTTTATGATGCGCCTATTTTTGAAGTAGAAGGCCGTAGCTTTCCTGTCGAGCTGCGTTATCGCCCGATTTCTGAGCTGAGCATTGTCGGTAGTGATGATGACGAGTTTGATGATTTCGAAGAAAATTTACCGCGTGCTGTAGTACAAGCAGTAGAAGAGTGTTTTGCTGATGCTGAAGCAAAAGGTCATCCTGAATATGCGGATATTTTAATTTTTGCTAGCACTGAACAAGAAATTCGTGAATTGCAGGAAACGCTGCAAAAATATGGTCCTCGTCATACTGAGGTATTGCCTTTATATGCCCGTTTAGCTCTAGCGGAACAGCAAAAGATCTTTAGTCCAGGTGGTAAAGGTCGACGCATTATTATTGCCACCAACGTAGCAGAAACAGCACTGACTGTTCCGAATATTCGCTATGTGATTGACAGTGGTTTTGCTCGTATTTCGCGTTATAACTACCGCTCACGGGTACAGCGTTTACCGATTGAAGCAATTTCACAAGCTGCAGCCAATCAGCGTAAAGGCCGCTGTGGTCGTATTGCTGCTGGTGTATGTATTCGTCTATACAGTGAAGAAGACTTTTTAAGTCGTCCTGAATTTACTGAACCTGAGATTAAGCGAACCAACTTGGCTTCTGTTATTTTGCAAATGCAAAGCTTAGGTTTAGGCAATCTAGAAGATTTTGATTTTATTGAGCCGCCAGATTTCCGTTTGGTCAATGACGGACGTAAACTCTTGGTTGAGTTGGGTGCGTTAACAGAGAAAAAAGCCCCTCTTTCTCAAAGAGGTGAGGAACAAACGATGTTCCGCAAGGGAGATTCATCTATAGATAATCCCCCTCAATCCCCCTTTACTAAAGGGGGAAGTCGAGATAGCTTAACCAAAGTCGGTCAAATGATGGCGCGTATGCCGATTGACCCACGTTTGGCGCGTATGTTGGTGGGTGGGGCTCATTTTGGTGTGCTCAAAGAAACCTTGATTATTGTCAGTGCTTTGGCTATTCAAGATCCACGTGAACGTCCTGCAGACAAGCAAATGCAGGCAGATCAAAAACATGCATTGTTTAAAGAAGCAGACTCAGACTTTTTATTTTATTTAAAACTTTGGAATACGCTGCAAACCAGTCCTGAAACACAAACTGAAAATAAGCGTCGTCAATTTGCACGCCAGCACTTTTTAAGTTGGTTGCGTCTTCGTGAATGGAAACAAACCCATCAGCAATTGGTTGAATTGGCAGAAGGTTTAAAACTCAGTTTTAATGAAAAATCAGCCAATTATGAAAACTTACACCGTGCGCTGTTAACTGGTTTGCTTTCATTTATCGCCAATAAAACAGACGAACGTAATACTTTTATGGCGGTGCGCCAGCAGAAGGCCAAAGTTTTTCCTGCGAGTACCTTACACAAGACCAATACCGCTTGGGTTATGGCATTTGAGATGGTGGAAACCTCGCAGGTGTATTTACGGACTTTGGCAAAAATTGATCCAGAATGGATTCTATTGGCCGCACGGGACTTATTGAAATATCACTATTTTGAACCACATTGGTCGAAAAAAGCAGGTATTGTTAATGCTTATGCGCAGATTTCTCTGTTTGGTTTGATTATTGAACCGAAAAGATTAATCAATTTTGAAAAAGTAGACCAACCTGCTGCGCATGAAATCTTTTTACGCGATGCCTTAACGACAGGTAATTTAGGTATTACCCCACCATTTTTAAAACATAACCTGCTCAAACTTGAAGAAGTTGAACGGGTTGAAGATAAATTACGCCGTCGTGACTTGGTGGTGGATGAAGAAACCATTTACCAGTTCTATGCAGGGAAGGTTTCAGAAGAAATTGCCAGTCGCAGCAGTTTTGAAGATTGGCGTGCCACGTTAGAGGCTGAAAACCCACGTCATTTATTTGTAGATGATGATGCGTTATGGATGAATGATCGTCCAACGACGCAACAATTCCCAGATTATTTGCATAATGGACAATTGCGTTTGGCTGCCAGCTATCGTTTTGATCCAAGCCATGATGAAGATGGGGCGACAGTTAAAATACCTGTGCAGGCTTTACCACAAGTGGATGAAAAGCAATGGTCATGGGGGATTCCAGGGTGGCGTCAGGATTTAATTGAAGCTTTATTGAAAGCACTGCCAAAAGACAAACGTCGCAATTTGGTACCGATACCTGATACCGCGAAAAAGCTCATGCAGGGGATTGATGCCGTGCATTTGCGCGAGCATTTATTTAGTTACTTGGCGTTTGCTTTACGCGGTGAGCAGATTACGGAAAAAGATTTTTCTTTTGAACGCATTGATCAGTATCTGATACCGTTTATTAAAGTCGTTGATGAAAAAGGCAAGTTGATCGCACAAGGGCGTGATCTGGACGAGTTAAAAGCACGTTGTCGTGTTGAAACTCATCGTCCAGTGAAACAGCAACAAGGTGAGTTCCAGACTTTCCCTGAAAATTTTGTGTTTGAAGCATCGCAGAAAGTAACAGGCGTTGTCATCAAGCAATACCAAGCGCTGGTACCAACCAAGTTATTTGCTGAGCTTGAAGCCAAAGACGAGTCGGGTGTAGTGATTCAAACCTTTAATGATCAAGATGAAGCAATTAAGCAGCATCGTGAAGGGGTGATTCGTCTGGTGCATATGCAATTGGGTGATTTAATTCGTCAATTGAAAAAGCAAATTTCCAAGCCATTGGCTTTAGCCTATTCACCACTGGGTGATCGTGCCAAGCTTGAACAAATGCTGGTCTATGCAACTTTGCAAGTTTCAATTCAAGAATTACCTAAAAATGCGGCTGAGTTTCAACAACTGTTGACCGAAACTAAAAAGAAATTTTTAGCAAATGGTCAACAGACATTAAATGATTTAACTGAAATATTTACCCAATGGCAGCAGATTCGCCGTGAACTATTGGTTTTAGATCAAACGATTTTTGGTCGAAGTGTAGATGATATTGAAGATCAACTTGATTTAATGTCATTAGCAAACTTTGTATATAGTCGTCCTGCTGAAATTTGGCAGGAATATCCGCGTTATTTGAAAGCGCTGCTATTGCGTTTAGATCGTTTGCCCAATAATCTACAACGAGACCTTGCTGCAATTGATGAAGTCGATCCATGGATGGACAAAGTTTTTAAATTTAAAAATGATCCTAAAATCAAAGAACTGTATTTGATGTTGGAAGAATTCAGAATTTCTTTGTTTTCTCAACCGATGAAAACAAAGCTGCCTATTTCACCAACTAGATTACAAAAACTATGGGATCGATTAGCAATCGGTTAAACTGAGAAATATGAAAGTTAGAAGCATTCTTTACAGGAGTTTTACATGGGCATCCGTATAACAGGTACAGGTTTATTCCATCCAACCGAATCTATTTCCAATGAAGAATTGGTTGAAAGTTTAAATGCTTATGTAGAACAGTATAACCAAGATAACGCAGCGCAAATTGAAGCTGGTGAAATTGAAGCCCTTCGCGGTTCAAGCCCTGAATTTATCGAGAAAGCATCGGGTATTCAACGCCGCTATGTGGTCGAAAAATCAGGTATTCTTGATCCGACACGTTTGCGCCCACGTTTGCAAGAGCGAAGTAATGATGAACTTTCACTTCAAGCGGAGTGGGGCGTTATTGCTGCTAAGCAAGCGATGGAAAATGCAGGTGTTACCGCAGAAGATATCGATGTTGTAATTTTGGCATGTTCAAATATGCAACGTGCCTACCCAGCAGTTGCGATTGAAATCCAGTCAGCATTGGGCATTCAAGGCTATGCCTATGACATGAACGTAGCATGTTCTGCTGCAACGTTTGGTTTGAAGCAAGCCTATGACGCTGTGAAATGTGGCGCTGGTCGTGTGTTATTGCTCAATGTTGAAATTACATCGGGTCATTTGGACTACCGTACTCGTGATGCGCACTTTATTTTTGGTGATGTTGCGACGGCATCGATCATTGAAGAAACTGAAACTAAATCTGGTTATGAAATCCTAGATATCCATTTGTTTACTCAGTTCTCAAATAATATCCGTAATAACTTTGGTTTCTTAAACCGTAGTGAAGATGCGGTTGTAGACGACAAGTTATTCCGTCAAGACGGTCGTAAAGTCTTTAAAGAAGTATGCCCATTAGTTGCGAAAATCATTACCGCACAATTGGAAAAGCTGGAATTAACTGCAGAGCAAATCAAACGCTTCTGGTTACACCAAGCCAATGCCAATATGAATGAACTGATTTTGAAATTGGTTGTCGGTAAAGAGGCTGACTTAGCACGTGCCCCGATCATTTTGGATGAGTTTGCTAATACCTCATCTGCAGGCGTCATTATCGCAATGCATCGTACTGGTGAGCAGGTCAATGATGGTGAGTATGCAGTGATTTCTTCATTCGGTGCGGGTTATTCTGTCGGTTCGATTGTAGTGCAAAAGCATATTGCTTAAGCTTTTGTTTTAATTATAAAAAACACCACAATTGTGGTGTTTTTTATCGCCAACTGAAAAACTAAGCTTCAATCGCTTGAACTGCAATTTTCTTGGCAGGATCAACTTTACGACGTACTGCTGGAACAGGTTCACCATGGTATTGGCGATCAGCAAAGTAGCTTGAGCGAACCATTGGTGCAGACCAGATATTTCTAAAACCAAGTTTACGGCCATGTTCTGCATAACGCTCAAACTCTTCTGGCGTTACAAAGCGGTCAATCGGTGCATGTTGTTTAGACGGCTGTAGATATTGACCAATGGTAATGTAGTCAACATCATGTGCACGAAGATCATCTAGCAATGCAATCACTTCTTCTTCAGTTTCACCGATACCAACCATCAAACCACATTTGGTTGGTACATCAGGGCAGTATTCTTTAAACATTTTTAACAAGGTTAAAGAGTGCTGATAATCAGAACCTGGACGCATCGCTTTATATAAACGTGGCACAGTTTCAATGTTGTGGTTGAACACATCAGGCGGACATTCAGTCATGATGCGTAAGGCAATATCCATACGACCACGGAAGTCAGGTACCAAAATTTCCAATAAGGTTTTTGGGCTTAATGCACGAGCTTCTTTGATACAGTCAACGAAGTGTTGAGCACCACCATCTAGCAAATCATCCCGGTCAACCGAGGTAATCACGGCATATTTTAGACCTAGATTGGAAATGGTTTCTGCCATGTGGCGAGGTTCATCTGGATCTAGAGCATTTGGACGACCATGTGCAACGTCACAGAACGGACAGCGACGAGTACAGATATCACCCATGATCATAAAGGTTGCTGTACCACCACCGAAACATTCAGGCAGGTTAGGGCAGGCAGCTTCTTCACATACGGTATGTAGTTTTTGCGAGCGCAAGGTTGTTTTGATACGCTGAACTTCTTCTGGAGCTGTCATCTTGACTCGAATCCAGTCAGGTTTGCGAGGTACTTCAACCGTAGGGATAACTTTTACAGGAATTCTCGCGACTTTTTCCGCGCCACGAAGTTTTATACCCTGTTCAGGTTTACGGTGTTCAGACATATAAGTTCTACAGCCTTTGACTTGAGATATCCCGTTATTATAGTCAAATTTACCGTAATAAAGCATGAAAAGTGGTATTCATTTTGAAAATGTAAATATATAAAAATATATAGTTGTGAAATACATCATCTGGCTGCATATTGGTTATCATATACATAGCAAAACGGTTAAGAAATAAAGGAGCTTTGAATGCCACGTAAGAAAGAGGTCGTTGGTGGGAATATTGTTAAATATGATGCAGTAATTCTCGGTTCTGGCCCAGCTGGCGAAGGCGCGGCAATGAAGCTTGCAAAAGCAGGTAAACGTGTTGCAATCGTTGATGTTCGTGATCAACTCGGTGGTAACTGTGCACACGTAGGAACAATTCCAAGTAAGGCATTACGTCAAACGGTTTCAAGTATTATTCGTTATCAGCGTGACCCAATGTTTCAAAAAGTAGGTGAGTGGAAACAATTCACCATGAAACAGGTACTCCGCAATGCGCATAAAGTCATTCAACAGCAAGTCGATACGCATACACGTTTTTATGACCGTAATAAAATCGAAGTTTTCCACGGTCGCGCATATATCCAAGATAAAAACACCGTATTGATTTTCGGTCAGGATGGCATTAAAGACACCATCATTTGCAAACAAATCGTGATTGCAACAGGCAGTCGTCCATACCAACCGAAAGGTTTAGATTTCAATCATCCGCGCGTATTTGATTCGGACAAGATCCTTGATCTTGATTATTCAATCCAAAAAATCATCATTTATGGTGCGGGCGTAATTGGTTGTGAATACGCTTCTATTTTTATCGGACTTGATCATAAAGTTGATTTGATCAATACCCAGCAAAAGCTTTTAAGCTACCTTGATGATGAAATTGCCGATGCATTGTCATATCACTTGCGTGAACAAGGTGTATTGATTCGTCACAATGAGCAAATAGATCGTTTAGAAACCTTTGATGATCACGTGGTCTTGCATTTGCTCAGCGGTAAGAAGATCAAGGCAGATGCGATCTTATGGTGTAATGGCCGCTCAGGGAATACCGATGGTCTAGGTTTGGAAAATGTGGGCTTAGTGCCGAATGGCCGTGGTCAGTTGATGGTCAATGATCAATATCAAACTGAAGCTGAAAATATTTATGCGGCAGGTGATGTGATTGGTTGGCCATCATTGGCGTCAGCAGCGTATGACCAAGGCCGTTGCGCGGGTGCAAACATGGTTGGTGAGAAAAATGTGAAGCCGATCCGTGATGTGCCGACAGGTATTTATACCATTCCTGAGATTTCCTCGATTGGTAAGACCGAGCAAGAGTTAACTGAAGAGAAAGTGCCTTATGAAGTGGGGCAAGCATCTTTCCGTCATCTGGCACGTGCACAGATTACCGGTGATACCGTCGGTGAACTAAAGATTCTGTTCCATCGTGATACTTTAGAAGTATTGGGTATCCATTGTTTTGGTAACAATGCGGCAGAGATTATCCACATTGGGCAAGTGGTGATGCACAGTCCAAACAATACTTTGAAGTATTTCGTGGAAACAACATTCAACTATCCAACCATGGCTGAGGCGTATCGTGTTGCAGCGTTGAACGGTATGAATCGTTTGTTCTAAATATCATAGACACGATATGATCAAAATGCCAATCAACTCGATTGGCATTTTGCTATCTTGGACTAAATCAAAGGTAAGTATGAAAACTCAAAAAAATAATTTGATCATTATTACGATTATTGTGTTGATCGCAGCTTATTTTGGTTTTGATTTAAAGCAAAAACAAAATACAAATAGTCATTCACCGACTATAAGTAGCAATGTGTTTGTAGATGATCAACACAAGATCATGCAGGCCTATCAACAGCAACGAAGTAATGTACAAGTCCAAGCAAAGGGTGTTGTGAAAGCAATTTTGCCAGATGACAACGAAGGCTCAAGACATCAAAAAATGATCCTCAAACTGGAGAATGGTTTAACCGTATTGATCGCACACAACATTGATTTAGCCCCGAGAATCGAAGGACTGAAAAAAGGCGATACAGTTGAGTTTTTTGGCGAATATGAATATAGCCAAAAGGGCGGTGTCATTCATTGGACTCATCATGATCCGCGTGGAAAACATATTGATGGTTGGTTGAAATACCAAGGGAAAATCTATCAATAAGAGTTTCCCTCGGTTGGTCGCTTGCAAGATGTGCGCTAAATTAGCTTGTAATCGCTGATTTTTGACGAATTTTCCATTTAGGTAGGACTTTAGCTAAATAAGCGTCCATGCACCATACAGGGCCAATCAGAAGGAATTGTAAATCTTTAAAGAATGAAGGTTTCTTTCCTTCAACTTTATGCCCATAAAATTGTCCGATCCAAGCAATCACAAAAACGCCGATATAGAATCCAACACCTACAGGTAGAATCACAATTAGCCATGCCATAACGGCTAATAGGGCCGCCATCGCCACTGCTAAAACAATATCCAAACGTGCATAAAACACTAAAGTTAAAACCAGCAATAGTGCGGTAAGCAGGGTGCTAAAATGTGCCAGAATACCAATGATCGAAAATAGAATTGCAGGAACACAGACCCAGTGGATTTTTTTGTTAGTTTGGTTTTGGTGACTGTCACTATATTCATCAAACCATTCATCGATCGACTTCACATTGCTCTCCATGCGATATTCATTTTTCTTCATTCAATATACCGAAGAATAGGATAGGGCGTAAAGCATTAACAAATGTAATAGATAAAAATAAAAAAGCCGCAATAAGCGGCTTTTTTGTAATGGTCTTAATGATTAAGAATTAGGACCATCTACACGTTCAATGCTCACATTACCTGTACCTGAGCTAGACATACCAAGTTGCTTTGCAGCACCATAAGATAAGTCTAGAACACGGTTACCATGGAATGGACCACGATCATTAACTTTTACAACAACACTTTTACCATTGTCTTTGTTTGTCACACGGATATAACAGTTCAAAGGAAGGCTACGGTGTGCAGCAGTCATAGCATTCATATCGAATGTTTCACCGCTTGCTGTTTTGCGACCATGGAATTGACGACCATACCATGATGCAACGCCATTTTGGCTGAATTTACGAACGGTGTTCGAAGCAACAGTATTCAGTTTTTCAATCACTGAAGGCTCTTCTGCTGGGATATCGATCTTAGCAGCGATCGTTTGGCGACGAACTTTGTCACCTGAACTCTCAGTGATTGAAAGACTATTAACGTTTGAAAAACGAGAATTAAAATTTTGAGAATCTTTGCTTAGTACGCGGGCAGCCAAATTAGAACCTTCCACATCATTTGTTAATGATGAAGACTGTACCATTTCAGCATGTAACGGGCTTAAACTTAAGCCTGCCGTCAGCGCTAGAATATATTTTAGCGAAAACTGCATTGTATAAACTCCTAGAGAACATGCTTTTCTATTTCAATAAAACACCTTGAAATATAGTGCACATGTCTAATTATTCACTTTTGCAATTACTTTAATCTTGCGGCGATAATATTCATCACTTACGAAGTGTGTCTAGTCCTTAACGATAAATAGTTACAAAAAGGGCAAAAACTTACAGTTTCGGATCAAAAAATAATCAATATTGTAACAATTTATGAAATTTGCTTATTGTGTATACTTTTTTAATAAAAAATTTATTGACTTTTCATAATGTTGTAAAAAAGCTAGCCTATCGGCTAGCTACTTCTGTGCCTAATAACCATACAGCAGTTGCATACATGCGGCTCTTATTGTAGGTCGTAATTACTTGGAAATTTGGATAAGTAATATAGTAAATTGGACCAAATTGATCTTGTAATTGAATGACATTGACTAAATCAAGATCATCAATTTTTACCAAAGGGTCAATTGGGGCGACACCTAATTTCTTTAATTCACCATAAGGGACTGGTTGAGTTAAATCCTTGGCAATAACGCTATCAGGGTTATTACCTAAGTAGCGAGCAGGGAAGCCAATAGGACGATCACGTTCCCAGCCATGTTGAGCTAAATAGTTGGCAATTGAACCGATTGCATCTGCCGCAGAGTTTCTTAAATCAATATGACCATTGCCATCGTAATCCACACCTAGTTTTTGAATATTACTTGGCATGAATTGCGGGTAACCAATTGCGCCCGCATAGGAGCCTACAATACTGTTGGTAGGATAGCCTTCTTTATATGTCCATGAAATCAACGCCGCTAATTCATCACTAAAATAGTCAGCACGACGTGGGTAACCAAAGGCAAGCGTTGCTAGGGCGTCTCTGGTGATGAAAGAGCCTTTATTGGCACCATAACCCGTTTCTACGCCTAAAATACCGAGAATCACTGATTTAGGCACACCGTACTGCTGTTCAGCACGATTAAGTACATCTTCATATTGGCTCTTAAAACGCGCACCACGTTGAATAGTGCCTTCAACTAAAAACATTGAGCGGTATTGATACCAAGGTTTACTTTCACCTGGGCGGGTCATGATGTTCAAAATATTGGGTAAGTTACGCGCACCACTCATCGCAGTATCGATTTGTTCGCTGCTTAAGCCATAGGTTGTCATTGCCTTTTGTTTGAACGCAAAGTAATTAGGATGATTATAAAATTCATTTGCTTGTGCCCAATTACTGCTCAAGAATAAACCAGCGCTTAAAGTTAAAAATTTAAAAGTTTTATTCAAAGTAGGAAGAAACATAAGTTTATAAAATTCCTCATTATCGATGTGTATGAATAGACATAACCAGTCCAAAAGTTGACATAAGGGTAATAATTGCAGTTCCGCCATAACTCATGAACGGCAAAGGCACACCTACTACAGGTAAAATACCACTGACCATGCCTGCATTTACAAATACATAAACAAAAAATGACAAACCAAATGCACCAGCAACCAAACGACCATAGTTATGGAAGCTTTGTAAGCCGATTTGGAATGTTCTAAAAATGATCGCGCAATACAGAAGAATAAGTAAGGTGACACCAATTAGGCCAAACTCTTCTGAATAGGCTGCAATAATAAAGTCGGTATGACCTTCAGGTAAAAAGTGTAGGTGGGATTGAGTTCCCTCTAAGAAACCTTTACCTGAAAAACCACCAGAGCCGATTGCAGTTTTAGATTGAATAATATTCCAACCTGTTCCGAGTGCATCGGCTTCTGGATTAAATAAAGTTAAAACACGTTGGCGTTGATAGTCGTGCAGTAAAAATTCCCACGCAATTGGAATGATAATGCCCGCTACACCTGCTGCACCCGCAATTAACTTCCAAGACAATCCGCTAAGAAATAGCACGAAAATACCACTGGCAAGTACCAATAATGAGGTGCCTAAGTCGGGCTGTTCTGCAATAAGTAAAAAAGGTACAACAATGAGCAATAAAGACAGAATAACTTGTGAGAAGCTCGGAGGTAAGGCTTTGCGCGACAAGAACCAAGCCACCATCATTGGCATACCAATTTTCATAAACTCACTGGGTTGTACGCTACCAAAGCCGGGGATGTCGATCCAACGTTGTGCACCCATGCGAACTTCACCAAAAATCACCACTGCAAGCAGCGACAGTACACCGAAAACATAAAAGTACGGTGAAAAGGCCTGATACACTTTTGGAGGGATCTGCGCCAAACTAAACATGACCACGAAACCGATACCAAAGCTCATGGCTTGTTTACTTACAAGCCCAACGTCTTGTGCAGATGCACTATATAGGACTGTGAGCCCCAGAATGGCATTGAGAATCAGAAATAGACAAAGCCATGGGTCGATATGCAGTTGTTGCCAACGAGAAGGCTGATTGGCAGTACTCAAGCCATCACGAGGTGCTTGACGTAAAAATTTGTATTGCGGGCTTGGAGACATGCGATTCTAAATCAGGTAAATCAATGCTTCGCGAATGCTAACATAAACGCTGATTTAGACAATGCAAATTTAGAAATTGTGACATTTATAAGAGATTAATTTGGCATAAAAAAAGCGACGATTTTACAATCGTCGCTTTCTGATTAGTCAAAGCTTATTTTTGTACCAACAACTGATCGAAGTGCTTGGTAAAGACTTCGAGTTCAACTTGGCTTAAGCTTGGGATAAGCTTCTTAATCACGATATGAACAGCAGTTTCAACACCACTGGTTGCTACACTGGCAACGCCACGTTTCACCATACCTAGACCAAGTGTCTTGTTGAACTCTGTCATAAAGTGGTGGATCAAGGCATCAGCAAAAGTTTTAAACTGTTTTGTTAAAGCATCACGTTGTTCTTTACCGTTTCCAGCTGCAACTTCAGCAAAGCTTTTTTTCATTTCAGTCACAAGGCTATCTGGTAATACTGTACCGATACGTTGTTTACCTTCATTATCAATGAACAAGCTCTTTTCCATGAATGCTAATGATTCAAGGACTTGTTCATTTGGTGCCTTGCCGAGAAGCTGTTTCATTAAGGTTTCAACAATGCCGCGAATTTTAATCGCAAGTCCTTCGGTGGTATCTCGTTTGTCACTTGGTGGAAATTGTTGAACCAAGTGAACCAACATGGTGTCAATTAACTCATCGGTAAGCTGTAGAGAAATTTTGTCACGTAAAGGGTATTGTGGCTCTTTACTATCACGATTGGCTTGTGCAAGTTGAATGTCCTGACTCAAACTTGCTGACGGAAGAATACCGAAATAACTGGTCATTGAAGAACGTCCTCTATATCAAATTTATTCGTTTTATTGTCGTGCCAAGCGAATTGGCTCGGGCATCCATGACAAATCAGATACTCGGCATGGGTTAATATCCAAGCCCCCACGGCGAGTATAGGTTGCATAGACCATCAGTTTTGCTGGTTTCAAAAGTTGCCAAATATCTGCAAACATTTGCTCAACACATTGTTCATGGAAACCATTATGCTGACGGTACGAGATAATATAAGCTAAAATGCTGCGATAACAAGGCTTTTTACCTTGTAAACGAATAAAAACAGTACCCCAGTCTGGCTGACCCGTCACAGGGCAATTACTTCTTAATAAATGCGAGTACAGCTCAATTTCAACGTCATCTTCTGCGGCCATATCTAACTGCAATAAAGTTGAATCAGGATGTTCTGATAAACGCTCAGGGATTAGATTGTCGATACAGATCCCTTTAGGTTTAGAAATCTCTAAATCATCAACCTGAAACAGCTGTAGTTCAACTTTTGCGCCAGCAGCATTGGATAAATCACGTTCAACTGTTTCAACAAAAGCCTGTTGAGATTCAAATTGAGTGAAGTTCATGCTATTGAAATAAAGTTTAAGTGACTTTGATTCAATTAAATTTGGCGAACTTGCAGGTAGGGTTAAACGGCCAATCGCGACTTGCGGTAAACCAAAACTGTTCAGCCATGAGATTTCAAATACATGCCACCAGTCTTTACCCTGCGTAATTCCCTCAACATGTAAATACTGTTGACGAGACTCAGCACGGGCAATTGGAAATAAAACATCTGGTTGATATTGAGTAGGGTATTGGGTGTCTTTACCCAATAAAGAATGTTCAACACTCATTCACGCATTCCTGAACCACGAGCTAATAAATGATATGCAATTGCATACAGGACGACACAGCACAGCGTCACGATACCTAAAGAGAAGGTCACATTAACGTCGCTGTGCCCTAAAATACCGTAACGGAAGGCATTGACCATATATACAATTGGATTAACTAAAGAGACGTTTTGCCAAAATGGGCTTAATGCACTAATGGCATAGAACACTCCACCTAAATAGGTGAGAGGTGTCAATACGAAAGTCGGGATAATTGAAATATCATCAAATGACTTGGCATAGACCGCATTGATGAAACCGCCCAATGAAAATAATAATGAAGTAATGATGACTGTATATATAGTCACAAACACATTATAAATTTCTAGGTGAGTAAAGAATAAGCTCATTATGGTGACGATTAAGCCAACCAATACACCACGGCTAACACCACCAATTACATAACCCCACAAGATTAAATGTAATGGTACTGGGCTCATAATCAGCTCTTCAATGCTTTTCTGGAATTTGGCACTAAAGAAGCTTGAAGAAACGTTGGCGTAGCTGTTGGTGATCACGGCCATCATAATTAAGCCGGGCACAATAAACTGCATATAGCTAAAGCCGCCCATCTCACCGATACGTGAACCTACCAAGTTGCCAAAAATCACAAAGTACAAACTCATAGTGATTGCAGGCGGGAGCAAGGTCTGTGGCCAGATTCGCATAAAGCGACGAATTTCTTTAACAACTAAAGTCCAGAGAGCGGTTTGTAATTGACTGAAATTCATTGATCCGCTCCTGCAAGATTCTTCTCGACCATTTTCACGAACAATTCTTCTAAGCGATTCGATTTATTACGCATGCTGCTGACCTGGATATTCTGTGACTGTAAGAGCAGGAACAGATCATTCATGCTATGCGCCTTATCCATTGTTACTTCTAGGGTAACTGGATCAATCAGATTAAATTTAAAACCGATAATATTCAGGTCAAAAGTTTCGATTGGCTCGGCTAAATCGCAGATAAACGATTCTTCATTCAGTTGATTGAGGAAACCTTTCATCGAGGTATCTTCTTTAATCACACCGCGGTCAATAATTGCGATGCGACGACACAGCATTTCTGCTTCTTCTAAATAGTGTGTTGTGAGAATGATGGATGTGCCATTTTCATTCATTTCGGTGAGGAAGTCCCACATCGAACGACGGAGCTCAATATCGACGCCTGCTGTCGGTTCATCAAGGATCAGCAGTTTAGGTTCATGCATCATCGCACGTGCAATCATTAAACGGCGTTTCATACCACCCGAAAGCATACGCGATTGAATATTACGTTTTTCCCATAAACCTAATTTTTCTAAATAATGTTCAGCACGCTGCTCAGCCAGCTTTTTAGGAATGCCGTAATAACCCGCTTGGGTCACTAAAATATCGAAAGTTTTTTCGAATTGCCCAAAGTTAAATTCTTGAGGAACAACACCAAGACATTGTTTTGCATGAGAGGGATGGGTATCTAAGTTGTGCCCAAAAATCTCAACAGAACCAGATGTTTTTTTGGTTAAAGAGCTGATGATACCAATCGTTGTCGATTTTCCTGCACCATTAGGTCCTAATAATGCATAAAATTCACCTTCAGGTACGGTCAGGTCGATCCCTTTTAACGCCTGAAAACCATTACGATAAGTTTTGGACAAACCGCTCAACACCAAAGCATCAGTCATAAACGTCTCACGTTGTTAAATAGAACGGGTATTTTGAGCGATATGAAAAAATAAACCAAGTAGAAAAATAGGTTTATGGCGTGTTAAAAACAGAACGATTATAGAAAGGAGAGAATATATAGAAGAGAAGAAGATGCAATGGTGCGCTCAGCGGGACTCGAACCCACGCCACAGGCTTCGGAGACCTGTACTCTATCCAGTTGAGCTATGAGCGCATGTATGCGTGCCACATCATAGGCAAAAAATACAAGTAGGTAAATATATACCTTCTAATAAAGGTACTTCTTGTTTATTAAAACATCAATTTTATCGCTAGCTTATAAAGATTCTATATATCCAACTATAAATGTTGCACTGAATAATTGATCAACTTTAAAGTTTGATTCAGTTGAGCAGGTGGAATCCGTGATTCTTGCAGTGAGGTTATCCATTGCATTTGACAGGCTTTGAGTTGTTGTAAAGAACTAATCGACTGAATTTTCTGTATCAACGGACGCGCCATCAGACCACAATACGTCGTGAGTGTTTGAATCATGACTTGTTGGATTTCAACAAAAGGCAATTTTTCTAATTCAATAATTTCAGGTTCGATTTCTGGTTTTGGTTCAGCTGCAATCGGTTTTGGTACAATTGTGATTGTTTCTTCTGCTGTAACTGGCTCTAGTGTTGTTTTGAGATCATTGCTTTTTATTTCGGGTTCAATAGCTTCTTCTTGAACAATAGGTGATGCTTGTTCTGCTAATAGTCCCATATCAATCAGTTGTTGAACAAGTTCAGTCGGTGCAATCCTTTCCTTATAGTCTTGATCCAACTCTTTGAAATCTTCATGATCAATTAAAAGTAGTAGACGACGTTGACGTGCAGTCAATGCAATACTACGTTCTTGTAGGGCAGTTTGCCCAAGCTCTGTTTTAAAAAAATGTGACATCTCTTAATCTCCCCCAAATCAAGATCTAGACGGAGATTAAGATAAGGTTAAAAAATGACAGTAATGTTAACAATTTATTAAATATCATTGCCTTGTTTAAACTAAGTGGCAAATAATCTAAAAATTGCGAACTTTTACTCTTATTTAACCAGTTTAGCCTCTAATGCTTTACGCAGATATGGGTCAAGATCATCCTGACGCATCAACCATTGAATATAGTCGGCAGGAAGGTCTTGAATGGCTGTACCTTTATGTTTCCCAAAGGTAATCGTTTTGGGAATACGCGCTTCTTCTGAGGCAAGATAAAGTTGCTCGATATTTTGAATATTGAGTTGATGAATAATATGCATCAAGATGTTGGCAGTTAAAATAATGTCAGCATCTGCGCGATGTGCACCTTTCAACATTTCACGTGCTTTATCACTGCCTTTTGAGATCAAATAGATTAGAGCAGAAATATTATGTGCTTCGGCATCTTCCCAAATGTGACGTGCTAAAGCTAAGGTACAAATTGGTTTCAACTTTGAGGTGTCAACACCACAACGTGCAATTGCGGCAACATCATAATCAACATTATGCCCAATGATATAAGTGGTTTGAGCAGGAAGCTTAAACTCATTATAAAAAGGTTGGTCAATCAGATCTGATTCTAAAATATGGTGTACTGCCATTGCCGCGAACGAGATAGGCTGGCCGACCTGATAAAGCTGGTCAAAAATCTGTTTTTTATCGAGACTGAGTTTTCCATTTTCAATTTCAATCGGAGCATAAGCAATTTCAATTGGCAAACCATTCAGCGTGTGTGTTTCAGTGTCTAAGATGATTGCTTGCATAAAGTTGGCCTAGCTTGGTTGAGAATGTGAACATCTTACAAGAAAATCTCACAAGCAGTATTGAATGAGGTTGTATCAATTTCATTTTTTAGAAAATTGGCAATAACTTTGAATAAATAAGCAGCAAAGTGAAAAAATACTTGAACAATTTGATATTAAGCGCATTCTTATGGAAGTAATTGCCTTAGTAAAAGAAATACTAAGCATTAAAATGAAAACGATAAAAAATCAGGGAACATGACATGAATATGAAATTACTAACGGTTGCACTGCTGAGTTCTAGTTTGTTACTTACAGCCTGTAATGATGATGACAACGACAATATTTCGTTTATACCTAAGCCAGAAATTCCAGAAAATAATATTCAAAACCCTGTGGTTGGTATTCCAGTTGCTTATACCAAGACTGACTTCGGTGCTGTGGCTTCTGAAAGTTCGGTCATGACCTATAAAATGTTAGGGCAAGATGGAAAAGAGACCATGGCGACCAGTTTATTGTTTGTACCTGGTGGACCAATGCCAACTGGAGGATGGAAAATTGTTGCTTGGGCACATGGCACAACGGGAGTTGCAGACCAATGTGCACCAAGCCGTAATGCGACTAGTCCTGCTATTAAAGATATGATTAGTCAATTTCTGGCAGCAGGTTATGTGGTGGTTGCACCTGATTATGAGGGTTTAGGGGAACCTGGCAGTCGAGAACTACATCCATTCTTGAATGTAAAAAGTGAAGCTTATTCGATTACTGACGCAGTGGTTGCTGCGCGATATTATTTAGCTGGTCAAGGTAAGCTAGTTTCTCGCCAATGGATGACTGTCGGGCATTCTCAAGGCGGGCAAGCCGCATTAGGTGCAGCACAATATCAAAGTCGGGCCAAGCTTGATTATAAGGGAACGGTTGCTGTCGCACCTGCTTCTAATCTGGATTTAATTTTAACATTAGGAGAGCTGTCTGTTATAGGTAAACCAGCAGCAGTACAGATTCCCGTTTATGCCAGTCTAGATACTTTTACTGCACTGATTACAGCAGGGTTACGTAATTCAAATCCTGACTTGCAATACAGCCAAATTTTCAAAAATCCAACGGCAGAACTTGCACAGAAATATGCAGAAACAGGATGTTCTGGTGATCTCGGGAATGCCTTTGGGTACAGTATGACGTTATATGATAAATCAACAGGAAGTTTAAATGGTTATGGTCGCACCCAAGATAATTTCTTAAACCTTCCTATCGTTAAAAACTTTACCACTAAAGACGGTCAACCTTTAACGGTCAAAGTGACGACACCAATTATTATTTATCAGGGAACCAATGACGCTACCGTTCCTCGCTTGGCAACTAATACCTTGGTGAATTCTGCGCAACAACAGGGTACTTCTATTCAGTATATTACTGATGATAATAGTCCTGTAAAGTGGGACCATGGTACTGCCTACGAGGCGAATATTATTAATATTGTCAATGATGTAAAAACGGCAATGCCTGTGAATAATTAAGAGCAGGGAACAGCCCAACTTACTTTGTAAAAGGTAAGTTGGGTAGGTTCTTTAATTCCTAATGATCTGTGTTTCCCAGCCATCATATTGAGCATTAAATTGTTGAGCCAATTTAATTAGCTGTATAGTACATGCATCAATAGATTGTTGGTTCACAGAATCACTTCTGGAAATTTGTAGTTGATAATGAAAGTTTTGACTTGCTTCAACTTGATCTTGCTGAATAATTTCAAAGCCTAAAGATAGAATTGCTTTTGAAAAAACAGTTCGGTCCATCTCATTTTGAAAGTAAATCCAGTGATCTACAGGGCGTTCAACCTCAAGATTATCTCCATGGTTTAAAAGTTCTTCAATGACAGATCTATTCGAGATGGATTGCATGATTTCTTCATTTGGATACATATCATTGAAATAGGTTGACCAATCTGAATCAACTTTTTGGCCAAAATGATAACTATAGTCTGGATAAGATTGCATGATTTTATGAAGAATAGGGTCTACATCTATTCCATCTTTGCAATAAAAGTAGAAATATCTCAAGTGATTATGAGTCAAACGACCGACATAGAGAGCAGGGAGTCTGGTCGTAAGTGCGGGGATGAGTTGATCCTCTATTTCAATCAGGTGATCAAATTCCTCACTGGAAGATAGACCATCCTCTCTTGAATGGTTCATCTTTATTTCAACCCAGAGCAAGGTTGATCTATCTAATATCGGTGCAATTCTCGTCAAAGCTAGATTGAGAAAATAACTTGCAGGTTGCCCATCTATATCAAACATATAAAAATCCCAATTTTCTGGAACTTCTAGTAATTGATGGGTGGATTCTTTTGTTGTTGTATGATTCTTACTCGGCCAAAATTTATCGATTAATCCCATTTAGATATCCTTTTTTATTGTGTTGTTAGCATAACAATTAAGATAAGTAAAATTCACGAATAATTAAATAAATATCAAGCGGTGAAACCATAAACTTCGTGCTACAATATGTGCCAATCTTTAGCACGGCTTAAAAGCCCTAATTCATAGGACCCTCCGCTAATGTTTGCCAATATCTCTATTGCTGAATTTGATCCAGAATTAGCTCAAGCGATTGCTTCTGAAGGCGTACGCCAAGAAGCTCATATTGAGTTAATCGCATCTGAAAACTATTGCTCACCAGCTGTAATGGAAGCACAAGGATCAAAACTTACGAATAAATATGCAGAAGGCTATCCTGGCAAACGCTACTATGGCGGTTGTGAATATGTGGACGTGATTGAACAACTTGCAATTGATCGTGCAAAAGAGTTGTTCGGTGCAGACTATGCAAACGTTCAACCGCATGCGGGTTCACAAGCAAACTCTGCTGTTTACCTAGCGCTTCTTAACCCAGGTGATACTGTATTAGGTATGAGCTTGGCTCACGGTGGTCACTTGACTCACGGTGCTAAAGTAAGCTTCTCTGGTAAAACATATAATGCTGTTCAGTATGGTTTAAATACTGAAACTGGCGAAATTGATTATGAAGAAGTAGAGCGTTTAGCGTTGGAACACAAGCCACGCATGATCGTTGCTGGTTTCTCTGCATATAGCCAAATCGTTGATTGGCAGCGTTTCCGTGACATCGCAGACAAAGTAGGTGCATACCTTTTTGTTGATATGGCGCATGTTGCTGGTTTAGTTGCTGCAGGTGTTTATCCGAACCCAGTGCAAATTGCGGACGTTACTACAACAACGACGCATAAAACACTTCGTGGTCCACGTTCTGGTTTAATCTTAGCTAAAGCAAACGAAGAAATTGAGAAGAAACTTCAATCTGCTGTATTCCCAGGTAACCAAGGTGGTCCTTTGATGCATGCAATTGCTGCTAAAGCAATCTGTTTCAAAGAAGCAATGTCGGATGAGTTTAAAACTTACCAACAACAAGTTGTGAAAAATGCACAAGCTATGGCTGAAGTGTTGATTTCACGTGGCTTTGATGTTGTTTCTGGTGGTACAGAAAATCATTTATTCTTATTGTCTTTGATCAAACAAGACGTAACGGGTAAAGAAGTTGATGCTTGGTTAGGTGCTGCTCACATTACAGTAAACAAAAATGCGGTTCCAAATGACCCGCGTTCTCCGTTCGTAACTTCTGGTATCCGTATTGGTACGCCAGCAGTGACGACTCGTGGTTTTGGTGAAGCTGAAGTACGTGAACTTGCAGGTTGGATTGCTGACGTGATCGACAGCAAAGGTGACGAGAAAGTTATCGCTGACGTAAAAGCTAAAGTTGAAGCTGTTTGTGCAAAATTCCCAGTGTATGCAAACTAATTTGTATATCTAAAAAGAAAGCGCCGTAAGGCGCTTTTTTTATTGCTGTCTTTTATACAATTTGTAGATGATTAAACTTCTGTAAAAGTTCTGCTTGGGTTTCGTGATATTGCGGATTGGGTTTGATACAGTCAATCGGGCATACTGCTACACAAGTGGGTACTTGATAAAAGCCAACACATTCAGTGCAACGTTCTGGGTCGATTTCATAGACTTTTGCACCTTCATCAATCGCTTGATTGGGACATTCAGGCAAGCACATATCACAATTGATACATGCACTGGTAATCATAAGTGCCATATTAATCTGCCGAATAGGCAAGCGCTGCAGATTGCAACTCGGTTGTGGCTTGGGGCAAATTACGAATTAATAGGGCATATTCAATATCGATTTCAGAAGACAATGGAATTTCGACGATATGACCTGAACCTTTGGCACTTTCAATGGCATTGCCTTTAAGATCACGCATTTGTTCCAATTTGAACTTGATATTGCCTTTAGGTGTCATCAATTCAAGCGAATCGCCAATCACAAAGCGGTTTTTGACCTCAATCCGAATATAGTCACCATGACGTGCAATGACTTCACCACAAAATTGTTGATAGTCAAAATGTGATGAGCCATCGGTATAATTTTGATAATCGCTATGCACATGGCGTCGTAAGAAACCTTCGGTATAACCACGATTGGCCAATCCTTCCAGTTGTGTCATCAAGCTAGGATCAAATTCTTTACCCACTAGTGCATCATCAATGGCTTTACGGTAAATCTGTGCAGTACGGGCACAATAAAAATAAGATTTGGTACGACCTTCGATCTTTAAAGAAGCAACACCCATTTGAGTCAGACGGTCCACATGCTGTACTGCGCGTAGATCTTTGGAGTTCATGAAATAAGTGCCATGCTCATCTTCTTCAGCCGCAAACATGTCTTCATCATTACGCTGCACCAAAACAGTTTGTGCCACCGTATCAGTGCGGTTTGATGTTTGTGAACAACATTGCTGTTGAGTTGCGACTTGCTGAACTGGAATCACATCACCATTGGAATCTTCTTGTGCCTTGTGGATTTTATAGTCCCAACGACAGGCATTGGTGCAGGCACCTTGATTGGCATCGCGTTTATTCATATAACCAGATAACAGGCAACGACCTGAATAGGCCATACACAGTGCACCATGCACGAACACTTCTAGTTCAATTTCAGGGACATGGTTTTGGATTTGTTCTATTTCTTCGAGCGAAAGTTCTCGAGATAAAATTACGCGACTTAAACCATAATCTTTCCAGAATTTTACAGTGGCCCAGTTAATGGCATTGGCTTGTACCGACAGATGAATCTGCATCTCAGGGAAATGTTCACGTACCAGCATAATCAAACCAGGATCAGACATAATCAGCGCGTCTGGTTGCATGGCAATAATCGGTTCAATATCTCGGATAAAATTTTTGAGTTTGCTGTTATGCGGCTGGATATTGACCACTACATAAAACTTTTTACCTAAGGCGTGGGCTTCATCAATCCCGATTTTTAAATTGTCATGGTCAAATTCATTGTTGCGCACGCGTAAGCTATAACGTGGCTGACCTGCATAGACCGCATCGGCGCCATAAGCAAAGGCATAACGCATATTTTTAAGTGAACCAGCAGGAGAGAGTAATTCAGTCTTCATAATGCAGCTTAAAAGGCATATAAAAAATATGGAATTATTCTAAAAAGTTCAGCACGAGGATTCAACCTAGCATTTTGCTCAGGATTTTATAGATGTTTATAGAAAATCTAGACCATAAAAAAGCACCCTAGGGTGCTTTTTAGAATTAGTGATGACGATGCTTTCTTTTTTTCTTGTATTTTTTAGACTGGTAATTGTCATAGTCGCGGTCTTGACCGACTTTACGACCTAGAGCAGAACCACCCGCTGCACCTGCTGCAGCGCCAATATAACCTCCTGTAGTGCCACCAAGGTTTTTGCCGACAGTATAACCACCAACGCCGCCTAGACCACCACCAATAGCAGCTTCTGTACGGGTACGTTTGCTACTTGCAGCCGCTGCACCACCAGCACCACCGAGTGCAGAGCCAATCATTGCGCCACTATTTCCACCCATTTCTTTACCAATAGCAGTACCTACAACACTACCAAGTGCAGACGTCGCAGCAACACGGGTTGCATTATCAGCATGAGCAGCCGTAACCAGTGACGAGCTTGCAAAAATAGCAGCACATAACCAAGCATTTAATTTCATTTTTGACTCCGTGTCCGAAACATAGCGGACCTCTTTCTAATGGCAGCAAATGTAACAAAATTTGCATATGAAAGTGTGGAGAAGCTTTCCTTAATTATTACTCTTTAGTTTCTTGATTGTAGTGTTTTGTTGCTGAGAATGACGAGGAATGAGGGTTAAGTTCGATTAAACAATAAGATAGTCTAAAAGCGCACAAAAAAATGAAACCTTATTTTAAGGTTTCATTCATTTTTTAATTAATCTAATTGATCATCTTTTTCAGCTTGTTCTTCAAGTTTGAGTTGACGAGGATTCAGTTCAGTTTGTAAGCGTAGATAGTTCATGTCACGAATATTCTTTTGGGTGGCTACCACGCCAAATAGACTGAGCAAGAATGACATAATATAAAAGCCCTTTTCACTCATGGTGAGTTCTGCATTCCATAAGCTAATCAAAAGCAGCACAATACACACCGCCATCGAAGCCCAACATAATCCGTAATAAATGGCAGTCACAGGAATTTCTTCAAGCTGATCACGGACCGATTTTTGTAAAGATGCAGCAGAGAAAAGGCCGTAGAGCAAAATCACAAAATAATAGCCTTTCTCGTGTAGTGGCATGTTGGCATTCCATAAGCCAATCATAAAGCCAGCCCCACCTGCGAGTAAGGCAACCCAGCTTGCAGCAATAAAGGCTGATGTGGGACGGTTTATAAAATTATTCATAGATTATCCTGTTGTTTTATCTTTCTATTTATCCTTCATTATTTATATCTAAGCCTTGATCAGAGAACAAGCTATGAAAACTAAAACTGAACAATTTGTGATGAAATGGGTGAGGAATAGTAAGTTCCCCTGATTCTCTATGTCTTTTAAGCAGTAGAGTCTGTAAACTATGCGCAATTTTTTGATTTTGCTCGTGCTTCATTGGCACTGAGTCTTTAGATTTTGAGATATTCCGCCCATGAAAGCATCACTCCGTTTAAGACTCGATCAACTTTGTGATCGTCATGAAGAGCTGACTGCATTACTCGCTGATGTAGAAGTAATTTCGGACAATAAACGTTTTCGTAAACTGTCTCGTGAACACAATGATTTAACTGAAATCACTGAGGTTTGGAGCAAATATCGTCAAGCTGAAGAAGATATCGAAACTGCTGAAATGATGAAGTCGGATCCTGATTTCAAAGATATGGCAGAAGAAGAAATTAAAGAAAACAAAGCACTTTTGGTTGCACTTGAAGAGCAATTGAATGTATTGATGATTCCGAAAGATCCAAATGACGCCAACGCGGCCTATCTTGAGGTGCGTGCGGGTACAGGCGGTGATGAAGCTGCGATCTTCTCGGGTGATTTATTCCGTATGTATAGCAAATACGCAGAAACACAAGGCTGGCGTATTGAAGTGCTTTCTGAAAATGAAGGCGAGCACGGCGGCTACAAAGAAATCATTTGCCGTATTGATGGCGAAGGTGTTTATGGTCGTTTGAAATTTGAGAGTGGTGCACATCGTGTACAACGTGTTCCTGCGACTGAATCACAAGGCCGTGTACATACTTCGGCTTGTACTGTTGCGATTCTGCCAGAAGTCGATGTGGATACCACAGTAGAAATCAATCCAGCAGATTTACGTATTGATACCTATCGTGCATCTGGTGCGGGTGGTCAGCACATTAACAAAACCGATTCAGCGGTGCGTATTACCCATATTCCATCGGGTGTGGTAGTGGAATGTCAGGAAGAGCGTTCACAGCATAAGAACAAAGCCAAAGCGATGGCTTTGTTAGTCTCACGTTTAGAAAATGCAAAACGTGCGGCTGCTGATGCAGCAACCTCAGAAATGCGCCGTGACCTCGTTGGTTCAGGTGACCGTTCAGAGCGTATTCGTACTTATAACTACCCGCAAGGTCGTATGACCGATCATCGTATTAACCTGACTTTATATAAGTTGGATGCGATTATGGAAGGCGATTTAACGGAACTGTTAGATAGTTTGCATCGCGAATATCAAGCAGATCAGTTGGCGATGCTTGCACAGGAAAATGGCGGCTAATGAATATTGCTCAAGCATTAGAAATCAAAGGCGAAATAGATAGCTATGAACGTCAAGAGGCGGCATGGTTACTCGAGCATCTTTTGGGGATTAATGCCTTAGAACTTAAATTAAGACTTGAGCAAGAACTAACAGAAATACAAGAGCAAGCTTATTTAGATGGGCTGGCTCGTATCGAACAAGGTGAACCTTTGGCCTATGTCACTGGTTCACAACCTTTCTGGACACTCGATTTAAAAGTCACCCATGATACTTTAGTGCCACGTCCCGATACTGAAATCCTTGTCGAAACAGTATTAAAGCTTCCAATTGATCAACAGGCCAACATTGTCGATCTAGGCACGGGAACGGGGGCGATTGCTTTGGCACTTGCGAGCGAGCGTCCACACTGGCAAGTGACTGCAACTGATATCTATGCACCAACTTTAGAGGTGGCTCAGGACAATGCCGTGCGACATGGTCTCATGCAGGTCAAGTTTGCTTGTGGTGCTTGGTTTTCGGCTTTAGAACAGCAACAGTTTGATCTGATTGTATCTAATCCGCCTTATATTGATCCTGACGATGTGCATATGCAAAAGCTCAAGTCGGAGCCTGAGCGTGCATTGATCGCAGATAAGCAGGGTATGGCAGATATTGAGATTATCATCACCCAAGGTAAAGACTGGCTTAAACCGAACGGCTGGATTGTGCTTGAACATGGTTATGACCAAGGTCAAGCAGTACGAGATATTTTTGAGCAGCATGGCTTTAGCCAGATTAAAACCATTCAGGATTATGGTGGTAATGATCGTGTCAGCTTAGGACAAAAGCAGGCTTAATCCTCAATATAGTGTTGTACTGCATTGGCTAAACGGCTTTCACCTTGTTGTTGCAGTCCATCCACTACGCCTAAAGCATCTGGCTTTTCCCGATTTTGGCTGAGTTTAAACTTTCCTGTAATCTGTGAGACTGGAATTTCGATCCCGACAATGCCTTGCAATTCCTGTGCAATATATTCGCTGGGTGCATCCGACATTTTCCAAGGCGTTGCTTGTTTGGCCTCATGGGTATGCGTCAGTCTAGCCAAGATGCCGCGTAGTGCTTTTTCATCATGTAAGAAATTGATGCTTCCTTTGACGTGAACCACTTGATAGTTCCATGTGGGTACATGTCGATGGTGTTGTTGCTTGCTTGGATACCAATTCGGTGAGATATAACCTTGTTCACCCTGAAAAATAATTAAAACTGTTGCACCATTTTCAATTTGAGTATGTAGCGGATTATTCTTGGCAATATGTGCAATCAGTGTCGCTGCGTGGCTGTGCTCATCACGTAGTAAATGAAAGGGTAAATGATTGGCTTCTAAGCCTTCAGAACTATGACTTATTAGCGTGGCAAAAGGGTAGTCCTGAATCAGTTGGTATAATTTTTCAAGATCTGTTTCTTCAAATATTTCAGGTAAATACATAGCTTATTCCTTCGATTATTCTAAATGCCCCAAGCGTTTCTTTTTATTGGGTGAAGACTTTCTGTAGCTGCCGGGACTGACGCCCGTCCATTTTTTAAAGGCACGATGGAAAGCACTGGGATCATGGAAATGCAAATCATCACTGATGTTCTGGATTGAATCATTACTTTTACTCAGTCGTTCAATGGCAATATCACAGCGGATATCATTTTTAAGCTGCTGATAACTGACGCCTTCTTGCTTTAGGCGGCGTTGAATGGTGGCAGTCGACATATTCAATTGCTGTGCAATCTCTTTCAGCTCGTCCCATTGTGATGGTGGCTGTAGCAGCAGTTGACGGCGGATTTGCAAGCTTAACGAGTTCTCATTTTTAAAGCGTACAATCAGGTTATAAGGCGTGTGTTTGAGAAAATCTTTGAGTGCTTGTTTATCTTTTTTGATTTTATGCTTGAGATAATGCGCGTCAAACTCGATTTGGTTTTGCTCGGCATTAAATTGAATGTTCTCGCAAAAACGCACCCGATAATCTTGTATTTCCACAGGCGGGTGGCATCTAAAACTCATTTTATGAAAGCCAATGCGCTGATCACTCAACCAACACATCAAACTATGCACCAACATTAAATAGGTTGAATAGGTAAACATCCGTTTTGGGTGCTCACGATCATGCAAGATCAGATAGGCCTTACTGCCTTTTTGAATCAGTTCACCCCGAATATCATCCAGCACCAAACTTAAAAATTTTAAAATTTCTTGGATGGCTTGCTCCAGCGTTTCGGCATTAAACGCTAATTTGGCTAATAGGCTATAACTGCCTCGGCGCATGGGATGAGTGTCCATACCGAGAAACTCATCATTCATACTTTCAGCAAGCTCGACCCATAACTGAGCACATTGGGTCACAGGCACTCGCGCCTTGGAGGAGGTTAAGAGCTCTGCTGAAATACCTGCACGATTGGCGATATTGACAATATTCAACCCACGACTCGCAGCAACACTTAATGCTTCACGAATTAAAGCATTTGAAATGGTATCTTTAGCCGAATTAAGATCGAGGTTGAGGTTTTTGTTCATATATCAATAAAATACAGGAGAAGAATGAAATCGAATGCTCAAAAGCCGCAGCAAATTTGCTACTTTTTGAAATTGTATCGGAAAATACTTGCCTTTAGGCTTAGTTATAAAAATTTATATCTTTAATTTGATAGGAAACGTAAATGAAAATTCAGGGAAAACATTTTGTTATTACAGGTGGCGGTTCGGGCCTAGGTGCAGCAACAGCAGAATATTTAGTTGAAAAAGGTGCTTCTGTGACACTCGTCGATATGAATATCGACGCTGGCGAACAACAAGCGCAGACCTTGGGTGCAGCAGCAGAATTTGTAAAACTGGATGTGACCGATGAAGCGGCAGCAGAACAGTTTTTTAAAGATGTATTGGCGAAACATGGCAGCGTTTATGGTTTGATCAACTGTGCCGGCATTGGCCCATCTGCAAAAGTCGTCGGTAAAGAAGGCGTACATGATTTGGCGATGTTCTCTAAAACCTTGCACATCAACGTGACAGGTACATTCAATATGCTGCGTTTTGCAGCAGATGCAATGAGCAAAAATACTGTTGCTGAAGGCGATGAAGATCGTGGCGTGATTGTAAATACTGCGTCAGTGGCAGCCTTTGATGGTCAGATTGGACAAGCAGCTTATTCGGCATCAAAAGGAGCTGTAGTCGCGATGACTTTGCCGATTGCACGAGAGTTAGCGCGACATGGTATTCGTATCATGACCATTGCCCCAGGGATTATGGAAACGCCAATGTTGAAAGGTTTACCTCAGAATGTGCAAGATGCCTTAGGACAAATGGTACCTTATCCATCACGTTTAGGTCGCCCAGAAGAGTTTGCGCGTTTAGTGGCACATATTGCTGAAAACTCCTATTTGAATGGTGAAGTGATCCGTTTGGATGGTGCAATCCGTATGGCTGCCAAGTAGATTTTATTTTAATTCGGTGATTAAACTCTGATTTTATTTAAAGCCGTTGTGGATCTCACAACGGTTTTTACTTTGGTATTTGATATTGTGTCCGAATCGATGATGAAAGCAATGATTTTTTTATCTGCTGCAATGACTGTGTCTTTAGCAGGCTGTGTGGGTAATATGAACCCGACAGGTGGAAACTCAAGACCGAATTATCCGTACTATGTGACGCAACAACCGATGCTGGTTAAAAAAATTTATGTCCCAGTAGGAACGACCTTGGTTTACGAAGAACAGCACTTCAAAAAAGGCAAGCAGCCTGAGATCATGTCTGAAAATAAATTGACCGATATTCGATTGCCTATTGGTCAAAGCATCGATTGGGGTGGTGTGCCAGTCACCATGATTTCGCAGTTTTTTAATTCAGCTATGCGCGGTTATTCTGTCCATGCAAATTTTAAAAAACTAGATGCAGATAAACAAACCAAGTTTTCTCAGTTATGGCAGAGCTGTGATGATGATCTAGGTATCAGCATCATAGATCGAAAGGATTGGTCATTTAATAAAGCCAATATTGCTGATGTGCAAAGCTGTAGTGTTCTTTATCAACGTTACTTTAAAAATGACCAAGAACAGCAGCAGTTTTTAGATCTTATGTATCGTGAATTGATGAAAATCAATGATCAATAAAAATAGGCAAAGCTGGTTTGGCCTTGCCTTATATCAAAGACTATTTGACCTTAACTTCATCACCAATCAGATAAAATGTACCGCCTGCAATATAATGCAGACTACGCAACGCTTTACTGGCTTCTTGAAAGTGCCAATGCCCATCACGAAATACCCGTGAATCAGCCCAAGCACCCACCACCGAGCCGATAAATAGATCATGCGCTTGTTGATTGTGTGGTTCTGGAATCACTTTACAGATTAGCCAAGCCAGACTACCTGCTACTAGTGGGACAGGAAAATCATCTTGGTAAAACAATTCAGTTTCACAATCTTCTAATTTATTCGGTTGATCAAACTGACTGATAGTTCCGAGCTGATGCACCATATCAATTTGCGCATAGCAGGGAATTTGTAAGGCAAAATAGCCACTTTGTTCAACCAATTGGCGAGTCTTGGTACTTTTATCCAAGACCACAGTGACCTTTGCAGGTGTTAATTCTAAAGCACAGGCCCAAGCTGCGGCCATGACATTGCGTTCTTGCCCATACTGAGCAGAAACCAAAACTGTCGGGCCATGATTGAGCAGGCGATAGGCTTTGGATAGTTCAACAGCGGTAATTTCTGGGTGACTCATATAACATCCACTAGATTGAGACATCACTCCATTGTTACATAAACTTCCCTAAAACTTTATTCAATTTCCCAACGTTTATAGGCGCGATTAAAACTTGAGAGAGAAGAATATCCCAATTTTTTAGCAAGTTCATCTTTAGTCATAAACGGATTCAGCATCAGTTTCTTGGCTTTTTCCTTTCGGACTTCATCATACAAAGTTTGGAAGCTGATCATTTTTTCTTGCAACATCCGTTGTAAGGTTCTTTTGGTCAGGTTTAGCTTTTGAGCAACTTGATCAATACTCAGTAAGCCTTCTGTTTTATCATCAATTAGATATTTAACCCGTTGTAAAATATCCTGGGTCGCAAGCAGTTCATCCAATTCTTTTTGGCACAGTAATTTAAATTTTTCTGCGGTGAGTGGATCGGCCATACTGAGTGGTGCATCTAGAAAAGTTGCAGCGGCAATTAAGCGGGTATAAGGCTGTTCATAACGTATGTCTGCAAAAGTCGATGTCAATATCTCCGTAAAACGAGAAAAATACGCTGGATATTTACATTGTAGATCAACACTTGGTTTGAAATCTGGGATAAAGAAACGGACTAAATGTACAAAACCGGTCAGAAAGAAAATACAGCTAAATTCGTAGGCTTCTGTGTCTGATTCATCATTAAAATTCAGCAAGGAACGATCATAGGCGATACTGTAATAGGCGAGCTCATTTTCAACTTTAAAATTTAGTTCGACAAATGAACATTGCAAGCTGACAAATTGATTAATAGTTTCAATGGCTTCTAAAGCATTTTTTGAAATGGCAACGGTAAAACCTAGTAAGCCGTGTGAACTAATCTTTAACTGCGTACCTGCATAAAAACCGATGCCTTGTTCTTGTGTTAACTCAATGGTTCGGGCAATTACTTTTTTAAAGGCATTCAGGCTGATTTTATCATTGAGATCAGATAGTTTTTCGATCTCAACACCAGTGCCCCAAAATAAGGTTTCAGCTGAAATATTCCATCGTGATACCACCTCACTCAGTAGGTGTGCATAAGAGCTGCTAATAAAATGCTGATTATGAAGACGGGGAATACTCATAGTGCGAAGTAAATTCCATTTTAAAGCTGATCCAATTCATTCTGAAATTAAAGCAGAGTGATGGATTTGAAAATGTGCATTCATCGGAATTTTTTCAATCCAGCGTAATTTTGGCACGAATTGTTATGATTTTGGCACAGTTTGTTTTAGTCTAAAAATCACACAATATTTCGAAGGAGTATAATTTTTGCCAGTCGTTTGTATGCTCGGAATGATTCCAGATACGAAGAAAAAGACTAAATCGTTGTAATAAAAATGAAAAATGCTAGGAGCAAAACGTGAAGAAAAAATATTTAAATGTCATGGCGCTAATGGCGGGCATGTTGGTGAGTAGTGGATCTGTGGTACATGCAGGTTTGTTCGATTTTTTTGCACCAAAGGCATCATGGCAAAACTGTAATGTGAACTCTTGTTCAGTCGGCGGTAGCACCAGTGTTACATCAAGCTATGCAAAAACCAAGTATCCAATTCTACTTGCGCACGGGATGGCAGGCTTCTCTGCTGTTGGTCCTTTGCAATATTGGAATGGCATTACCGAGGACTTGGTGGGTAATGGTGCGAATGTCTTCGTTGCACAGCAAGCTTCTTTTAATTCATCGGAGGTACGCGGCGAGCAATTGTTGCTACAGGCGAAGCAAGTATTGGCAATTACAGGTGCGGAGAAAATTAACTTAATTGGCCATAGTCATGGCTCTCAATCGGTTCGTTATGTCGCAAGTTTGTTGCCTAACAAAGTTGCGTCAGTCACAGCAGTGGGTGGTCCAACCAAAGGTTCTGATGTTGCAGATGTGGTTGACTCAGTGGTTAAGTCTCCTGTGGGTCCAGTACTCGCACCCGTGATCGCAGCAGGGGTAAATGCCTTCTTCTCATTGGTGGGTATTGGTTCAGGGCATTATTATGATCAAGATGCACTGGCGGGCTTAAATTCATTAACCACCAGTGGTTCAGCTAACTTTAACCAACGCTTCCCAGCAGGTGTACCAACCACAGCATGTGGTTCAGGAACAGAATTGGTCAATGGTGTGCGTTATTATTCATGGAGTGGAACCAGTCCATTTACCAATGCTTTAGATCCAATGGATTATGCATTAACAGCAACTTCTTTACTTATTTCTGGTGAAAATGATGGCTTGGTGCCGCGTTGTTCAAGTCATTTGGGCACCGTGATTCGTGACAATTATGCATTTAACCATTTGGATGAAGTGAATCAGATCCTCGGTTTAGTCGGATTCTTACAAAACCCAGTGACACCATATCGTACTCAAGCAAATCGTTTAAAAAATCAAGGTTTATAATTCATTTGCTAAAGGGGCAATCCGTTGCTCCTTTAGTTCTTAACGGTTCAAACAAAGAAAGAATGATAAATAGAGCAAGGGATGATGAACGGTAAATTTTTGAATAATAAAACCATCAGTATAGTTTTAATCGCATGTTTATTGCTCTTATTGGCTTTAATCTATTGGATATTTAAACCCGATGCTCAAAATAGCCAGCATGCGCCGAATCAGCAAGCTCAATCACAGGTTTCAGAAAATGGCTTAGAGGCAAGTCAGCAAAATAATCAAAAAGGCAAAATGCCTGAATTGGCATCTTCATTGCGAGGCACCGAAATTGACTGCCCGATTCAGGTTGATGCCAATGGTAAATTAGTTTTAACGGTTGGTATTCGCAGCTGTTTTGATTATTTCTTTTCTAGTTTAGGTGAAAAAACAGAAACAGAATTGATTGCCGATATTCGACAGTATCTCAGTGCGACTTTACCTGACACGGCTTCAAGTTATGCCAGTTATCTGCTAGATCAATATGTTGCCTATACGCACGCTTTAAAAAATATAAAACCGATGGGTAATTTTAAAACGGGTGATATTGATGGTTATCAAAAAGTGGTTGAGCAGATGTACAAAGTACAACAGCAGTTTTTTAATGCCGCTGAGATCAATGCTTTATTTGGCAATGAACGTAATTTGAACCAGTTTAATATTGATCAAATGCGTATCCATGCCAATAAAACCCTAACCGCTCAGCAAAAGGCAGCTGAGTTGGCGAAATTGATTGATCAACTTCCAACAACTTTGGCTGATGGTGTTCGGGTTTCGATGCAATTTGCTGAATTGCAGCAACTGACGCAAGAGGTACGGGAAAAGGGCGGTTCTGCACAAGAGCTTCGCAATATGCGTGAAAGTTTATTAGGGCCCGATGCAGCTGATCGTTTGGAAAAGGTTGATCAAGAAGAAGCAGGATGGCAAACGCAGGTGAATGGATATTTGGCTGAACGTGACCAAATTTTAAAAAGTGATGCGAGTGATGCCAGTAAACAACAGTCGATTAATCAATTACGTAATCAATCCTTTGGGACTAAAGAAGATTTATTAAGAGCGCAGTCTTATGAAATGATGCATGATCGGAAGTAAAGTCAAAGTAATAGATGGAAATATAATCGGTAATATTTTTATTAGGCAAAGTTGAATATGTATGTGGCTGATTATATCGGTTTAGCATTGATCCAAGACATGGGGGCGAATAGTTCTCCGCAGTCTGAAGTCATGGTTAGGGGAAAAAAGACAGGGGTTATGGTTGAGGGTAAAGTCTTAGAAGGTGTAGTTTGTGTATATTCTCACTGCTATCTTCTTTTCCTTAGCCATGATTGTATCTTTGAGGAAACTTTAACTTTGGCGTTAGTCGATCTAGATAAAAATATATTGTTGGAGTCATTATGGATAGGGTTAGCTTATCAGACAGATATCTTTACTGGCCCGAGGATATGTGATGATAAAATCTTATTTGAATTTTTAGCTGAAAAAACATGGGTTCTTCAAGTATTACAAACTGCCAGATTTCGATTTCCTATTTCTTTAAATGCTTTGATACATCGTGGTTTTCGATTTAAATCTTATCTCCAGTTAGAACATTAATTTATGTGATGTATGCCGTCATGAACCGAAGATTTCATAATATTCTAGCTGGTTTTGTTTTCTAAATGACGTATGCCGTCATGAACCTGATGCTGGTGATTATGCGTTTACTGTTTATTTTCTAAATGACGTATGCCGTCATGAACTCTTGTTTTGTGCGCCAATTAACGCGCGCTTTTTTCTAAATGACGTATGCCGTCATGAACAATCAACAAGTATGATGTGGTGAAGCTGACTTTTTCTAAATGACGTATGCCGTCATGAACGTAATTAACTACCTTAATCTGAATCATGCTAATTTCTAAATGACGTATGCCGTCATGAACTCGTTTCTATCACGCCTGCAATGGCTGCTGATTTTCTAAATGACGTATGCCGTCATGAACGGAGATTCAATGCTTCCTACAATCCAAGATAATTTCTAAATGACGTATGCCGTCATGAACCATCCTGTTTATGTCTATCAGCCATTGATTGATTTCTAAATGACGTATGCCGTCATGAACTAGCTTTAAGAAAGGCAGGATAAGAAATGTCTTTTCTAAATGACGTATGCCGTCATGAACTTGTATTGTCACTAATGTTAAGTGAGCCTGTTTTTCTAAATGACGTATGCCGTCATGAACATAGATTGCAGCAAACGGGGGGTGGAATTCTATTTCTAAATGACGTATGCCGTCATGAACGGAAAAGTATTTCTTTGGTACTTGCAAGTTTATTTCTAAATGACGTATGCCGTCATGAACTCTGACAATCCATTCAAATAAGACTTTTGCTGTTTCTAAATGACGTATGCCGTCATGAACTTGTATCCCATTTGGAACTGAGCTTCATTGCTTTTCTAAATGACGTATGCCGTCATGAACTCCAAAGCCAAGCACTTGATGACAATGAAACATTTCTAAATGACGTATGCCGTCATGAACTTTTCGTTGCTACTACTAGATAACCAAGATCATTTCTAAATGACGTATGCCGTCATGAACTGGATGAAATTGTGAATACCTCAAATGCGTATTTTCTAAATGACGTATGCCGTCATGAACTGGTTTTGTCACGGCAGAAAAGCGTGCTATTTTTTCTAAATGACGTATGCCGTCATGAACTATGGCACGGATTGGATAGAAGAAGGGGCAATTTTCTAAATGACGTATGCCGTCATGAACGGATGCTTATGCGAATGAACCAGGGACTGTCTTTTCTAAATGACGTATGCCGTCATGAACCGTTGTCCGCGTTACGAACTCGACCCCATTGTTTTCTAAATGACGTATGCCGTCATGAACCGCTAGTTTTTCCGCTTGTTTACGTGTATTCATTTTCTAAATGACGTATGCCGTCATGAACGTACGCAACGCCTAGACTTTGACCGCATTCTATTTCTAAATGACGTATGCCGTCATGAACATGGACCGAGCTGAAGTCTGGAAAAAACATGATTTCTAAATGACGTATGCCGTCATGAACTATAAAATAATGAAAATAATATAAGCTAAAACATAAAGTTAAAATCAAAAAGGCATAAATACCCAAAGTTTTTAACTGATATAGTAACTTATTGATTTTATTAAGCTGTTAAGGAGTAAGAAAAATATTGGGGTAAAAATAGCTTTTTGTCAAAAGAAAATAGTGTTCGTTCCAATTTATTACTTTCCTCAAATCCTACATCGACTTAAAATCAGCATTACCCTTGATGATAAAGAAGCAAGTCACGTGTCAGACCATTTAGAAAACGAATTTGAGCTAAGCAATGAGGAAATGCATCTCTATAGTCGTCAGATTTTATTAGATGGTTGGGATATCGAAGCACAAGAAAAACTCAAACTTGCCAATGTACTGATTATCGGTGCAGGGGGAATTGGCTGTACCAGTGCTGAGCTGCTAGCACGCGCAGGTGTGGGCAAAATTACTATTGTTGATGCTGATACTATTGAGATAAGTAATCTCCAAAGACAAATCGCATTTACAGCAAATGATTTAGGTCGATATAAAGCCGAAATTTTGGCAAAACATCTACAAGACATTAATCCGCATATACAGGTCAGCTATCAAAATATACGATTCGATGAAACGAATGCTGATGAACTCGTACAGCATCAAGATGTAGTCTTAGATGGCTGTGATAATTTTACCACCCGTTATCTGGTCAATGCGGTGTGTAAAAAGCATCAAGTACCACTCATCAGTGCTTCAGCCATCGGTTTTGAAGGGCAGATGTTTATGGTGGAATCGGATTCAGCTTGTTATGAATGCCTCTTTCCAAAAGAAGAGCATGCCAATGAAGGCCTACGCTGTGCAGAGTCAGGTGTATTGGCAACTACACCTGTAATGATAGCGTCATTACAAGCACATCACACTTTGCTGTTTTTAGGCTTAGGTTTAACACCACTCAAGCAAAAACTGTTGCTTTGGAATGGTTTGAATTTATCGCAACGCATTCTTAAATTTGAAAAAGATGTAAATTGTCCAGTTTGTCAGGCAACTTGATCGGTAAATTGAGCAAAATTTGCTAAACTAATGCCATCTGTGAGGCAAGAAAGATTATGAAAAGAAATATTTTATTCGATGGATTACGATCTGTTGCACGTATTGGTGAAACAGTTGTGGTTGCAGCACAAGCAGGTGTGAAATATGCAACTGAAAAACCAAGCAACGCCAAACTTATGCGTGAGACCTTTGAGTCGCTTGGCTCGACTTATATCAAACTGGGGCAATTTATTGCCAGTACGCCGTCTTTATTCCCACGCGAATATGTTCAGGAATTCCAAGGCTGTTTAGATCAAACGCCTACTTTACCGTTTAGCTATATTCAAAAAGTATTGGCAGAGGAGTTCGAAGGTCGCAATCTCAATGAAATTTTCAGTTTCATTGATGAAAAACCTTTGGCATCAGCCTCAATTGCGCAAGTCCATGCCGCTCGATTAGTCACGGGCGAAGATGTGGTATTAAAGGTTCAAAAACCTGGTGTTGAAACCATTTTATACACTGATTTAAATGTGGTGCATTGGGCGACAAAACTTTTAGAAAAAGCTGTGCCAAAAATCAAGTTTGCATCGCTTTCTGAAATTGTGGATGAGATCAAAACACGTATGGTACGTGAAGTTGATTTTATTGAAGAAGCTCAGAATTTGGATGATTTTATCCAGTACTTAAATGTGTCTGGTAACCAAGCTGCAACTGCGCCAAAAGTTTATCACCAGTTTTCGACTCGCCGTGTGCTGACTATGCAGCGTTTATATGGTGTGTCATTGACTGACTTTGATGTGGTGAAACAATACGCCAAAGACCCGACGCAAGTCTTGATTACTGCGATGAATACTTGGTTTGGTAGCTTAATGCTATGTAAGAGTTTCCATGCGGATTTACATGCAGGTAATCTGATGTTACTTGAAGATGGGCGTATTGGTTTTATTGATTTCGGTATTGTTGGGCAGTTAAACCCTGAAGTATGGACAGCATGTATGGCGTTTATGGATGCTTTACAGCATACCAATTACAACGCAATGGCTGAAAACATGCTGAAAATGGGCATGACCCATCAGAAAATTGATACCCAAGTATTGGCTGATGATTTAGAGCGGTTATTTAGTGGTGTGTTATTGGCAGATCCACAAGAAATTCTCAATTCCAATCCAGCAGATTTGAATGACATCATGATGGACATGGTAGCTGTAGGCGAGCGTCACGGCATCAAATTCCCGCGTGACTTCGCTTTGCTATTCAAGCAAATGCTATATTTTGATCGTTTCATGCGTGTTCTCGCACCATATACCGATATTTATGCTGACCAACGTTTAAAAATGGTTCACAATATTGAACCTGCTTCGTTTTTAAAGCATTAATTTATTTATCGGTTCATTAGGTCATTATGGATGCCATTATAATTGAAGGGTTGAAGGTTGATACTGTGGTTGGCTGTTTCAATTGGGAACGCCAGATTATTCAACCTTTAATGCTAGATCTCACCATTCATAATGATCTATCACAAGCTGCACACTCGGATGAGCTAGAAGATACGCTAAACTATGCGCAAATCTGCGAGCTTGCAGCTCAAGTCATACAAGAGGCGAAACCGAAACTGATTGAGCACGCTGCTCAATTGGTACTTGAATGTCTATTTACGACTTTCCCCTCGATCGAATCGATCAGTATCACCATTCGCAAACCCGCCATCATTGCACAAGCCAATGCAGTAGGAATTCGCCTTGAACGCAACAGAAACAATTTTTGCGCTCGCACTGGCGAGTAATGTCCAGCAACAACAAAATTTCACTTTTGCTTATGAACAGCTCTCAAGTTTGGGCGCAGTGGAATTTTCTCCGATTTATGAAATTCCATGTCGGGATGGGATCGGGGCTGATTATTGGAATTCTGCCTGCCTATTAAAGAGTCGCCTTTGTGTCGATGAAGTGACGGAAATCCTTAAACAATTAGAAATGCAATCTGGTCGAGTTCGTCCATCACACCATATCAGTTTGGATATTGATGTCATCGCATGGGGTGAAACTTTAGATCATATGCAATTTAATCCAAAAAAGTTACCATTGGCTTTGGATGTAAAAATTCCTCTATATGATTTATGGCAGCACGCAGATTTAGCCTATCTTCAAAGCATGCATTATCCTGTCATTACAATGTAATACTTAAATGAAGTAACACTATAATAATAGGAAGTTTTTTATGAAACTTATTTTAATTTTATCGACTTTAACGGTTTTACTTTCGGGTTGTGCGGCGATGAGTGTCGAGCAATGCAAAACAGCAAATTGGTTTAATGTGGGTGAAAGAGATGGCTCCGATGGGCATGAATCCCGTTTAGATAAATACTATTCTTCCTGTCAAAAAGCCAATATTGTGCCCAATCAAAAGTTATATGAGCAAGGGTATCAAAAAGGTCTAGGCTATTATTGCCGACCAGAAATTATATTTAGTGAAGCGCTCGAAGGTCGTGGCGATATTCGCGTTTGTCCAATCGAAAAACGTGAATCCTTGCGCAGCTACTATCAAGTTGCCAATGAATATTATCAAGCAGATTCAGAGTTTGATCGTTCTCAAAATGATATGAACCGTTATTTGAAAGAGCTGGAACGTAAAGATCTTTCAAGCAAAGTTCGGGATGATTATCAAAAACGTTTATATGATTTGCGCATCAATAGTAGTTGGGTACAGTCACGTTACCATCAAGCTGTTCGAAATCTAGAACGCTTTAAGGCCGAACATGGTTTGTATTAAGCAGTGATGCTTGAGTGATGATTTAAAAATCCATGGCTATGTCCATGGATTTTTTGTTTGCGACGAAACACACTTGAGTTACATACGCCTGTATATAAGGATGTTTAAATAGATAACAAGCGAATAATGAAGGAATTATTTATGCAAGCCAAGTTACTTATTGCTGTAGGGGTTATCCTCTGTGGCAGCATGAACTCAGCCTATGCAATTGATGCCAAATATAGACAACAATTAGAACAATCAGGTTGCACCCAAGTCAGTGAAGCACAGGGCTGTGATATAACGAAAAGCAAAGAGGAAAATAGCAAAGCGGGATTTATCGAGCAAACGGTAGAAGTACCTAGTTCGAGTATATCGACACAACAACCACAGTGGATTGCAGAAAGATCGGACGGCACAACATTGGCTTTGATTAAAATTGATCAGCAGCAGCGGGTTTGGGTGAATGACACGCGTGTTATTGCAGTAAAGAAGAATGATCAGTTAAGTTTTAGACAGGGTAAAATCGACTACACGATTTTTACTGATTTGGATAAGCAGTCGCAAAGCTTTTGGAGTGACCGTTATTCAACTGATAAAGGCAAAATTATCTTTCGTTAATTTTTGATTGTATCAGTTAAAAGAAATGGGAATTACCTTGCAATAATTCCCTTGGATAACTTAAAGATAATAACTGGTTTTAGTCATGAGTTTTGAAATGGCAGTCATGGTAATCCGCACAGGTGCAGGTAAGTCCACACCACCTGCTTCTAAGGCGGTATCACGATGATGCAATTCATCTTCATTCATCTGGACTAAAATTTTACGTGAACGTTCATCATGTGCAGGAAGTTGTTGAATATGTTCCTGTAGGTGCTGGCTGACTTGACGTTCAGTTTCTGCGACAAAACCTAAGCTGTATTTGTCGCCTGCAATCCCTGCAATCGCACCCATACCATAAGACAGACCATACCAAATTGGATTTAATACACTGGTGTGGCTATCTAGTTCTTTTAAACGATCTTCGCACCACGCCAAATGGTCTTGCTCTTCAATCGCCGCTTGCTGCATTTCTTCACGGACATGCGGTAATTTTGCAGTGAGTGCCTGACCATGATAAAGCGCTTGAGCACAGACTTCACCACTATGATTAACTCGCATCAAACCTGCAACATGACGGGCATCACTGACGCAAAGTTGTGAAGGTTCATCATTGGCAGGATTCGTCCGTTGTGCACTGGTTGCACCTGGTACCAAACTACGTAAGGCTTGATCAAACGAATGAATCATTTTATCGAGACCTGTGTAATGACGCATAGATTAATCCTCTAAAGTATTGGGAGCATTTTCCAATAAAGGTTTTAGGCGTTTTAATAACCAAAATGAAAAAATTGCACTTAAAACTGCGGTAATGGTAAATAAGATTTTAATATCAATTTTTAAAATGCTTAAGATTAAAATTGAAAAAACTGCGGAAGAGACCATAAATACAGCATTTAAAATGTTATTTGCAGCGACAACACGCGCTCGGTGTGAGCGTGGTGAATAGGCCTGCATCATGGCATAGAGTGGCACAATATAGAATCCACCGCTAATGCCCAGCAAAGTCACTGCCAACATCACATGATAATAGACGGCACCGAGTGTAAACATATCTTTTAAGCTGAGTAACTCACCTGTACGTTCAGGCACAAAGGCCAGACTTGCTGCCAGATATAGCGCAAAAACGGTTAAACCAATTGCGCCATAAGGCACCATCTTGATATTAATATCTGACCCACCAATTTTTCGGCAAAGTAAAGAGCCAACACCAATCCCGACCGAGAAAAAGGTAAGCAACAGGCTTACCACATTTTCTGACGCATGTAGGTTTTGTTGTGTCAGTTGCGGAATTTGGGTTAAGTAGGTTGCGCCATAAAACCAATACCAAGAGTTACCTAACAGAATTACAAATACAACGGGGATACTTTTCGCATATTTGATGGTTTGAAAACTGGTACGAATGAAGTTCCAATCAATTTTTAAATCGGGTGCTGCAACTTTCTGTGGCAGAATAAAACGGCTACATAAATAGCCTAAGCATGCGATCACCACAACGGTGACACTGATCCATAACAGATTGCCTTCAGAAGAAGCAATCACAGCGCCACCTAGAATCATCCCCAGCAAAATCGCAATGGAGGTGCCAGATTGGAACAGCGCATTGCCTGACATTAACTCTTGTGGTTTTAAAATCTCAGGCAGAATGGCGTATTTGATCGGGCCAAAGCAGGTTGAATGGGTTCCCATTAAAAATAAGGCGAACAAGAGTAACCATAAATTTCCAAGTAGGAAGCCAGCGGTACCAATCAACATGATCACGATTTCTAATATTTTAATAAAGCGAATCAACTGTGATCGTTCGTACTTGTCGGCAATTTGACCAGCAGTCGCTGAGAAAAAGAAGTAGGGCAATATGAATAATAAAGCGGCTAAATTATTTAAGGTACTGACAGGGGCACTTTGTTGTTGAATCCACCCATAGGTAATAACTAAAAGCAGCGCTTGCTTATAAACATTATCATTAAGTGCGCCAAAGAACTGAGTGAAAAACATCGGGGCGAACCGACGTGATGTCATTAAGTGCTCGTCTTGTTTCATCGTGTGTTCACTTCATTGTGATTTATAAAAAAATGTGACGAACTGTAAAAAGGTGATGAAATGCATGTATGATACCAAGGTCTGATTGGATGAAAAATCAAAGATTTGAAGTTATTTCACCCATCAAAAACGATAAATTAAAAAACAAATTTAGAGTTTTACATGCCATCTAAAACGAAGTTTAAACAGTCGACACTGGTTCATTCTATGCATTTAATTTTTAAAATGCAGGGTTTTCCTAAACTTATTTGTAGTGGTTTTTTAATTAGTTCTTGCATATCAGGTGTTTATGCTCAAGAGCAAAATTTAACTATGCCTGAAAATCAAGCAGTTGAACAGAGCGAACAACCGATCGAATTGGCGGTTGTAGCGGCCGCGCCAACAGTTCCAGCAATCAATCTTGCAGATCAAGGGGTATTGCCAGGGCAAGACAGTTTGGCTGCGTTAAAAGAACAACAACAATCCACTAATCAAATTAACGAATTGAAACCGATTCAGTTGGATGACAATTTAGAAAATTTGCCTGTGATTCCTGTGGATCAAGGTATGGCAAATGAAATTTTCCGTGTTGCAGAAGATGCAAAGAACGAAGCGCAAGCGTATCGTGAGAATACTGCAAAGAATCCAGCACCAATTATTGCTGACGCATCACAGACTGAACTGACTGAAATCAAGCAAGCACCGCTGAATATTGACCAGTTAATGGGTGAGATTCAAGCGGATAGTAAGATTGTGGTTGAGGCCAATGAAACTGGTAAAACATTAGCTGATTTGCAGCCTAAGTCTGATCAACCGCAGGAAAAGGTTGGATTCTTTAAACGAATAGTGAATCGTTTCCGTCCAGATAATTTACTCAGTACGGATAAAATTCCGCGTATTTCTGCAGATGTGACTGGCGCACCTGCGATTTTGGCACTGAATATCAAAGCCAAACTATCTAGCTTCACTCAAGAATCCTTTGAAGATTTTAATGTTGCCTTACCGCAATTGCGTGCTTTAACCAATCAGGCGGCACAGGCAGTAGGTTATTACAATGCCACTTATACTTTTGTGAAAGAAAGTGAAAGCAAAGTGAAAGTCATTGTAGTACCAAATGAACCCGTTAAGATTAAAGAACAAAATATTGAATTCACTGGGGCAGGTGCCAATACCCCGCAATTCCAAGTGATTCGATTAATTCCAGAGCAAGATGTCGACGATATTTTTAATCATGGCGCTTATGAAGCAACCAAAACCAAAATTACCACGGTGGCTTCGGATAACGGTTATTTCGATGCATTTTGGCGATTACATGATGTCAAAATCACACAACCAGAAAAAACTGCTGAAATTAATTTAAATTATGAAACAGGCGAGCGATATAAATTAAAGAAAGTTGAGTATCGGATGAGTGATCCGAGCAAGCCATTGCCACTCACACAGAAGGTCCTAGATAGCTTGGCACCTTGGAAAGAGGGCGATGATTATGCCTTCTGGCGTGTCAATGCTTTGGCAAATAACTTAACCAATACCCGTTATTTTAACTATACCTTGGTTGATACGATCAAACCGGATGCCATTCAACCACCGTTGGATTTACCACCTGACTTACAAGCTTTGGTTGATCAGCAACGTGTGCAAGAATCACAATTGATGAATAGTCAACAAAAAGCAGATCTTGCCCGTGCAAAAATCACTTCGGCACAAGAAGTAACACAGGATGTTGTAGATGAATCACAGTTCTCTGGTGCTGAACCTGCACAACCTTATGCATTGGCTCGTTCAATGCCGATGCCGCCTGCACATGATGATGACGATGAAGAACGTCAGAAGCTCGAAGAACAAGCACGAGCAGAACGTAAAATTCCTGTTGTGGTGACGCTGAATGCCGATCGTTTAAATAGCCTTGAAACTGGTATTGGTTACGGTACAGATACTGGTGCGCGTATTCGTACTCAGTATCGTCGGGCCATCGTCAATAAATATGGTCATTCTTTCGATGCCAACGTCGAGGTTTCAGAAATCCGTCAATCGATTGATGGTCGTTACAGTATTCCGTATAAACATCCATTAAATGATTACTTTAACCTTGTTGGTGGTTATGAGCGCGAAACTCGTGATGACATTGGTCCAGATGTAAACCTATTGGTCGAATCTGCTGTACTGGGCGGTGAGCGTGTGATTAAAAATCCACTGGGGGACTGGCAACATACCTTTGGTTTACGTTATCGCTTAGATCGCTTGACCAAAAAAGGTGATGTAGATGTCGATAAATTGCCTGATGCATTCAAAGTTTCAGGAATTGATTCTGAGCAAGAATCTTTGCTGTTAGGTTATGAAGCATCAAAAACCAATACCAACACCCGTTTAAACCCAACGCGCGGATTCAAACAGACTTATAAAGTGGAATTGGGGACAGAGTCTTTACTCTCAGATGCCAATATGGCAATTGTAAGTGCGGGCTGGCGTTTCATTTATTCATTGGGTGAAAATGACAATCATCAATTCGTTGGGCGTGGTGATGCCAGCTATATCTTTACAGATGATTTTAATAAAGTGCCTTATAACTTACGTTTCTTTACGGGTGGTGATCAATCTTTACGTGGTTTCGACTATAAGAGTTTATCACCAGAAGAAAATGGCTATAAATTGGGTGGGCAAGCCTTAGGAGTTGGTTCCTTAGAATATAACTATCAATTTAAAGATGGCTGGCGTGCTGCTGTGTTCTCAGACTTTGGTAATGCTTATGACAAACAATTTAGCAACCCAACAGAATACAGTGTCGGTGTTGGTATCCGCTGGAGATCTCCAATTGGACCAATTCGATTAGATATCGCATCAGGTATTTCGAATGATAATAATCCAATTCGATTACATTTCTTTATTGGTCCACAGCTTTAAAAACTTTTTTAGCTCTGTACTTGATCAGGGCAAAACAATTTCGGGTTGATTATGACGGAAGTAGAGCAGCAACTTACCCCTCCAACTGAACCAAGACAACAGCGGCGTATTCTACGAAATATTCTGCTGATTGTACTGATCATTCTTTTATTATTGGTCAGTTCTTTGGTAGTGATGATGTCAACGGATAAGGGTAGCCGTTTCCTATTAGACCGTGTACTTCAAAGCCAGAAAACCATTAAATACGAATATGAAAGCGGTAATCTGCTTTCAGGCATTATTTTAAAAAATGTATTGGTGCGACTAGAAGGAATTGATGTTTCTTTGGATCGTGCCGATGTGTCTTTGGGCTGGCGAGCCATCCTTAAAAAAGAAGTGCATCTTAGCCATGCTGATGTTCGTAATCTAAAAATTCTTGATAAGAAGCCACCTTCAGGCAAACCATTTGGATTTGACCCGATCAAACTTCCTTTTGTATTGCGGGTTGATGAGGCGAGCCTGGACCATTTAGAACTTCAAACCACCACATCTAAAGTCAATTTTAGCGATATTTATCTTAAAGATGCTTTGTGGTCAGAAACCAAATTAAAGTTCAAAGATTCACGCATGAAAATGGAGTTTTTGGCAGTAAATAAGGCAACAGGAGAAATGGATTTTAGTGGTAAATATCCACTTAATGCCACAGCTGACCTGATCATTCCATCACTTAAAAGCCTCGATATTGATGTCATTAAAGTCGCGGCCAGAGGCTCTTTAGATACGTTGAAAGTTGGTATTGCAACACGTACTCCTGATTTATTGACAGCTTGGGCGGTTGTACATCCTGTACGTGATCATGTGCCAATGAACGGTGAGTTGTTTTTTAAAAACTACCATTTACCGTTGTTGAAAGATCAGAAACTTTTTGCCAAAGATGGTGTGGCAAAATTTAATGGCGATATCCAAAAATTAGCTTTAAGTTTGAATACAGATTTAAAAGGCGAACAAGTGCCAGAGGGGCAATATACTGCGCTGATGGATACTGATTTAACTCATCAATTGAATATTCGTGAATTTAATGGCCAGTTGATGGGCGGTGCAGTGAGCTTACTGGGTTTTGTCAATTGGCATGATCATGTCTCTTGGGATGTTAAAGGGCGTTTGGATCGCTTGGACCCGAAAGACAAAACTGTTCCGCAAATTGCACAAGATTTCTTACCGCCAAATTTGGATGCGAGCTTGAGCTCAATAGGTTCAATGGAAAAAGGTTTGGTGCTGAACGCACAACTTGCGTTTGACAAATTTGAAACTTGGGCGGTTAAGCTGAATCAAGCAGAAGAAAAAGACAAAAAAGCACAACCGATGTTGTTGGATGTTTCATGGAAAGGGATTGACCGTGCCATGCCATATATTGGCTGGCTCAGCAGTGAAGAAGGTCATACCAACCTGACATTAAAAGAAGGTCAGCAAGACATTTACCTCACAACCACGATTCGCCCTCATGAACAAGCGTTATTACCAACAGGAAAATATGATGCGCGTTTGGATGTAAAGGGTGATCTATTAGATGTGGAAAACTTCCGTTATGAAGCGGAAAAAGGCAGTTTGTCAGGTCAGGCCAAAGTTAAGCTGCCAACCGAGAAGCAGCAGCTTTCATGGCAAGCTCAGCTCAAAGCACAGAATTTTAATCCGCAAACTGTTACTGCGGCTGCACCGATTAACTTATTGAATGGTGAGATTAAAGCCACTGGATTTGCCAAGCCGAATCAACAAATTATTCAGCTTGAACAGATTGATTTAACAGGGCAATTGCCACAAGAAAATAAAACAGAAACGATCGCCCTAAAAGGCAAAAGTACTGCAGCACTGATTTTCCATGATGAGAAAGCTGGTGGTGGATTTAAAAGTTTTGCTGTTGATTACAATGGTTCTTTAAATGCCTTGAATCAAGGCAATGGTGTATTAAAGATTAAGGTTGCAGGTACGCCTGATTACATCAAGATCAATGAACTTAATCATGATGGTGTTGCAGGAAGGATTTATGCGACGGGTGCGGTCAATCTCAAAGATAAATTGGGTTGGGATATTGACTCCTCATTAGTCCGTTTTAAACCACAATATTTTGTTTCAAGTGTCAAAGGTGAAGTTTCTGGGCGAGTTAAAACACTTGGTGTTTGGTCAGATAAGCTGAAACGTATTGATATTCGTGAGCTCAATGCCGCAGGTTTTATCAATAACAAGCCAATTCGAGGTCGTGGAAATCTAAGCTTGCTGCTGGATTCAAATCAAGAAGGATTCTTACCACAACAATTTCAAGCCAATGATTTATTCCTTGCTTATGCACAGAACCAACTTCAAGCAACTGGAAATGCACAAAATTTAGCTATTAAATTGAATGCGCCTGCATTGTATGAGCTTTATCCAGGGTTGCGTGGGCGTGCTTATGGCAGTTTAAATGTACAATCGAAACCTCGCTTGAAAGCTACAGCAAATATGATGGTTGATAACTTTACTTTTAATGATCTGGTGACGATTCGTTCGCTAAAAGTACAAGGTGAATTGCCTACCTCTGAGACTACACCAACACAACTTACTGCAACATTAGATCAGTTACGTAATGGTAATCGTGAAATTGAACATGCAACTTTGAATTTGGCTGGAACGCGTAAAGCACATCTATTAAAGATTGAAAGTAAAAACCGCCAATCTAATTTTTATGTACAACTTGCTGGTGGTTTTAATCCAAAAAATGATTGGTTGGGGTTGATTCAGAAAGGTAGCTTTAAATCTCACAATATCAATTTGGTACAGAATCAGAATGCTCCAATTATTTACACAACAGCGCAACAAGAGCTATATGTTGGTCAGCATTGCTGGCAAAGTGCAAATAGCCAATTATGTCTAGATCAAGCTGCACGGATTAGTAAAGAAAAAGGTAGCTTTTCATTTATTACTAAAAATTTAGATTTAAAAGACTTTACTGCATTCATGCCGGAGGGCTTGGCCGTAACAGGTCAACTCAATGGCTATGCTAAAGCATCTTGGGCTCAAGGTAGTCATCCTAAACTTGATGCACGATTGGTAACGCGCAAAGGTGAAATTGGATTGGCTGCGGACGATCCACAAGATCCTGCAACGACGGTAACCTATGACGAATTAAGTGTAATCGCAAAAAGCATCAGCGAAGGCTTACTGTTACGTGTTGATATGAAGACACCTGATATTGGTACAGGTTATGCCAATGTGATTATTAATCCATATCAGGCCAATATGCCAATGCGTGGTGAAGTTGCATTTGATGATGTGCAACTAAAAGTCTTTAAACCCTTTATTAAAGATGTACGTTCAATGTCTGGTACCTTGGCTTTGGCAGGTAAGATGAATGGTACCTTGACGCAACCAGAGTTCGTCGGTGAAATGCGCTTGAAAAATGGTGCAATTTCGATGATCTCTTTGCCTGTCAACCTTAGTAATATTCAGTTGTATTCCTCTATACGCCAGCAATCTGCAAGTATTGATGGTGCTTTTAATAGTGGTCAGGGTGTTGGACGCTTAAAAGGTAATTTTGATTGGAAAAATGATCCACATTTAAATCTGACGTTGAAAGGTGACAACCTATTGGTGCGTCAAGCACCAATGATCACGGCGATTGTAGAACCTGACCTGACATTAGATGTCTATCCATTTAATCAACGGTTAAGTTTGAAAGGCACAATTGATATACCGCGCGCTCGAATTTCAATGCCTGAAAGTTCTGCAACCGTAGTGAACTTGTCACCTGATGTTCGTGTGGTTCAACAAGGTCAGGATTTGCTTGCGACGTTAAAAGCAGCAAAGCCTTGGGATATTCGTGCCGATATGACCGTGACTTTAGGCAATCAAGTCATTTTCCAAGGTTTTGAAAGTACCATTCCATTGGTTGGTCGTTTGCACTTATCGCAACGCGGTTTGGAAACGGCAATGCGTGCCAATGGTGCGATCGGTGTAAGTCAAAAAGTGAAGATCGAAGCCTATGGTCAAAGTCTTGATTTGAACCGAGCGATTGCACGTTTTAATGGACCATTGGCGAATCCAACCCTAGATATTGATGCAAATAAACCTGTTCAAGGTAGTATGGTCGGGGTACGCGTCACGGGTACTGCCACTGTACCGAATATTCAAATTTATAACGATGCGGGATTGTCGGAACAGGAAGCATTGAATGCCTTACTCACAGGCCGTATTAATGAAGGTAACAGTGGTTTAAGCAATACCGAAGGCTTTAAGTCTGACGTGAATAATACCATTGCTGCTGCGGGTATTAGTATGGGCTTGGGGGGTACGCGTGCTTTGACCAACCAGATTGGTCGAACCTTTGGTCTAAGCGGTTTGGCATTGGATGCACAGGGTACGGGGGATGATACACAAGTAAGTCTGACAGGTTATATCACGCCAGATCTGTTTATTCGTTATGGTATTGGTGTATTTACCCCAGTGAATAAATTGACCTTGCGTTATCAGATGAACCGTCGTTTATATCTGGAAGCGAGCCAGTCTTTAGAACGTGCGATTGACGTATTCTACAATTGGAGGTTCTAAACAGGATTTATAGCTTGATTTAGAATCAGAAAGAGGAATTATTTCGATGAAATAGTTCCTCTTTTTTATGTTTGTAACACTCCCCCAAACCGCTAAAAAAACATCCTCATAAAAATTAATCAGGACAGATATATTAACTGTCTGGGACAGTTTTTAATGTCTATGCTGATGGTTAATTTAAGGGTTTAAAAATCCAACTTATTGTTTTGTTTGAATAAACTATAATTTTTATACTAAATTTCTGGATGTTTTTTAATTTGTTGGGAAATTAAAATTATTGCGATTTATTGATTTAATTCTTATAGTTGGAAAATAAATTCATTGTTTTAATTAGCTTTTTTTGATTTTTAAAGTAGGATTTCTACATTTCCTAATCAATATGTTTAGCACTAAGGTTTGATGAGCATCAATAATTTGTGAGGGTAGTTATTAGATCTATTGCAAAAATAAAAATTAATCAGGTATTTGATTTTTTTATAAAATCATTGATGGGATTTAGATCAAAATTAAAATGATTAATTGCGTCAATGAAATGTTTAGATCTAATTCATTCCTGAACACAAATAATTAAACAAGATAAGAGATTTTTCTAAGAGGGCTATATACACCATGATTGATCTATTGATCAAAATAATTGAAACGGGAAGTGTTCCAAGTTTTATTATATATATCATTTTTGTCTTGGCTATTTACTTTTTTGCCAAAAAAGTAAGAATTATTCAAGACGTTTTTTCATTATATGATTCTACGCGGAATCGTAAAATCAAAGAGCTTGATCAGAAAATTGAATCTGATATTTACTCAGAATATGAAAAGGATGTTTTTAGATATAAAAGAAAAGTTCTGAGCTATCAAAAATCTTTAAAGACAGCTGAGACTCATCTGCCATCACTGGTACATGTTAATAGCTATGAAAATAGTAAATTTATTGTTGATAAGCTAAAGAGTTGTGGCAAGCTTGTTGAGTTCGATGAGTCTTTAGGTCAATTTAAGCTTAAGCAGCCAATAGATGAAGTACGTGCGGAAAAAAGAAGTAAGATTGGTGAAGTTGTTTTCATGATTAATGGAATAGCTGCTTACTTTACAATGTTTGTACCTATACATTTTTTTGAAAAAGAAATTAATGCGACCAATGTAATCCCTATTGCTTTATTTTTATTTTTCGCAATGATTCTCCAGGTTTTTTTAGGTGGGGTGTTTATGCGCTATATGAGGCAGCATAAAGATGCAATCCTACTTACTAAAATAAAACCTATAGATTTGGAATATCTAAAAAAATTGGATGCTAAAAAAGCAAGTCAAGATACTCCAGTCATTGAACAACAAGATCAAGATACTGAAAATTCACCATAAAGCATTTATGAGCATAATCATTGTTAATTTTGTTTTTTCGCCTGTTATTAAAAACTGCTTAGCAATGAATTATTTGGGTTGTATGAAAAAGCAGATTTATTTACCCTCGAAATACTATCCACATAAAAATTAATGAGGATTAACCATCTGGGGAAATTTTTTAATACTTATGCTGATGGTTTGGATAATATTTCTAAGTACCAATCCATTATTTTATTTTAATAATTTAGAATTTTAAGTCTGTTATTTAGGTCATTCTAGTCTTTGGCTTAAAGTTAAAACCATGGTTCTGAATTGCGTTGATTTTATGGTGGAATATATAAATCTGTTTTTTGAGTGTGCATGTTGTGATGTTTTGGCAACCGTAAAATCGAAGGATGTGCGTAAAAGAAGAGTCTGAAATGAATAAATCTTTAAAAGAATTACGCAGCAATCATAGCAATGTGGTTCACAGCAGACACCCCAACTTACAGGTTATTGGATAAAGACATGGGGGGAATTGCACTATCACCAAAAGGTGGTGTACTAGGAACAACAGTGTGAGCAAATAGTAAAGCAGAACGCTTAGCGCTAGCTGATTGTAAAAAGAAAAGTGGCGGAGCTTACGAGCTGCGAATTACCTATCATAATCAATGTGCAGTGATGTTTTTGCGAGACAACATATAGAACTGCTCAGGCAGAAATTATTGAGGAAGCTACAAAGCTAGCTGTTAAGGTTTGTTCTCAAGAGGACATTAACTGCTGCGTTTATTAATCAGCCTGTACCGAACAGTGTTTTGTTAGCTACTAAAAATACAGACCTGCTTTATTTAAAGCAGGTTTTTTATGGCGAATTATTTTAGAAAATAAAAAATGTGATAGAATTAATATAACTTATTGAAAATTAATGATTTTATGACATTTTTTGGAGAAAATAAATGAAATCTGTCACTTTTGGTCAGCTTTGGGCAGTGCTTGGCTTAGTGCTATTCAGTTCGACACTCCAAGTCAATGCTAAGGAATATTATAAGTGGGTCGATGCCAAAGGCGTCACCACTTATTCAGCAACCCCACAACCTGTACAACGACAAGAACCTCAGCTCGATCCTGTTAAAAAGAATAGCAATACTACAGCACAACAGCCGACTGCACCCAAAGAGCCAAAAATTACAACGCTGACAACAACTACCGCAACAACACCTACCAAACCTGTAACTGCAGCCACGGCGACCACAAACAATTTTACTGCGACAAGTGAAATACTTATTCCTGTTAAAAACTGCAATGGGGTTAGATGTTGGGACAGTAAGGGAAAGCATTATAGTTTGGTTGCGGGTACGACTTATCTCTCTGCCAATGGAGGAAAGTGTCAAAAGTTAGGCAATAACATGCGTTGTAGCAAATGATTTGTATGTTTTTATTACGGAAAGCATGGTTTTAAAGGCTTCCTTTTGCAAAATAAACAAGTTTCAGTATGATGTGTGCATCAAATTAGCCGCAGTATGATGATGAAAAAAGTTTTGTTTATTGCAATAGGTTTAGTTTTGGCTGGTTGTGCTGAGAAAAAGCCATTAACCCCTGAAGAACAATGGCATGGCTATTGCGTCAGTGTGGGTAATGCAGCACGTTCGATTACTTTAGATCGTCAAAATGGAATTGAGCAAAAGCAAGCAACGGAATATGCGGCAAAGATTGAAGATGAAATGACACGCAAATTTATCTTTAAAATTTTGGACACGGTTTATGCACTTCCTGCCGATCAATTGAAAAAAGATCCAGAAGCATTACGTGAAAATTTAAAGAAACAGTTTATGCAAGAATGCTTGGTTACCCCACACGACAAGCTGCCAAACTATAAACTTTTTTAATGTGTATATAAAAAAGACAACACCGTTTGTCTTTTTTTATGGATGTAATTTATTGTTTTATTAGACTTTAACCTAAGACCAAAGCGGTATTTCCAAGGGATGAACATTTCGCTATAAAATAATGGGCATCACGTAGAAATACGGTAGTTGCATTAACATTTAACGCGAAGTCTAGTAAAATTTTGCTTGTCCACATTACTTGTAAAGCTTGTAGCAAGCTGGAACTTACAAGTAATTTTTTAAAAAAGAGGAATAACACTGTGCTAGAAGCTTACCGCCAACACGTTAAAGAACGTGCCGCACTCGGAGTCCCACCGAAGCCGCTTGATGATGCTCAAACTGCTGAACTCGTAGCCTTATTAAAAAATCCACCAGCAGGTGAAGAAGCTTATTTAGTAGATTTACTAGAAAATCGTGTTCCAGCAGGTGTTGACCAAGCTGCATATGTAAAAGCTGCTTTCTTAGCTGCTGTTGCAAAAGGCGAAGCAACCTCTCCACTCGTATCTAAAGAACGTGCAGTTTACTTACTAGGTACAATGCTTGGTGGTTATAACGTAGCACCACTTGTTGAACTTCTAGACAATGCTGAGCTTGCAGAATTAGCTGCTGAAGCGTTAAAGAAAACACTTCTTGTATTTGATGCATTCCATGACGTAGCTGACAAAGCAAAAGCAGGCAATGCCGCTGCTAAAGCAGTATTACAATCTTGGGCTGATGCAGAATGGTTCACAAGCCGTGCTGACGTTCCAGAAGAAATCAAAATCACTGTGTTCAAAGTAACAGGTGAGACCAATACGGATGACTTGTCTCCAGCTCAAGACGCTTGGAGCCGTCCAGACATCCCATTACACGCAAACGCAATGTTGAAAAACGAGCGTGACGGTATCAACCCTGAAAAACCAGGTGAAGTTGGTCCATTAAACCAAATCAAAGATCTAATCGCGAAAGGCAACCAAGTTGCTTACGTGGGTGACGTTGTTGGTACAGGTTCTTCTCGTAAATCTGCAACTAACTCTGTACTTTGGTTCTTCGGTGACGAACTTCCACACATTCCAAACAAAAAAGATGGTGGTGTGTGCTTAGGTTCTAAAATCGCGCCAATTTTCTTCAACACAATGGAAGATGCAGGTGCATTACCTGTAGAAATCGACGTTGCCAACATGAACATGGGCGACGAAGTTGTATTGAAAATTGATCACGCTGCTGCAAAAGTAACTGCATTCAAAGACGGTGCACAAATTGCAGAAGCTGAGCTTAAAACCCCTGTACTTTTAGACGAAGTACGTGCTGGTGGTCGTATTAACTTGATCATCGGTCGTGGCTTGACTGCGAAAGCGCGTGAAGAATTAGGTCTTGCACCTTCAGCATTGTTCCGTACACCAGTACAACCTGCTGACACTGGCAAAGGCTTCACTCAAGCGCAGAAGATGGTTGGTCGTGCATGTGGTTTAGCTGAAGGCCAAGGTATCCGTCCGGGTACTTACTGTGAACCTAAGATGACCACTGTTGGTTCTCAAGATACAACGGGTCCGATGACGCGTGATGAGTTAAAAGACTTGGCATGCTTGGGCTTCTCAGCTGACTTAGTGATGCAGTCTTTCTGTCACACTGCTGCGTATCCAAAACCAGTTGACGTAACAACTCACCATACATTACCTGACTTCATTATGAACCGTGGTGGTGTATCTTTACGTCCAGGTGACGGTATTATCCACTCTTGGTTAAACCGTATGTTACTTCCAGATACTGTTGGTACTGGTGGTGACTCACATACACGTTTCCCAATCGGTATTTCATTCCCAGCGGGTTCTGGTCTTGTTGCGTTCGCAGCTGCAACTGGTGTTATGCCACTTGATATGCCTGAATCTGTACTTGTTAAGTTCAAAGGTAAGATGCAGCCTGGTATCACTTTACGTGACCTTGTACATGCAATTCCTTACTACGCGATTCAAGCGGGTGACTTAACTGTAGAGAAGAAAGGTAAGAAAAACATCTTCTCTGGTCGTATCCTTGAGATCGATTTATCAGAAATGGAAAATGACTTGACCGTAGAGCAAGCATTCGAACTTTCTGATGCATCTGCTGAGCGTTCTGCTGCTGGCTGTTCAATCACACTTTCTGAAGAGAAAGTTGCTGAGTACTTACGTTCTAACATCACCATGTTGAAGTGGATGATCGCAGAAGGTTATGGCGATGCGCGTACAATGGCACGTCGTGCTGAAAACATGCAGAAGTGGTTAGATAACCCAAGCTTGTTGAAAGCTGATGCTGATGCTGAATACTTAAAAGTTTACGAAATCGATCTTGCTGACATCAAAGAACCAATTCTTTGCTGCCCGAACGATCCAGATGACGCGAAACTTCTTTCTGACGTTCAAGGCGACAAGATTGATGAAGTATTTATCGGTTCTTGTATGACCAACATCGGTCACTTCCGTGCAGCAGGTCAGTTACTTGACAAAGTACCTGGTGGTTCATTGTCTACTCGTTTATGGTTGGCTCCACCAACACGTATGGACGAGCATCAATTGATGGAAGAAGGCTTGTATAACATCTATGGCCGTGCTGGTGCGCGTACAGAGATGCCAGGCTGTTCATTGTGTATGGGTAACCAAGCACGTGTAGCACCGAACACAACATGTGTATCGACTTCTACACGTAACTTCCCGAACCGTTTAGGTCAAGGTGCAAATGTTTACTTGGCTTCTGCTGAGCTTGCATCTGTAGCTGCGGTTCTTGGTAAATTACCAAGCCCAGAAGAATATCAACAGTACGCGTCGCAAATCGATAGTGCTTCTGCTGACATCTACAAATACTTGAACTTCGACAAGATGAGCGAATATACAAAAGAAGCTGATCAAGTTGATACTAAGAAAATCCAAGCTGCTCAATTGACCTAATGAGCTAGGATTAAGAAAAGCCGAAAGGCTTTTCCCTGAGAAGTATCACTTCGCAAGAAGAGCAAATCTATGATTTGCTTGAGCTAAAAAATATGGGCTGATTAATCGGCCCTTATTTTTTTTGAAAAATTTTTAATTCATCTAAATTTTGAAATCAGCTATAAATCCAAAAAATTAGTAATTCCTGTGCTGTACCTATCTAATAAGCTTAATTGATATGACCATCTAAATTTGTCTTTACAGTTCAAATAATCCATCGTTTAATCATCGAAAATGAGTGATTTAGAAAGTTGATTTAATTATATGGCGAAACAATCCCGCTTCTTATGTATTGGTGGATTTCTTAACGGTTCAGCTGTGAAAGATCAAGGTGACAGTTTTATCTGTGTCGAAAATGGCAAACAAGTCAGCTACCGCAAAAAGGAAATCTTCCATCAAGACTCGTGGCATCAAGATTACTACGTCTGCGAAACGACGACAGAGCAACAAGCACGAAACTGGGTTTATGATATCAAGCCTGATTAATGATGCTGATATCATTTTATTCGCTGTGTAGGTTTATAATTCTAGTACCCTTCAAATTAGCTACATGAAAAAGCCCCTTCTGTAAGGGGCTTTTTTAAACTAAATTATCCTACCAATAACCCAACACTTTCCACCAAAGCCCGCCAATCACCACAAAGATGATGATATTGACGACACTCATGACAAAGCCAGCTTTCCACCATTCACCCAGTGTGGTGTAACCCGAACCGAACACTACAGGCGATGTACCCGTTGCATAATGGGTTAAGGTCATCATGATGCTTGACGCTGCTGCCATCATTAAGGCAAATAACATCGGTGGTGCGCCTAACGCCAGTCCTGCGGTATAGAAGGCTGCAAACATGGCAGTAATATGTGCTGTGGTACTGGCAAACATATAATGTGCATAAAGATAGGCGAGTATTAACAATAAACAGGCGGGCATCCAGCTCAGTCCTAAATGACCAATCCCGGTTTCTAGTACACCTGAGAACCACGTGATTAAACCGAGCTTATTTAAATAAGTCGCCATCATCACCAAAGCTGCGAACCAAGTGATGGTATCCCACGCGCTTTTTTGCGTCAGAATATCTTCCCAAGTCAATACACCTGAGATCAACAGCAAACCTAAACCAATAAAGGCAGTCGTGGTGGGATCAACCGACCAAGCTGAACCAAAGATCATAGCAGGGATGCCTGCCCATAACAGCAGTAAAATCCCAAATACCCCCAGCATAATGATTTCATTTTTGCTGACAGGTCCCATTTCTTTTAACTTAGTTTTGGCAAACTGAGCTGCATTCGGAGTTTCTTTGACTTCAGGTGGATACATCCAGTACATAATCAACGGCATGATGATCAAGGCAATCAAACCAGGTAATAACATCGCCAGTGCCCATGTACTCCAACTCAAGGAAATCTGACTATTGGTTGCTTTCGCGACCAGATCAACCACCAACGGGTTAGGGGCGGTTGCGGTAATAAACATGGCAGAAGTAATGGGGTTGGCTTGATAGTTGACCAAAGCTAAATATTTCCCCATTCGGCTTTCGGTGCCTTTGGCAGGGTCAGAGTCATAACTGGTAGAAATTGCACGTACAATCGGGTGAATAATTCCGCCACCGCGTGCGGTATTACTTGGGGTAACAGGTGCAAGAATCAGTTCAGACAGTACCATGCTATAACCGATACCAATGGTTTTCTTGCCCCAAACCGCAATAAATAAATAGCCTAAGCGTGCGCCTAATCCCGTTTTTTGCAAACCTTTAGAAATCATGATTGAAATACCAATCAACCAGATCAGCGGATTGGCAAAGCTGCTGAGCGCATCTTGAATTGCACCACTTGGACTATCGTTAGTGACACCTGTCACAGCGACCAAAGTAATGGCAATAATTGCAATTGCACCAATTGGCATGGCTTTACCAATGATAGCGGCAATTACACCGACAAACATCGCTAATAAATGCCATGCGTCAGGATCAACGCCAGCGGGTACAGGAATCACGAACCAGATCAGTAATGCAATAAATAAAGAGATCAGCGTCGGGAGAGCTTTGAATCCCATGTAAATTCCCCTTGTTGTACGGGTTTAATAAAATTTATAGTTCTTTATGAATGAATCGTTAAAGAAAATAACCACTAAGCTTTTATTATCGTTGAAGCGAGCGTCAAACTGCAAAGAAAGTTTTGTTGAAACAGCGTTATATAGGGCAAATAATTTTGTTTTAAAACGAGAAAAATAGGGTGTTAGGTTAAAATCCCTTATTAAATATGAAAGCATCATGCTACATTTTTAGCTTGCTTGATCAAACAATAAGTATGGTATGACTCAATTTTCATGGCAGCAATTAAGACGCTTTGTTTATGACAATCTGCACAATGATGACTATAAAAGTACGATTAGCCGCTGCGTAAACTATGTACTGATTGCCTTGATTATTGGCAACGTTGCTGCGGTTCTGTTGGAGTCAGTCAACGAATTTTATCAACTGTACAAGCCTTATTTCGATTTCTTTGAAAATCTCTCGATTATTATATTCAGTGGCGAATACTTACTCAGGCTCTGGAGTATTGTTGAGGAAGAACCACAACAAGCTGCTTGGAAACAGCGGATTCGTTGGATGAAAAGTGGTGGCGCAATTATCGATTTATTGGCGATTTTGCCAGCTTATCTCAATTTCATTGTTCCGATCGATTTGCGTTTCTTACGGGTCTTACGTTTGGTTCGGTTACTCAAGCTAACCCGTTATTTTGTTTCCTTGCAAATTTTATTGCGCGTTATCCAACGCGAAAAAGGCTCATTCCAAGCGGTTATTTTTATCTTGGTCATTATGATTGTAATGACGGCATCTGCGATTTATGTGGTTGAGAATAAAGCCCAGCCTGAGGCGTTTAGTTCAATACCACAATCGATGTGGTGGGCAGTAGTTACCTTAACCACAGTTGGTTATGGCGATGTGACCCCTGTGACTAACTTGGGGCGGATACTTGGTGCATTCATTACCATTCTTGGTGTCGGTATTGCTGCTTTGCCTGCGGGTATTTTGGCTTCTGGCCTTGCCAATGAACTAAATATGCGTAATCAGCGGCTTGAGCAAGAGTTTAGAGAGGTATTACAGGCCAAAGGCTTGGACCTGTTACATGATCAGATTGAAATTGAACGGATTCGCAAAAAGGTCGGTTTACCCAAAGAGCAGACCCATGAAATTATTATGCAATTGGTCAGGGAAAAGCTGCTTGAAGATCAGGAGCAGGAAAAGAAACAGTACCGTTTTTGTCCGCATTGTGGCGAAAAGCTCTCTGAATAATTTGAAATTTATTATAAAAATGTAGCCAAAGACTTAAGCAAAATTTTGCCTTGCTTAGTTATTTATCCTCAGTAGACGACACCCAATTTGCTCTAAAGTTTGGTAACACTGAGACTCAGGGCTTTTTTATTAAAAATTAAAAGTAAAGTTCAGTCCATTAAGCGCTTCTTCACATAGATGCTATTTCATTTAAAAAAGTTAACAATAATCTTTATCATTTGTGATAGTTTCTTATTTAGTGTTTTGTAATTTTTAAGCTTATTTTAAGTTTACGCAACTGATGAAGTTCTCCCAACATGATTAAGCGGCGTTATCTAATTTTATTATTGCTTCCATTGGCATTTATTTCCTTATTTGTCGGTGTTGGTGAGATGAACCTTGCAGGCTTGTGGGCAGGAAATTCACATGACTGGCAGTTGTTTTGGACTAGTCGTTTACCGCGTCTTATGGCAATTATTGTGGCAGGTGCGGGTCTGAGTGTCTGTGGCTTGATTATGCAATCACTCAGCCGCAACCGTTTTGTTTCTCCAACTACCGCAGGTTTATATGACTGTGCCCGTTTAGGTGTATTGGTTTCGATTATCTTGCTGCCAAGTGCTTCTATCTTTGTCAAAACAGGTTTTGCGATTGCGGTGACACTGATCGGGGCGATGGTATTTATGAGCATTCTGGCGACCCTCAAGCATCGAGATACGGTTTTTGTTCCATTAGTCGGGATGATTTTCGGCAGTATTATCTCGGCCTTTACTACCTTTATCGCCTTACAGTTGGATTTATTGCAGAACTTGGCGGGTTGGTTGCAAGGGGACTTTTCTACCATTTTAAATGGTCAATATGAGCTGATTTATCTTAGTGTTCCTGTCTTGATTCTGATTTATATCTTTGCCAATCGTTTTGTATTGGCAGGCTTGGGACAGGATTTTGCCACCAATCTTGGACTCAATTATAAACAGACTTTATTTCTGGGCTTACTACTGGTCTCGGTGATTACTGGTGTGGTGATTGTGACTGTTGGCGCGATTCCTTTTCTTGGGCTGATTGTACCGAATTTGGTCAGCTTATATCTAGGCGACAATATCCGTCGAACCTTATCTCATACGGCACTTCTGGGGGCTTTGCTGGTTCTACTCTGTGATGTATTTGGTAGGGTAGTGATCTATCCCTATGAGGTGTCAGTGAGTCTGATTATGGGCATCGTTGGTAGTGTGATTTTCCTGTGGTTATTGCTCAGGAGATATCGCTATGCCACATAAAACTAAGCTCATTGTTTTAGCCTTTTTAGCTATCCTCAGCATTGCCTTGTATCTGGGTTGGAATTTGGGTGTGGCTTGGCAATATGCACTTGGTTTGCGCGTGAAAACTGTTGCTGCAATTATTGTCGCAGGTGTCGCTGTCGGTGTATCAACTTTGGTCTTCCATACCATTGTCAATAATCGGGTCGTGACACCGCAGGCTCTAGGATTGGATAAGTTATATGAATTATCCAAGACCAAGATTATTTATTTCTTTGGTGCCAGCACCTTGCTGTCATTTAACTTTGTCTTGGATTATTTGATTAGCTTGGTGTTGATGCTGAGCTTTGCCTTGGTGTTGTACCACTTTATTTTCAAGAATGTTGCACAGCAAAATATTTACTTCCTGCTGTTGGTGGGGCTGATCTGTTCAACCTTATTCGACAACATGACCACCTTCTTTCAAGTCTTACTCGATCCTGATGAATTTCAGATTGCAGCCTATGCTGGTTTTGCCAGTTTTAATGTGGTGAAAATGGAAACGGTTGGGCTGTCTTTGCTAACCATTGTGCCAATTCTGTTTTACAGCCTAAAACACTACCACAAGCTCGATGTGATGGCGCTGGGGCGTGATCATGCTTTGAACTTAGGTTTGGATTATGACAAGACCAGTCGTTTGCTTCTCATTCTTGTGGTATTGGCACTAGCTTCTGCTACAGCCCTAGCAGGTCCGATGATGTTTCTTGGCTTGTTGGTCCTTAACATTACCCTTGAGCTGTTCAAGACCCATCAACATCACATCTTATTACTCGGCATTATTCTGGTCAGCATCCTGTGTTTGATGATCGGGCAATTCATCGTATTGCATCTTTTGAATTTCAAAACCACGCTCAGTGTGATCATTAATTTTGTCGGTGGAATTTATTTCTTCTGGATATTACTGAAGGAAAATAAAAAATGGCAATAGAGCTAAAGAATTTAAGCAAAAGTTATCAGCAACAACAGGTGGTACAAGAGCTTTCCCTGAGTATTGCCAAAGGTCAGTTTACTGCTTTTATTGGCCCGAATGGTGCGGGCAAAAGTACCGTACTTTCGATGATGAGCCGTCTAATTGAGGCTGATCAGGGACAAGTTTTGCTGGATGGACAAGATCTAAGTCAAATGAAAAGTGCCGAGATCGCGAAAAAGCTAGCGATTTTGAAACAGTCCAACCATACCGAGTTGAGACTCAGTATTGAAGATTTGGTGGCATTTGGTCGTTTTCCCTATTCGCAAGGACGCTTAACTTCAGAAGATCGCAAAGTGATTGATCGTTCTATTACCTACATGGATTTAGAAGCATTACGACATCGCCAAATTAGTGAATTATCGGGTGGACAACGCCAACGCGCTTATATCGCCATGATTCTGGCGCAAGACACCGATTACATCTTGCTGGATGAACCTTTGAATAATCTAGATATGAAGCACTCTTCACAGATTATGAAGGTGTTAAAAGATCTGGCTGAAAATCATGGTAAATCCATCATTGTGGTAATTCATGACATTAATTTTGCCTCAGTGTATGCCGATCACATCATTGCCATGAAAGAAGGGCAACTGGTCTACCAAGGTCATCCACAACAGATGATGGATGAACGCATTCTCAAGGATATTTTTGATTTTCATATCCCGATTCAACAAATTCAACAGCACAAATTAGGTTTGTATTTTATTAGTTAGGAGTTCGTTATGCTTTTCAAAAAAACATTGCCAGTCATGATGCTGAGTGTGGTCTTGGCTGCATGTAGTAATTCCGAAGCACCTTCTGCGAAACAGGACGTAAATACCACTGCTACGCATGACAGTTTGAGTTTTAACAGCAAGGCTGGTCAGATTCGCATTCCAGCTAATTTGTCTCGGATTGCAGTACTGGATACCAATGCGCTGAATACGATTCATGCCTTGGGGGCGAGTGATAAAGTGGTCGCTTTGCCAAAAGGCACACCTTTACCGAAAGTTCTACAAGATTTTAACGATGGTAAATATCTTGATGTCGGTACAGTCAAAGAGCCGAATCTGGAAAAAATTGCGGCCAGTCAGCCTGAGCTGATTCTCATGAGTGGACGTATGGAAAACCTACTTGATCCAATCAAACAGATTGCGCCAACTTATTTTGTCGATGTGGACTACAACGATCAGTTTAATTCCTTTAAACAGCAAACCCTAAATATCGCTGAAATGGTGGCTAAAAAGCCAGAAGCTGAGCAGCAGTTGCAAACTTTAGAAAAAGACATTAACGCATTAAAAGCCAAAACCAAAGGTAAAACAGCATTGGTGATTTTGGTGAATAACAGCAAAATTGCTGCTTATGGTCCAGGTTCACGTTTTGGTAATATCCATGACTTATATGGTTTTACCCCCGCAGATCCTTCAATCAAAGTCGGCTTGCATGGTATGGCGGTGTCGCATGAATTTATCGCTCAGAAAAATCCAGATTATTTATTTGTGATTGACCGTGGAGCAGCGATTACTGAAAATCAGCAGGGCGCAAAGCAGGTATTAAATAATAAGATTATCAATCAGACCAAAGCAGCTCAAAATGGCAATATTGTTTATCTGGATTCAAGTAACTGGTATTTGATGAACAATGGTCTAGATGGTATGAAGGACATGTTGAAAGAAGTGGCAGATGCTGTGAAGTAAAAATTCAATCTGCTGATTTTATAACAAAAACCCGAAGGACTTCCTTTGGGTTTTTTATATGATGGGATTTAATAAATCACTATTTTTATAACATCATGCGTATTTCTTTACTGTATTTGGGTACAGCGATTTTAGCCATTTTGCTGCTGATTTCTGGAATTCAGCCTTTCGATCGAACCACGTGGTGGCTTGAAGTGATACCCGTATTGATTGTGGTCCCGTTATTATTCGCCACTTACAAAGCTTTTCCGCTCAGCCCTCTGTTATATGGACTTATTTTCTTGCATGCCATCGTGCTGATTGTAGGTGGGGCGTATAGCTATGCGCGCGTGCCGTTGGGTTTTGAAATGGCACAATGGTTTGGTTTAGAACGTAATCCTTATGACAAAATTGGACACTTTATGCAAGGCTTTGTACCTGCCATAGCTGCGCGTGAAATCCTGATTCGTAATCATATTTTAAGCAAAGGCAAAATGCTCAGTTTCATTGTGATCTGTATTGTATTGGCAATCAGTGCCAGCTATGAATTGATTGAATGGGGGGCTGCATTGTCTTTGGGGCAAGGGGCAGAAGAATTTTTGGGAACACAAGGGGATGAGTGGGATACACAGTCAGATATGTTTTTTGCCTTGATTGGGTCGATCACAGCCTTATTGTTATTCTCTCGATGGCATGATCGACAAATTGCAAAGTTAATCTAGTCAGCGCCAAAGCAATGAATCTACAGTTAAGACACTGCAGATTCATTTTTTTGTGAATATTTGGCGTATGCTAGCGCAATCAATAGAATCGCCAAACCGCCTAAACTTAAGACAAAACCCACCCAAATCGGTGCTAACCAACCCATATTATGACTAAGGACCCAACCGCCCAAGAAAGCACCGAGCGCATTGGCCAAGTTGAAAGCTGAATGATTCAGTGAGGCTGCCAAAGTTTGTGCATCACCCGCAATATCCATCAGATGGGTTTGCAAGGCACCGCCTAGACCGATCACAGTAAACCCAATCAAGAATAGGGCAGCAATTGCGGTATAGAGATTGGACATCATAAAACTGGCCGCAACAAAGGCGAGTGCAGAACTGATTAGGATGCCAATAATGGTTTTAAATAGATTTTTATCTGCCAACCAGCCGGCAACCAAGCCACCAATCACCATACCAACACCCCAAATCGCGAGGGCCACAGGCACCACGCGGATATCGGCATGGGTATATTCGGTTAGGATTGGTGAGACATAACTATACACTGAGAACATGCCACCAAAGCCAATTGCACCAACGGCGAGGGTGAGCCACATATTGATATTTTTTAAGCCTGCCAACTCCGCTTTGATACTGGCAGTTTTCTGCAATGGGATATTGGGAACAAATAGGCTGACACCGATCAGGGTAATAAACGCAATCACCGCAGAAAACTCAAAACCTGATTTCCAGCCAAATTGTTGACCCAGCCATGTGGCAATCGGTACGCCAATAACATTGGCAATTGTTAAACCCATCATGACTTGAGCAATCGCTGTGGCACGACGCTGTTTGCCAGCTAGTTCAGCCGCAACCAATGCTGCTACACCAAAGTAAGCACCGTGTGGAAATCCTGCAATAAAGCGAGACAGTAGCATGGCTTCAGGTGTAGTCGCAAAAGCGGTTGCTGCATTGGCCAAACCATAAAAAAGCATCAAGCTGAGCAATAGCGTCTTTCGTGGTACTTTTGCCCCTAAAATCGCAATAATCGGTGCACCCACCATAACACCAAGTGCATAGGCACTGATGAAATAGCCTGCATGCGGCACACTGACATTTAAATCGGTGGCAATTTCCTGGATTAGTCCCATCGCCACAAATTCGGTGGTGCCGATACAGAAACTACCAACAGCAAGGGAGAAAATAACCAGAAATAAAGAATAGTTGTGTGAGGGTGTGGAATCTAAGGGAGAGCTTGGCGAGGACATAATATTTCGAGTTAAAAAGTACTGCTGTATTATATTCGACTCGCTTTAGGAAAGGTGAAATGGAACACAATTTTTATCGCAATTGGTTTGCAGATACAGCATAAAAATTGATTAATTGAATGATAATTGTTTTCATTTATGTATAATGCAAAGCAGACAATTTTTAGCTGAATGTTTATAAAGGGTGGGAAGAGAGTGAAAAAATTATTAATCAGTTCATTGGTTGTGGTGTCAGGTTATAGCTTTGCTCATGAACCCTATGTTGCACCGCTTGCATATACAACGGAACAAACCCAAGTTGCAATTATCTCGGGTTATGCAGAAGAAGCTTTACAGAGTGAATACGCATTAAAAGATGCGAAGTTTGAAATTACCGCACCAAATCATACTAAAACCACGATTGAGCCAGATTCTAAGCTCGGTTCGGCAACAGTATTTGACTTGAAATTGCCTGAAGCAGGGACTTATACGGTCAAAACCAGTGCCAGTTATCCATTGAAATATGTGCAAGATCAAAAAGAATGGAAAATGTTCTTTGATATGCCAGCAGACAAAGCACCTGCTAAAGCTGAGCGTGATTTTGTCATTCCTTCGGATTTAAAAGCGAAAAAATTTACACCTGTCGAAATTACCCGTGAATGGACATTTTTGACTTATGTGTCTAAAGAAAAGAGCACGCCAGTGCAGGCAAGCACAGCATCGATTCAAGTTGAGTTTTTAACCCATCCAAGTGAGCTAAAGGCCAATCAAACGGTGAAGATTAAGGTATCGAAAGCCAATCAAGCATTGACCAATGCCAATGTGGTCATTCGTGCTAAAGGTGCAACAGATAAGCAAGGCATAAGCTTGAAGACTGCCGCAGATGGTAGTGCTGATTTAGTTTTTGCTAAAGCAGGCGAATACCTGATTGAAGTTAGCGAAGCGGTCGATGCGAAGCAAAAGCCAAGCAATCAGTTCTATAGTATTATTAGTGTTGCTGTAAATTAAGAAGCGAAAAGGCTAATTCTGATGAATTAGCCTTTTATTTCAATGTCACTTTTATTGATTTGACTCATCATCCATGGCATTACTATAAAATTTAACGCCCAATTTAATTCGATCACGACCATTGCTCATACGCCATCGATTACTATCTCTAAGCGAATAAACACAACCACAATATTCCTGTTGATAGAACTCTTCGCGTTTGCTGATTTCTAGCATGCGTACCGCACCACCATGTTTACGCCAGTTATAGTCCCAATATTGAATATCAGGATAATGTGCAGCAGCACGTAGACCACAGTCATTGATTTGCTGCATATTCTTCCAACGTGAAATACCCAGTGAACTACTGATCAAGCTAAAGCCATTCTCATAGGCATATAGTGCTGTGCGTTCAAAGCGCATATCAAAACACATAGTGCAGCGAATACCTTTTTCAGGCTCATTTTCCATGCCTTTGGCGCGTGCAAACCAGTTATCCGTGTCATAGTCACAATCGATAAATGGAATATTATGCTTCTCGGCAAAGCGAATATTTTCCTCTTTACGGATTAGATATTCTTTGACTGGATGGATATTGGGATTATAGAAAAAAATTGAAAAGTCGATGCCTGACTCAATTAAGGTTTCCATCACCTCACCTGAACATGGGGCACAGCATGAATGCAGCAACAGTTTGTCGTGTCCTTCAGGTAGGCTGAGTGTTTGGCGTTCAAGTGTCTTTTGACTTTGATGGGTCATCGTAGGCATGGTCTGCAGCAGATAATCGTCTATTGTAAAAGTTTTAAAAGCTTGTTGCGGTTGAATTAAATGAAATGTTCTCAGTTCATGCTGAAAATTTTTTAATAAAGATTACTTCAATCTTTACAGCATCTTTTTTGCTTTGGTTTAAGTTTTCTATCAAGACTGAGATGTTCACGTCAGCCAAGATGAATATATTTCATTTGATGTAAAAATGATGAATTAAAATCAAGATTGAGACAAACTCATTAATTTAATGCTAAGATGAATTATATTCAATAAAATCCTTTCCGACCTTTTTAAAAGGATGGATAACCTAGTATTCAAAATCTGATTATGTGAGGTGCTAAGTTTCCCTTAAAAAGGGAAGTTTAGAGGATTTAACTGCTAGGCCATTACTATGCTAGAACTTCGTCATTTAAAAACTTTAATTGCTTTAAGAGAACACGGTTCATTGGTCTCTGCTGCAACAGATCTATGTCTTACCCCATCTGCAATTTCACATCAATTAAAAGAATTGGATCACTGGTATGGGGTAGAGGTTGTAAATCGTCGTAGCCGCCCTGTGAGTTTTTCCAATGTGGGGGAGCGTTTACTTAAACTGGCAGATGATGTATTGCCTCAGGTGCAAATTGCGCAAACCGATATTACGCGTATTGTGCACGGGCAAACTGGGCGAATTATTTTCTCATCTGAATGCCATAGCTGCTTTGATTGGTTGATGCCGTTACTCAATCAATATCGTCTGCAATATCCTGACGTAGATTTGGATTTCGCAGCAGGCTTTGAGTCTAACCCCCATGAACTCTTGCAAAATGCTGAGTTTGATCTATTGATTACGGCTGATCCAATTGCATTAAAAGGGATTGAGTATTTCCCGATCTTTGAATATGAGTCACGTTTGGTGCTATCGAATACCCATCCTTTGGTACGTGCCGAGCATGTTTCAGTACAAGATTTAGCTGAAGAAACCTTGATTACCTATCCTGTTGATAAACATCGCTTGGATATCATGGCGCATTTATTTATCCCTGAAAATATTCAACCCAAGCATATTCGGACCACTGATTTGACTCAGATGTTGATTCAATTGGTGGCAAGTGGACGCGGTATAGCCGCTTTGCCAGATTGGGTGGTAAATGAGTATGAGCAAAAAGGCTGGGTGGTGAGCCGCCGTTTGGACTGTGTTTCACCTCAAGGTTTAAGACGCAAGTTATATGCAGGTTATCGTGCCGAAGACAAAGAAAAGAATTATTTTGAAGGTTTTATTAAGCAACTGGAGAAATTTTCAAAGTTACGTACAGTCTATTATGAAGAATAATAAGCTTTGGTTATTCCAAAGGTAGTTGGGTAAAACCACTACCTTTGCATTGGTCAGGATCGTGTTGTCAGTTCATCATTTTAAAGCAACTAAGATTTCCCTATCAGCAAGGATAAGATTCCTGCGGCAATCAGTGGACCAACAGGGACACCTCTGAGTAGCGCAACACCTGCGACAGTTCCAATCAGAAGGCCAGCTACCACATCGGGTTGATTACTCATTAGCTTGACGCCACGGCCACCAAGCCATGCCACTAATAAGCCAACAGCGATCGCAGCTAGGGATTTGATACTGATAAACGATTTTAGAATACTTTCACCGCTAATTTTGCCACTTGCGATAGGTGCCAGTACGCCAATCGTCAGGATGATAATACCAATATTCAGACCATGATTTTGAATATAAGGGAAAAATTGATTTAAAGGCGTAAGCTTGACTAAAATCAGGCAAGCAGCGGCTACTGTTACGGCCGTGTTTTGACTAAAGATCCCGCAGCCCAATAAAACAAGCAGAACCAATAAGTTGACATCGAATTGTGAAAACATGCGCGAAATGTTTAGGGGAAAGAAAGTTGAATTATATCGTAAATTGAAAGCTGACTTTGGCTAAATTAGCATTTGAACTTCTTGGCGCATCGATACTCTGTTTTTCTGAATCTCCAAAAAGCCATCATTCAACTAAAAGTTGAAGATGGCTTCCTTAAGCAAAAGAGATTAAGCCAGTTTTTTAAATGTTCCATAATATGCAATTTGTTCATCCCAGAATTGTTCCCACAAATCACAATATTCAAGACAAATTTGGCGGATCGATGCATATTCAGATTCGACACAGGCTTGGGCTAACACGAACCATAAATCATCTTCATGATCATCATCCGCAGCTTCCGCTGTTGCATCATGTGAAACGCCATGTACAAAGTAGTATCCACTATCTACATCAAAGCCTACAGCATTGGTAGCCTGACGTAATGCAGGGCTAAATAAAATGACTTCTTCTTCTGCCACAGCCAACAACGCAGAGACAGCTTGATAGCTATCAAATGAGTTTTCCAAATAGTTGCGAACACGTTGAGAAATGAGAGAAGGCTGGTAGTCATTACGTTCTGATTGACTGAGTTCAAAGTCATTTAACACATCTTCAAACAGTGGGTAGTGCGCATATTCTGGATTACCAGAATAGTAGTCTTCTTCATCGAGACCAGGACGGAAACCGAATTCATCTAAAATATTAAGATTAAGTAAAAAGCGCGGGAACATTTTAGAGCCAGATAATAAACGTGGTTCTAATTGTTTAGTTTGAAATTGTGCCATTAGTAATGCATCAGTAAATACCTGTACGATGGCATGGCGATATTCTAAATGAATGTGTTTTAAGGTTTCTTTATCAATTACACCGTCATTTAAAAGTTGAATGGCTGGGTGGCGTGAAACAGGATGATTTGAAATTTCCTCGCGTAATTGTTTCAGAAAGTTCAGATTCTTGTTCCATTGTTCTGCAGAAATACTATTCTTCATTCCTTCAATAGCTTTCTGTCTTGGGTTGTTAAAGTTTTCAAATTTTTTTGGCATAGTCTTGTACTCGATGAATTAATAATATTATTGCTTTTCCAATTATTTAGTTAGATTTTTTTTGGTTGCTTATGAATATAACTATTAGTTCAACCAAACATCTTTTTATTGGATGATTTAAATATAAAATGATTTTTTTGTGAAATCAATTTATTAAGTCGGCTAAAAAATAGTAAGAAAGTTTATGAATTAACTTAACTGTAAGAAAAAGGTGAAATGTTTCACGGAAAAAACAAATATTTTAAAAATAGAAAGATTTTTTTACAAATGATCTTGTATGTAGACTGATTTTTACATACCCTATAAGAGGGAAAATTAAGAAAATATAACTTTTCTATAATGCTCTTAAAATAACATAAACATACATAGTGGCCAGAACTTTCCAGCATGTAAACTATGTCTAAAAAATGCATTAAATTTTTTGATAGAATTCTAAAAGGATAATAAAATGTCAAAAAAAGAAGATATTATTACAACGGCTCTAGACCTTTTTAACCGTCATAACTACAGCTCTGTGGGTGTGGATCGAATTATTAGTGAGTCGGGCGTTGCTAAAATGACTTTCTACAAATACTTTCCATCCAAAGAGAACCTGATCGAGGAGTGTTTATCTCGAAGGAATAAAAGTATTCAGGCAGCCATTGAACATGAAATTAGCTTAATTCCAACAGATGATTATCTGGGGAAAATCAAGGCAGTCTATTTTTGGCATTTGTCTTGGTTTAATTCAGATGATTTTCATGGCTGTATGTTTCAAAAAGCTTCTTTAGAAATTCTACAACAATATCCTTCAATTATTGGGCCAATTGTAGAGTATCGTGAGTGGTTAATGGCTTTGGTTGAGAATTTATTTGAAAAGGCTAAGGTATTTCAACCACACGTACTTACAGCGATGTATATCAATATCCTTGATGGTATGACAGCGTATGCAAAAGTGAATAAGGATCATGCGCAAATCGAAGAGTGTTGGTATTATATTGAGCGTCTGATTCATTTAGAAGCAGCTTAATGAATTATTTTATTTAGTTTTATTAAATGACGGTTTTATGAAAATTAATATAAATAAAAATTAAGCTTAATTTAAATCATATTTAAAAAAAAGCCGAGGTTAACACCTCGGCTTTTCTCTATTATTGATAAGTATTATTTTTCAACAAATGCTCGTTCAATGACATAATCACCCATAACGCCCATGCGTGGTGATTCAACTAAACCATGTTCATCTAGTAGTGCTGCAACATCTTTAAGGAAAGCAGGGCTACCACATAGCATTGCACGATCAGTTTCACGGTTGAAACGTGGTAAACCAATTTTTTCAAATAGCTCGCCAGATTCAATTGCAGTCGTTACACGACCTTGTGTGTGGAATGGTTCACGTGTCACAGTCGGGTAATATACCAATTTGTCTTTGATGCCTAATTCTTCAAAGAATTCATGGTTTGGAAGTTCATTTAAGATCAAATCTTGATAAGCAAGTTCAGATACATAACGTGTACCGTGAACCATAATTACTTTTTCAAACTTTTCGTAAGTTTCTGGATCACGAAGGAGCGAAAGGAATGGTGCAAGACCTGTACCAGAAGATAGAAGGTATAAATTTTTACCTGGTAATAGATCATCGTGTACTAAAGTGCCTGTAGGTTTTTTAGAAATCAGGATTTCGTCGCCCACTTGTACTTTTTGTAAAATAGAAGTTAATGGACCGTCTTGTACTTTAATAGAGAAGAATTCGAGTTCTTCTTCATAATTCGCACTCGCGATCGAATAAGCACGCATTAAAGGCTTACCATTCACTTCAAGGCCGATCATCACAAACTGACCATTTTTAAAACGTAAGCTAGTGTCGCGTGTAGTTTTAAAACTGAAAAGCGTGTCATTCCAGTGGTGAACATGAGTAATGCGTTCAACGTTAAAAGCAGCCATTAAAGGTCTCGATCACAGTTAAAAGAAACAGATCGCTATTCTAATCTAAAATCATTCTCGATAAACTGAATATATTTAATTGTGTTTATAAGAAAAAGTGATGAGCAACTCAGTAGTCATGCCGATCATTGGCCATATGCATTCTCCTTATCGTGAGAAGTTTGGTATTCCACGACAGCCAAACCTCGTACAAGTCGAGTCGTATATAGAGATGGCGGAGCCTTATAACGATCTTCTGGCTTTTGAAGGTATCGAAGATTTTAGTCATTTATGGCTGCTTTGGCAGTTCCATGAAAATAAAAATCAAGATAACTCTTTGAATCAAATGTCTAAATTTCGTCCACAAGTGCGGCCACCGCGATTAGGTGGTAATCAAAAAATCGGTGTTTTTGCCACACGGAGCATGTATCGTCCATCACCGATTGGCTTGTCTGTGGTGCGTTTTTTACGTGTTGAAAAGCAGGGGAAAGCGGTTCGCCTGTATGTGATGGGCAGTGATTTACTGCATGGCACACCGATTTTAGACATTAAACCGTATATCCAATATTCGGATGCAATTGCAGATTCACAGAGTGGCTATGCGCAACAACAGCCAATCCGGAAAACAGTTGTGTGGACGGAAACTGCACAGTCACAACAGCAACAGTTATTAAAGCAGGGGATTTTGGATAAAAAGATATTCGATGAACTGGAACAAGTGTTATCTTTAGATCCACGGCCTGCGTATCAAGATGATGCTGAGCGGGTTTATGGAATGTGTTTTTCAGAATTGAATATTCGTTTTACAGTGGATGACAGGAATGTCACAGTGATTGCTGTAGAGCAAAGTTAAAAACTTTAAAAAATATAATTGAGTCATAAATTTGGGGAACTGACGGTGATGCAAGCGCAAGCAAAATTTGCAAACTTTTCTTTTACGATTGATGTGACGTGGTGCTTAGAACAGCTCTTAAAAGATGGTCGTATTACTGAAAGGGATAAGTTATTAATTCAAACCACACATCGTCAAAAAGAGCAGTTGAAATGGCATCCTTTGCAGTGGATTGCCAATTTTAATTTGAAAGATCGGCTTAATGCAGATTCAACATTGACGTTGAATCGCTTATGTCCGTGGTTAGCTGAAAAAGCAGATATTCCATTATTTGTTATTGATCCTTTGAAGGCGGATGTTGCTGCTTTAACGAGTGTGATGTCGCAAGAGTTTGCGCTAAGAAACCATATTTTAGCGGTAGAGGTACAACCTGACCGAATTTTAATCGGGACAGATCAACCTTTTACCACGGAATGGCTCAATAATCTGGAGCGTAGCTTAGCACCGAAGAAAATTGAAAAGGTTCTATTAAATCCAGAACAGCTACAACGTTACATTCTTGAATATTATCAAGTCAGCCGTGCCGTTAATTCTTCGCAGAATGCAGGCATATATGATCGGGAAAATAAAGGTGTTGAGGCTTTATTGCAGCTAGGCGATACCCAAAATCCTGATGCCAATGATCAGCATATTGTAAAACTGGTAGATTGGGTGCTGCAATTTGCTTTTGAACAAGGTGCTAGTGATATTCACTTGGAGCCACGTAAGGACAAAGGCAAGGTGCGTTTCCGTATTGATGGTGTGTTACATACTATCTATAACATGCCTGCCAATACGCTTACAGCCGTGATTTCGCGGATTAAGATTCTTGGTCGTATGAATGTGGCAGAAAAGCGAAAACCGCAAGATGGTCGCTTAAAAACGCGTACACCGAAAGGTCAGGAGACGGAGTTACGTCTTTCGACTTTACCCACCGCCTTTGGTGAAAAGTTGGTGATGCGTATCTTTGACCCAGAAGTGTTGGTACGTAGTTTTCAACAATTGGGTTTTGAAGGGCATTTATTGCAGAGTTGGCAGCAACTGACGCAACATAGTCATGGCATTATCTTGGTGACAGGCCCAACGGGTTCAGGTAAAACCACCACGCTGTATTCATCGTTAAAACAACTGGCAACAGAACAGGTCAATGTCTGTACCATTGAAGATCCGATTGAAATGCTGGAACCAAGCTTTAACCAAATGCAGGTCAATCCAAACATTGAATTAGGCTTTGCAGATGGGGTTCGTGCCTTAATGCGTCAAGACCCTGACATTATCATGGTGGGTGAGATTCGTGATCACGATACTGCAAATATGGCGATACAAGCTGCATTAACAGGTCATTTGGTGCTTTCTACTTTACATACCAACGATGCGCCGTCGAGTTTGACTCGTTTACATGATCTTGGAATCCAACCGTTTCTTACCGCAGCAACAATTTTAGGGGTATTGGCTCAACGTTTAGTACGTCGCCTCTGTCCGCATTGCAAACAGCAAACAGCCATCAATGAACAAGAATGGGAGCATCTCACTTTTGACTATATGATGGATATGCCGACCACGATGTATAAAGCCGTGGGGTGCGAGGCCTGTCGTCAGACCGGTTATAAAGGCCGTGTCGGTATTTATGAGTTTATGCCTGTCAGTCTGGAATTAAAGTCCATGATCAGTGCGAACGGAACGCTGAACGATCTGAGAGCGCAAGCCAAGAAAGAAGGGATTGAGCCATTACGTATTGCAGGGGCACGTAAAGTGATTGAAGGAGTCACAACCTTGGAAGAAGTTTTACGTGTCGTACCTTTGAGTTAAACAGAAAATTTGAATCTTCAGATTCACCTCATCTTCATTTGTTTTAATGTCTATATCGAAATGAAGAAGCCATAATGAGGGTATCAAGATGAACATTTTTTCTAAAGTTGCAGTCATCGCTGGTTTGATTGGTGTGACAACTTTTGCAGTTGCAAATACAAATGCCGTGAATCAACAGGCGCTAGCACCAACTCAAACCACGACGGTTAAGCAAGCATTGACGATGAAAGATGATACGCCAGTGCAATTAAAAGGTTATGTGGTGAAAGCAACTGGTGACGAGAAATATCAGTTTAGCGATCAAACAGGCACAATCACCGTAGATATTGATGATGATTTATGGCAAGGCAAACCTGTATCTGCAAAAACACCAGTGACTTTGATTGGTGAAATTGATATTGATTATAAACCAACCAAGCGTGTTGAGGTTGATGTAGACCAAGTTCAATTCTAAGCAATCTGTTTATCCCAAAAGACCACATGACAATCATGTGGTTTTTTGCTTATGCTTTATTCTCAGAAAAATTTTATAGATCAAAAGAGAGGATTATTTTATGCGAATTTTATTGGCTGAAGATGATGCCTCTCAGGCTGAGAGTATTAAAAACTGGTTAGAGATGGATGGCTATAGCGTCGATTGGGTCGAGCGCGGTGATTATGCGATCTTGGCGATAGAACAGCATCAATATGATTGTATCTTACTGGATCGGGGCTTACCACAGGCCACAGGTGATGACATTCTGAAAGCGATTCGCTGTCAGGACAGCAAAACGCCTGTTATTTTTATTACAGCTAAAGATCATATTCATGATCGGGTTGAAGGATTGGATCTGGGTGCCAATGATTATTTGGTGAAGCCATTTAATTTAGAGGAGCTATCAGCACGGATTCGTTCACAATTACGCCAGCATCAAGCTCAAGCAGGGCAGTATTTAAATTTTTCCGATTTACAGTTAGACCCACAAGCCAAAACATTGAGCAAAGCAGGACAGACCATTAATTTGACCGCGAAAGAGTTTCAGATTTTGCATAAACTCATGCAAAAGCCAGATCATATTTTGACACGGGAACAACTGGAAGAATCTTTATACGCATGGGGGGACGAAATTGAAAGCAATGCCATTGAAGTGTTTATTTATCAAATTCGTAAGAAAGTTGGTGGGCAATATATCAAGACCATTCGTGGTTTAGGCTATCGCATGCATCAGGAATAACAGCATGAAAGTGGTGTCTTTACAAAGCAAACTGGTCAAAACCTCGTTAATCAGCTCCGTCATTGCAGGATGTGTGGCATTACTTTTATTCGCGGTCATTTCTGTCTATCAGACCATGCAAGTACAAGACGAAATCATGGATGAGATTTCAGATATGCTGCTGATTACGGATTTAACCACCTCTTCTGGGCAGCAAATTGATGAACTCAGTGATCAGTTTGATATTCAATATCGTTTGAGCAATCAGCAGCAGGTACTCACCCAGTCAGAAAACTTTCATCTCGATCAGCAGTATTACAGCTTGATTGAGGCAGCACATGGTGACTACGGTTTGATTTGGCAGAAAGGTCAGTTATGGCGAAGTTATGCGGGTGAAGATGAAAATTCGCATATGCAAGTGTTGATACTGCAACCTTTAGAAGAGCGGTTTCAAGATTTGTTGCATAGCTTTATGGGATATGCACTGGTCTTAATTTTGGTCTGGTTAATGCAGTGGATCATGTTGCATTTCTTGATCAAGCGACAATTTAGCGTGATTCATCAATTATCAAAGCAAATTTCAGCCAAGAATGCGGATGATCTTACTCCCGTTCAAGCAGGTGAGGTGGAGTTAAAAGAACTGCAACCGATGTTGGGTCAACTCAATCGCTTATTACAGCGCTTGGACCAGTCACTACAGGCTGAGCAACGCTTTACTGCGGATGCATCGCATGAGTTACGCTCACCTTTGTCTGCGATTCAAATGCGTTTGCAGTTATTGCAGCGTAAATATCCAGAACGTGCAGCTGACTTTACCCAAATGCAGCAGGATGTAAGTCGAGGTATTCAAATTTTAGAGAATCTATTGTTGTTGGCACGTTTAGACCCAGAGCATGCGGAAAATTTACCGAAGACTCATTTTTCGATGCAGGAGAATGTTGATGAGGCAATTCAGGCACTTAAATTATTTGCTAATGAAAAACACATCCAACTGCATTGGCAGGTTATTGCAGATGTGCAGGACGAGATTCTTGCGAATCAACAGCTGATCTTTACCTGTGTACGCAATATTTTAGACAATGCGATTCGATATACACCTGAAAATGGAATGGTTTATATTGCATTAAATCAGCGTTCTGATGGGCTAGAGCTGAATATCGAAAATGATGGGAATGGTATGAGTACCGAAATGTTAGAACGGCTTGGCGAACGTTTTTATCGTGCTTTAGGAACTAAAACACATGGTTCTGGCTTGGGGTTATCGATTTGCAGAAAAATTATTGAATTACATCAGGGGAAAATCGAGTTTGAACAGTCTCAATACGGTGGTCTTAGAGTCACCATATCACTTAAGATTTAAGTCTATTTAAAAATTGGACTAACGTATTAAAAAAGCAGTATGCGCTGACATACTGCTATTCCCACGTTTATTGTTATTGTCCGATTATTATTATATTACTTCGTTAAAATCAGGCGATTATTACGAGTTAAACGTAAACGATATTCCTCACCAGCATGCATGATGCGGATTTCGCGACCTAAGGCAAAAAGGTTGTTTGAATGCAACATTGGCAATGATTGAGCTGCATCTGTACTACGAGTAAATAGGCTGAATGGTGCGTTCATTTGTTATGCTCCGTGGTGTGTTTTTTAATGTTTTAAATGATAATCATTATCGAATAGACCTGTCAACGGAAATTTTAAGAATTTACAAAATCATCTATTAATTTTGTTTTTCGACATGGGAATGTCGAGTCAAATTCCTTAGAATAGTTCTGAAAAGCTGAGAGATTTTAAACGGTTATGACAAAGGCTACAGTTGATGTTGCGATCGCAATTTTATTACACAAAACTAAAGTTTTAGTGGGTTGGCGACAAGCAAACCAACATCAAGGTAACAAACATGAATTTCCTGGCGGAAAAGTTGAATCTGGGGAAAGTCCTGAGCAGGCCTGTCGCCGTGAAATTTATGAAGAAGTTGGCATTGGTCTAAAAGATTGGCATGCATTTGATCTGATTCGTCATGAATATGATGATCTCATCGTGAATCTGCATTTATTCCATGCTTATGTACCTGATGAATTACTTGGGCTTATTCATCAGCCATGGGCTTGGTATCACCGTGATCAGTTAGCGAACCTAAATTTCCCGAAAGCCAATGCTACAATTTTACAGCGCCTAAGTTGGCCACATCTGATTCAAATCAATGATCAACTAAGTCAGCTATCGGAACAGAATACCTTGTTCTATTGGCGTACATCTTTAGAGGATCAGCTTCAGATTGAGTCACAATTGCAGCGCTTAAGCGATGCAGAATATTCAAGGCTGATTGTCAATTATGCGCTTTGGCAGCAGTTGAGTAGTGATCTACAAGCAAGAATTCAAACCATCCACCTGAAACAATCACAATTGATGCATTTAAATAAGGCGGGATTGATTGTAGGGAAGCGCTTTATTGCGGCTTGTCATGATGCAGTATCGTTGCAGCATGCACATCAAATTGGCTGTGATGCGGTATTTTTAAGCCCTGTTAACACGACCGTAACGCATCCCGAAGCACAGGGATTAGGTTGGAATGGTTTTGCAGCACTGGCACAGAACAGTGATATTCCTGTATTTGCTTTAGGTGGTGTTGCTCCCGCAGATTTAGAACAAGCCCAAAAGCATCATGCTTATGGGCTTGCAGGGATTCGTCAATTTAGTTTAACGAACTAAGATCAGAGCGTTTGAATCGCTTTACGTGCTTCTTGAGCCTTAATGGTATGGCCACGGGCTTCACTGGCTTTCAGGATAATCAACCAGAGCTGTTTCTTCATAGCGTTGCTTTGCGCATAACTTAAGCCACGACGTGCCAGTGCTTCGGCATTGGCATATTCTTTGCGCTGATCGGCAATCATGGCCAAATACAAATAAGTTTCCGTTGCTTGTGGTGCAATACGTTGTGCTTGAAGGGCATATCGTTCAGCTTCTGCAAGTTGCTGCTGTTTATAAGCAAGTTGCGTTTTTTGCATTAAAGTTTTGAATGCAGGCAGTTGACTGCCATCATTAAACTTTTGTTGAACTTTTTGTTGTGGTACGACTACAGGTACACTTTGGCGTTTAATCTCTTTTTGTTCATAAGGTGTAATTTTTACACCTGAAGAAGGTTGGGTTACCTTCTTCTTTTGTGAACTATTGGTTGGTGGTTGATTCGTTGGCTTGGAGGTTTTCTCTGGTGCGGCTGTACAACCTGCTAGCAGCAACACCCCAATGATCACCGTAGTTTTATTCATCATGTCCAATCATCCTTTAAATTTAATTTTCACTGTTACCGTTATAGCTGCCGCTAGAAATAACGCGTGTTGGAGTGTGATTGGATAAATCAGTATCCATTTGTGTTTCACTTTCACGAATATAGTTGCTGATACCATCATTGTGATCATCAGCGGGTGCTTCATTGTTTGGAATATACGTAGGTTCAACTTCGTAGTGAGATTGGCCACACAGGGTTGCACGGCGTGGTACTGTTTGACGCAGTAATGGAATATACATCGCACCATCACAGCCTTGAGCCGATAAATCACCACTGGCACTATCAATCCATTGCCATTGAACATTATCCGTTTGGCGTAAATTGACAGGCTCTTGACGTAATTGACGCATCACATTAGTCCAAACAGGCAAGGCACCCGAAGAACCTGTTAAGCCAGTCACTTTGTTATCATCCAAACCTAACCAGACAACCGCAACATGGTTACCAGAATAACCAGCAAACCACGAATCTCTAGTATCGTTCGTTGTTCCTGACTTACCTGCTAAATTCAGTGATTCTGGGAGACTATTATAGGCAGAGCGACCTGTACCAGAACGCATCACTTGTTGTAAACCATAGTTAATAATGTATGCAGCTGCTGGGTCGATGGTTTGTTGAACATTCAAGCCATAGCGCTCAAGCAAATGTCCTTTGGCATCGACTACGGTGCGAATTGAGCGTGGTGGATATTTAAAACCACCTGTCGCAAAGTTACCGTAAATACTTAATACTTCCATTGGTGACATATTCACAGCACCAAGATAGATCGACGGGTAGGCAGGAATATCAGAGCTTACCCCAAACTGTTTGAGTTTGTTGCTAAACGCAGATAAACCAAATTCATTTGCCAAGCGTACAGTTGAAAGGTTGTATGAATTCGCTAATGCTTGTTGCATCGGCACAACACCATGTTCACCACCACTGTAGTTCTTCGGTGTCCAGCTCTTATCGCCATCAATTGGAATATTGACCGCACTGTCTTCAATTGGACTTGCCCATGTATAGCGACCAGACTCAATTGCATTTAAATAAATAATTGGTTTGAGTAATGAACCCACTTGACGTTTTGCATCTAAAGCTCGGTTAAAGCCTGTAAAATCTTGAGTTGAACCCACAGCTGCAACCAATTCACCATTTTCAGGATGAGCAACGAGTACAGCACCTTGCAAGTTTTTCAAACGGGCAGGGTTGGCTTTGGCTAAACGATCTACAGTACTCTTAAAAGCATTTTGGACTTGAGTCTGTGCAATTGGATCAAGTGTGGTAAAGATTCTTAAACCTTGATTGGTGATATCGCTTTCTTGGTATTCAGTACGCAGTTGACGACGGACAATATCAAGGAAATCTGGGAATTTTGCAGGACCTAAGGTTGGTTTACTTACCACATTTAAAGGGCGGGCAATTTCGTCTTGGTATTCAGCTTCAGTTAAATAGCCCATCACCATCATGTTATTTAATACAACATCACGACGTTTTTTTGCAGATTCTGGATTACGCCAAGGGTTATATAATGAAGGACCTTGAACCAGACCAACTAAAAAGGCTTGTTGTGAAATATTCAGTTCACGTAAAGGTAAGCCAAAATAAAACTGTGATGCTAGACCATAGCCATTAATCGAATAGCTTCCATTTTGGCCTAAGTTCACTTCATTTAAATACGCTTCAAGAATCTCATCTTTGCTGTAATGTAGTTCAATTAATACGGCCATCAAAGCTTCATTAACTTTACGTTTCAGCGTCTTCTCTGGTGAAAGATAGAAGTTCTTGACTAATTGCTGCGTTAACGTTGAACCACCTTGACGGCGGCCACCTGTGGCATTACTGACCAAAGCACGTGCTGTACCCCGGATTGAAATACCATGATGATGATAGAAATTACGATCTTCTGTTGAAATTAAGGCTTCAATCAGGGTTTTTGGTACTTTATTTAATTTGATGAGAACGCGGTCTTCATTATGTTGAGGGTAAATACCGCCAATCAATAAAGGTTCTAAACGTGCAACGCCTGTATTGGAAGGTTTAGTAGAACGGATTTCACTCACCTGACCATCTGCAAAAGCAAGCTCCAGCACTTGCTCAGGTTCATTACTATCGCCATAGTCAAAACCACGGGTATGCACATACATCTGGTTGCCTTGTACTACATAACTGCCAGATTTATCGTAATTCGCCGTGTTTTTATAGCCCAGTAATTTTAGCTCTTGGGTAAAATTCTCTTGGGTAATCGGTGCATTTGCATAGATTTCCAACGGGCGAGCAAATACCTTGGCAGGAATGTCCCAACGCTGACCTTCAAATTTGTCACGAATAATATTATCTAAGCGGATCAGATAGATACTAAAAGCAACAAAGACACCTATCACTAACATTGAAAAAATGAGTGCTAGAAAACCAATACCACGTTCAAACTTCATAGATTTGCGTTAAAACCAAAACAATGTCGGTAATGATGCGATAGCTTATTGTCATTTTGCAATCATAAAACTGTGAATAAATAGCAACATGCAATAAAAACTTTAAGAATGCGTTGACATTAAATGTATAAAAAAACAACGGATAGACATTTTTATACTTTTTAATCAATCATCAACGCAACATTGGTTGTTAATGATATGATAGTCAGTAATCGCGACGGAGCTAAATTATTCGTGCAAATTTCACATAAATCCTTTCGAAATATTGGTCTAATTGGACGACCAGACAAGTATTCTGTAGTAGAAACGTTATGTTTAATTCATGATCATCTGATCACTTTAGGTTTAAATCCCGTTTTTGATCAGGAAACAGCCAAACTGGTGCCTTATAGTTATGGGCAAACAGTCAGCCGAAATTTACTTGGGGAAGTGGTTGATTTAGTTGTGGTTGTGGGTGGTGATGGTTCATTATTACATGCTGCACGTGCATTGGTTCGACATAATACGCCTGTGATTGGGATTAACCGTGGTCGATTAGGTTTTTTAACAGACATAAAACCTGCGGAAGCGATATTTAAACTGGATCAAGTGCTACAAGGTCAATTTCAGCTTGATCGCCGTTTCTTATTGGAAATGGAAGTGCGTACCAATGGTGAAACGATTTATGATGCAATTGCATTGAATGATGTGGTTTTACACTCTGGGAAATCGGTTCATATGATCGATTTCGAGCTGAATATTGATGGGCAATATGTCTATCGTCAGCACAGTGATGGTTTAATTGTTTCAACCCCAACGGGTTCAACTGCATATTCATTGTCAGGTGGTGGACCAATCTTACATCCGAGTATGGATGCCATAGCATTGGTACCAATGCATCCACATACTTTGTCATCACGACCGATCGTGGTGGGTGGCCACAGTGAAGTTAAAATCACCATTCGTGAAAACCGTGTCTTACCGATGGTCAGTGCCGATGGACAACATAGTGTTGCATTAAATGTCGGTGATACCGTGCATATTCGCAAACATCCGTTTAAACTAAGCTTATTACATCCACCAGGTTATGACTTCTATATGGCATGTCGCACCAAATTAGGGTGGAATCAAGATTTTGAATCTTTTCAACAGGATGACTCATGAATATTGAACAAATGCTCGCTGTTTTAAATCCTGAAATTGTTGAGCGTCTTCGTACTGCTGTTGAAATTGGCAAATGGCCAAATGGAATTGCATTAACCAAAGAACAGCGTGAAATCTGTATGCAAGCGGTGTATGCATGGGAAATGGAACATTTACCAAAAGAACAGCGTAGCGGTTATATCGATCGTGGTACTAAAGATGAAGGTGAGGAATGTGATGATGATCATCACAAACATGAGCCTGAATTTAAGCCGATTCGGTTTGTGTAAAAGTTGTGAGATATTTACAATGCCCTTGATTTTTAGGGCATTTTTATTACTTGCATGTTCCAAGGTCATTGTTTGAAATGGCCATAATCAAAAGAGGTTAAGTTAGTTTGTAATAGAAAAGTGACAGAAAACGTCATAAACAGACAGTACTGTATAGACAGAGGCGTATTGCTATCGCTAAAATGCCATAAATTTAAGCAAAAAAATCTATAAAAATGTTGAACAACATCTTTCAAGCCTTAGAAAGTCTCGGCCTTAGCGCACAAAAACGTGCGATTCATATTCAATTTTCTAATCAAAATTTAAATTCGCAGGTTTTTCTGCAACGTATTGATGGTCAGCATCAACTGAATGATGGATTTAAGGCAGAATTGATCTGCTTATCCACCAATGCCACCATCCCGCTGAAACAATTTATTGGTAGCCAAGCTGCGATAGATAGCGTGACCGATCAAGGTCAATTGACCCGTGTCACAGGCATTATCACTCAAGCCTTACAAGGACAATCAGACGGTAGCCTGACTGTCTATAAGCTGACTTTAGAAGATCCCACCGCACTGTGGAAACAACGCCGTAACAGCCGCGTCTTCATGAATAAAAGTGTACGAGATGTGGTAGAAATCATCTTCAAAGAGTGGCAGAGCAAAAGCCCACTCTTTGCATCAAGCTTAAGTTTAGATTTAAGTGGACTCAGTCAAGACTATGATGTTCGCCCATTCATTATGCAAGCCAATGAAAGCGATTATGACTTTCTCACCCGCTTGATGAGAAGTGAAGGGATGAATTGGCTTATTGACGAAGCTGAGCGAATCGTTGCACTGAGTAGCGCTGCGATTCAGCCGCAAAAACTACGTTTGATTGATGACAATAGCCAGTATCAAGCCTTAGACCGTCGCCATATTCGCTACCACCGTAGCAGTGCCACAGAACAATACGACAGCATGACCAGTTTGGTCGGACAACGTTCACTACAACCCAGCAGCGTGCATGTACAACGCTGGCAAGCAGATGCACTAGAACAAGAAGATGGTGCAGGCATTGTGCAAAGCATACATACGCACAGCGATCAGTATGACAATGCCAGTCTAGGATTAGAACAGGCATGGCACTTTTCACCTGCATGGATGCAAGATTTAAATGGTGAAGACGGTGCTACCCAATCAGGCAATGCACAGATCGAAAAACTGAATCAGAATCTTGGTCAATACTATGATCTGCAATCCAAGCAGTTCGTTGCCAATACTACAGTCCGAGACACCCATGTCGGTTACTGGTTTGAACTGGCAGAACACCCTGAAATTGATCAACACGATGGCTCGGATAAAGAGTTTCTGATTACTGGCAAAAACTTCTATAACCAAAACAATTTGCCTAAAGATCTACATCAACAGATCAATCAACTCTTAGCACAAAGCAACTGGCAAATAAAAGAGAGTGACGAACGCCAAGCCAATCAACTGACGTTGCAACGCCGCAATATCAAAACCGTTCCTGAATTTAATCCGTTACAACACCGTCCAGCTGCTTCACCACAACGCGCCAAAGTGGTTGGAACAAGTGGAGAAGAAATCCATGTGGATGAATGGGGACGAATTAAAGTACGCTTCCTGTTTACTCGAAATGACGACCATAGCCATGATGGCGGTGCAGGTGCTAATGACAATGACACTGATTCTGCTTGGGTCGATGTACTGACACCTTGGGCTGGTGAAGGCTATGGTGCACGCTTCTTGCCACGTATTGATGAAATCGTAGTCATAGACTTCTTTGATGGCAATATTGATCGTCCATTTGTAGTGGGAAGAATCCACGAAGGCCATCGTAGCCCAACCAAATTTGATAATGCTGGCAAGCTGCCTGACACCAAGAAGCTGGCAGGGATCAAGTCCAAAGAATATCAGGGTGAAGGTTTTAACCAATTACGCTTTGATGACACTACAGGTCAGATCAGCGCACAACTACAAAGCAGTCATGCCGCCAGCCAACTCAACCTCGGTAAACTCAGTCATCCTAAAGACAAAGCCGAAAGTGAAGATCGAGGTGAAGGGTTTGAACTACGTACTGATCAGTGGGGTGCGGTACGTGCAGGTGAAGGCTTACTCGTTTCTACGCATAAGCAGGATCAAGCGCAAGGTGAACACCTAGATGCTCAAGTTGCCAAGCAACAGCTTGAGGGTAATCAAAGCAATGCCAAGGCACTGAGCGAAGTGGCTAAGAACCAGCAGACTGATGAGATTGAGTCAATTGAACAACTAAAAGCATTTTTTGAATCGCTGGAGTCTAATATTGCCAAATTTAACAAGGCTGTCCTATTACTCAATTCTCCTGAAGGTATTGGCCTAAGTACTAATGAAGATATTCATTTATCTGCGGATGGACAGATCAATCAGTTTGCGAGCGACAGTATCAATCTAAGTACACAGAAAAACCTGATTACACATGCTCAAAACCGAATCAGTCTGTTTGCCGCCCAGAATGGAATTAAACAGGTCGCAGCAAAGGGTAAGTTTGAAATCCATGCACAAGGCGATGGTATGGATTTACTGGCCAAGCAAGGCATCCAGATTATTTCAACTGAAGATCGTATTGAGATTACCAGTCCGAAAGAGATTGTGATTACTGCGGGTGGTTCTCAAATTAAGCTCAATGGGTCGGGGATTTTCCCTGTGACCAGTGGCAAGTTTGAAGTGAAGGCTGGACAGCATTTGTTTATGGGTGGAGTGAAAGTAAATACAGATTTACCTATATTTCCACAACTGGGAATGAATTATCTTCAATTTAAGATCACGAATAAATCTGGTCATAACTTACCTAAAAATACTCAATATATGATGCTAGATGTTGAAAATGATCAAGCTCAAATGGGGCGTCTTAATACAGATGGGATTATTAAGACAACTCCTAATCAGAAGGCGAAAGAGTATCTCATCATTATAGACGATCCTTCATTTTCAGATGTTGATTTTCAAGTTGAGGAGGATCTATGAGTTTTACAGCTAGGTTTAAGTTAAATGTTGCACATCCAGCACTGTGGAAACTTTTGCGTTATAGAATGTTTAGCACAACCCGGAAATGGTTGGATAAAGTACCTCAACAATTTGAAGAAAAAGATAATGGTAAATATGGTTTAACGAAAATATATGATTGCTATGAGAACGAGCTTATTTCCTGTGAGATTAGTTTTATAAGCAATATGAAACCTATTTATAGAAAAGTAGCTGTTTTAAAAGATGGTAATTATGAGCTCTCACAATGGACATTACCAAGCACCCTAGCAGAACAAAAGCCAAATATTGATAATAAAAAGAATCTAGCAATAGAGTGGGAGCCAACGGCAAGTTTTATTGCATTTATTGGTGGAGCTGCTGATAAATACCCTTTTCTAAAAGGAGATGCTAAAGTTGAATATCTTGGGCCAACAGAAATTGTAGGAGATTATTCCAGATATCTACTCAGGGTTGCTAACCAGAAAAAGCTAAAAAAATATACTATAAAATATTATGGCTACGAGGAGGCGTATACTTCTAGTAGTAAAGAAAGACCTGATAATGCTTTCAAAGATATTGAGAAATTTATACAAGATAATCCTAAAGGTATGGTAAATATCGTTGGACATAGTTTAGGTGGTTGGAATGCTGCTGGTTTAACTTCAGAGCTAGAGAAAAAAAAGATTTGTACAGTTAATTTGCTTATTACTATTGATCCCGTAGGAGTAATTTTGTCTAAAAGTTCGGCGGATAGACGTGTAAGAGCCCAAATCTACTTTTTTATGCCTAAACCACATCCAACCAAATGGTTAAGCGTGTCTTGCGATCCTAAAGAGTATGTTTTAGATGATTTAGTAGCCGATCTTGGGGGGCAGTGGGAAAGCTATCCTAAGAAGCATGCAACTATATTTCATTCTACCAAATATAGTCATGCTGATTTTACGGCTATAATGAGGGAGAAAATTAATGAAAATGATAGTTGTGAGAGTGTACTAATTAAGGAATTGGAAAAAGTTAAATGAAAAAATTTTTTATTTTGCCCTTCTTATTGTTAAGTAGTGTTGCTTGTAACTCTTCTGAAGAACCAAGAGCTAAAGTTTCATTGGATGCAAATGCTATAAAGCTTCAACCAGAAGATGCAGGGATAGTAACGAACATATATAGCAATGTCTCCCTTAAAAAAATTTATGATAATGGTCATTTTACTGCTTCACGAGTTGAATGTGATGAAATGCCAAAAGAAGGCGTGAATATCTTTGCATCATTGTGGCTACATGATGAGGTTAAATTAAATAATACTTACAAATCAGAAGTTATGATTAATTATTGTTTAGGTGATACACGGCACCCATGTAAATATTCAAAAAAACTAATAGATCAAATGTTGGATAGTTATAGCTGTAAAATTGTTTTTTTTGGATTTTTACGGTCAGGGAAAGTCATAACTGAACCATTTCTAATAAAAAAAGAAGTATTTAAAAATGCAAAAATAATTGATTAGATTTTTAATTGATTTAAATGTAATTTTATTTCGGATGTATTTTTTGATTTTAAATGGCGATTTCGTATATTTGAAATCGCCATTTCTCTGCTTAGTTCATGCGGCTATTCCACAGCTCTTTCGCTTTGTTCATTGCTTCATCATAGCTATTGACTACGCCCATGGTATACAACGCGATTCCCATCGTTTCGATCACCGCCATTTCACCATATTCATGCGTCTGCTCACCCAACCAAACCGCTTTAAAAACAGCTAAATCAAGCTCTTCTTCAATTGGGCTACGGTCAGGTGTTAGTTTTGGCAATTCATGTTCGTACAACTCACCATTTTTAATGCCACAAATTAACGTTTTGGCATCAGGATTACGTTCAAATTCGCCACCTTCACCCTTAATCACAGCACTGTTTTGATAACCCAAGCGGAACGCAGTCTGTTGATGTGAAGTGCGATACGCAGGGTGGAAAATCGCTTGTAAGGTCGCTTTGGCATTAAACGGATTAATCAGGCGTGCCAAGGTGTGAATTGGAGAGCGTAGACCCATCACATTTCGTAGTGAGATCAACTCACTTAAAATAGGTGAGATTGCTTCAAGTGGTAGATAGGCAAAGTTATGCTGTTCAAGTTGCTCGCGCACATCCTGTTCATTTTGACAAATTGAAAAGCCCAAGTATTGTAAAACTTGTTCAGTATAGACACGGTTAATGGTATGCCCCGATGCACCATGCATCACAATCTTGTAACCATGATGCGCTAAAGTCAGTGCTGCCAATAAGAACCACGGATAGTGTTTACGCTTGCCTGCATAAGATGACCAGTCTAGATCCACATCAAGTGGCTTAAAGTTGAGTTGATCACGCGTGGCTTGGACAAAACCAGCCAGTTCATTGACAGATTCTTCCTTGACGCGTAAGAGCATTAAGAATGCACCAAGCTGCACATCCAAGACTTCAGCTTTTAAAATCATGCTAAATGCTTGATAGGCTTCTTCATAACTAAGCGAACGAGAACCTGTTTTGCCTTTACCTAAAATACGAACATATTGAGCAAAAGGATGTTCTGCGGTTTTATAGATATTACGTTTTGTGTTCATGGTCGTATTGAAGGTTGTCGCAAAGAATAATGAATATGACATAAAACTGAGCTGTGTAGCATAAAAAAACCAGCAAACTGTTTAACCAATAAGCAATTGTGCTCAGAAGATAGGCGATGCAAACAAAATTATTGACCGAATCAGTCTAGTGATTTGATGTAAACGGGACATGACATCCCATCTAAAAGTTATTAGCATGGCTGCGAACAAATTTTTAAAAACAATGAAAGCGAAAGGAAATAATGATGTTAGCTTACGATTCAGATTTGGAACTCTTCCGCGATAACTTTAAACGCTTTATGAGCGAGCAGATTGCACCTCATTATGAGCAATGGGAACGTGAAGGCATCATGCCTCGTTCAGTATGGACAGCATTGGGCGAAAATGGATTCTTGTGTGTCGATGTACCAGAAGAATACGGTGGTTATGGTGTACCAACGCATTATTCATTGATGTTGGTTGAAGAGTCTGCACGTGCAGGCTACTGTGCATTATCAACCGCGATTTCATGTCATTCTGAAATTGCTGCGCCATATATCCAACACATTGCGACAGAAGAGCAAAAACAGTACTGGTTGCCAAAAATGGTGTCAGGCGAAGTGGTCGGTGCCATTGGTATGACTGAACCAGGTGCAGGTTCTGACTTACAGGCAATGCGTACCAGCGCAATTTTGCAAGATGATCATTATGTGTTAAATGGTTCGAAAACCTTTATTTCAAATGGTCAGCATGCTGATCTCGTGGTTCTTGCCGTAAAAACTGATCCACAAGCACGTGCTAAAGGTGTTTCTTTGATGTTGGTGGATACACATTTGGAAGGTTTTAAAAAGGGTACTAACCTCGACAAAATTGGTTTGCATTCACAAGATACTTCAGAATTGTTCTTTGATAATGTCAAAGTGCCGAAAGATCAACTATTGGGTCAAGCAGGACAAGGCTTTGCTTACTTGATGCAAGAGCTTCCGCGTGAACGTACTGCGATTGCTGCGACTGCATTGGGTGCAATTCGTGGTGCGATTGATATTACCACGCAATATGTAAAAGAACGCCAAGCCTTTGGTCAGGCAATTTCGCAATTCCAAAATACACGTTTTGTATTGGCACAAGCGAAGATTGACGAGTTGGCAACGGCTGCTTTTTATAATCAAAACGTGGCTTTATATAATGAAGGCAAATTGGATGTAGAGACGGCTGCGGCATTGAAGAGCTTCAGTAGCGATATGCAAATGAAAGTGGCTGATAACTTGCTGCAATTATTCGGTGGTTATGGTTATATGACTGAATATCCAATTTCACGTTTCTTTGTCGATGCACGTATTCAGCGTATTTATGGTGGTACTAACGAGATCATGAAAGAAATCGTGGCACGTGGCATTATCGGTAAAGCTTAATTCGCATTTATCTAGTTAAACAGCCTGCTTTTGAGCAGGCTGTTTTGTTTTCACTATTTGCTCGATTGACGAAGAATTGGATAATTTTGTTGTTTCGGTAACTGTTGTAAGGCTTGATTTATTTTCCTCAGAAACTCATCGGCTTCATCTTGCCGAAAAATATCTTCCGTATATTCACTGCGTTGTTGAAAGCGACCGCAGCCTCGTATTTGCATGTTAGATGGATTAAATGACCAGTCACTAGTGTTTTTTAAGTTGATATCTAAATCACTTTCACAACTTTTCCATAAATTTAAGAAAGTACTCGATTGTTCTGATTTAAACCCGCGTGCTGGATAGACTGAAAAGCCTGTCATTTGGGGATTAGAAAATTGAATAAACCGCTCAACAGGCATACCTCCCCAAAGGATTGCAGTGTTTTCAGGCAAGGCTATACCGGTTAAGTTCTGTTCTTTTAAGGCATGCGTTTGCTGATGGGTTTGTCTAAAGTGCTGTGATTGATAAGTGAGTTTGCTTTGAGGGGGGACAGGAATTCCTCGAGCTTGATTACTTACAGGGGTGATAAAATAAGGCGAGCGATCTGTGCCATTGCAACCTGCAATCATAGGACAGCCACCACAAGCCGTTAAACCGATACTGATTAGACTCAGTAAACCTAAGCTGAAAATCTTATTCATTGTATTTTACTGTTGTTATCACATCTTCTCGCAGTATAACCAATCTATTGTGTTGAAGGTCTAAATTTAAGCGGAGCAAATCGTCCGCCTAAATTCAGCTGTGTTTATTCAGGATTTTATGGTGTTGGTTCATCAAATAGATTTGAACAGCTTTGAGGTTGACAACCCGCCAACATAATCGCTTTTGGTAAGCTGGCATACATATTGGTCAGATGCTGCTCGGCAGGATGTCGGTAATTCCAGAACAAGAAATGCTTTGAACGTTGCTGATTAAAGTTTTGATAGAAGTTATTCTGCTTCTGCAAGGATTCAGTGTCTGGTGTTGGACTTCGACCATGTTCATGTGTACCCACTGTGGTCATCAGCATGATATCTTGAGTTTTATTTTGATTCTTTAACCAATCTGCCTGCCGATTGAGCAACGCATAATTATCAAACCAGAGTGAAGGGCTGGCCGCAATATAACGTTGAAACATTTGCGGTTGGCTAAAGAAAGTGTGTAAAACAAATAGTCCACCAAAGGAATGTCCAAATAAACTCTGTTGCTGTGGATTAACTTTAATTTTGGTTTGAATCGCAGGCTTTAGTTCTTTCTCAATAAATTGAATGAATTGGTCTGCGCCACCATAAGTGTACTTGGCTTGTTTTTGAAATTCAGCCGATGCTTTTGGGGTGTAGTCTAAAGCACGCTTTTCTACATCAAAACTGTTTTGCTGTGGGTAGCCGATTGCAACAATAGCGACTGGACTCAAGCCCAAACGATTGGCACCACCACCCACCGACTTAGCAATATTGGCAGCACTATCAAATGCAGCGTTTCCATCCAATACATACAGCACTGGAAAACCTTGCTTTGGAACGTCACCAGCAGGAACAGAGATCTGAATCAGATAATCATGTTGGGTATATTTAGATGCCAATACAAAGCTTTGTTGAATATTGGTTTGTGATTTAAGAGGTGCCTTATTTGAACTCGAGGTCGTCGGTTGAGCAAAAGCCAATGGTGTTACCATGAGCAGAGAAAAAGTCAAAATACCAAGTGGTTTAAACATAATTTATTCGCAAGCATTGAAATTTTGCTAGCAATATATAATGAAAATCATTATCAATAAAGTTTGGTAATAAAAAGAGTTAAAACTCAGCGTGTTTAATAGCTTAAAGTGTTGTTATACTAGCTCGGATAATCAATTCACAGATGAATTGTAATCCATTCTTATAGATGATTTTGCTGAGGCTGCATTCAATGGTAAACGATGGACAAAACACATCGAATTCACTTAATTTAGAACAAATTCGTAACGATATTGATAGTGTTGATCAACAAATCCAAGAGTTACTCAACCGCCGTGCGACGCTTGCAGAAGCTGTAGCCAAAGCGAAATTTGCATCCGAAGAGAATCCGCTGTTTTATCGCCCTGAACGTGAAGCTCAAGTGTTGCGCAAAGTCATGGAGCGTAATCAGGGACCTTTGTCTGATGCAACTATGGCGCGTTTATTCCGTGAAATCATGTCAGCATGTTTGGCACTTGAAGCACCACAAAGTATTGCATTCCTCGGACCAGAAGGGACTTATACGCATTCGGCTGTGCTAAAGCATTTTGGTAAAGATGCTGTTGTACGCCCATTGCCAACCATTGACGAAGTGTTCCGTGAAGTTGAAGCGGGTAGTGCACATTATGGTGTGGTTCCGGTGGAGAACTCATCTGAAGGTATTGTGAACCATACTCTGGATTGCTTTAAATCATCGACAGTTAATGTGATTGGTGAGGTTGAACTTCGTATTCATCATCAATTCCTTGTATCTGAAAATACGCGCAAAGACAGCATTAAACAGATTTATGCGCATCAGCAAACTTTGGCACAATGCCGTAAGTGGTTAGATGCACATTATCCTGGGGTAGAGCGTGTCGCGCTAAACTCAAATGCGGAAGCGGCACGTCGTATCCGTAACGAATGGCATTCAGCAGCGATTGCATCTGATATTGCGGCAAGTATGTACAACCTTGAGATTCTACATAGCAATATCGAAGATAATCCTGAAAATACCACACGTTTCCTTGTGATTGGTCGTGAGAAGATTCCTCAAAGTGGTAATGACAAGACCTCGTTATTGATCTCTGCGCATGATCGTGCGGGGGCTTTATTGGAAATTCTTGCACCATTTGCCAAGCATCAAATCAGCTTGACCAGTATTGAAACGCGTCCTGCATTGCCTGAGAAATGGGCTTATGTGTTCTTTATTGATTTAGAAGGACATATCGGTCAGGAAAATGTTGCAGCGGCATTGGAAGAAATCCGTCCAATGGTGAAAGAGTTACGCGTACTCGGTTCGTATCCAATCGCTGTTTTATAGGTCTATTTATTGTATTTTGAATCCCTCCTGAGCAGTATAACTGCGCAAGACCTTTAAAAAGGAAGGAGTTTCCCCTCTTTTTAAAGAAGGGTTAGGGGGGATTTTTACATAGGCAAATATGTTTTATGTCTCAACCATTATTTAAGAAAGTTGCATTTATTGGGCTTGGACTGATTGGGTCGAGTCTTGCTCGTGTGATTGTGGCAGAACAACTTGCATCTCAAATTGTAGCTTCAACACGCTCAAAAAAAACATTAGAAGATGCTAAGGCACTCGGCCTTATTCAACACGGTTATGCAACGCCAGAAGAAGCAGTTCAGGATGCCGATTTAATTGTTTTAGCATTGCCCGTGCGTGCGACACAAAAAGTGCTGGAACAGATCAAGCCTTATCTTGCAGACAACGTCATTATTACCGATGTCGGTAGTACCAAAGGTAATGTGGTTGAAGCTGCTAAAGCTGTATTTGGTGAAGATTTACCTGTCGGTTTTGTACCAGGGCATCCGATTGCTGGGGCAGAACATACAGGCGTACATGCAGGTAAAGTTGATTTATTCGTCAATCATAAAGTGATTTTGACACCACTTCCGACCAGTGCTGATTGGGCGGTTGAAAAACTGATTCAACTTTGGTCTGCAGCAAAAGCCGAAGTGATTTGCATGGATGTCACCAAACACGATGAAGTATTGGCACATACCAGTCATTTACCGCATTTGATGGCATTTAATTTGGTCGAGCAACTGGCAAATCGTGAAGATAATCTGGATATTTTCCGCTATGCTGCTGGAGGTTTTCGTGACTTCTCGCGTATTGCAGCCAGCGATCCACAGATGTGGCATGATATTTTCTTTGCCAATAAAACTGCAATTCTGAACGCTGTTGATGGCTTTGAACAGCAATTGTCAGTTTTAAAGAAATTGATTGAACAGGAAGATTCGCAAGCGTTGATGGGACTGCTCGGGCATGCTCAAGCAGCACGTCAGCACTTTAACCATATGTTGGCCAAAAAACCTTTGATGGAGAAAAACAAGGTGACACAGCAATTTACCATTTTACCGGGAAAGAAAACGTTTACAGGTAAATTCACCGTACCGGGTGACAAATCTGTGTCACATCGCTCAATCATGTTTGGTGCGATTGCAGAAGGCACAACACATGTCACAGGCTTCTTGGAAGGTGAAGATGCTCTCGCAACTTTACAAGCATTCCGAGACATGGGTGTGAGCATCGAAGGACCGAAGAATGGTGAAGTCACTATTCATGGTGTCGGTATGCACGGTTTAAAAGCGCCAGCAAGTGCTTTGTATATGGGTAACTCAGGCACCAGTATGCGTTTGCTATCTGGCATGTTGTCTGCGCAAAAATTTGATTCAGTGATGACTGGTGATGCGTCATTGTCTAAACGTCCAATGGAACGTATTGCGAAACCACTTCGTGAAATGGGTGCGCTCATCCAAACCACCGGTGAGAAAGGCACGCCACCTGTCAGCATTACAGGTAGCCAAGCCCTTAAAGGGATTCAATACGATTTACCAATGGCGTCTGCTCAGGTGAAATCAGGCATTTTATTGGCGGGTTTATGGGCTGCGGGTGAAACTTCAGTGACTGAGCCAGAACCAACGCGTGATCATACTGAACGTATGTTGCGTGCTTTTGGTTATGATGTGAAAACTGAAGGCAATAAAATCTCGCTTGTGGGTGGCGGGAAATTAGTTGGTACGGATATCCAAGTACCATCTGATATTTCATCTGCTGCATTCTTTATGGTTGGTGCTGCGATTACTGAAGGTGCAGATGTGGTCCTTGAAGCGGTTGGGATCAATCCAACGCGTACAGGCGTGATCGAAATCTTGAAGCAAATGGGTGCTGACTTAACCGTAGAAAATGAACGTATTGCAGGCGGTGAACCTATTGCAGATATTCATATCAAAGGTTCTAGAACACTCAAAGGCATTCATATGCCAGAAGACCAAGTACCATTAGCCATTGATGAGTTCCCTGCATTATTTATAGCAGCGGCTTGTGCAGAAGGTCAAACAGTGTTGACAGGTGCGGCTGAGCTGCGTGTTAAAGAATCTGACCGTATTCAAGTAATGGCAGATGGTTTGAAAACTATGGGCATTGACTGTACCCCAACCGATGATGGCATCATCATTGAAGGTAAAGGTAAATCAGGTGATTGGTCTGCTATTTTCGCTGGTGGTGAAATTGAGTCACACCATGACCACCGTATTGCTATGAGTTTTAGTATGGCTGGTTTGCGTACTTCAGGTAACATCACCATTCATGGTACAGAAACTGTGGCAACTAGTTTCCCAACCTTTACCGAACTTGCAAATACAGCAGGTTTAGATTTGCAGGTTGTGAATCCATAAGTTGATCTGAAATGGCAGTGTTTAGCTTGATTAATTAAGTTAAATGCTGCTTTTTTTATAAGTATATTCAGAAAAACAATTGGCTAAACATAAAGCGAAAACGCTTAAATAATAAAAATGCTGAGTTTGTAGATGTACATATCTAATCGGGTCTAAATTTATCAATTTAGCAATAGAACTAAGACAATCAGCTAATCTATTAAAGACAATTGTATATATAATAATTCTTACCGTTCGCGTCGGATTTACTCTGTGATCCAGAGTTAAAACATAAAAATAGAGGGAATAGCATGAAAACGTTGCAATTTATAGCAGATTGCCCAAAACATGGGGTGGTTGATCATCCACCGAATGAATGCTATATCACGCAAGAGTACGTGGCTGCATTGCTGTATAAACAATTAGAACAATATGGTTTTGATGCACAACATATTCGTCATGAGCATGAAAAGATTGAAGTGCGTATCGACAATCATCAATTACCGCTTTCAATTCTATGTTCGCAACAAGATACCGAAGGACATATTCTCTGTGAAATCTCAGCCAATCCACAGCAAGAACAAGCTTGGTTTGAGCGTATTGAGACACAAAGTATTATCCGCCAATTGGCTCAGGCTGTTGAAAATAGCTTAAAAGCGGAGCATAGTTTTTCCCAATTTGTATGGAAAAGCTAAGTCAATTTTGAGCATAAAATCTTAATTGAAGTGATTTAACATCATTGCCGTTTGGGTGTATGGTGTATATTCGTTTAAACGCTTTATTTGAGAGTATAGGTGCATGATACAGGTCGATTTTTCTAAATTATCACCCCAAGCAGTTTGGCAACATTTTGAGACCTTATGTACGATTCCTCGACCATCTAAGCATGAACAACAACTCAGACAACATTTAAAAGATTGGGCGGAACAGCGCAACCTAGAAACTTATGTCGATGACATTGGTAATTTAATTATTAGAAAAGCTGCAACAACTGGTAAAGAACAGGTTGCAGGTGTGATTTTGCAAGGTCATTTAGATATGGTGACTCAGGCAAATCGTGGTACGCAACATGACTTTTTTAAAGATCCCATTCAACCTGTATTAAAAGATGGCTGGTTGATTGCTGAAAATACTACCTTGGGTGCCGATAATGGTATTGGAGTTGCTCTCGCACTGGCTGTATTAGAATCCAGCGATATCGCGCACGGACCGATTGAAGTTCTGCTCACCATTGATGAAGAAGCAGGAATGAGTGGCGCTCGTTTACTTGAGTCAGGTGTGTTAACTGGACAGTGGTTATTTAATATTGATACCGAAGAATGGGGCGAGTTGTATCTTGGCTGTGCAGGCAGTATTGATCTGGAAGTACAGCAATCACCTGAATATGAAACTGTACCTGAAAATTTAATTTATGTTGATCTGTTAGTATCAGGTTTAAAAGGTGGCCATTCAGGGGTTGATATTCATTTGGGTCGTGGTAATGCCAATATGATTTTAGCCAATTTCCTTAATGACTATTTAGCGCAATCAAATGGCCGACTGGTTGAATTTGTCGGTGGAACAGCACGTAATGCCATCCCACGTGAAGCTGTGGCAACCATTGCCATTGAAATTGAAAAATTGGCTGATTTAGAAAAAGCCGTTGCAGCAACACAGGTTGAATGGCAGAAAAAATTACAGGGTATTGATGATCAGTTGCAAATCACCGTACAGCAAAATGCCAACCCGATAAATGAAGTTATGATATTGCAGCAGCAACAAGCTTGGTTGCAGGCATTGGCAAGTTGTCCATACGGGATTGCCAAGTGGAGTAGTGCTTTACCTGATGTAGTTGAGACCTCGAATAATATTGGTGTGGTCAAACTGACTAAAGACGAAGCCAAAACTTTGATTATGGTTCGTTCAATGGTGAACCAAGAGGCGGTAAGCTTTGCTCAGAGCATTCAGCAGCACTTTGCCAATTTCCAGATTCAATCTGAATTAACACCGTTGGTATCAGGTTGGACACCGAATCCAGATTCGGCTGCATTGAAATGCTTACAACAAGCTTATCAATCCGCATTTAAAATTGAGCCGAACTTGAAAGTGATTCATGCGGGTTTGGAGTGCGGCATTATTGCGGAACATTATCCGGATTTGCAGATGGTGTCTTTTGGACCTGATATTCAGGGAGCGCATGCGCCAGGAGAAAGAGTTAAAGTGGATACTGTAGATAAATGCTGGAAGTTACTGGTGACAGCGCTGGAATCTATCAACTAATTGCTTCTTAAGATTCAGTAATCAAAAGTTTTAGGAAGAGGATATACTTTACTTTTGACTGGGCAAACGTAACAAAACCCTTTTGTTAGACTGACAGTACGTCCTTATTACCGCAGTCTAACAGGGTGGCATCCATGCCACCTCCACGATAGTCAATACTGATTGTGGAAGAAAAATACAAAATAATGGAATTTTAAGTTTTGCTATCATGAATTACTTTGACCTGAAATAGCGCTTTATCCACCTCGATAAATTCAATTTCACAATCAATAAATTTTTCAATCATCGCAGCCTGAGTATGGGTGTGCTCACTAATACATTGTGCCGTAAATTCGCCCCCTTGTCCCAATGCCAAAGGCAATAACAACTGATCTGCTAAATACTCATCCACCGTAGCTTGAGAAACAATATATTGCTTCACTTGTTCAGCCAAATAATTGGCAATTTGTTCTGCACTTTTGCGCATTTCACCTAAAGCGGTGAATAGCTGAACGTAATTTTTATGCTTAACTTTGACATACGCCGTATTGCCTTGGCTGATCCCACTTAAATGGAACTGCTGCTGAGTATCCAATTTTAGTCTTTTATTTAAAGTCGCTAATTCCCGCTGTGCGATTTGCGCTTCTTCGGAAAGGTTTAATACTGCTGCAAAAGCCTCAGTACTTTGCAAAGTACCACGATCTAATAGACTTAACTTGTTTCGATGTTGCCATGGCTGAATCTTAATTTGAATTTCACCAGCACCAATCGGAAAGAAACCTGCTTTGTTTAACTTAAACTCTACCTCTATTCCAAGTTTTTCTAATGCTGGTAAAAAGCAATGCTCGATAAAATCTGCCGTTGGTGCAAGTGGATTGTGAGTACCCCCAGAAATTGTGAGATCACTGGCTTCATTTTGCAATAACAAAGCAGGTAACAGGGTTTGTAAAACCAGTGTTGTGCTTCCTGCCGAACCAATCTGAAATTGGTATTTTCCACTTTGTACATGCTGTGGTGCGAAGTACAAACGCTGGCTATGGAGCTCAGCACCTTCCACATAGGCTTGGCTGATGTGTTGAGATGCCTGTACACAGACCAAATGTTGACGCATTAAGCCTGGTTTTTTACGTCCAGCACGAATGTTGATTAATTCAAATGCCTGACCTGTAATCATCGAAAGGGCAAGGGCGGTTCTTAAAATTTGTCCACCACCTTCACCTTGTGAACCATCAATTTGGATGGTTGCTGGCATATTTGCCAAAGCTTTATTCACTTCTATTTTCCTTATTTTCTAATTTAATGAACATACTGTCAGTACATGGTAATGCGAAGTAACGCGTGACTTTGCTTTTGGCAAAGGTTTACTAGGTACATGGTGCTGAGCCTAATCAGTGAAGATTGATGCACGGCTCACATGCTGCCATAGCCGCCTGAATTATTTTCAATCCCTCAGATCGGAGTAATGCAGGATCTTGTACTCGCCCAGTATGTCCAAACTGTGATTGTGAACTAAATTCACAAAATCTATTGTCTATTCGACTAAATCAATCTGCCAATTTGCAGCCTGAATTTTAATATTTAAATCACGTAATTTCGCGCTGATATCATCGGCTTGTTTTTGCAAGCTAGAAACAGGGATAACTTTTTGCCATTTAATCTCACGTGAGCTATAACGATCAGGTTCACGATGGGTATTGGCAATCGCATCAACGAGAATCTTATGTTGTTCAGCATAACTATCACGTAAGCTTAATAGGGACAGCAATATTTTGCCATCCTCTAGCTTTGCTTGCGCATTGGTTAAATGAATACGACAAATCAATTGATTGCTTTCTTGGGTTAAAGCAAATACCTGTTTTATCAGTTCATTTGGATCTTCGCTTGGTTCATCACCATCTTGTACCAATACATTGGCATTGATCCGTTGTTTTAATGAAGCGAGCTTTTTTTGTTGATCACTTCGAAGTAAAAGTGCTTCTGCGAGTTTCATTTTATTTACCTTTTATTCAATATGTACAATGACTAAGCTTGAAACATCTTCCAATTGCATACTAAATTTTGCGAATTCGGTAATATCTTCTAAAATTTCATTTTCATGCCAAGTTGTCATGAAGCAATGATTGACTGGTGGTTGATAGTTATAAAAACCTAGATAGGTTTCATCTAGGATATCATCCCAAATAGAGCATGCATGTCCTGTCACCATTGCTTGAATGCATCGTTTTGAATAGACAATCTGCTCACAAATCGAATTACGCCATTCAGGTAGGATTTGTTCAGCATCCACAACCAAGATGATGAAATAGGATTGCTCAGGGAGCACGAGATGGTCTTCCGCATTTGCCCTGATTCTATAGCTTCGAATATCTAAACAATCCTTTTTCATGATTAACCCTTAACACATACCACTTGCCTTAATGTATACACCACTTCAACCAAATCTTGTTGTGCTTTCATAACATCTTCAATCGGTTTATAGGCCGACGGAATTTCATCAATTACAGCAGCATCTTTACGGCATTCCACACCTTCAGTCTGCGCAATCTGATCTTCTACGGTAAAGCGACGTTTTGCTTCGGCACGGCTCATTACACGTCCTGCACCATGTGAACATGAACAGAACGATTCTTGATTTCCAAGCCCACGAACAATAAAGGACTTGGCACCCATGGAACCTGGGATAATTCCATACTCTCCCAAACGTGCACGCACAGCGCCTTTACGGGTCACCATCACTTCTTCGCCGTAATGTTCTTCCTTTTCCACGTAATTATGGTGGCAATTCACGGCTTCTAATCGTGCTTGGAACGGTTTCGGAATAATCGTTGTTAAGGCTTTAATGGCAGACTGCATCATGATTTCACGGTTTTTCATGGCAAAGCGTTGTGCCCAACCCACAGCAAACCAGTAATCATCAAAATGTTCAGTTCCTTCGACCAAATAAGCCAAATCTTTATTCGGTAAATTAATAAAGTGCTTTTGCATATCTTTACGCGCCAGCTCGATAAAATGATTACCGATGGCATTACCGACACCGCGAGAACCTGAGTGCAACATAATCCAAACATGATCATGTTCATCCAAACAAACTTCTACAAAGTGATTTCCTGTACCTAGTGTCCCTAGCTGTTTTCGGTTGTTGGTATTTTTTAGTCGAGGGTGCTTTGCACAGATGAACTCAAAATCAGCAACTAAATCTGCCCAAGCTTGATCTACCATTTCAGGTGGTGTTTCCCAAGAACCTTTATCTCGTCCACGGCCTTTGGTCATTCCATGTGGAATTAAGCGTTCAAGCTCAGTGCGTAAAGCATATAGGTTATCGGGTAAATCAGAAGCAGTTAAGTTGGTACGAGTTGCCATCATTCCACATCCGATATCAACACCTACGGCAGCAGGGATAATTGCACCTTTGGTTGGAATCACGCTTCCGATGGTTGCACCTAAACCAAAGTGAACATCTGGCATCACTGCCATCCATTTATAAATAAAGGGCATTTGTGCTGTTTGTAGTAATTGTTGTTTTGAGTTGTCGTCAACAAGTACACCATTGGTCCACATTTTTACTGGCATACTCGTTTTATCTTTTAGAACTTGATAAGCACGTTGTTGCTGTTCTTGTTCAAATTGAGCTTGTTGGTTGATTTGTTCAACGACAGACATTTTCATTTTCCTTTCAAAGCCTGCCTGCCAAGCGTTTGCAGGCAGGTGATATTCACAAGATCCCAATGATATTGTGTGCTTATACTATTGCAGTGACTGTGCCAACTTTTTAAAAACCAACTATAAATAATTTTAAGATATTGATAATTATTAAAAATAAATTTTTAAATATTTTTCATAAACATGTGCGTAGGTGATTTTGTCGATATTTATATATCTTAAAGGATATTTAAGTATCTAAAATGATAGATTAGATATATTGGGGGTTAATAGATCATATATCAGGGGATCTATCAGGATTTATCGATTTTTGAAAGTCGACCTGCCTCATCTAAGCTAAATTGATCAAAATCATGAGCCAAGTAGAAGTTGCCTTGATAGAACTGTTGGACTTCTTCAGCGATGGCTTGTTGTCCAGCATTATCTTGATGGCGTGGGCTAAAGTGCGTCAAGATCAGGTTGCTTAGACCTTGTTGTTGAGCAAATTCTGCAACCATCTTTGCTGAACTATGCATAGGGCCTGAACCTACTTTATCTAAAATGGCTTGGGTGTAGGTACTTTCATGAATCAAAAGTTGGGCATCCTGACAAGTTTGTGCCAACAACTCGGGACGATCATTATCTCCACCGACAATCGTATGTGCACGTTGTGTTTGGATTTGAATAAAATCAGCTGCTTTTAAGGTTTGTTCATTAAACTGGACGTCTAAGCCTTGCTGTAAATCGCCCCAAACTTTACCTTTTGCTACGCCGAGCTGAATTAAAGCCTGGGTATCTAATTTCTTTTGGGTGTATTGCGCAATAATACTAAATGCAAAACTGGGTACACGATGACTGAGTGGGTGGGCTTGAATCGAAAGTTCATCTGTTATTTGTAGTATTTGAGTAGCTTCATTCACATCGATAAAGTTGAGCGGATAGGGCAAATGCAGATCGGTCAGTTGAGCTGTGGCTTTAATCCATTGTTGAATTTCTTTTGGAGCAATAATGGTTAAAGGTGCAGTACGGGCATTCATACCTGCACTCGCCAATAAGCCGACCAATCCATAACAATGATCACCATGTACATGGGTGATGCAGATGGCAACTAGGCTTTGTAATGAGAGTTTAGCTTGTTGAATGCGATGCTGTGTACCTTCTCCTGCATCAACTAAAATCCAATCTTTATTCTTGCTATTACGGATCGCTAAAGCTGAAACGTTGCGTGTGAGTGTGGGTACACCAGAAGATGTGCCTAAAAAAGTAAAATGAAGCATATTGTTGGAATTTTTCATTGAATTGCGTATTGTATATGATAGATATATATAAAATATTATAGAAATTATGGCGAATGCAAAAAAAACTGTTGTCATTGGTTTTGTGGGTTCTACTTTAGATCAAGGGAAGCGTCCTGATCGTTGGCAACGTTGGCGTCCAACCCTCAGTCTTTTGATGCATGAAGATCTGATTGTAGATGAACTGGTACTATTGCATGATCGACAGCATCATAATCTAGTCAAATTTATTGCTGAAGATGCTCAGGATGTGTCGCCATCAACCACAGTATCAGGTCAACGAGTGAGTATTCGTGATCCTTGGGATTTTGCTGAGGTCTATGGTGCGCTATATGACTTTGTGAAAAGTTATCCCTTTGATACTGAGAAAAACAACTATCTTTTACATATCACCACGGGTACGCATGTTGCTCAAATCTGTTGGTATCTACTGGTTGATACCAATTATTTACCTGCCAAATTGATTCAAAGTGCACCAAATCAACAGAAAACGCCAGAAGGTGAATATCGCATCATTGATTTAGATTTATCTCGCTATGATGTTTTAAAGCAACGTTTTGAAGATGAGCAACAACAAAACTGGCAACAACTTAAAGCCAATATTTCAACCTATAACCATGAATTTAATCAATTGATTACCGAAGTTGAGTTGGTTGCTACACGTTCGAGTGCACCGATTTTGATTATGGGGGCAACTGGTGTTGGTAAATCACATTTAGCCAAACAAATCTTTCAATTAAAGAAAGACAAATTTCATTTAAGTGGGCGTTTTATTGATGTGAACTGTGCGACGCTTCGTGGTGATAGCGCCATGTCCAGTTTGTTTGGTCATATTAAGGGTGCATTTACTGGCGCAGCGGCTCCAAGAACAGGCTTATTAAAAAGTGCTGATCAAGGTATTTTATTTCTGGATGAAATTGGTGAGCTTGGGTTAGATGAGCAAGCGATGTTGCTTAAAGCGCTTGAAGATAAATCTTTTTTTCCAGTCGGAAGTGATAAAGAGGTTCAGGCGGATTTTCAGCTGATTGCGGGGACCAATAGAGATCTAAGAGCAGAAGTGCAAGCAGGCCGTTTCCGTGAGGATTTATGGGCACGATTGAATACATGGACTTTCTTTTTACCCAATCTTAAAGATCGAATTGAAGATATTGCCCCTAATATTGAGTTCGAGTTGCAACGCTTTTCGGCAAATCACCAGCGACAATTACGTTTTCAACGTGATGCACTTGATGTGTATTTGAAATTTGCCAAGTCGAAAGAAGCATCATGGCAGGGAAATTTTCGTGATTTGACTGCCAGTGTGACGCGGTTGGCGACATTATCCAGTGGTGAGTTGATCCGTTCAGAAACGGTGGTAAAGGAGATTCAGCGTTTAAAGCAACTGTGGTCGATTCAAACCACACAAGACCAATTTAAAGAAGCAGATATTTTACTCAAATATTTAGATCAAACTCAGCTGGGTGAGATCGATGAGTTTGATCAGATTCAACTGCGTGGTGTACTTCAAGTTTGTGAAAATGCCAAGTCAATGGCGGATGCTGGGCGCCAACTATTTGCTGCTTCACGCCAACAACGTAACACCACCAATGACAGCGACCGAGTCAAAAAGTATTTGGCTCGGTTTGGCTTGAGTTGGAGTGACTTTGGTAATCATTCAGCTGGATGATCTTTCTTTATTTGTGATTGGCTGGGTAGAAACTCTAAGTTCCAAAGTTTTTCGGCATGTCGGCCAATCCACCAGAAAGACGCAGCGAGCAAGATAAAGAAAATGGCTTTGTGCATGCCATTCCAAAAGAACTCAAAATACTTGGTGTAGAGGTTAATAAATAAGAAGGTGATACCAAAACCGCGTGAGGTGGCATCATCGTGTTTTAAGCCATAGACAATCGCGATGATGGCAATAAATGCGAATAGCACGCCCCAATGCAACAGTTCATATTGCTTGACGCTATACCAGCTCCCTAAGTCACCATAATTGCCAAAGATCGATAGAATCCATAAGGCAATAAATAGATATAACAGGCCCATGACATAGGTTGAGTGTGCAAAATCTCTAAAATGCGCATAGCGTTTAAAGAGTAGGCTTAAGCCAATCAATACGCCACCAAACAAGACAAAGCGTAAAGGGAAGTTCATCCCAAGATAATAGGCACCCCAACCTGACATATAGCCTGTTTCTGTCCCAAACCATGAACCGAGCGAAAGCAAGGAAAATACCCAAATCAGTTTAGAAGGAAACCAGAAGGCAAGTGCGGCATAAATAATGGTGGAGAGTAGGAATAACAAAGAGAAATGCCCACTGCCGGTATCAATCGCTTGCCCGAAATAGGCGACAGACGCTGCGGTAGACAGCACGCCTGCGAAAATAATGGCTTCATTGCTAAATTGATGCAATGGTTTGGTTCTGCGTCGACGATATGCAAAACCATAAAAGGTTGCAGCAACCGCAGCGAAAATGAGACAAGGGATGATTTTTGAATCGATAAAGATTTTTTCAATCAGTTCCATTAATAATTTATCGGCTGTAATTGCGGCAACAGCAATCACGGCACAAATCATCGAAATCCAAAATGAATATTTTGCCAGTCGCTCCCAGTCAAAAGGTCGTATCGAAAAACTCTGCTTTAACTGATTGGCGACATCAGGCGTAATTGTGCCTTGTTGTTGCCAATGTTCAATGGTTTGCTTTAAAAAAAGTCCCTGTTTTTTATTTAATTTCATTATTAAAGAACCTAATGTCTGTACATCTATAGTGATATAACAGACATTGGATTCAAAACACGTATATTTTTCTTAGTAATTTGTTGTTAAGTCTACAGTTTTAAAAAGCGAGCAATCACTTGGCGTAATTGTTTTAGATAGCCAGTAAAGAAATGATTGGCGCCTGGCAAAATTGTAATCGGATGCTTTTGTGGTTTTGCCCACGCAATCATATCTGAGAGCAGGGTAATATCATCTTGTTCACCATGAACAAATAAAATATCGCCGTCAATTGCAGGAGTTGTGTAGTGGCGTAAATCCACCACCGATCCTGTTGGCAAGCCGCATAACACCAATTGTTTTGGACGTAACTCATTGCTGAGTTGTGCTTGGCATTTTGCGAGTACATGAGAACCAAAACTGAAACCACCCGCATAGAAGGTTAAACCTGCGTGCTTCTCACGTGCGTATTCAATCACAGCCATAATATCATCGGTTTCGCCATGCCCTTGGTCGTGTTTACCTTCACTGCCAGCTAAGCCACGGAAACTTGGACGGTACACCACACACCCCATTTCATTAAAAATCTGAGCCAGTAGTACAGGGACTTTATGATGCGGTGTACCACCTTGTAGAGGATGTGGATGGCAGACGACAGCAAAACCTGTGATTTCACCTTGGGGCTGATCAACAAACATTTCGATTTGACCAACAGGACCTTGGATGAATAATTGCTCAGACATAAGATACGCAATGGATAATGGAAGAATCCACTATTTTACCGATAAAACTGAACGAGAACACGAATTGGCATTAAAAATTATCAACTGTTATAGTTTCACCAAGATAAATTTATTTTGATTGATTATGCTTGCTTTAATTTCTCCTGCTAAAACACTCGATTACACGACAGCACTTCCTACAGATACACATACTCAACCACGTTTGCTGGCACAATCTCAACAGTTGATTGATGTTTGTCGCAAATTGTCGGCAACTGAAATTGCATCATTGATGACGGTGAGTGAGAAAATTGCCAACCTAAATGTAGAGCGCTTTCGTGACTGGAATGCAGATTTTGATTTTTCCAATGCACGTCAGGCTTTATTTGCATTTAAAGGTGATGTGTACACAGGTTTAGATGCATATCACTTAAAAGATCAAGATATTGATTTTGCTCAACAGCATTTACGTATGCTGTCTGGTCTTTATGGTTTATTACGTCCATTGGATTTGATGATGCCATACCGTTTGGAAATGGGTACTAAACTAAAGAATACGCGTGGTCATAATCTATATGAATTTTGGGGCAGTATTATTACGGATCAAATTAACCAAGATTTAGCTGAAATTGATGCAAAAGTATTGGTAAATTTAGCCTCTGACGAATATTATAAATCTGTGAATGAAAAGAAAATTCAGGCAGAAATTGTTAAGCCTGTATTCTTGGATCAGAAGAACGGAAAATATAAAGTTATTAGTTTCTATGCGAAAAAAGCGCGTGGTCTGATGGCAAGATACTTGATTGAAAATAAATTAAGCCAAGTAGAACAATTAAAAGCATTTGATAGTGAAGGGTATTACTTTGATGCTGAAAGTTCATCGAATAAAGAATTGGTCTTTAAGCGAGATGAGCAACACGCAGCTTAGTTTTGCCTTGGGCAGGGTGGGATGTTAACCAAAGAATATTTATTAAAACACGCGATATCGTCTGATCAAGTTTGTGTCAAAGGGCACCTGACAGAACCTCGTAGCTATGGGGTATATGCATTGCCTTTAGATCGAGACGGTACTCGACGATTCAGATTTGGTAATCATCCTATGCGCCAACAGGAACTGAAACATGAGTTTGGTTCCTGTACTTTGTACCAGCTTTTTTTAGAGCGGAAAGACGCAGAATCCTTGGCAAAATGGCTGAATAAAGAAATCCAATAAGGATGAGTAATGCAGCAGTATTTGAGCTTATTAGAAAAATCATGGTTTGAGCTGCATCAGCATTATCACTTTTCTGAGCCGCAGAAAGTTTTTAATAAGTTGATTGCTGCCTACAGTGAAAAGCAGCGGGCTTATCATACACTGCAACATTTGTATGAATGTTTGGTTCTAGTTGACTCGATTCGAGCTGATTTAAATGATGCACATGCTGTTTTATTGGCGCTCTGGTTTCATGATGCGGTTTATGATCCACAAGCAAAAGATAATGAGCTAAAAAGTGCCGAGTTATTCGAGCAGTATTTGGCTCAAGATTTATCAATTGATATCGTTGAAAAGATTAAACAATGGGTTATTGCCACGCAAAAGCATGAAGTAACAGATGAACTAGATTTGCAGTTTTTACTGGATATTGATTTGGCGATTCTAGCTGCCTCACCAGAGCGATTCGAGGAATATGAACAGCAGATTCAACAGGAGTATGCTTGGGTAGATCCAGATGTTTATTCGATTAAAAGAAAACAAGTTCTAGCACATTTTTATCAGACTGAACTGCTGTATCAAACGGAATATTTTCAGCAGAATTTTGAGCAAAGGGCGAAAGATAATCTAAAAAATCTAATGAGCTTATGTTTTTGAAATATATTGATATAGTTTTTTTATGTTAGATAGTTTCCAGTCGTAGTTATCATTAACATCAATTAAAAAATCTATTAATGGTTCTACTGTTTCTGGGAACATGCCATCATTAGATAACCATCTATAGGGTGGTGTAAATAGTTTAATAAAAATAGGGAGGTTGCTTCCCTTTTTAATAGTAATAATTCTCCAAAATAAAATTTTTTTAATTTGTACAGAATTTTTTTCGATTTCGATGAAGGTATCATTATGAAATAGATAGAGGGATTCATTGTGTGGGAATATCGCACACGAATCAGTTTTTAATTTCCATGAAAAGAAGAAAAAGATATATCCAATAATGTTTTGTGAAGAATTTAAAATTTCTTGTTTGTTTGTAGCATATATTTGATTTCCCTCAAGTATAAAGTATTTTGTGTTAACAGGGGCTTCGTGTAAATTGGATGAAACTTTAACTAGGTAGATTTTTTTAATTTTATTTTCCATAGTGTATATACGTCAATCTAGAGGGTGAAGGAACAGAGTGATCCCTTCACCACTTATACTTTATTTAAAGAAATACCCAGTCTCAGGTGAGCTCGCATTCGCCATACGCTTACGCGGCATACGACCTGCTAAGAATGCTTCACGACCTGCTTCAACCGCTTTCTTCATCGCAGAAGCCATCAAAATAGGATTTTGAGCAGCGGCAATCGCCGTGTTCATAAGAACGCCATCACAGCCCAACTCCATTGCAATTGCCGCATCACTAGCTGTACCGACACCTGCATCTACTAAAACAGGGACTTTGGCATTTTCTTTGATGATGGAAATGGTATGTGGATTCAAAATACCAAGACCAGAACCAATCAAACTACCCAAAGGCATGATCGCAACACAGCCCATACTTTCAAGTTCTTGCGAAACAATCGGGTCATCCGAGGTATAGACCATGATTTCAAAACCATCATCAATCAAGGTTTGCGCTGCTTTAAGCGTTGCGGTCACATTTGGATATAAGGTTTTTTCATCACCAAGTACTTCTAACTTCACCAGATTGTGACCATCAAGAAGTTCACGTGCCAGCATACAGGTACGAATTGCGCTATCAGCATCAAAACAACCTGCTGTATTAGGCAGAATCGTATATTTTTCTGGTGGAATCACTGAAAGTAAATTCGGTTGATCGGCATGTTGACCAATGTTTACACGACGGATTGCGACAGTGACAATCTCAGCACCACTGGCTTGAATGGCTAAATCAGTTTCATTGAGATCTTTATATTTACCAGTTCCGACCAATAAGCGTGAGTTAAAAGTACGTGAACCAATAATTAAAGGGGAATCTTGCATGGGCTTACTCCATTTTTAGCCGATTAGCCGCCACCAACAGCTTGAATAATTTCAATACGATCTTCAGGAGCAATTGTCGTTTGCTCAAGTCTACTTTTCGGAATAATCTGTTGGTTCTTCTCTACAGCGAAGCGTTTGCCTTCAAGTTCTAAACTTTGAATCAATTGCTGTAGGTTTTCGCAAGGCGTGTCTGTTGACTCACCATTTAAATAGATGTGCATGATCAATCCTTATTTCGCATGCTTGATTGCTTGCCATGCGAGTAGCACCCAACCTGCAATCATAAATGCACCACCAATTGGGGTGATCGCACCTAAGATTCGAGGTAAACCAAGCGCCATAATGTACAACGAACCGCAGAAGAAGATGATACCAATTTGCATCAAAATAAAAGGAATTTTTATTGGAAAAGTTGGTGCGGTTTTATCTAGTACACCTAAAATTAGTAAGCCAAGACCGTGATAGAAAAAGTATTGAGTTGCTGTACCCCACCAAGCAAGTTGCTCTGGTGTTGCAAAAGATTTGAGTCCATGAGCACCGAAAGCACCCAGCATGACTGCAAGCGCAAGATTAAGCGCAGAGATTGCTATCCACATAATGACAATGGAACTGGAAATTTGATAAACAAAGTTAACATATTCGGGTGCTTAAACAAAGCCAGATAAAACAAAAGGGCATTAAAGCCCTTGTGTTTGATTCGATTTTAGCTTGCAGACATGGCAGTTTTGATTTTTTCCATGGCATTCTTTTCTAACTGACGAATACGCTCAGCAGAAACATTATATTCAGCAGCCAACTCATGCAAAGTTGACTTGTCATCATCTAACCAGCGACGTTGTAAAATATTACGTGAACGATCATCAAGCTGGTCCATTGCATCATGTAAGGCTGTGGTACTTTGCTGTTCGTAATCTTCTTCTTCAACTAATCGTGCTGGATCATAACGATTATCTTCTAAATAAAGCGCAGGTGCAGTATGAGGTGTATCGTCATCATCATCACCTTGTGCTTCAAAAGCAGCATCATAAGCAGTGAGACGGCCTTCCATCTCTAACACTTGTTCAGGGGTTACGTTCAAATCATTGGCAATTGATTTCGCTTCTTCTAAAGTGAGTCGTTTGCTTGATTTTTTAAGACTACGTAAATTAAAGAACAATTTGCGTTGAGCTTTGGTGGTCGCAATCTTAACAATACGCCAGTTACGAATCACATATTCATGAATTTCAGCTTTAATCCAGTGCACAGCAAAAGAAACTAAGCGAACACCCATATTCGGATCAAAACGTTTAACCGCTTTCATTAATCCGAGGTTACCTTCTTGAATGAGATCACCTTGTGGTAATCCGTAACCTGCATAACTACGTGCAATATGTACAACAAAGCGGAGGTGTGACATTACCAATAACTTGGCAGCATCGAGGTCTTGGTCATAATAATAACGCTCAGCAAGTTCTTTTTCTTGCTCGGCCGTTAAAATTGGAATTTGATTGACAGTACTGATATATGCACCAAGGTTTACGCCTGGCGCAGACAATGACAGGGGCATCAATTGATTGCTGCTGTCAGTAGTCATGGAGTCTCCTTATAGGATGGTATTTAAGTCAACAATTTCATCTTAATGCGAATGTTCTTCATCACTAAGGAAATTTGAGTATAGAAATGTAAAGTTAACTATATTTATCTTTAGCAAGAGTTTAGCAAAGAATTACATAGATTCAATTAAATAGTGAAATTCATTGTCTGAAATTTTTTGTGTCAGGCATTGAAGTTGCTGAATTTTGCAATATCGTGTTACATCAATTTCGCTATGTGGATCAGAGGATTTCAATAAATATTGTTGTGCGCCATCCACTTTTTTTAAAGCGCGCTTCAACATAAGCAATGGCATTGGGCAGGGTTGTCCTAATGCATCAATAATAATGGGAGGATGTAGTGTATCGGTCATATACATTTAAATCATTTTATTCAAACCTATCTTAACAAATTTTCTCGTAATTTTTGAGAGAAAAATTTCATTAAAAAATCAGCTAAATTATTGAAAAAAACAGATAGAAATATCGATAATAACTAAAAAAACTTCTATTAATTGTTATAAACCCATGATAAGCTCGATGCGTTTTAGAAAGTTGTTTAATACAAATCAATTGTTTTAAACTCTATAACAAATGGATGTAACCGGAAATTGTTGATAGTTTTACAGAATGATTACAAGCTTTAAAATTATAAATATTTTAAAACCTTGTTGGCTCTGCTGTTTGCAACACCGGAAGGTCCTTATCTTTCAATATCTGAGGATTGACTTATGACAGCTCGTGAACAAGGCGTAGTAAAGTGGTTTAACGACACTAAAGGCTTTGGTTTTATTCAGCGTAATGGTGGTGATGACGTATTTGTTCATTTCCGCGCAATTATGGGTGATGGCCACCGTTCTTTACGTGACGGCCAACGCGTAGAATTCAGTGTTGTTCAAGGACAAAAAGGTTTCCAAGCTGAAAACGTTCAGCCTTTAGACTAATTTGTTGCCTTAATGCAATAAAAAAACGCCCCAATGTTATTGGGGCGTTTTTGTTTTTTATGGTTTATAATAACGACTTTATTTTGGTCGTTGATGGTTCGAGAGCATATATGACATCTGGTTTTGAAACCTTAAATTTACATCCGCAGTTGAAGAAAGCGATTGATGCTTTGGGTTTTACACAAATGACCCCGATTCAGCAAAAGGTTTTAAAATATACATTAGCAGGGCATGATGCTATTGGTCGAGCACAAACAGGCACAGGCAAGACAGCTGCCTTTTTGGTTAGTGTGATCAATGATCTACTTAATAATCCAGTTCAGGAGCAACGCTTTCGTGGTGAGCCACGTGCGTTAATTTTGGCACCGACACGCGAGTTGGCATTACAGATTGAAAGTGATGCACAAGCATTAACCAAGTTTTCAAACCTTCACTTAGTAACCTTATTGGGTGGTGTAGATTTTGACAAGCAGAAGAAAATGTTGGATCGAAACTTCGTTGATATCATTGTTGCAACACCAGGTCGTTTGATCGATTTTGTGGAGCAAAAAGAAGTTTGGTTGGATAAAATCGAATTTTTAGTGATTGATGAAGCAGATCGATTATTAGATATGGGCTTTATTCCATCGGTCAAAAGAATTGTTCGCTTTTCACCATTTAAAGAGCAGCGCCAAACTTTAATGTTCTCTGCAACATTTAGCTATGATGTTTTAAATCTTGCACGTCAGTGGCTATTTGAGCCTGTAACGGTAGAGATTGAGCCTGAGCAAAAAACCAATAATGACGTTGAGCAACGTGTTTATGTGGTTGCTAAACAAGACAAATATAAGTTATTACAAGATATTCTGCGTGAAGAGCCAATTGATAAAGTAATGATCTTTGCAAATCGTCGAGATCAGGTGCGTCGTTTGTATGATCACTTAAAGCGTGATGGCTATAAGGTTGGGATGCTATCGGGCGAAATTGCTCAAGACAAGCGTTTGAAAATGCTTGAGCAGTTTAAGCAAGGCAAGAATAATATAATGATCGCAACCGATGTGGCAGGGCGCGGTATTCATGTGGATGGTGTTTCACATGTGATTAATTTCACCTTGCCTGAACAGTCTGATGATTATGTGCATCGTATTGGTCGTACTGGGCGTGCTGGTGCGCAAGGTGTGAGTATCAGTTTCTTGTCTGAAGATGATGCATTCTATTTACCTGAAATTGAAAAAGCGATTGGTAAAAAATTACCATTAACGCGTTTAGAGGGTTACTGCTAAGCTCTAATTCGTTTTATTTAGTTCAATTGCGATCTAGATATGTGTTTTGGAAAAGGTCAAATTACTTTGTGATTTGGCCTTTTTGATTATTTAATAAGAATTACAACTCAAATTGCACAAAAGATTAAAGATTTTTTTATAATTACTGTGATTAGTTGCTGAATTGAAATAGATCAGCATGTAGAATATGCCGCATTACCTGGGAGGATATTATGGCTCTAATTTCAATGCGCCAGCTCTTGGATCACGCTGCAGAACATAACTACGGCGTACCAGCGTTTAACGTAAACAACTTAGAACAAATGCGCGCAATCATGCTCGCTGCGGATGCAACGAATTCACCTGTTATCGTGCAAGCTTCGGCTGGTGCGCGTAAATATGCGGGTGCACCATTCTTACGTCATCTTATTTTAGCTGCGATTGAAGAGTGGCCACATATTCCAGTGGTAATGCATCAAGATCATGGTACTAGCCCTGATGTTTGCCAACGTTCGATTCAGTTGGGCTTCAGCTCAGTGATGATGGATGGTTCGTTAGGTGCGGATGGTAAAACACCAACTTCATATGACTATAATGTTGACGTAACTCGTCGTGTTGTCGCTATGGCGCATGCATGTGGTGTTTCAGTTGAAGGTGAGATTGGTTGCTTAGGTAGCCTTGAAACTGGTATGGCTGGTGAAGAAGATGGTGTCGGTGCAGAAGGTGTACTTGACCACTCTCAACTCTTAACTTCTGTTGAAGAAGCGACTCAATTTGTTGCGGATACTAATGTTGATGCCCTAGCGATTGCGGTAGGTACCTCACACGGTGCATACAAGTTTACTCGTCCACCTACGGGTGACATCTTGGCAATTGACCGTATTAAAGAAATCCACGCTGCATTGCCAAACACACATCTTGTGATGCATGGCTCAAGCTCTGTTCCACAAGAGTGGTTAGCGATCATTAACCAATACGGTGGTGATATTAAAGAAACTTATGGCGTGCCTGTAGATCAGCTGGTAGAAGCGATCAAACATGGTGTGCGTAAGATCAATATTGATACCGATTTACGTTTGGCTTCGACGGGCGCAATGCGTCGTATGATGTCGGAGAAACCAAGTGAATTTGACCCGCGTAAATTCTTTGGTGAAACTGTTGAAGCAATGAAGCAAATCTGTGTAGATCGTTATAATTCATTTGGTACATCAGGTAATGCAGATAAGATTCGTCCAATTTCTTTAGAGAAAATGGTTGATCGTTACAAATAATCAATTTGTAATGTAGAAGAATAGTGGCAACTGCCACTATTTTTTTTAATGATAAATTTTGAAAATAAAAATGCCAGCGAATTGCTGGCATTTTTATTAGGCTGTTTTATTTCTGTTGTGCTTTAGAATCTAAGTTGGCATCTTTGATTTCGACATAGGCATTCGCGCGAAGCTCACGCATCCAGCTATCAACTTCGGTATCAAACTGACGTTCACCTAAGATTTGGCGTGCCATACGTTCCTGAACTTCTTTGGTCATATCCTGCTCACGTGTATCTGTGACTTGTAAAATATGCCAACCGAATTGACTTTGGAATGGCTTACTAATTTGCCCAACAGGGGTTTCTTTCATGACCTTTTCAAATTCAGGTACCATTACGCCTGGGCTTACCCAACCTAAGCTACCGCCATCACGTGCAGAGCCTGTATCATTTGAATAGGTTGCTGCAAGGGTTGCGAAGTCATCACCAGCTTTAGCACGATTATAGAGACTATCAATCATTTGCTTGGCACGATCTAAGCTTACTACTTCTGAAGGTTGAATCAGAATATGGCGTGTCTTGTATTGAGGAACTAGTGCTTTTTGATCATTCTGCTTGCGTTCTAATAACTTTAATACGTGTATTCCGTCTCGTACATTGATCAGCTCAGTTGTTTGTCCAACTTGAAGTGGGGCAATACGTGCTGAAAGTTCTGTAGGAATCTCTGAGAGTGAGCGGAAACCCATGTCTGCACCGTCGACTTTCACTGAAGCTGTTGATAGCTTAGAGCTAATCGATTTTGTATCGTCACTTGTTGTGAGAGATTGTTTTACCTGCTGAGCGACTTGTTGTACTTCGTTGCTATTTTCAGCTGAAATACGCATGTGAATGACATGAACTTGAGTGCCTAATGCAGCTTGACCTTCAGGGGAGTTTAAAAAGTTTTCAACATCATGGTCGCTGATTTTAATACGCGACATAACTTGTTGTTGACGCAAACGACCAATTGCTAAATCTTCTGCAACACGGTTACGCAAATTTTCATAAGTGCCTGGTGCAATTGCATCCAGTTTTTGTTGAAATGCCTCAAGTGTATTTGCACCTGATTGGTTTGCAACTTTTAATACTGCAGCATTTAAGCTCTTTTCATCAGGTTTAATGCCATAACGCTTTACTTGTTCTAATTGCGCTTGACGAATGATGAGTTGATCAAGTACTTGCATTTGTAAATACTGTTGAGGTGGAACAGTTTTATTTTGTGCTTTTAACTGGTGTTCTGTTTCAGCAATCCCTTGTTCTAAATCACTTTTAAGAATGACACTACTATCTACAATTGCAACAACCTCATCCGTAGGTTGTGCAAAGCTTTGCATTGATGAAGAAATTAGGGCAGCGAGAACAGTCGCTTTAAAGATATGTTGAAAAGGTTTTATCTTCATTAACGTTGTGTCCAAGATTGATTAATTTTGTTGAAACCTAAAACTCTGTTTTCTAGGAGAGAGGCAAGCTTGTTGTTTAAAGCACCAAGGCCTTTTAGGGTGAATTCAGCCATAACCGCATTCTTTTTGCGAACGTCTGGAGCGTTTGGGTCATCCAGATCGTTATAGTAAGAGCGACCATATACCGAAACAGCCCAACAACAAGACTCATAATTTACACCAAGTAAATATTCACGCATCACGTTGTTGTCTATATCGTATTGGGCATGGCCCATAATACGCCAATTGTCTTTTACAGGTTGTATAAAGGATGCAACAACTTGATCATAAGAGTCTTGACGGTCAGTAATTTTCTTTCTGTAAAAGTAACCTAGGTTATAAAGATTGCCTTTATCGCCTGTATAGTAGGCTTGGAAATCTCGTTGCGCATTGTCACCATCAGACATCCAAGCAGCATTCGAGGAAATGGTAAAGTTTTGATTCAGTTGGCTTGATAGGCTAACAATTGGACCTGTACGACGTTGCGTATCAAAGTCATCAAGCTTTCCAGTTAAACTTACTCGACGATCACTAAAATAGTAACTTTGTCCAACACTTGCTTTAATTCGTTCTAAACCTTCCGTATCAAGTAGGCTATAAGTGACGCCAAGTGATAAGAAATTGTTGTCATCTAAACGGTCATGTCCATAAAAACGATATGGGTTGAACAGTTGGTCATAGTTGACTGATGCTGTAGTCGAATCAAAGTTTGGATGATCATCTTGATTTCTGTATGGCGAGTATGCATAGAAAGCACGAGGGGAAATACTTTGTAAGTATTTGCCATCTTTCTCGAAAGTTACACCAGTAGCAAGTGTGAACTGAGGAACAACGACGGATTTTTCTTGGTTGTCGGATCCAAGATTTGCTCTTGTATCTTGGTCGTAAAAAGTATTAATACTGCGAACGGAAACTTCTGGAATTGCGTAAAACCAAGAAGGCGTTAAGTAGTTATAGCGCACTGCAAATTGGTTATAGACACGTGTACCACTCGATTCGAGAGCAGATTGGTCGTTGATTGATTTTTTAAAATAAGCTGTATCGTTATTAAACTCATATTGTAGACCTTGTGGGTCGCCAGTAACGTAGTTTAATAAAAACTGTGGAAGGCGTGCATATGGCTTATTAGCATCAGGAATGGTTTTGTCTAATGTTTGGAAGTCTTCAACTTTTAACTGGGCTCTTAGACCTGGAATTCCATTTTGATAGTTAAGTTCCCAAGCACGACGTAAATTTAAATCCGTTCTTGTGTTTGGATTGTTGTTAAAGTCTGCAAAGTAATCTTTATCAGAAGCGTAGTTATATTCTAAATTGGTTGACCATTGATTGTTGATTCGCCAATTGTGAATGAAATGAAGATCATCACGCGCTTCATCGCCATATTGATTGTCACTTGCTATATAGCCACCCCAGATACGACCTGCACCAAAGTTTTCAGTCATATAGCGGAAGTCTGCATCTAACTTTGGACCACGTTTACTCATATAGCTTGGTGTAAGTGTGAGGTCGTAATTGGGTGCAAGGTTGAGATAGATAGGGGTGACTAATTGCGCACCACCATCATTGCTATAACCAAAATTGGGACTGAGTAGGCCTGTAGTACGTCGGTCATCAATCGGGAAATTGAAGTAAGGTACAGCCAGTACAGGCACATCTTTGATATAGAGTTTTGTGTTGCGAGTTACGCCACGACCTGTATCTTGGTTTAATTCAATTTCTTTGGCCTGAATTTTCCATGCTGGTTTTTGTTCAGGTGGGCAGGCCGTGTAGCTTGCATCTTTAAAAATAACTAAATTTTCATTTGCACGTTTAATCTGGTTTGCATGACCATGTGCATGCTGCTGTTCTGAGATATAGAAACTATTGTTTAAATCACCTGTTTGTGTCTTTAAGTTATAGTTAATTGCATCACTTTGAGAAAGCAGACCTGACTGTGCAAGTTGCACGCGACCTTCTGCATTGGCATAAGTTTGTGTAGAGTCGATTGTGACTTGGTCTGCACGGATAGTACGACCTTCTTGGTCAATCACAACATTGCCTTGCAGAACAGAATCACCTGTTGGGTTGTAATGCCCGTAATCTGCAGTGAGTACTGAAGTGGTTGTGCTTGCATCACCCGCTTTTGCTTCAGGATTAATCGGGGTGACCCAAGTTCCTTGGCAAAATGAAGAGCTAAAATAACGATTATCACGCAACTGAGCTTCAGGTGCAGATTTGTCTACATAATATTGCTGGAAGAAACTTTCCCCAGGATAACTTTCTTGATTTTGCTGTTCTTGATTCTGTCGAATCGCAGCTTTGAGCTGTTTGTTGTCAAGCGTAGAGACAGCATCAGCTGGTGCTGCGAAACCAGATTGGATCGAGCCGCCACACAAGAGTGTCAAAATAGCTGTTGCTAAAGGATTAAATTTAAACTGATGTTTCATTGTCTCATTAACCAATACGCTAATTCACAATTAATTATTGTCGCATCATAGAGAAAAAGTTGATAAGTGGCTACACTTAAGCTTTCAAAATCTCAGCTAGTTTTAGATTTTATTGCAAATGAATACACAACGTGAACAATTGATACAAACTTGGCTTCAAGCCACCCTCCAATCTGATCAATTTGAGATCAACTTTTTGGCAGGAGATGCAAGCTTTCGTCGCTACGCGCGAATTAAGTTACAAAACAAAACATATATGCTCATGGATGCACCCCCTGAAAAAGAAGATTGTATTCCATTTGTTAGCATCGATGAGTTTTTTGATAAACATGGTGTGCGCGTACCACATATCGTTGCTAAAGATTTAACTTTGGGATTACTGCTGTTAGAAGATTTTGGTGATGTTGTTTTGTCAACGTTACTTAATGATCAAACGGTTGACCAATATTATGCACAAAGTTTTAAGCAGTTGATTGAATTGCAGCAGATCAATGGTGATGCACAATTACCAGTGTATTCCTATGAGAAGTTGATGTCGGAAATGCGTCTATTGACAGAATGGATGTTGCCATCATTAAAGATTCAGCCGACAGAGCAGCAGTTGGAAACGATTGAGCAGGCATTTGATTTTCTTGCGATTGAGGCGACTAATCAACCGCAAGTGATTGTACATCGTGACTTCCATAGTCGTAATTTAATGAAAATCGAAGATGAACAAGAGCTTGGTGTAATTGACTTCCAAGATGCAGTGATCGGTGCTGATACTTACGATCTTATCTCGATTACGCGTGATGCCTATGTGCAGTGGAATGCTGAGCGCGTCTACGCATGGTTTGAAGTGTTTTATAACTTATTGCCAGCAGCAGCGAAACAAAACCGCAGTTTTGAGCAGTTCAAACGAGATGCAGATCTGATGGCGATCCAACGTCACCTGAAAATCTTGGGTATCTTTGTGCGCTTATTTGAACGTGATGGCAAATCAGGCTATTTAAAAGACTTACCGCGTGTGATGTGGTATTTACTTGAAGAAAGCCAAGCTTATGATGAGCTGAATGACTTTATGCAGTTCATTCGTGACATTGTGATGCCGAAGTTTATTGAAAAATATGGTGATTACGAGGTTGTAGCATAATGAAAGCAATGATCCTTGCTGCAGGTCTTGGTAATCGTATGCGACCGTTAACCTTACATACGCCAAAACCTTTATTGGAAGTTGGTAGTAAGCCACTGATTGTGTGGCATATTGAGAAGTTGCAAAAAATAGGCATTACCGAGATTGTGATTAATACTGCTTGGTTGGGTGAAAAACTTGCTGCTACTTTAGGTGATGGCTCTCAATTTGGTGTAACTATTTTATGGTCACACGAAGGTGAAGGTTTGGAAACAGCAGGTGGTATTATTAATGCCTTGCCATTGTTGGGTGATGAACCTTTTATCTTAGTTAATGGTGATGTCTGGACCACAATGGATTTTTCTTCGTTATTGAATGTTCAGTTGGAAGATAAGCAAGCTCATTTGGTACTGGTAGAGAATCCGCCTCAGCATTTGAAAGGTGATTTTATCTTGTCCAATGATTTGGCTTATACTTTTGAGCAAGATCAACTTGGCGAAGCATTAACTTATAGTGGTGTTGCAGTATTGGCACCACAGATGTTCGCTGGTTTGGAAAATGGCAAGCGACCTTTAGCGCCATTGTTGAAGCAAGCCATGCAGCAGCAGCAAGTTTCAGCTGAAAAGTTGCAAGGGATTTGGGTCGATGTGGGTACACCTGAGCGTTTGGAGCAGCTTGATCAACAAATCAAGCAGGGCGCATTTGCATAATAAAAAATGCTTTGTCTATCTGTGATTTGCATAAGAAAAGACAAAAATTTAAAGGATTGTGCAGTTTATCATGCTTGTAAATGTTTAACTGCATAATCGTTCAACAAGTCCTGCTGTGCCTTGTATCAGAAATCGGTATACTGCACAGCAAGTTTATCGAGATGTCGCACTGTTATGCATCCTTTTTTTCAAGAATTAAAGCAAGGTAGCCAAGCTTTAGGTCTTAACCTAAGTGAAGAAGCCCTAACACTCTTATTGAAATATCAAGATGCGCTAGTGCTATGGAATAAAGCATATAATTTAACGGCGATCCGCGAGCCGAAAGAAATGTTGGTTAAACATTTATTAGATAGTTTAAGTATCTTAAATGATTTGCCCCAAGGTCGTTTATTAGATGTGGGCACGGGTGGTGGTATGCCGGGCATGATCATTGCATTATGCCAACCAGATCGTTCTTGTGTACTATTAGATTCGAATGGGAAAAAGATTCGTTTCTTGAAGCAATTTATTGCTGACCTAAAGCTGAAGAATGTAATTGCAGTTCAAACACGTGTTGAAAATGAAGACAGCATTGGAGAACTTGGTCAGTTCGATGTCATTACAAGTCGAGCATTTGCTTCATTGACCGATTTTGTAGATGCAGCACAACCTTATATGCATGAACAGAGTATTATTGCTGCAATGAAAGGCTTAATCCCAGAGGATGAAGTTGAGCAGATGAAAGATCAGTATTCATGTAAGATTATTGAACTGCGTGTGCCAAGATTGGATGAACAGCGTCATTTACTTTTACTTCAACGTATTCAATAAAAATATTAAGGGTAGTCATGGCTCAAATTATTGCGATTGCAAACCAAAAAGGTGGTGTGGGAAAAACCACGACAGCAGTCAATCTTGCTGCCTCTTTGGCGATCTTGAAAAAACGTGTCTTGTTGGTCGATATGGACTCACAAGGGAATGCCACCATGGGGTCTGGTATTCAAAAGAACGATTTACTTTATTCAGTCACAGATGTGTTGTTGGGTGAAGTACCAATTGAAACTGCGATTCAAAAAGCAGAAGTTGGTTATAAGGTTTTAGGTGCAAACCGAGAGCTTGCGGGTGTTGAGCTTGCGATTGCTGAGCAGGAAGGGCGTGAGTTCATTCTGAAGAATGCTTTACAAGAAGTAGATGCTGCATTTGATTATATTATTGTCGATTGTGCACCAAGCCTAAGTCTAATCACTGTAAATGCTTTAGCTGCCGTGAATGGTGTGATTATTCCGATGCAATGTGAATACTATGCTTTGGAAGGGTTGGCTGATCTGACACAAACGATTGACCGTATACAAAAAGCCCTTAATCCAAACTTGGAAATCGTTGGGGTATTACGTACCATGTACGATGCTCGTAATGCGTTGACCCGTGATGTGTCTGCCGAGTTAGAGCAATATTTTGGTAAAAAGTTATATGAAACGGTGATTCCTCGAAATATTCGTTTGGCTGAAGCACCAGCTCATGGTTTGCCTGTAATCTATTTTGAAAAGAGTTCCAAAGGTGCGATTGCATATTTGAACTTAGCCGCAGAAATGTTGAAGAAAAGTAAAGTGAAAAAAGGAAGTGCTGTATGAGCATCAAAAAACGCGGATTGGCTAAAGGTCGTGGTTTAGATGCGCTATTGGGTTCAATTCAAAAAGAGAAATTGCAACTTGAAGCACAAGCCTTGGATCATGGCCAACTCAAGCAAATTGATGTCAACTTATTAAAACGTGGTGAATACCAGCCGCGTAGTTTTATCCAAGAGCAGGATTTACAAGAGCTTGCAGCATCAATTGAAAAACATGGTGTGATGCAGCCGATTGTGATCCGTCCTGTGGATGATGAGCAGCATCCTTACGAAATTATTGCAGGTGAGCGTCGTTGGCGTGCAGCTCAATTGGCAGGATTGACTGAAATTCCTGCCATTGTGCGTGATTTAAATGACCAAGTCGCAATTGCTTTGGCATTAATTGAAAATATTCAACGTCAAGATTTGAACCCGATTGATCAGGCTGTTGCATTGCAACGTTTCCATGATGAATTTGGTTTAAGTCATCAAGAAATTGCAGATACGGTAGGTAAGGCACGTACAACAGTGAGTAATCTGTTGCGATTGTTGAGCTTGGCTGATCCGATTAAAGACTTAATACAACAAGGTCAGATTGACATGGGACATGCCCGTGCGATTCTGACGCTCAAGGCAAAAGATCAAATTGCAGTTGCGCAAATCGTGATTGAAAAAGGTTTGTCTGTACGCCAAACTGAACAGTTAGTTCGTGAGTGGAGTGAACCAAAGCCTGAAAAGGAAAAGGCTCAGATTTCTCCAGATATTGAACAATTGACTCAGAAACTATCAGAACGTTTCGGAGCAAATGTGAAAATTGACCATAATCAAAAAGGTAAAGGGAAAATGGTCATTCATTACCACTCATTGGATGAGTTGGATGGAATCCTCAATATTTGTTTACCTAACTAATATTAAGGATGGATTTGTTAATTGCTTTTGCAAATCTGTATGAGCGATCAATGAATCCTGATCCATCCTTTTATAGTTTAAATATTATTGGGGAATAATATGTGGGAACTTGTGAAAGCGGGTGGTTGGTTAATGCTGCCCCTAATTCTTTCATCAATTTTTACGGTTGCTATTACACTTGAACGATACATTCGTTTGAAACGGTCACAAGTTTTACCGCAAGCGCTACTGGTTAATGGTTCTGATGTTGAATCAGTGATTGCTCGTTTACAAAAAGATGATGCAGTAGAAAGTCCGCTTGGTCGTATTTTAAAAGCAGGTTTTGATCATCAAGACCAAGGCGAGCAGTTTGCTCGTGCGCAGATGGAAGCAACTGCGTCTCAAGAAATCAGCCATCTCGAAAAAAATATCAATTTCTTAGGCACTTTGAGTGCAATCGCTCCTTTACTGGGATTACTTGGTACTGTTCTTGGAATTATTGAGTCGTTTTTGGTGATAGATGTGGGTTCTGCTGGTAATGCCAGTATGATGATGCCTGGTATTTCCAAAGCTTTAATTACAACAGCTGTCGGTATGCTGATCGCCATCCCAGCAATGATTGCATACCGTTATTTCCAGCGTGTTGTACATGAATATATTGCTGAATTAGAGCAGCAGTCGACCTTGTTTCATGCTGCGCTTTTCTATAAAAAAGCAGCTCATGCACAAGAACACCGTCGCGCAAGTTAAGCAGAGGTGTAGACATGAAGTTTAAACGCTCTCAAGTTGAAGATATTCATATCAATTTGACGCCAATGATTGACTGTATGTTATTTATTTTGGTGTTTTTATTATTATCTACGACCTTTAGTCAGCAAAGTCGTATCAACCTGACATTGCCAGATGCGCAGGGTGTTCCACCTAAACAATACGATCACAAAATTGAAATCATGGTAGACTCCACAGGGCATTATTCTGTGAATGGCCAAGCATTATCCAGTAAGGATATCGCTGATTTAAGCACTGCGATTAAGCAAGTTGCACAAGATCGTCGTGATTTTATGTTTATTATTGCTGCTGATGCCAAAGCTGCTCATCAAGACGTAATTCGTGTAATGGATGTGGCAGGCCAACTCGGTTTTGTTAACGTTAATATCAGCACCAAAGTTCCAACAAGAGGTTTTACTGAGTGAATCAGGATTTTAAGGTTTATGTCCGTTTAATATCGTATTTAAAATCTTATTGGGGCGTTGCCTTATTAGTCTTGCTTGGTTTTGGAATCAACGCCGCGACGGAAGTTTCTGTCGCGAAGTTGCTGAAATACATTATTGACGCCATTCAAGAAGGTAGCCGTACCAATCTAGATTGGTTTCCGGCACTGATCGTTTTGCTAATGTTCTTTCGTGGAGTCGGTCTATTTCTCGGTGGTTATTTTTCCGCTGTTATTTCACGTAGTTTGGTTTTTAGCATCCGTCAGGAAGTCTATGCAAAATTGTTAAGATTGCCAGCTCAATATTATCTTGATAACAGTGCAGGTCACATCAGCGCAAAGCTAATGTACAACGTCGAACAGTTAACAGCTGCTTCATCTGAATCTTTACAGACCTTGATCAAAGATGGCTTGATTGTTATCGGCTTGTTGAGCTATCTACTCTATACCAATTGGCGATTGACCCTGTGTATTGTGGTTTTCATGCCTTTTATTGGGATATTGGTTCGAATCGCATCGAAGAAAATGCGGAAATTGTCTATCCAAGTACAAAATACCATGGGTGATGTAAACCATGTTGTACAAGAAACGATTACTGCAAACTCAGTGGTAAAAAGCTTTACTGGCGAAGAATTTGAGCAGAAACGTTTTTATAAATCGTCTGAAGAGAATTTACGTCGCGGTTTGAAAATGGTGGTGGTGCAAAATATTAATAGCCCGATCATTCAGCTTTTATTGTCGATGGCAATGGCGATCATTCTTTGGCTTGCATTACGTCCACAGGTTTTCGGTGATACTTCTGCGGGTGAGTTTATTTCATTCATTACAGCTGCTGGTTTAATTTCTAAGCCTGTAAAGAATTTGACTGATATCAATGAAAAGTTACAACGTGGTTTGGCCGCTGCACATTCAGTGTTTGAGTTGTTGGATACGCCTGAAGAAGTGAATAATGGCCAACTCAGACCAGCGTTAAAGGGTAATATCCAATTCGATCATGCAAACTTACGCTATGAAGATGGTACGCATGCAATCAAAGATTTTTCTTTAGACATTAAAGCGGGTCAAACCGTTGCTTTGGTTGGGCGTTCGGGTGCGGGCAAGACTTCATTAGTCAATATGCTGCCACGTTTCCAAGAGTTGAGCGAAGGTCAAATCTACTTTGATGGTATTCCAGTTCAGGATATTGAACTGGCGTATTTACGTTCTCAAATTGCGACAGTGAATCAGCAAGTTGTGTTATTTAATCGTTCTGTGCGAGATAACATTGCTTATGGTCAATTACAAGATTCAAGTGATGAACAAGTCATTGCTGCAGCTAAAGCAGCTTATGCGCATGACTTTATCATGAACTTGCCACAAGGTTATGACACCATTCTTGGTGCTCAAGGTTTGAATCTCTCTGGTGGTCAGCGTCAACGTATCGCAATTGCTAGAGCAATCTTAAAAGACTCTCCAATCCTGATTTTAGATGAAGCAACCAGTGCGCTTGATAATGAATCAGAATACTTTATTCAACAAGCATTTGATAAGGCGATGCAAGACCGCACGACGATCGTAATTGCACACCGCCTGTCTACGGTTGAAAATGCAGATCTGATTGTAGTCATGGATAAAGGGCAGATTATTGAGCAAGGCACACACGCTGAACTTTTAGCAAAACATGGTATGTATTATCAATTGCATCAACGTAATTTCGAGGAAAACTAAACATGTCGATGGCGCAGCGTCTTCAGGATGCTTGGAATGAGCAAGCTTCGTGGTTGGTGGTGTTGCGCCCATTGTCATGGTTATACCGATTTGGTTTTTGTGTGAATAAAGCGCTTTATCAACATAGGATTAAACCTGTATATAAAGCGCCTGTAGCTGTTATGGTGATTGGGAATATTACCGTAGGTGGGAGTGGTAAAACGCCACTGCTGATTCAATTAGTCAAGTATTTACAACAACACAATGTACGAGTAGGTGTAATTAGCCGAGGTTATGGTGGTGAAGGTCCATTTCCACTTTTAGTAACTCAAATTTCTGAACCAGATACTGCTGGTGATGAGCCTTGTCTGATTGTTCAATCTACTCATGTGCCAATGGCTGTGGGACCTAATCGTCAAGCATCTATCGAGTTGTTATTGGAAAATGAACAGCTAGATCTGATCATTAGCGATGATGGTTTGCAGCATTGGGCTTTGGCGCGTCAGATTGAATGGATTGTGTTAGATCAAAATCGTGGTTTAGGCAATGAGAAACTATTGCCAGAAGGTTATTTGCGCGAACCTAAGTCACGGTTAAGCGAAAGTACGGTTATTGAGCATACTAAAATTGCGCAAGCACAAAGAAATATGCATTTAGCGGTTGGTCAGCCTTATCTTTTAAATGCAAATATAGATACAAATTGGTTTGATCACAGCCAATATTTCAATGCTGTTGTTGGAATTGGTTTCCCTCAGCGCTTTTATCAAACATTAGCATCTTTGGGTGTACAGCAATATCAGGCGCATGAATTTCCAGACCATCATGATTATGAAATTGATGATTTAACATTTGAAAATCATGATGCCATTATTACTACGGAAAAAGATGCCGTAAAGTTTAAAACCTTATTAAAGCAACATCCTGAATTCACTACTCCAATTTGGGTGGTACCCGTTGAGGCTGTTTTATCAGCTGATTGTTATGAGATGTTGAAACAACAATTGCAGCACCTTGGTATTCAATTTTCTTAGAGAGCGACCATGAAACATATTGTCATTCCAGCTCGTTTTGCGAGTTCTCGTTTACCTGCAAAACCATTACTCCTCATTCATGGTCGTCCAATGATTTTACGTGTGGTCGATCAAGCGAAGAAAGTTGCTGGTTTCGATGACCTTTGTGTTGCTACGGATGATGAGCGTATTGCAGAGGTTTGTCGTGCTGAAGGTGTTGATGTGGTTTTAACAAACCCAAATCATCCATCGGGTACAGACCGCCTAAGTGAAGTCGCTCGAATTAAAGGCTGGTCAGCAGACGATATTATTGTGAATGTCCAAGGAGATGAGCCTTTACTTCCGGCACAACTTGTACAGCAGGTGAGTCAGCTCCTGACTGATCATCCGCAGTGTGCGATGTCTACCTTATGTGAACCCATTCATCAGCTTGAAGAGTTTCAACGCGATAGTATCGTTAAAGTGGTGATGAGTAATCGTAATGAGGCATTGTATTTTAGTCGTGCAACCATTCCCTATGATCGTGATGGAGCTAAACAGGCTGAACAGCAACTACATAATCAAGCTTTTCGTCATTTAGGTTTATATGCCTATCGCGTCAAATTGTTACAAGAGTATGTTACTTGGGAACAGGGACGGCTTGAAAAATTGGAAAGCTTAGAGCAACTTCGCGTACTAGAAAATGGTCATCGTATTGCCATAGCTGTTGCCGAAGCAAACTTGCCACCTGGTGTTGATACGCAAGCGGATCTAGATCGATTAAATGCAATGTCTGTGAGTTTGTTTGAATAAGATGATGGTCGATACTCAGTCAACAAAGATTTATCCATGGCATGCACAAACATGGGAATTATTAACCACTCGGTTTCCTGAGCTTGGGCATGGGCTTTTATTTTATGGAAAGAAAGGTTGTGCAAAGAAAGAGTTTGCAGAACGCTTTGTTGCTTGGGTATTGTGTTTGAATAAGCAAGCACAGCAAGCTTGTGGTGAATGTACCAGCTGTCAATGGTTGAAGTCCGATACACATCCAAACTATGTCCATATCACTACGGATGAAGATAATAAAAAACAGAATGCCAAAATTAAAATTGAAAAAATACGGGATCTACTTCCGTTTGTGCAGCAAACAGGGGAAGGCTGGCGCGTTGTCGTGATTGAACCCGCAGAAGCATTAAACACAGCATCTGCTAATGCCTTGCTAAAGACTTTGGAAGAGCCTGGTGAGAAGGTAGTATTGATTTTACTTGCGGACCACTATTTAAAACTTCCAGCAACAATTCGAAGCCGATTACAACACTTCGCTTTAGACCGTTTGACGATCCAAGATGCACAAACATTTGTACAACAGCAAATTCCTGAGATTTCGACTCAGCAAATATCATTATTGCTAAACCTTGCCAATGATATGCCTTTGACTGCGATTGAAATTGAAAAAAGTGCTTGGCTACAAAAAAGGGGGGTATTCTTGAATGATTGGTTGAAGTTAGTTGCTGAAAAGAATATGCCTCTAAATTACTCAAATAAGTGGTCTAAGGAATTAAATTTTTCAGAATTTATCACGATGTTTGAATATCTTTTAGCTGATATCGTGAACTTAAAATTGAATCAATCGTTAAAAAATGATGATTTGGATTTTAAGCAGCTTTCTGAATTTTATAGTTTAGAGCAGCTTTTTACATTCTATTCAAACTTACAGCAGAAAAAGTTAATGATTGAGCAAAACGTACAAACTCAATTGGTTCTTGATGAATTATTTATTCAATTAATGAATGTTAATTAAGTAAATATTAAAATATACTTAAATTATAATTTATATAAGTATGTTTTTTTAATATAAGCATTTGTTTTATATCTAATTATTTATTTTGTATATGAATTGTTCGTGTCTATTTAATCCTGATTAAAAGTATATAAAATGTGAGTTACTTCACAATAATATTAAAAAATAAGGATTATAGAGATGAAAATAATATTTATCGCGATTGCTTTATCATTTATGGTGATTCCAAGCATTGCAATGGCCGAACCAAAATTTGTATCCAATATTAATGGCTCCTCGTTTGCGATTAAAGCCTCCAATATTGGTTCTCAGGCATATGAATGTGTTTATAGCTATTCTTTTAATCATGCTCAAGGCTCAGTACCAAATCAGTTCAGTGGTAAGTTTTATATTGAGGCTGGGGTCAGTAATATTTCAGTGATTTCAAAGGATACAGATCGAATGATTAGCACATTAGATTTTGATTATAAATGTACTGAGAAATAGAAAATTTGACTATCGACAAACAAGCCGCCCACAAGGGCGGCTTTTTTTGGGAAAATTTTTCTTGGTAAGGATGTTAAAAATTCACATCTACAAATAAATATGTTATTTTTTCACATAGATTTTACTACCTTGCTTAGGGAATTTTGATATGCAAATAAAAACACTTTTAGTCGCTTTAAGCTTTCTTTCATTGAGTGGTTGTCAGACATTAGATTCGGCTATGTCTGCAACGGATGGGATACTGAATAAAACTGGAGATATATTGAGTGGTGACTTTCGCGGTTTAGGACCAGCAAAGAAGGCAACTTTATCTGAAATATGGAAAGATTGGCAGCAAAATGAGATTACCGCAAAACGAAAGTGGGATTCACAGCGTCTTGAAGTTCCTGGAATCATTACACGTATTACTAAAACGGGTGAAATTATTTCTCAAAACCAGATTGCGATTATTTTTAAGGATCCAACTAATGGAAAGTGTAAAGGGCAAGGGTTAACCCGAGATGATTTAAAAGTAAATACAGACAAAATTAGCAATTTAAAAGTCGGTGATCGAATAGTAGTTACTGGTGTATTAGGCACAACAGAATCAAAATGGGCGACCCAAGGCGAATGCTGGTTCTCATTTGATAAAGCTGAAATTGTTAAAGCAACAAAGTAATAATCAATGTCATGAGATATAGTGAGCCTGCCTTGCTATATCTCATTCAAATGTCTCTCTTGCGGTTACAATAGGTTATTTTTGACATCTGTAACCGGCTCTACAAATGCTGTAACTTCATCGAATTTTTTACAATCATCAAAAAACGAGTAACAGCATCACTCTCATACAATCAATTTAGCATTTAGCTGAGGATAGAGTTTCTATCAAGTAAATTCAGAAGTTGAGTTATCCTTTTATTTCTAAACAGCACTTTATACATCCTTGAACGCCATCTATTGGATCATTGATGTTGAATTGTCATATAGGTTTCAAGAATTATTTTTAGAATATATGACTTGTATGGATAAAAAGTCGATTGGCTGTTTTATAAGGCTTTTGGTAAAACATTATTTGTTGTTTGTTAGAATGTTTTCTATAATCAAGCGATAAATCATATTTAGATCTTTATTTGAACGGTAGCCAAAGAGAATTCTGTGAAAATCATCAATAGAAATGATATTTTTTAGATTTATCAATGGTGTAGGGTTATTGGTGCTTTAATTTATTAAATTTTAACAGGGGAATGTTATGCAACCACAAATGATGGGCGGAATTATACAGGTTAATATTCCTGATAAAACAACATTACAATCAAGCTATATGCCGTTTGTTGTTGGTGGCGGTCTGTTTGTGCCGACTAAACAAGCGGTGAAAATTGGTCAAGAAGTATTTGTGTTGGCAACCCTACCTGAGCAATCACAAAAGATTCCGTTGACAGGTAAAGTGATCTGGATTTCACATAAACAAACACATTTTAAGCCACAAGGATTTGCGATCCAGTTGGCGGGTGAAAAAGGCGTCTATTATAAAAATGAAGCTGAAAAGTTATTAGCGGGTATGAAAGGTTTGGATCGTCCAAGCTATACCATGTAGTTGTAAAGAAAATAGGAAGAAAGAGTGTTTGTTGATACGCATTGCCATTTAACCATGTTAGATCTAAGTCCTTATCAAGGGGATTTGGATCAAGCACTTGAACAAGCTCGACTTGCTGGTGTATCTAAATTCATGGGGATTTCAGTTGATCTGGAAGATCATGTTAAATTGGCAGAAATTGCAGCCCGACATGATGATGTCGGTTATTCGGTGGGTGTACATCCTTGTGAAGATGAGCACATCATGGCACGTGCTACAACGGATTATCTCGTCAACCTTGCTCAGTCAGACAAAGTGTGGGCTTTGGGTGAAACAGGCTTAGATTATTATCACAGTACTGATTTTGTTGCTGAACAAAAACGTTGCTTTGCGCGTCATATTGAAGCATCGAAAATCGTTAAAAAGCCTGTAGTGGTTCATACGCGAGCTGCAAAGCACGATACAGTAGATATCATTCGTGCAGAGCAATCTACACATGGCATTCTGCATTGTTTTACAGAAGACTGGGAAACTGCAAAGGCTGTGCTAGATTGCGGTTATTATATTTCTTTCTCAGGTATTGTCTCTTTCAAAAATGCGCAGGACTTGCGTGATGTGGCCAAACAGGTGCCGCTTGATCGCTTGCTCATCGAAACGGATAGTCCTTATTTAGCGCCTGTACCGTATCGTGGTAAAACCAATGAACCGAAATATGTTCCTTTTGTAGCAAAAGCGCTAAGTGATGTATATGATAAATCGGTTGAAGAGATTGGCATGATTACAACGCAAAATTTTGAGAATCTCTTAAATTTGAAATAAACGGTTTAGTTGTACTAGGAAAGAGAGTTATTACGTGAAAATGGATCGTCAAGCTCAGTTTAGAGCACGAGAAGTATTAATTTTTCAAATCGCGGAGCAACTCCTATTAGAAAATGGTGAAGCGGGCATGACGCTAGATGCCCTCGCAGCAGAGCTGGATCTAGCAAAAGGTACCTTATATAAGCATTTTCAAAGTAAAGATGAATTATATATGCTGCTTATTATCCGTAATGAGCGCATGTTGCTTGAAATGATTCAGGATACCGAAAAGGCTTTTCCAGAGCATTTGGCTTTCTTTATGCTGCATCATTTACATCATCCTGAGCGCACAGCGTTGTTTCACCAAATTGAGGAACGTCTTTCAACCACTGGGCAGGGTATTCAACTACTATTCAGTGAGCTGTATAAAGTACGAAGACAGCGTTTGCGTATCATTATTCGTATGACAGAAAGCTATTTATTGGGTATCAATAGTACGATGACAACACGCGACTATCTTGCGTCGATTTGGTCGTTGACTTATGGTGCGGCAGTTATTTTAAATTCGAGTTTCTATCAGCGTTATTTGGGTTCACGAGATACATTACGTGTTGCCTATATAGAGCAAGCTTTAGCATTACCGAAGCTGCTTGAACATGCTATTCCATAGTTGAGAATAGAATGAAATCACCACAGAGATTACAAACAGGTTTTACGCTTATTGAGATCATGGTGGTGATTGTTATTATGACCATCATGGCATCATTGGTGGTCTTGAATATTGGTGGCGTTGATCAACGCCGAGCAATGCAAGCCAGGGAAATGTTTATTCTTGATCTAAAAAAGATTAATAAAGAAGCAACTGATCAGGCCAAGGTTTTTGCTTTAAATACTCAAAATGCAACTGATGTTGCACCATTTAGTTATAACTTGTTTGAATATCACGATCAAAGTCGAGAGCAGATTCAACAAGCAGATCGAACTTGGCAAGTATATAAAGAATTTAAAACCCGTCAATTACCAGATCGTGTGTCTCTAAGCATTCAAAGCTTGGATACAGCAAATTATAGCAAAGCTAAAAATGAAGACCTATTAGGTGGTAAGGCACCACAATTGATTTGGTTTGGCAATGGTGAAGTGAAACCTGTTCGGATTCAGTTCTATTATGAGCAACAACCAATTGGTCATGAGTTGGAGCTAGATCACTTGGGTAAAATAAATGAAAATTAAAAACTCAGATGAGTGCTCTTCGTCTTCTTGCGAAGCTAGGCTTCTCAGGGTGAACCGTTGTTTCACTAATCCTGCAACTCGAAGCATAGCTTCTCGCCTTGCGACACGATCGAGCTATGCCCGATTTAATCGTGTTTACTTCGAGCATAGCTCTTCGTCTTGCGCTCAGGTGAAACGTTGTTTCACTAATCCTCGCTCAGGATTTACCTTACTCGAAGTGATGGTCGCCCTCGCAATTTTTGCGGTTGCTGCAATCGCTTTAACCAAAGTTGCCATGCAATATACTCAGTCAACTTCAAATGCAATCTTACGAACCAAAGCGCAATTTGTGGGAATGAATGAAGTTGCGTTGATGGAAATTAATCAGGAATGGTTAGAAGGAACGCAGTCAAAACAAGTGACTTCTCAAGGCGAAACCTGGCAGATTGATAAAAAAGCCCAATCTACTATTAGCCCGAAAATCCAACGTATCGAGCTGCAAGTCAGCTTATTTAATAATGAACAAGGTAAGGTCGAGGCGGGTGTTACCAATCTTGTGTTCTTTAACTATCCTGCAAAAGCTAGAACGCAATGAAATATAATTCTAAGCACAGGTCTTCTTCACCTCATTCAGGCTTTACCCTGGTGGAATTGTTGGTTGCAATTGCAATCTTTGCTGTGCTTTCCATGCTAGGGTGGAAAGTTTTTGATTATTTGTTAAAGGTAAAAGATCGTAATGCCGAGCATGAAATGCATCTATTTGCCCTGCAAGATGCATATCAACAAGTATTGAGAGATAGTTTGCAGATTATACCTTTGACAGCAAATGATGGAAGACAGTTACAAGCAGCTGTTGTTTTGAATGATCAAAGCTTCGTATTTAGTAAGGCAGGTGTTTCCGACCCATTGAAGCAGGGTTTATCTCCTTATGAGCGTATTGAATATCGCTATGACTCTACACAGAAAAAAGTGTATCGATTGAAATACTCAAATCTTAATATCCCGAATCGTGTGCAACCTGTCTCAAGTACGCTATTGGAAAATGTAGATCAGTTTAAAGTGCTTGTTTTGAACCCACAAGAATTGACGCAATGGCCAGAAAATAATGATCCAAGCAATATTGCTGAGCTAAAAAAATTACCGCTAGGCATAAAGATACAGTTAACTGTTGCGGGTACGGATTATGAATGGATCTATAGTTTGCTAAATACACAGGTATATTTGCAGTCTATAGGAAATTCAAATGGCGCAGGTGGGGGCACAAATCCACCTAATAATAAGGATGGATCTAATTCACAAGATCGTACTGAATCTTCACCACAATGAGCAAGAGGCGATATCCAGTGATTAAAAAAGCTCAACGTTATGGAGTTGCTCAGCGTGGCATTGCATTATTAACTATTCTGGTCATGGTCGCTTTAGCAACAATTTTGGCAGCGACCATTGCCAAGAGACAGACCAATACCTCTGAAAATACTGGGTATTTAATGCGCCAAGATCAATCTTTACTGTATGCAAAAAGTGCGGAAGCTTTCTTTTCTGAGTTGCTTATTCAAGACAGCGATAATGGCGGTACGATTGATCATTTGCAGGAAAACTGGGCAAAACCGATGCCACCGTTCCCAGTTGAGGATGGTTCTGTTTCTGGGCGTTTATTGGATGAATCAGGGAAGTTTAATCTTAATAATTTGGTTAAAGCAGATGGTAGTCAAGTGGATGATTCGGCTCGGCGTTGGTTTGAAAAATTGTTGCAGCGAGTTGGGTTGCCCGCAGAATTGAGTCAGGCAGTGATTGACTGGCAAGATGTGAATGATGAAACAACAGGGGCAATGGGCGCTGAGAGTAATTATTACCAAGGTTTGGATCCTGCATATTTAGCACCGAATACTAAGTTTCACAGTGTTGAGGAGTTGAAATTGGTAAAAGGGTTTGAAGGTAAAAATTACGATTTAATTAAGCCTTATGTCACAGCGTTGCCTGAACAGACCAAAGTAAATATGAATACAGCACCCGCATTATTGCTTGCCAGTATTGATTCGAAAGTTGATGTTAAGGCTGTGGAGCAGGAGTTGAAAACTAAACAAGCCAATTTGACTTATTTCAATAATGTCGATGATTTATGGAAATTAAGTGCCTTTTCTGGAATAGAAGAACAAAGCAAAACGGATGCTGCAACTTTTCTTGACAGTAAATCTAATTATTTCACTGCTCAAATTGAAGTTGTTTTAAGCGAACGAAAACGGCAGTTTACGAGCTCTTTAGTCCGAAAAGATAAGCAAGTGTTTGTTTATTCTAGGAGTCTTTCGCCATTTGAGTGATATTCCTTATTGAGTTATCAAATGGTGACAAGATTTAAAATCAATCCCAATGCTTGTTTTTTTGCTTTATAATAAAATTCGTTTGCAGATAAAAGATTAGCTTGGTGCATGTTAATTCGTAAATTATTTAAGTTTGAAAATGCTCATATTGTACGTAACTGTACATCGGATCGTTGTAAGCGTTCGATTCATGGGCATAGTTATAAAGTTGAATTATTATTAAAAGCGTCAAAGTTAGATCATGGGCAAATGGTCTATGACTTCGGTCTGTTAAAAGGTGTTATCAAAGAGTTGTATGATAGTTTTGATCATGCAATCTGTTTTTGGCAGAAAGATGATGCTGCTTATATTGACGCATGTAAAACATTTAGCGCACGTTGGATTGCATTACCAGTTTCGCCGTCAGCTGAACAGTTTTCGCGTATTTTCTTTTATCTTGCTCAGCAGGTATTGAACTCAACCACAACTCAAAACGGTGAGGGTGATGTTGAAGTTTACTCTGTTATTGTGCATGAAACAGATACGGGTTATGCACAGAGTTTTCAAGAAGATATTGATAACGAACAAATGGGTTCATTGAGTCTGGATCAAATCGTATTTTCAGAGCAAGTACAGGCTGAATGGAGTGATGTCCAGATGTACGAAAACCTGAAAAAAGGAATGAAGTTTCAAAATCCAAATGTAGAATTACAAGTCAATATTTGAGTGCTTTTTCACTCCAGTGAGTGAATTTATTTCAAGGAATGTGGATGCAATTTACTGAACAGCAGCAGGACAAGTTAAGTAAAGTTCAGTTGGATGAGTCTTGGAAAATCTCACTTTCAGAGTTTCTATTGAGTCAGAAAATGGATAATTTACGCGAGTTTTTGCAACAAGAAAAACTTGCAGAAAAAACAATTTATCCACCAAGTAAACAGATTTTTAATGCGCTGAATACGACACCACTTGGTGATGTTAAAGTGGTGATTTTAGGACAAGATCCGTATCATGGCCCAAACCAAGCCAATGGCCTGAGTTTTTCGGTACAAAGAGGGATTGCATTACCACCGTCTTTGCGTAATATTTTTCATGAATTACATACGGACTTGGCTGTGCCTGTTTCACGTCATGGTGACCTGAGTAAATGGGCGGCACAAGGCGTATTGTTACTTAACAGTGTACTCACGGTAGAAGCAGGACAACCGACTTCGCATCAGAAACAAGGGTGGGAAGACTTCACAGATACCGTAATTGATGTATTGAATGAACAGCGTGAACATGTTGTGTTTATTTTGTGGGGTGCCTATGCGCAACGCAAGGGTCAGCGTATTGATCGTAATAAACATCTGGTTCTAAGTGCAGCACATCCATCGCCACTTGCTGCAAATCGCGGTGGTTTTTTTGGTTGCAAAGTATTTTCTAAAACAAATCATTATTTGAAACAACATGGCATTGAGCCTATAGACTGGCAATTGGACGCATAATGACTTCTCCTGATTTAAATAGCTATCATCCAGATTTAGTTATTGAACACGCTAAAAATGGTTGGCGAATCATTCGTTTGAATCGACCTAAATCTTTGCACGCCTTAGATGAATCAATCGTAAGTGCACTGCTGCAAGTTTTTGAAGATTTTCATGTCGATGAAACTGTTAAAGCGATTTGGTTTGACTCAACCACACCAAAAGCATTTTGTGCGGGTGGTGATGTTCGTAAATTACGCCAACTTGTAATTAATCAGGAGGTTGATGCTGCGAATCAATTCTTCCAGCAGGAATATGCGCTTGATCTACTTTTGCATAACTACGCTAAGCCGATTGTGGTTTGGGGAGAAGGTTATGTGATGGGTGGTGGGCTTGGTCTGTTTATGGCTGCACCATTCCGTCTAGTCACGCCTTATTCACGTTTGGCAATGCCAGAAATTAATATCGGTTTATACCCTGATGTGGGGGCGAGTCGCTTCTTGGCCGATCGTGGACAAATTGGTTTGTTTACCGGCTTGACGGGTTCGATTATGACGGCCGCAGGAGCATTTAGCATTGGTTGGGCGACGCATATCTGTGAAGCGCAACGTGATAATGTGCTTCAAAAAGTACTCAGTGTGGATTGGAATCATTATCCAGCAGGTGCATTTAGAGCAATTGACGATACCTTAAATAGTTTGCATCGTCCTGTCGCTTCCGGTCCGTTACAAAACTCAATTGATGTAATTCATAGTGTCTGTCGAGGACAGAGCTTTGAATATGATTATCAATCAATTATTGGTTTGAGTGATGCAAGCAGTGACTGGTTGCGTCAAGCCAGTGAAAACTTACAGAAAGGCTCTCCAAGCACAGCTGCAATCACATGGTTGCTATGGCAATGGGGCAAACAAGGTCATGCATGGGATGAAGTGTTTGCATTGGAAGCACAAATTTCTGATTGGAAGATTCGTCATCCAGACTTTGTCGAAGGTGTGCGTGCACGTTTGGTAGATAAGGATTTATCTCCAGAGTGGCAGGCAACTGAGCAACTCAGCTTGAAAGGTATCTTGGGGGATTGTCCTCCTGTGACCAATATCGAAAGCTGGAACGCATTATTAAAGCAATATGGTGTTATTGCCTGAGTCATATGAATTCTGAAAACTTTAATGATGAATATTGGATGCAGCTTGCCTATGAGCAGGCTGCATTAGCAGCAGCGCAAGGTGAAATACCTGTTGGGGCAATTTTGGTCAGCAATGGGCAGGTAATTGGTGCAGGATACAATGCACCAATTAAATTGTCAGATCCAACAGCACATGCAGAGATACAAGCCTTACGTGCTGCTTGTCAATCCTTGAATAACTATCGTTTACCTGAAGATACTACACTCTTCGTGACACTCGAACCTTGTACCATGTGTGTGGGCGCATTAATTCATGCACGGATACAGCGTGTAGTTTTTGCTACCACTGAACCTAAGGCAGGTTCATTGGTGAGTGCTAGACAACTGCTAGAAAGTGGTTATTACAATCATAAATTCGCCTTTGAACAAGGCTGCTTACAAGAACAATGCTCATTGCAGTTAAGTGACTTTTTTAAGCAAAGAAGAAATGAGAAGAAGAAAATCCGTTCGTCAAAAACGTCCTTAAATGATTAAAAATGTCTTATGAGTTGTGGCAAACTAAGCCTCCGATGATTTTGGGTCATATCAAAAGGCGACTTATGCGTAATGCAATCACCATAGAAAAAGAATTTAATGCACCGATTTCCGACGTTTTTGAACTTTTGTCAAAACATGCCACGTATAACAAGGCATTTGCACCTTTACAGGTTGTACGTGTTAAAGACTCCGCTGATCCGCAACGTCCTGATGGTGTAGGTTCGATTCGTCGTATGGGCTTTGGACCAATTAAGCCATTACAGGAAGAAATTACTTTGTTGGAAGAAAATAAGCGTATTGAGTATAAGTTGATTAATAACCCTTTGGTGAAGCATCACTTGGGGCAAATTGACTTTAAAGAAATTACACCTTTTATAACTTTAGTGACTTATAAGATTGAATTTACAGCAAAAGCACCTTTAGTTAGTAAATTAGTTCTTGCACAACTCAAAGCAGCGATTACACTAGGTTTTTCAAAATTAGCCAAATCAGTTGCTTCATAAGAGATGGGAATGACAGTTCATATTATTACGATAGATGGCCCAAGTGGTTCGGGAAAAGGCACACTGGCTGCTAAAATTGCAGCACATTACCAGTTTAATTTATTAGACTCTGGCGCGTTATATCGTTTACTTGGACTGTCATTGTTTCAACGAGGCTTGCTGGATCAAGTCGATACAAACTTAGAGCAATGTGTTGAGTTTGCTACGCATTTAGATATCGAATTTAAAACAACTGAAGCAGCGACGCTTGTTTTTCTGGAGGGTGTAGATGTTACTAACACCATTCGAACGGAACAAGTGGGTGAGTATGCTTCTAAAGTCGCAACAGTGCCTGAATTAAGAAAGGCATTATTCGCGCGCCAACGAGCATTTATTCAAGCACCAGGCTTGGTTGCTGATGGGCGTGATATGGCAACTTCGATTTTTCCAGAGGCTCAAGCGAAAATTTATTTAACGGCATCGGCCGAGTCTCGGGCAGAGCGACGCGTAAAACAGTTGCAGGGCATGGGGCTTGATGCTAAAATAAGCGACATTTTATCTAACATACAGGCTAGAGATAAGAGAGATATGGAGCGCACTGTTGCTCCGCTCAAGCCAGCTGATGATGCATATATCATTGATAGTTCTACAATAGGCATCGATGAGGTGTTTCAGCTAATGGTTGACTATATCAATAGCTGTATAAAATAGATACACAATTTTTTATCAGTTGAAGCATTGCTTGATCAGATTTTTTGGACAATGTAACAACTTAACTAAACCGGCCTTGTCTGATCCAAGACCGCGGACTTTATCAGGTATATCATGACCGAATCTTTTGCAGCCCTCTTTGAAGAAAGTGAATTAAACCTCAACGTTGAAAAGGGTGCAGTCATCCAAGGTACTGTTGTTAGTATCGATTCTGACTGGGTTACTGTTGACACTGGCCTTAAATCTGAAGGCGTAGTTGACCGTGCTGAATTTTTAAATGAACAACGTGAACTTGAAGTTCAAGTTGGCGATACTGTTGACGTAGTTGTTGAAGCGCTTGACAACGGTATGGGTCAAACAGTTTTATCACGTGAAAAAGCGAAGCGTGCTGAAACTTGGACTAAACTTGAGAAAATCTTTGAAGACGGCGAAATCGTTACTGGTGTTATCTCTGGTAAGGTTAAAGGCGGTTTCACTGTTGACATCGGTCCTGTACGTGCATTCTTACCAGGTTCTTTAGTTGACACTCGTCCTATCCGTGACACAACTCACCTTGAAGGTAAAGAGTTAGAGTTCAAAGTAATCAAACTTGATGCTAAACGTAACAACGTTGTTGTATCTCGTCGTGCAGTTATGGAAGCTGAATCTTCAGCTGACCGTGAAGCATTGCTTGCTCAACTTGAAGAAGGTCAAACAGTTACAGGTACTATCAAGAACCTTACTGATTACGGCGCGTTCGTTGATCTTGGCGGTATTGATGGTCTTCTACATATCACAGATATGGCTTGGAAGCGTATCAAGCACCCTTCAGAAGTTGTTGAAGTTGGTCAAGAAGTTACTGTTAAAGTACTTAAGTTTGACCGCGAGCGTAACCGCGTATCTTTAGGTCTTAAGCAATTAGGCGAAGATCCATGGTTAGCGATCATGAGCCGTTACCCTAAAGGTTCTATCGTTAAAGCACGTGTTACTAACTTAACTGACTACGGTTGTTTCGCTGAAATCGCTGAAGGCGTTGAAGGTTTAGTACACGTTTCAGAAATGGACCACACAAACAAAAACATCCACCCATCTAAAGTTGTTCAGATCGGTGACGAAGTTGATGTTATGGTTCTTGAAGTTGACGAAGAACGTCGTCGTATTTCATTGGGTATCAAACAAACTCGTGCTAACCCATGGGAAGAGTTTGCTAAAGCAAATGAAAAAGGCGAAAAAGTTTCTGGTACGATCAAGTCAATCACTGACTTCGGTATCTTCATCGGTTTATCTGGTGGTATCGACGGTTTAGTACATTTATCTGACATTTCTTGGAACGAACAAGGCGAAGAAGCTATCCGTCGTTACAAGAAAGGTGACACAGTTGAAGCAGTTATCTTATCTGTAGACGCTGAAGGTAACCGTATCAGCCTTGGTATCAAGCAATTAAACAGCGATCCATTCAATGATTTCTTAGCTGCGAACGAGCGCGGTGCTTTGGTTAAAGGTACTGTGACTGCTGTTGATGCTAAAGGTGCTACAGTTAAATTAGCTGATGACATCGAAGCAACGCTTAAAGCTTCTGAAATCAACCGTGACCGTGTTGAAGATGCAACTAAATTCTTAGAAGTTGGCCAAGAAGTTGAAGCGAAGATCATCAACGTTGATCGTAAATCTCGCTCTATCAACTTGTCTATCAAAGCGAAAGACGAAGCTGAAGAGAAAGAAGCTGTAAACAATGCTCGTCAAGCTGCTGCAACTCAAACTGCAGAAAGCAATGGTCCTAAGACTATTGGTGACTTAATTAAAGCTCAAATGAAGTAATTTGTTAAAAAGTACGTTTCTTGTAACTGAGACGTACTTTTTTATACAAAAATACTGCAAACGGTAGCGTAGTAATCATGTACTGCGCTACCGTTTTGTATTTAAACAGGTTATTATTAAAAACATTGAAAAGTAGCAATAATTAAAGAGGTCATCAATGACTACTGAAGCACTTAATAAATCTGATTTAATTGAACGGATTGCACTTAAAAACCCACACTTGGCTGAACCTTTAGTTGAAGATGCAGTTAAGATTATGATTGATCAAATGATTGAAGCACTTTCAAGTGGCGATCGTATTGAAATCCGTGGTTTTGGTAGTTTTGCATTACATCACCGTGAGCCACGTTTAGGCCGAAATCCTAAAACAGGTCGATCTGTAGATGTCGCAGCGAAAGCAGTCCCACACTTTAAACCTGGTAAAGCACTTCGTGATGCAGTAAACGAATCTGCTGAATAAGAATTGAGGTGTTTATGCGTTATGTATTAATTGCATTACTCGTTGCCATTTTTGGTTATTCACTCGCTCTGGTTCTTCAGAACCCAGCTGAATTACAAGTAGATTTATTATTTACTCAAGTTCCAGCCATGCGTTTAGGTCTACTACTTTTATTGACGCTCGCATTGGGTATCGTTGTGGGTTTATTGCTGGGTGTTCAAGTTTTCCGAGTCTTCCAGACCAGTTGGGAAATTAAACGACTGCGTAAAGATATCGACTATCTTCGAAAAGAGCAGATACAACTTGCACAACAGGCTGCCGCAGAAGCTGCTGCAAGTGTAAGACATGAAAAAACAGTGTTGGATATCAATCCTGAGAGTCAGACTCGTACTCCACTGTAATTAAGAATATTGATGAAGTTATAAACTCGAGAAGATATTATAACTTGACTAAATAGCCCTTTATTTAAAGGGCTATTTTTTTATGCTAAGGAACACCGAGATATCTTAGGGATGCGGTGATGAGCATGGCCACCAAGATAACAACAATCAATGAATATTTTTTCCAAGCAAAAATAATCGCAACTGAGACCCCGATGATTTTGCTGATACCACTAAAATGAGTTTCAGTAAACAGCGTATTGAATATGGCTAAGGTAAACAGAAGCACACAAGCTGAATCGGCAAGAAGTTGTTTGTGATGTTCTTTAAAGGTCATGCGATTGGCTAAGTAAAATCCCGAATAACGAATGAGATAAGTACCAAGGGCAAGTACGGCAATTCCTACAAAGATATAACTTTCACTATATTTCATTTAGATTTGCCTTTGAGTAATAGACCGAACATAGATACTAAAACAGGTAAGCCTGTTGGTAGTAACGGAATAGAGGCTAAAGATAATGTGCTACCCAAAAACACGCGATTCCGTGTGGTTTTGTTTCTTAGCATAGGTAGGATTAATGCGAAAAGAATGGCAGGGAACGCAGCATCTATACCAAATACGTAGATGTCAGGAATGTTTTTACTCAACAGGTAACCTATAAACACGCCAACTGGCCAAAGAATAGCAATCCCTAATCCGCACATCCAATAAGCCCATTTTTTGGTTTGATCATCTTGTTGACTCAATCCAAACATGACACTTTCATCATTCATAATGTGGCAAGCGATAAAGCGGTAAGCATTTTTTTCAATAAATGTTGCAACTGATAAGCCAAATGGGAGATGGCGTAAGTTAATCAATATCCCTGTTAAGGCTGCGAAAATAGGGTTTGCACCCGTTGCAATCATTCCAACGAAGGTAAATTCTGCCGCGCCTGCGAGTACTGTGAGTGAGAGAAGTAATGGAACCCACATCGGCACATCAAAACTTGCTGCAACAGAGCCCAAAGAAATGCCGACAATGCCTGTAGCAATCGAGATAAGGGTGATTGCCTTAATTAAACTGTGCCGCTCTTTATCTTGCATCTTTATTTTCTATATCAAACGAACGTACGATATAATAGATTAATTTTATATCGTTCGTCAAAGCGAACGTTCGTTTTTTATGGTGTTATATGGCATTACCAATCGAAATTGTTGCTAAAGGCTTACAACGAGAAAGACAAAAAGCTGGGCTGTCCTTGGCTGAAGTTGCTCGTCGAGCAGGTATTGCAAAATCAACTCTGTCGCAATTAGAAGCGGCTCAAGGGAATCCAAGTCTAGAAACCTTATGGGCTTTGTGTGTGGCTTTGGATATCCCATTTGCGAAGTTAATGGAAAGCAATATCACGCAAACGCAAGTGATCCGTTTTGGTGAAGGACCTTCGGTTTCATCGGAGATTGCCCATTATCAAGCGATTTTATTGGCAAATTGTCCAACGGGTGCCAGACGAGATGTTTATATGCTAACAACACAGCCAGGTGAGCCACGCTGTAGCCAGCCACACCCGATTGGTAGTGTTGAGCATATTATTATTATGAAAGGTCAGGCTAAGGTAGGGTTGATTTCAGAACCCGTGTTGCTGAGTGAAGGGGATTATATTTGTTACCCAGCGGATCAAGCACATATCTTTGAAGCATTGGAAGTTGATACTAGAGCTATTTTAATATCAGAGCAAAGATAGGTGCATTTCAACCTATCGGAAAAGCTTTTTTTCAATATGATAGTTTTCTTGCTTTGTTCATTGTGTGAATCACTTTATAATTAGCCGATTTTTATGTGATGGAACTAGATTCGTGAGTATTATTGTTGCCCTAGACGCAAAAAGCCAATATGACGCCTTAACAATTGTAGATCAACTGGATCCGTCACTTTGTCGTGTCAAGGTAGGCAAAGAGCTATTTACTCATGAAGGTCCATCCATCGTTAAAAATTTTCAAGACAGAGGTTTTGAGGTTTTCCTTGATTTAAAATTTCACGATATTCCTAACACGACTGCTCAAGCGGTGTGTGCTGCTGCGGATCTCGGTGTGTGGATGGTGAATGTGCATGCATCAGGTGGTCGTAAGATGATGGAAACCTGTGTAGAGCGCCTTAAAGCAGGTAACTACTCAACTCAATTGATTGCGGTGACGGTTCTGACGTCAATGGGCCGTGAAGACTTACGTGATCTAGGTTTGGATATAGAGCCAGTTGAACATGTAAAGCGTTTAGCAAAACTTACTCAAGAGAGTGGATTAGATGGTGTCGTGTGTTCAGCGCAAGAAGCTAAGATCCTTCGCGAAATGTTAGGACAAGAGTTTGCATTGGTCACGCCAGGGATTCGACCTGAAGGTTCAAATGCTGATGATCAAAAGCGTATTGTGACGCCAAAACAAGCAATGTTGGATGGTTCAACGCATTTAGTTATCGGTCGCCCAATTACCAAGGCTGAGAACCCAACTGAAATGTTAAAGTCAATTTTAGCTTCGATCTAATTGGCTTCTGTCGCTTTACAATTTTAAGTTCAAAAATAAGCTGATTAATAGTGGCGCGAGCAGTGACAAGATTAATCCGCTCATCATTGCATGTGGTACGTAATGCGTACCACATGATTGTTTGACCATGGCCAGCGTGACATCCATCGAAGTTGCCCCAGCACTTGAAATAGCAGAACGAGGGAAGCGCCAGCCTAGACAATACATCAATAGAATCGCAAAAATTTCTCTAAATAAATCTGTTAATAAGGCAATACCACCCATTTTTGCTGAATGCAATTCAGTAAATAAAATCCCTGACATTGAATACCAACCATAACCTTGAGCCAAGGCCATCACTTCATTCAAACTATAATGGTTGGATAGAATAAAATAGTTAAAGACCGCAGCTAAGCAGGAACCAACAAAAGCTGCGATTGGTACAAGTAGAATTCTCCAACTCAACCAACTACGATCAAACTGAGTGAAGGCTAGTTCAATCCCAATCAAAAAAATAAAGATCAGCAATAAATACCAACTATTAAAGCTGATCGCTAAACCTGTGCTATTAACTATAACACCTAATAGAATACCAACACCCAAAGCCAAAAATGCTTTAGCAATATTCTTGAGTGCATTGAGAAACAGGTGTAAAGAAATTTTTCCTTGGACACTTTGTCGATCAATCAGTTTGTAGGTGATCAAGCAAATAAAAAATGAACCAATTGAAGTGGTGAATGCAATCAGTAACGCTGATGGTAGAATAGCAGCAGGATTTTGAACGTGATTTAAGGCTTGAGTCAGCTCAAATGCGACACTAATCAGTAAAATATAAGAAAAATAGGGCAGTATTTTAAATACGAATTGTTTAATTGTTTGTGATAAATGTGGCCCAACAAAATAGCCTAAGCTAATGCAGACAAAAATCTGGAAGATTAAAACAAAAGAGGTCATATCATCAAAGCGTTTATAGTGCTGATTTATTATGCAGGGAAATCCGATACTTGGATAGATTTATATATCACTTGATATAGAATGCTTTGCAATAAAAGTGCATTTAAACAGATCAGAAGTTGTGAATCTGATTGATTCACTTCATTGTTGTACATAACTATGAATATCAGGTTGGCTGAAATATACTTTTGTAAGAAATAGAGGTAAATGATTTGTGACAGCAGCTAAGATTCAAAAAATTGCTTTGGAGCGTTTTGCAAAACAAGGTTTTGCAGCAACATCCTTAAATGAAATTGCGACGGATGTTGGAATTAAAAAACCTTCAATTTATGCGCATTTTAAGAATAAAGATGAGCTGTATCTGAGCTTGATCCCGATCATGATTGATGAAGAGTTGGGACATGCCAAAATCGTCTTGCAAGGTGGCACGGAAATTCAGCAGCAATTACATACGTATTTAGCTGGTATCGAGCAACGCTTTAATGAATCTTATGGGGTTCAGTTTTGGATGAATGCTTTAATTAGTCCGCCAGTACATTTGTATGATCAAGTAATTGAACCGATGCATGTCTTTATGGCAGAACTCGAGCAAGTATTTTCTCAGGCTATTCAGCACTCAGTTTTGATGGAAAATAAGTATCAACTGGATAGTTTGGTTTTGGCTCGAGTGTGTATGAGCTTTGTTGATGCATTACAAAGTGAGCTGATTTATGGTGGACGGGAAAAATTTCAACTGAGACTTGATGCGATTTTAAAAGCACTGGATATTCTGATCAGCACTTAATTTAAGTAGCTGATCAGCGAATGATGATTATGTTTCTAATGCAGAAAATTCTCCGCATTGTTTAAATGCGGCATAAACACATAAGCCAAGTGCAATTACTCCGCAAAGGAATAAACTGGCTGGAAGAAGACTGATACTGATTGTAAAAAAGCTCACGATGAAGCCAATCAGCGAAGCAAAGGCATATTGCAATAAACCCATCAATGATGAGGCTGCACCTGTCAAATTCTGTGGGCTTTGCTGCATGGTTAATGCAGTTAGATTGCCAAAAATAAAGCCAGTAGACCAGATACTTAGCCCTAAGAGAACAATGTATTGCCATAAATTCAAATCATAAAAATAAACGCTCAGCATTAAAATAAAACTGGAACCACTAAATATACACATGCCCAGCACTAGTAATTGTTGAGCTGACCAACGTTTCAGCAATAGGATGGAGATCTGGCCGAATATAATAAGCCCAACAGCGTTGGCTGCAAATAACGTACTGAAAGCTTGATTATGAATATGATAATGCTGAATAAAAATAAAGGGAGATTGGCTAAGATAAACGAAGAATCCCCCTAAGATAAAACCACCTGCCAAGGTATAACTGATAAAGCTTTTATTAAGACACAGGGCTTGATAACTGTTCTTGATCACTGAGAATTGTAAGGTTTGTCTATACTGTGGTTTTAATGTTTCTGGGATGGCTTGGCTTCCCCATAACCATAAAATTCCACCCAATATCGCTAAGGTGTAGAAAATAAAATGCCAAGAGCCAAACTGTAGAATCATACTGCCAAACAGAGGTGCAATGATTGGAATAATCATCATCACTTGCATCAGAATAGAGAAATTTTGAGCACTGGTTTTGGCATCGCATACATCTGAAATGATTGCTCTGGGCACAACTAGACCAGCAGAAGCACCAATTGCTTGTAAGAAACGTGCCGCCAATAGCCATTCAATTGTTGGTGCAAATGCAGCCAATAAAGAGCCTAAGATGAAAATTGCTATTCCGATCAGTAAAGGCTTACGGCGACCAAAACGATCTAACAGCGGGCCATAAAGTCCTTGGCCAATTGCAAGGCCAATCAGAAAGACCGAGAGCGTGAGTTGTATATGACCAGGTGAGGTTGCAAAACTTTCTGCTAAAAGTGGAAAAGCGGGTAAATAAATATCAATCGCCAATGCATCTAAGGCGGTAAATAAGGAGAGCAGCAGTAACAAAGACCAACTGATCTTGGTCATAGGGAGAGCAGATTTCATCTTTTGTATACTCTTTACGAGGAATGAACACAATAAATTTTAACTACCTAACGGTAGGTAGTTAAAATATTAACATGAATATTTTGTTCTGTGCATAAAAGTGAGTAATTTTTGAAATTCAAATAAGAAAGCAGGTGGAATGTAAGCAAATAAAACAGTCAAATCTGATGAGTGTACTCGAAATAAAAAACACCTTTGAGGATCAAAGGTGTTTTTTGGAAATAAGGCTATCTTATTTAGGCAACACTGCTTTTTTCTTCAGTTGCCGTACTGATAAAGTTATAGTCAGCTACATTCACTTTACGAGTTTCTAACCAGAACCTCCAAGTATAAGTTGGCCATAAAGAGAAGTTTTTACCATCGGCCGCTTGATACCAACTACTACAACCACCTGCTTGCCAAACTGTACCTTTAAGTTGATCTTGAACACGTTGATTGAACTGGTCTTGCACTTCATGCTTGATCTCAATCGCTTGTGTACCGGTTTTATCAACGGTTTGGATGAGTTGTAGAATATAATTGACCTGAGACTCAATCATGAAAATAACTGAGTTATGTCCAAGAATAGTGTTTGGTCCAAGTAACTGAAATAAATTCGGGAAATTTTTGGTACTCACGCCATAATAACTTTCAGCCCCATCTTTCCATGCTTGCTTAAGTTCAATGCCATTGCGACCAACACAGTTAAAATGTTTTAGATAAATACGTGGGTCTGTAATAAAGCCTGTACCGTAAATCAAACAGTCGATCTGACGTTCTTTACCATCTTTGGTGATGATGCTATTGGCTGTAATTTCTTGAATAGCATCGGTCACTAACTCAACATTTTTACGGTTAAATGTTGGGAAGTATTTATTTGAGATTAAAATACGTTTGCAGCCCATGACAAAGTCAGGAGTAAGTTTCTTGGCAAGCTCTTTGTCTTTTACTTGATAACGAATGAATGCTTCAGCCAGTTTCTGCCCATACTTCATGATTTGTGGTTGTACGATCGGCACTACACGTGATTCATTAGTCCAGTATAAACGGGTACGATGAATCTGGCGGTAGATATTAGAGGCTTTAAATAAAGATTTACTAAGTTGCGAGTATTTACGTTCATCACGAGGAATAACCCAAGCGGCAGTACGTTGTAATACATACAATTGTTTTACTTCAGCTGCAATTTCAGGAATATACTGAATCGCACTGCCGCCTGTACCAATAGAAGCAACCGATTTACCTGTCAAATCGTAGTCGTGATCCCATTGCGAAGAATGGAACACTTTGCCTTTGAATTTCTCAATGCCGTTTACATGTGGAATTTGTGGTACATGTAATGGGCCAGAGGCAAAAATAACAAATTGTGCTTCTAGTGTTGGTTGATCTTTAAACTCTACAATCCACAGATTACGACTTTCATCAAATTCTGCATTGGTGACTTCGTGATTGAATCTAGCGTAGTCTTTTAATTTGTATTGTTCAGTAATATCTTGAATATAGGTGAAAATTTCATCTGCTTCAGCATAACGCTTTGACCAGTCGGTTTTAGGTGCAAAGGAGAGAGAATACATATGAGATTGAACATCACATGCTGCGCCTGGGTATTGGTTTTCACGCCATGTACCACCAACATCGTCGGTTTTTTCCAAAATTACAAAATCATTGATTTGACTTTGTAAAAGGCGAATAGCCATCGCTAAACCACCAAAACCGGCACCAATAATTGCAACTTTAGTTTTTTGAATCGCATTTTTGGTTACATCACGCATAGTCTATATCCTATACAGCTAAATTTTGTGCAATTTTAACGGTTTTATAAAGATTAAATATGATTGTATCGACGCAAAACTTGATCATTTCGGCAATTCATTTGTCCGTATTTTTATAGTAAAACATTAAAGTTTTGAGAACTGCATTTGGAACTATGAAGAGATCTATCCTCGGATTGATGTATTTGATTCAAGGCATGCGTCATGTCGGTATTGATGTGGATGCACGTTTAGCAAATATGGGAATACAAGCCGATGCTTTAGATCCAAGCTCAATTATCCCTGACGAAATTGAATGGGACATCATGCAGCATATTAGTCAGGATATTTCACCTGAACAAGGTCTATTCATTGGGCAGCATTATGCTTTGGCTGGCTATGGTCCATTTCTGATGTTATTGGTGACCAGTGATACCTTGCATCGAGCATTATTAAATGGGGTGCAGTTCCAGCAACTGACTCATCTTTTTGGTTCATTGCAGCTAAAGATAGAAGATGACTTAATACATTTACTGTACCGACCAATTGATTTAAGTATGCATTTAGGTCAATTGAGAGCGCAATGCGAAATATCAGGGACTTATAAGTTTCTACAGGACATCTTTAAAATGATGGGTTTGGATGTGCCTAAGATTCAGATTGAATTGCCATTTCAGCGCCCTAAAGATATAAGTTTGCTTGCTGCTTATCAGGACTACTATGGACAAGATGTTAAATTTGGATGTGCACAAGCAGCCTTTATTTTAGAAAATACACAAATTTTAAATACAAAAATTCCATCTGCTGATATTTTGACGTATCGTATTTATGAAGAAAAATGCCTACAGGATATTGCACATTTAGAGAAGAGTGCAGTACTCAAATTAACCGTTGTTGAGTATGTGCAAGATTATTTGGAAATGCAAAATGGCGTCATGCCGACCATGGCTGAAACAGCCTGTGCGTTGAGTATTCCTGAACGGACTTTAAGGCATCAATTGCAGCAAATGCAGACCAGCTATAAAGAAATCCGTGAAAGATTGATTAAACAAAAGGCGATTAAGTTTATTGAAAATAGTTCTTATTCAATTGAACAGGTCGCTGAAATGTTGGGTTACTCTGAACCTGCAGCTTTCAATCATGCGTTTAAAAGATGGTTTGGTTTAAGTCCCAGACAATATAATCGAAATCATTAAATGATTAAAAATGGTACATTTTGATGTTTAAACTCTATGATAATTAAGCCTAAAATCTAATGCCATTGAACAGAATGTTCGATATAATTTTCATCAATTAAAATTGCAATAACACCTTATGTCAAATTCTAAACCAGACTCACATAGCACTGCATATATCCCGACTTCACCTGCTGAGCGTTATGCTCAAGCACTCGAGTCAGGGCAATTCATGCCAGATGAGGCTCAAGCACAAGCAGTGCAAGAGTTGGATCGAGTATGGAAAGAGTTACTCACTCGCTATAAAGCATCCAAGAAAGCGTTTCGACGTTTCCGTCGCCAAACCTATCCAAAGGGTGTTTATATGTGGGGTGGTGTCGGCCGTGGAAAAACATGGTTAATGGACCAGTTCTATGAATCTGTTCCATTCCGCCGTAAAACACGTATGCATTTCCATCACTTTATGCAACATGTACATAAAGAGTTGAATAAACTTTCTGGACAACGTAACCCTTTAGATTTGGTTGCGGATCAGATTTATAAAGATGCTGTTGTGATTTGCTTTGACGAATTTTTCGTATCAAATGTCACAGATGCAATGATCTTAAGTGACCTATTTCAAAAGCTATTCGAACGCGGCATTACTTTGATTGCGACCTCGAATATTGCGCCAGATGGCCTATATAAAAATGGCATTCACCGTGATCGTTTCTTGCCGACAATTGAGTTGGTGAAAAAGAACTGTACCGTGCTCAATGTTGATGCAGGTGTAGATTATCGTTTACGTGTCTTAAAACAAGCGCAATTGTTTAAATATCCATTAACAGCAGATGCTCAAGAGTGGTTGTTCGGTCGTTTTAAAGCGCTGACTCAAACTCAGACTCAATCTAATTCTCCAATCATGATCAATAATCGCGTGGTGGAAACTTTAGGGCATACCGAAGACGTTTTATGGTGCGAGTTTTCCGAGTTATGTTTTAAGCCTCGTAGCCCAGCAGACTTTATCGAAATTGCGAATATCTATAATACGGTATTGGTGAGTAACGTTCCGCATTTGACTGATTTCCTGTCTGAAGGAACACGTCGCTTTATTTATTTGGTCGATGAGTTCTATGACCGTGGGGTCAAACTCATTTTAACGTCAGAAGATTCAATCATTGAGCTTTACGAGGGCGATAAACTGGCTTTTGAAATTGAACGGACACGTTCACGTTTATTAGAAATGCAATCGGATGATTACCTGCATTCGGAGCATCGACAGATTCAAGTTACACAAACTTCATAAATCAAAAAAGGCATTCTTCGGAATGCCTTTTTTCATAAACTTACATTGATAAGGCTTTATTCTTGGTTGAATTTTGCTATAACTAGATGAGTTTGAAAAAGGGAGTAGATTGCATAACTAGAAAACAAAGCACCCATCATTTGATATTTTGATAGATATAAAAAACAACGTTTGTCAATACTTCTAATGGGGAAAATGCTTACTATTTAGGAATGTGATATTACTATTCAGGCTAGTATAAATCAGTATACTAGAATTCTTGTTATAAAAAGTTAGCACCATCAGGAAAGACAATGACTGCACGTATTCAAAAAGGCAAGCTAGCGATTGCTAAAGAACTTTACGATTTCATCGAAAATGAAGCTTTACCAGGTACTGGTTTAGATAGTGAAACTTACTGGAAAAACTTCGAGCAAGTCGTTGTAGACCTTAGCCCAAAGAACAAAGCATTATTGGCTAAGCGTGATGATCTTCAAGCGAAGATTGATGAATGGCATCGCAACAACAAATTTGAATTAAATGCTTACAAGGCATTCTTAACTGAAATTGGTTACCTCGTACCAGAAGTTGCTGACTTTGAAGTTACGACTGAAAATGTTGATGAAGAAATTGCATTATTAGCTGGTCCACAATTGGTTGTACCGGTACGTAACGCACGTTATAGCTTGAATGCTGCAAATGCACGTTGGGGTTCTTTATATGACGCACTGTATGGTACAGACGTTATTTCTGAAGAAGGTGGCGCAGAGAAAGGCAAAGGTTATAACCCAGTTCGTGGCGATAAAGTTATTGCTTTTGCAAAGAACTTTTTAAACCAAACTTTCCCGTTGGCGCAAGGTTCGCATGAAGATGCAACTAAATATGCAATCGTGAATAACGGTTTGGTTGTGACTTTAAAAGATGGTTCAACTACATCTTTAGCGCATGAATCGCAATTTGTAGGTTTCAATGGTGAGGCTGCAAACCCAACTGAGATCGTTTTATTAAATAACGGTTTGCATGTAATTATCGAAATTGACGCGAACAGCCCAGTGGGTAAGACGGATGCTGCTGGTGTTAAAGACTTAACACTTGAAGCTGCAGTGACCACGATCCAAGACTTGGAAGACTCTGTTGCAGCAGTTGATGCTGAAGAGAAAGTAGAAGGCTACCGTAACTGGTTAGGTCTAATGAAAGGTGACTTACAAGAGTCAATCGAGAAGAATGGTAAAACAGTTACTCGTACTTTAAACAAAGACCGTACTGTACAGAACCTGATTGGTGGAACCACAACCTTACATGGCCGTTCATTAATGTTACTTCGTAACGTAGGTCACTTAATGACAAACCCTGCGATCCTTGTTGAAGGTGAAGAAGTGTTTGAAGGTATCATGGATGCCCTAGTGACTCCATTGCTGACAGTGGCAGATATTCGTGGCCAAAATGAGAACAAGAACTCTCGTAAAGGCTCAATGTATATTGTTAAACCAAAAATGCATGGTCCAGAAGAAGTTGCGTTTGCAGTTGAATTATTTGAGCGTGCTGAACAAGCTATTGGCTTACCAGCAAAATCACTCAAAATTGGTATTATGGATGAAGAACGTCGTACCTCTGTAAACTTGAAAAACTGTATTGCTGCTGCGAAAGACCGCACTATCTTTATTAACACAGGTTTTATGGACCGTACCGGTGACGAAATCCATACATCTATGGAAGCTGCGCCAGTTGTTCGTAAAGAAGCCGTTAAAACCCAAAAATGGATTGCTGCTTACGAAAACCGTAACGTTGCAATTGGTTTAGCATGTGGTCTACAAGGTAAAGCGCAAATTGGTAAAGGTATGTGGCCAAAGCCAGATAGCATGAAAGATATGTTGGCGACTAAGACAGCTCATCCAAATGCAGGTGCAACTTGTGCATGGGTTCCATCTCCAACAGGTGCGGTGCTTCATGCTTTGCACTACCATCAAATCAACGTAAAAGCACGTCAAGATGTATTGGCTGCTGAAGATATGTTGACTTTAGATGACTTGTTAACGCCGCCATTCGCACCAGAAACAAACTGGACTGCGGAAGAACTAAACAACGAACTTGAAAATAACTGTCAAGGTATCTTGGGTTATGTGGTTCGTTGGGTAGACTTGGGTGTTGGTTGTTCTAAAGTGCCAGACATTAACAACGTTGGCTTAATGGAAGATCGTGCAACTTTACGTATCTCTTCTCAACACGTTGCAAACTGGTTACGTCACGGTATCGTTACACGTGCGCAAGTTGAAGAAGTACTTAAACGTATGGCTGTGATTGTTGACCAGCAAAATGCCAATGATCCATTGTATACACCAATGGCACCAAACTTTGATGGTATCGCATTCCAAGCCGCGTCTGACTTGATCTTCAAGGGTGCAGAGCAACCATCTGGTTATACAGAGCCATTGTTACATGCTGCACGTTTAAAGTTAAAAGGGTATACAGGTGATTAATATCATCTAGAAAACAAAAAGCCTCTTAGGAGGCTTTTTGTTTTGTGAGAGTTATATTAAGACATCTATTATTTTCACCATCATCTAAAACAGGATAAAACATTATCCTGATGAAATTTTTGCTATAATTCTCGTAGTTTGAATATTTAGACGAATCATAACGATGTCACAAATTTTAAAATTAGATGCTTTAAAACAAGCGCAAGTTTCGACTTCGCCATATCCTTATTTTGTTGTGGAAAATTCGATTATTGATAGTGAAGTGAAATCTGTTATTCAGGATTTCCCTAAGATTGAACAGGGTGGTAGCTATAACATTGAAGATGTTGAAATTAAGCCTAATTTTGATCGCTTTCTAAAATCATTAGATACTAAAGAGTTTCGCCAAATCCTCACAGAAAAATTTGATGTGGATGTGATGGAGCATCCGATGATGATCACTTTACGTGGTTATTCACGTCAAAAAGATGGTCGTATTCATTCAGACTCGAAAACCAAATTGCTGACAATTCTGATCTATTTAAACGAATCATGGGATGCGCCTACAGGGCGTTTACGTATCCTAAATGATGAAAAGAATATAGATGACTACGTTGAAGAGATCAATGCAGGTCCAGGTACTTTGATTGCATTTAAAGTGACTGATAATGGTTGGCATGGCTATGTTCCTTATGAAGGGCAGCGCCAGTCGATTCAAATTAACTTCTTGACCAGTGATAAAGCCAATGCTAAGCACCGTTTTATCCACGGCCTAAGTGCAAAAATGAAAAAGATATTTGGCTAATTTTTGTGAAATAAAAAAGGAGGGCTGAGACCTCCTTTTTTTAACTTTATTGTTATGGGTAAATACTGAATGAACTATGTGTGCCAACTTTAAACCATTAACTTTCGAGCAAGCTAAGCAACTTGAGTTACCTTTGATTCCTTTTGGATATGTGGAGGAGGTGTATCCAAGTTACACAACACCTTTGTTATTTAAATCGGAGCAGGGGCTGGAGTGGAGGGAGGTGTTGTTTGGTTTGGTACCAAAGTGGTCGGAAGATACCAATATTTCCAAGCATACTTACAATGCACGGCATGAAACCATTTTTCAGAAACCTAGTTTCTTGGAGGCGGCTTCAAAGTGTAAATTTGGTGTTATTCCTGTTTCTGAGTTCTATGAAAGTAAATATATTGATAATAAGCCACAACGTTGGGGTGTACGCCGTAAAGATGGACAAGCCTTTTATGTCGCAGCACTGTATGAGATTCGAAAGTTGAATGAGCAGATCATTCGTTCAGCAAGCATGCTCACGATGGATGCGATAGACCATCCGATGATGAGAGACTTCCACGAACCAGGTGATGTGAAGCGTTCAGTAGTCGTCATTCCTCATGAACGTCTAGATGCATGGCTAAGCTTAAAACAGCCCCATCAACTTTATGAATTTATGAAAGGTTTCCCTGTAGAAGAGTTTGAATGTTCACATGTCCCCAAAGCCAAGATTGAAAAAGTGACACCACAACTGAATATGTTTGATTGAGCTTAATCTTTGATTTGATAAGATTAAAAAAGGCTTCCTATTGGAAGCCTTTTTTGAATCAGTTGCTTAGCGTGCAAGATTTTTAAACATATGGCGTAAAATTTCCATTGTTTTTTCAATTTGCAGTGGTGTTAAGCCATCAAAAGATTGTTCTAAAATAACAGAGGTTAGGTCATTGATTTTAATAATCATTTCTTGACCTTTTTCGGTTAGGTAGACGCGAGTGATACGACCATCTTCTTTACAAGAATAGGTATCGATATAGCCTTCATCTTTTAGGCGATAAACAATCTTGGTTGTGGTCGACATTTTGGAAATGACCATGTCTGAGAGTTCAGACACACTTGCATGAGGTTTGACGTGCAATGCAATTAAAATGCGGCGGCGAGAATTGTCTAAACCATATTTTTTGAGCACGTTATCAATATTTTGAACGTATTGAGCATTTACTTGAGAAATCCAGTAAAAAGGGAAGTCTTCCAGGTTAAATGAATCGGCTGTAGGTAAAAAACGCGCATATTTTTTTGGCATCACTTATTTCCTATACTTGCACAAGAAACTACGCCTAGTAGTTCCTAGATTCCATGAAATGTCTATAATTTGCCTGTTAAAAAAATCCATTTCCTGATTTTTTTAGCATTCCATTTTTTAACAAATCTGTCCAAAGATAACGATGAAATTATCTTTATTCTGAGTGAATAAGTCATCATAAAATTCACATAAATCAGCTATTAATGATGTACTATCCAGTCGTCTTTCCCTCAAAGTTGTCCTACAGCCTTGCATTGCTGCTTATTTGTAGAATAATCGTATTGTAGAAAAAAAATACGATTTTTGACGTGACATTTTTATAATATTTTCTGTCTAAAATGTCATAAATATACGAAATCAATATATTTACAAAATAAATAACGCTTAAAAAAATAGCTAATACAAATATTTGTATTGATCAACTGGTTAAAATATAGCACATAAAAATTTTTAAAAAAGTTGAATAAATACATTCTTTGTCACATTTTTCCGATGAAATTTAAAAAATGACAGGTTAAAACCAAAGCAGATTAAGCTAATTTGAATAAATAACTGTGAATTACAGATTGATAGAATAAATATAAGAGAAAACAAGAAGCTAAATATCTACAAAGATCGATTTTTGGTATCGATACTAAAAAAGACGCATCTAAACAGGATTACAGGTTTAGATGCGTAAAGTGCAAAGCTTGAAACTAGAAAAAGTGATCACTAGATTTAAATGTGGAGCTCATTTTCCATGAGAGGCCATAGCTTTTGATGTGATTTTTTAAACATCAACATATGGCCAATTTGCTTATAGCCGTGCTGTTGTGGATTCAACTCGATCAACTTAGTTTCGGCATTCGGGTAGAGACGTAATAGGTCTTTAACATTCGCCTGTGTCGCGATTTCATCATCGCTTGCCCAAAAAGAAGTGATTGGGCATTGGATTTCTTGGTGGTAGTCTTCAAAAATGGTTTTCCCAATTGCATTCATGACATAGCCAGGCTTACTACAAAATTCAGCCCATTGTTTTGCAACATTTTTAGGTAGGTTTTCACCCATGCCAATGAATTGAGTTGCACCATAACCTTTAATAAGGCTTGAAACAGGGAAGATAACATTAAACATCAAAGGTGCAAGAATTTTAGTTTTTCCTTTCAATCCTTTAACATGACCTGTTGAGCCAGCGATCGCCAATACCTTTGCAACTTTATTATAGTTAGAGGTAATACCGAGTAACTGTCCACCTGCGCTATGCCCAACAATAATCACTTTTTCAGCTTGGGTTCGATCTAATAAAGTCTCGATTGCAGCAGGAATATCATAAATTCCCCAGTCATTTATACTGGCTGTAGAGTCTTTAAGTGCACCATGTAAAGATTCACCGATACCTCTGAAATCAAAACTTAAAACACTATAACCTTGCTGGTTAAGCCATTCTGCGAAAGCATGATAGAAATTTTTGGTAATGCCTGTTGCTGGACAAATCAGCACAGGATACGGCTTACTGTTATCTGTTGCTGGATAAAATTGAGCAGCAAGTCGATAACCATCTTTACAATTTATCCAAAAAGATTCAAAGCTATTCATTTAAAAGACACTCGTATAAATCCATAGTTCTACTTTACACAAGTTCCAAAAAGAAACTCGTTTAAAAAATGACTTAAAAGTCAAATTTTATGTAATATACGCACACAAAAGGAATTTTTTAATTTCGGGGATTGTATGTTTGTTTTAAATGCTGCAACACAGCTTGCTATTGTATTTAGTGGGATTTTTCTCTGGGTGGGAATGTTAACAGGGGTTTGGAAATATTATCAGATTAGACAATCAGAGCTTGCCAGAGCGCATTATTATGTTGATATTGCACATCGAAGTAGTTTGCTTTATGCGGCTGCAAGTTTAATTCTAGCCGCATTAAGTTTGTTTACGATTTTATCAGATGCATGGGTACTATTTTGTGTAGTGGCAAATCTGTTCTTTTTTGCAATGTCGATTTTAATTTACATACTGCACGGTCTATTAAAAGACACCACCAATCAATTTAAACAACCGCATCAAGTGGGTAGGTGGACATTGCCAGCTTGGTGTATGACGCTCATGATGTTGAGTCTAATTATTGTTGAGTTAGGTGCTACTAGTATCTTGGTGCTTGGAACAATTGCAAAGTTTTTAAATTAAAAAAATGGATGATTACTCATCCATTTTTCCTAAATTATTTTTTTGGCGTACTGCACTTAACTGTCGAAACTTTCGATCGACCAGTGCCCACGTACAAAAGGCCAATGATACAACTAGTGCATATGCAAAATATTCGGGTTTTAAGTTACCTTTAATTGTGCCTTGAAATAACAACGTAACCATTAAGGCTAGTGTTGTGATTGCATATACGATTGAATCATTGGTCTTCAGAGCGTTAATGAAGACTTGCTTGTTGAAATGTATTGATAACATCTCCATCCCTCCTTGTGGTGACGACAAAACCATGTGTTTTTGTCTGAATTGTTTTTTAAGTTGTACTGCTATTTTCTGAGCATTTCAATAGGGATTGGGACTATTTTGAAAATAAATTTTTGAATGTATTGATTTATATAACTTTTGAGTATTTTTTATATTGATTTATACTATTTTTTAGTTAAATATTGGTCGTTATTTTTACATTTTGAAAAACTTGGAATTTATCCATTGTACGAAAATATTGGTTTTAAGCGAATAGCAGATAAACTTGTATGCATTAAGGATATTAATCAAGCCTACAAAGGAATAGAAAGATTTGCCGTAAACAAAAAATGAACGTTGGATAAAAGAACATTTTTTGTATAGCTAAAATCATGTTTGGGTAAAACATCATTTTAACGACAAATCATTTTAATTCTTAGATGCTGTTACGCGATCAATCACAATTGCAAAAACAAGAACGATGAGCGATGGAAGTAACCATGCAAGATTTTGTTCGTTTAAAGGCAAATGTTGGATGAATGTTGGTAATTGCTGAGTAAATCCAGCTGCTTTAATCGCTTCAATAATGCCGAAAAGAAATGCAACAGCAGTGACAGAGCCAACCACGATAGAAGGATTGTTCCAACGCTTCCAGAAAAAGCTGAGCATAATCACAACAATTGCGGGTGGGTAAATTGCACTGAGTACAGGAACGGATACCGCAATTAACTTGGTTAAACCTAAATTGGAGATCAGTAACGAAAAGCCAGTTAGGATAAAAACAAGCAACTTATAAGACAGGCCTGTCAATTCGGTAAAATATTCAGCACATGCGCAGGTCAAGCCAATTGCAGTTACCATACATGCGAGGAAAATCAAGATCGTTAAGAAATAAGATCCGTAATCACCAAATGCGTGTTGTACATATGCATGTAGAATGATTGCACCATTGGCTGCATTAGGCGCAACTTCATGGCTACCTAAGCCAAGTTTAAACAAGCTGATATACACAAGCGTCAGTCCAACACCTGCAATCAAACTTGCGATAATGGCATATTTGGTAATTAATTTAGCATCAGTCACACCACGTGATTGAATCGCTTGAATAATTACGATACCAAATACCAGTGCACCTAAGGTATCCATGGTCAAATAACCGCTTACAAAGCCTTCAGAAACTGGACTAGCGATATAGTTATTGACAGGAGCTGAGATGAGACCCGTTGGAATAGCAAATGCTGCGATACCTAAGATTGCCAAGGCAATAATTTTTAAAGGTGCAAGTACATGACCAACAGTATCGAGTAGTTTGTTTGGATACAATGAAACTGCAGTCACAAAAGCAAAATAAACAACACTATAGATGAACAGACTGCTGCCAGATGTACCAAAATAGGGTGCAAAACCAATTTCATAAGAAACAGTTGCGGTACGTGGCGTTGCAAATAGTGGACCTACAGATAAATAGCAGACAATCGTTAACAACAGGCTAAAGAAGCGTCCGAGTGGGGAACTGATGATTTCGATTGAGCCTTTCATGCGAGATAGGGCCATAATCGTAATGACAGGCAAACCAACTGCGGTAATTAAGAAACCGAAAGCGGCAAGCCAAACATGTTCACCAGCCTGCTGAGCAACGATTGGAGGAAAGATAATATTGCCTGCGCCAATAAATAACGCGAAGGTCATAAAACCTAAAGCAATGATATCTCCTGTACGAAGTTGATTCATAAAGAGGGAGGCATAAAATAAAAGTGCGAATTTTAGAACAAAAATGCGTTCTTTTGAAACTAATTTATGTGAAATTTGGTTGATTTTTGACTAAAAAGAAACGATGAAAATCATATAATTAGTAATGGTAAAGCTAATACTTTGAAAAGGTTTCTAAAAGTCGAAAAATAGAAGTTATTATGTTTTTTTTCTATGATGCTGATCGAAATTAAATGTAAAATAAAAACCGTCATTTAGTCTTAAAATGATTGAAGATTTGCATGCTAAAGCGTACAAATATTGAAATACTTTGTGCAGTCCCAATATTTTTTTTCTGCATGTGATTTTAATCTGATTGATGAATAAGGAAATCTCGAATGAGAGCTTCTACTGTGACCATTAAGACTGAACAAGATCTGGAGAAATTACGTATCTCTGGTCGTTTAGCGGCACAAGTGTTAGAAATGATCGGGCCTTATATCAAGCCTGGCATTTCAACTGAATATTTAGATGATATCTGCAATGATTATATTGTGAATACCTTGCAGGTGATCCCAGCCAACGTAGGCTATCACGGTTTTACCAAGACGACCTGTATCTCTGTTAATGAAGAGGTTTGTCACGCCATACCTTCTGCGAAAAAGATTTTGCAAGAGGGGGATATTTTAAATATCGATGTTGCTGTGATTAAAGATGGCTATTTTGGTGATACCAGTCGTATGTACTTTGTTGGTGAGCCAAGCCCCGAAGCGAAGAAATTGGTTGAAACCACTTATGAAGCGATGTTAGCGGGTATTCATACAGTTAAACCTGGGGCAACTTTAGGTGATATTGGCTATGCCATTCAATCAGTTGCACATCGCGAAGGTTATAGCATTGTGCGTGAATATTGTGGGCATGGTATTGGTCGTATTTACCATGAACAGCCAAATATCCTGCACTATGGTCAAAAAGGTCAGGGTATGGTCTTAAAAAAAGGTATGGTCTTTACCATCGAACCGATGGTTAATGCTGGGAAAAGACATGTAAGAGAGCTGAATGATGGTTGGACTGTAATAACACAAGATAAATCATTGTCTGCGCAATGGGAGCATATGGTTGCTGTAACAGATGATGGTTTTGAGCTATTAACGCCATGGCCAAATGGGACAGGGCATTATCCTACTGTTTAAGGTATTTAAAAAAGCGCGATTTTAATCGCGCTTTTTTTTCGTTGAACACTGAGTCAGTTGTTCGACCAAATAATCAATAAAAACACGAACAGCGGGCAATAGACCGCGTCTCGATGGGTAAACTGCATGGAAAATACCATGTGGTGCAGTCCATTCTGGCAGTACAGTCACTAGTTGACCTGATTTGACAAAATCTTGAGCAATACTATCTGGAAGTAAAGCGATTCCACAGTTTTGAGTGGCTAATTCCGCTAGCATCAATAAATTTGAACCCATAATCACAGGGTTTACTTTGATCTTTTTCTGTTGATGGTCTGGACCTGTGAGTAAGAACTGCTGATCAAGATGGTCTTCTGCCATACTAATGATCCGGTGTTCGGCAAGCTGTTCTGGGTTATTGAGATGACCAAATTCATTTAAATAGGCTTGGCTGGCGAAAAGACGTTGTTCAATCGCTTCGAATTGGCGCAATACAAGGTTTGGATCATCATCTAACTTAGAGCGAACTCGTAAAGCCAGATCAATCCCTTCATTGATCACATCCACACGACGATTGCTGACCATCATTTGTACTCGAACTTCAGGGTATTTTTTCAAAAAGGCGGGCAGGATTTTCGCCATCTGGTTTTGAGCAATATCGACTGGTACACTGACTTTGATGACACCACGTGGCTGACTACTCAAATGATTGACTACATCGTGCGCTGCTTGGGCTGCATTCATCATCACTTGTGCATGCCGATAGACATCCATCCCAATATCAGTCACAGCAAAATGACGCGAACTGCGTTGGATTAGACGTACACCGAGTTGTTCTTCAAGATTATAAACCCTACGGCTGAGTTTCGATTTAGGAATGTCAGTTGCACGTTCTGCAGCACTAAAGCCACCATGTTCTACAACAAGCGCGAAGCAATAAAAATCATCTAAATCCGTTAGCATTACGCTATAAACTCCAGCTTATTGTGATTAAGTTAAATGAATATAAAAGTGATTATTAAACATTGTGGGCTAATAATATAGCCCGAACCTGCTGATATTGTTCCATTCGCTCAAAATCTTTTGTGGTTGGCGATGGAATGCGAGATAAGTCCATATTGTCCGTGATATCTGCCAATTTCACAACACGCGCCAAAGGATTTTGGGCAGCTCGTTGAGCGGCTTCGACTCGAGACTCACCATCCAGTTTGGTGAGCGCAATGATGGCTTCGATAATGTGTGCTTGAAATCCCAGCGCTTGTAAATCTTCAATGCTTGTTTCGGTATCTTCTAAGACATCGTGCAGAACAGCAATGATTTTATGATCCGTGCTGGGTACATTCAGCATCACTCTGAGTGGGTGTAAAATATAAGGGGCATTGGCTTTGTCAACTTGGCCTGAATGTTGTTTTGCGGCAAATGCAATCGCTTGCTCTAATGTTGCCATCAGCTAAATCCTCCGCTTCAAGATAGATTAGCGCGTCATATTCTTTTAAACTGGCTGAAATTTTTTACGCTTAAGTATTATGTCATATCAACTTATCAATATTGTCGATGCGACCCAAAACATTGTATGTCCTTTTTGTCAGCATGCTGTTCTAGACTGGGATCAGGAGCAATACATTCAACCTTGTGAGCATACGCTATTTATGGCTATGGATTTAGGCTTTGAATTTATTGCTGATCGTTTTGAAGAAGTTTTACCACAGTCAGTAGATGAAATTCATGAAGATCCAAATATGAATATTTTTGCTAGTGTTACTCAAGCTCACTATGCTGACATGCACATTTATAAAGCGGATTTAGGCGTAGAAGGGCTATTTCGTTATGTTGGATTTAGTCAAAATTAGAATCCTTCCAATAAAAAAGCCAATCATTTGATTGGCTTTTTGCTTTACAGCTTATGCTTCAGGAGCTGCGCTGTATTGTTCAACTAATGGTTTTAACTCACCATTTTGGAACATTTCAAGCATGATGTCGCTACCACCAATAAGCTCGCCATTAATCCATAATTGTGGAAAAGTAGGCCAGTTCGCAATTTGAGGTAAAGTTGCACGAATATCTTGATTTTCCAAAATATTTACATAGGCAAATGGACGACCAATTTGGCTAAGTGCTTCTACTGCACGAGCAGAAAAACCACATTGCGGGAATTGTGGAGTGCCTTTCATGTAAAGTAAAACAGGGTGTTTCGCAATTTGATCACGAATTAACGCTACTGTATCACGCGCTTGTTCCGTCATAGATAGATCCTCAACTAATCTCCTTGCATTATACCTAAAAAAAAGCGTGGCGGAGGATTGCGAAAGATTTTTCTTATATAAATGTGACTTTAGGCTTTCAATCTACGCAAGTTTTTGCTTATATAACTTTTTTCACCACAACTACTGATAGATTGAGTTTGTTATGACTAATATCACTCTTGCTCCTGTGCAACCTGATCAACCATCACATCTTATGGCAACCTATGGTCGCCAAGCGATCAGCTTTGTACGAGGACGAGGGGCGTATTTATATACGGCAGAGGGTACGGAATATTTAGATGCGTTAACGGGGATTGCAGTGTGTGGTTTAGGACATGCACATCCAGTTATTGCAGAAGCCATTGCTGAACAAGCCGCGACTTTGGTGCATACCAGCAATTTATATGAAATTCCTTGGCAAACTGCCGCGGCACAGAAATTAGCTGCAGTTTCAGGTATGGAAGAGATCTTCTTTTCAAACAGTGGCGCTGAATCAAATGAAGGTGCGATCAAAATTGCACGTAAATTTGGTGCTCAACAAGGCATTGCATACCCAAAAATTTTAGTCGCGGAACAGTCTTTCCACGGCCGTACCTTGGCAACATTGTCTGCAACTGGCAATAAAAAGGTTCAGGAAGGTTTTGCGCCTTTGGTCGAAGGTTTTATTCGTGTGCCTTTTGGTGATGTGGAGGCGATTCAAGAAGCAGCAATCAATCATCCAGATATCGTTGCCATCCTGATTGAGCCTATTCAAGGTGAAGGTGGTGTCAATACTGCACCACAAGGGTTTAGTTATTTGGAAGATGTACGTGCGCTATGTAATCAACATAATTGGTTGATGATGCTAGATGAGATTCAAACAGGGAATGGCCGTACAGGCAAATACTTTGCTTATCAACATACCAGCATTATTCCTGATGTAATGACAACGGCTAAAGGCTTAGGCAATGGCTTCCCAATTGGTGCCGTCATGACACAAGGTAAAGCCGTGGGTTTGCTTGGTGCAGGTAGCCATGGTTCAACTTATGGTGGAACAGTGTTGGGTTCGCGTGTGGTATATACCGTGCTTGATACCTTGGAAAAAGAAAATGCTGTTGAGAACGCTGCTACAGTCGGTGCTTATATTGTCGATCAACTCAGAGCGCAATTGGCCGATTATAATGTTCAAGTGCGTGGCTTTGGTATGATGATTGGGATTCAATTGCCAAAAGACTGTGCCGAACTGGTCGCAATTGCACGTGATGAATATAAGTTGATTATCAATGTAACGGCAGGTTCAGTGGTACGTTTATTACCGCCATTAAACATGACACAAGCGCAAGCAGATGAGTTATTACAGCGTCTTGTTCCTGTGATTCAGAATTTTCTAAAAGCATAATTGTTGTAAATTGAATAAAAAAGGGCAATTTATTTGCCCTTTTTTATTTGTATGTGGAATCAGCCAGAAATATATTGTTGAAGCTGCTCAATCAGAATACGTTGATCATCCATCGCAGCTTTAACTAAGTCTCCAATAGAGATAAATCCAACTAACTTTTCTTGATCAAGTACAGGTAAATGACGTAAATGACGGTCAGTCATGAGGTTAAGGCATTCCTCGACAGTATGGTTTAGCCCTACAGAAATTACTTTTGACGTCATAATGTCTGACACAGGCGTATTGTTTGATGAACGCTCCATCAAGGCAATTTTACGGGTATAGTCACGTTCAGAAAAAATACCTACAACGGTTTCGTTTTCAGCGACAACTAAAGCACCAACACCTTTTTCTGCCATAATTTTAATTGCTTCAAGTACAGTCGCATTCGGTGAAATGGTAAAAATTGATTGTACTGCTTTATTCTTGATGACTTGAGCAACGATTGTCATTGTTTATCCACCTGTGTTGTATTGTCATTTTCATTTAACTTAACGGTATTTTTTTTAAATGCAAAGTCTTAATTTCACTCCAATGATAACTTTTCTTCATGAATGTCTAAAAAGTCATCACTGGAGTAGAGGAAAAGATTAAACCGTCACTGCTGATTGATGTGGCATAAAGAAGAAATGCTGCATTTGCTGGGTTGAAAGTTTAAATTTACGATGCGAAGAATTAAATAAAGCAGGTTCAACTTGTAAACGGGTTAAAGTTGGAAGCAATGATTCGTGGAAATCTTTCGGCGTAATCTTACGAGGTGTGTAGTTTTTCCAGTGTGCTTTAGCATAGCGATGAGCTTGTACGCCGTTCAGCCAAAAGGGGAATACGTGACCATCTTGATCCGATTTGATTGCCCAACCTTGATGGTATAACCCCCAAAGAACGCCACAATACATCATTGTTTTTAGAATTGAAATTTTGAACATCAACTCACGTGAGACCGGTTGGAAATGGCTAAAACGATACATGTTATTAAACTAATATTCTTAAACTTATGTTTTATTATAAGAAAGATAGATGGCAGTTATGTTTAAACAATTGATCTAAATCGTAAGCAAATATTGTAAGTTTCTCATCGAAACGACTAAAGCTTTGATGAGCCGCAAGCCAGGAATATGAAAGAACCATGTTGATTCGTTTTATGCAGGTATTAAAAAACGCCACCTAAGTGACGTTTCATTATGCTTGTAAGGTTGCCATCTTCTGCCAATACTGTGCTTTCAAGGAGTCACGTTCTACTCGGAAGCCTTGATAATACAACTCTGCTAAAAATAATGCCGCTTTACCGTGACCTGCTTTAGCTACTTCTTCAAGCTCTTTCACTGCATCTTGGAAGTTTTTTTGCGATTGAATTGTATTTACCGCATTTGCATATACATGCTCTAGTTCATGGTGTGTAAATTGTTGAATCATATATAACTCCTTATTTTAATTATGATTACCGCAAATTCTATTCAAAGTTACTCTACTTTGAATTTAAGCTACTTTAACTTAGATTTGTTAAATTATTATGACAAAATTGATTGAATTGTCAAATATATTCGGTGTCATTACGTAAATAAAATCTTACACGATTAAACATTTGTGGCAAATAATTTTAAGTAAAATCAAAGTGAGAATAATAGAAAAGGAGAATAACATGTCCAATGTCATTGATGGCGTAACTGTGGATGTCCCACCATTAGAAAGTCAAATTATTGCTTTAGCTCATCATCATCGTCAATTACTTGATGAAGCCATTTTCCATCAAGAAATTCACTTGGGTGATTATTGCCTAGCACAACGTAAACGCGTGTATGACTTTGCGAGTCATTTAAGCCCTGAACAAAAAGATCAGTTTTATCGGATCTACGATGGAGAGTTGAAAAATATTGCCGATGATGATGACTTGCATCCTGCAGATGCTGAAAGTGGTGTCGGGATGTTTGCCATTTTTATTACCTTGGTCATCATTGCATTTATTTTGTACTTTTCCTTTGTTCGTACATTAGTCAGTTAATTATTGCTAAAGTAGTGTGCGTTCAATAAGTTGTGGAATTGTGACTTATTGAACGTTGTGCTTGTCCTTAGTGAATCAGAGACTTACACTACCTCTAATTCGAGGTAGATTATGTTGTCTATAATTTTTAAACATAAGGTTATGCAATCCAAATTAGGATTTAAGTTGGACCAATTTTATAATGTTTTGGTCGGTATTATTATTTTGTCTATTTTTATACTTGCGTATAACGCATTACAGCGTCCAATTAATACAGTGCAGTATCAAAAAGTTGTTCAGTACGCACAACAGGCGAGCCATCCAAGAACACAGCATTTAGCTGGAGATATTTTGGAACAGGCTAAAATTCGGCGTGTAGATTATTTAAAGCTTTTAAATGCTTACCAATTTGAATCGAATCGTATTAAACAATATCCAGCTATGGCAAAAGAAGATGAATGAGTTTTAAGCGATTCATTTCTATTTATAAATGAATGATTTGCCTCTGTCGGAAAAAAGAAATCAATTTATGCTAGACTAGCGGTCTTTTTAAAAAGCTGCTTTATTCTCAAGGAATCGACATGCAACAGCAATCGAATATGCAAAATAAATTCTTGATAGATGCTGACATTGGTGATGATGATGTCACATTGCCGAATTTACCTGCTGTCGATGTTCCCATTATTGATGAGCCAGTTGTAAAGCCAATTGTTGAAACACCTGTAGCAGAGCCAGTTGTTGAGCAACAAGCATCGGTCGTTGAAGAAGAAACCAAATCAACGGGTTTCTTTGGTCGTATGAAAGATGGTTTGACTAAAACTCGTCGTAGTTTCACTGATGGGATGGTGAATATCCTGATTGGTGGTAAAGAGATCGATGACGAATTGTTAGAAGAAGTTGAAGAGCAATTATTGGTTGCAGATATCGGTGTAGATGCAACTAAAACCATTATTGCGAATTTGACTGAAAGAACAGCTCGTGGTGATTTGATCTATTCCCATGCGTTGTACAAAGCACTGCAAGAAGAATTAGTCGCTTTACTCGCACCGCGTGTTAAACCACTACATATCGACCCTAACAAATCGCCTTATGTGATTCTCATGGTCGGTGTAAATGGTGTGGGTAAAACTACAACCATTGGTAAGTTGGCAAAGCGTTTACAAGGTGAAGGCAAGAAAGTCATGCTGGCTGCAGGCGATACGTTCCGTGCGGCAGCGACTGAACAACTGCAAATTTGGGGTGAGCGTAATGACATCCCAGTGGTTGCTCAAGGTCATGGTGCAGACAGTGCTTCGGTTATTTTTGATGCTTTTGAAAGTGCACGTGCTAAAGGTATTGATGTCTTGATCGCGGATACTGCTGGACGTTTGCAGAATAAAGCCAACTTGATGGAAGAACTGAAAAAAGTGAAGCGTGTGATGCAAAAGATAGATGCTACTGCACCGCATGAAATTATGCTCATCGTTGATGCTGGAACGGGTCAAAATGCAATTAACCAAGTTCAGTTGTTTGACGAAGCTGTTGGCTTAACAGGGATTACCATTACCAAGCTTGATGGTACGGCTAAAGGTGGCGTGTTATTTAATATTGCCAGTCGTACTCATGTGCCGATTCGTTATATTGGTGTGGGTGAGAAGATTGATGATTTGCGTCCTTTCTCAGCAAAATCATTCGTTGCCGCATTATTTGAAACCGATAAGTAATTAAATTGTGTTAAAAAAAACTCCACGATATGTGGAGTTTTTTATTTCCAATATAAAATAAGACTGTTTCAAAAATAAAACGATCTGTCATGTTTTTTAGACTATTCCTAAAAAATGCGTCGTTATACACTACATTCAATCCAAGATAACGCCCAAAGGGCACATAGGTAGGAATAACAACATGAGCAACTTCTTAAATAGCATTAAATCACGCCGTACCATTTATGCGATTGGTAAAAACCTTACAGTTGATCAAACCAAAGTTGAAGAAACTATTCGTGAAGCGGTAAAACAAAGTCCATCATCATTCAACTCACAAACTTCACGTGTTGTGACTTTGTACGGTGAATCGCATGTTAAATTCTGGGAAATCGTACGTGAGACTTTACGTAAAATGGTACCAGCAGAAGCGTTTGCAAATACAAGTGCAAAAATTGATAGCTTTGCAGCTGGTTTTGGTACAGCGTTATTTTATGAAGATCAAGATGTTGTAAAAGGTTTACAAGAACAATTTGCATTATATGCAGATAACTTCCCAGTTTGGTCTGAACATTCAAGTGCAATCGCACAGTTTGCAACTTGGACGGCTTTGTCAGAAATTGGTGTAGGCGCATCATTACAGCACTACAACCCAATTATTGATGTAGAAGTTGCTGAAACTTTTGATATCCCAGCAAACTGGAAATTACGTGCTCAGCTGGTATTTGGTTCAATCGAAGCAGCGGCAGGCGAAAAAACATATATGGATGATGCAGCACGTTTCAAAACTTTCAACTAAGTTCAAACGGATAGCAAAAAAGAGCACTGTATAGTGCTCTTTTTTTATTTCTATAGCGTATTCGCCAAAAGAACTATGGTGCTTATAATCAAATATGATGTATATATCTTAAATAAGCCAAATTGATGGAATAGACAGTTTTGTTTTCTGTCATAAAATAGTCACAATCGCATTGCATAGTGCATACGATTTCATAAATTGTTTATATCGAGAAGAGTCTAATGTCTTTAAGAGTTGGTGTTGCTGCTTTCGGGTTATTATTAAGTAGTTCAGTTTTTTCAGCAGTCACAATCACTGCACCTGAAGAAATCGTGATTCTTGCTGTAAATGGTCAAGAAGTAAATAATGGTTTAATTCCATCAAAAAAGAATAACTATCAAGTAGATCCAGGCAATTTAACTGTCAATGTTCGCTATCGTGAATATTTCGAGCATCTAAATGGTGAACATGACATTGTTAAATCTGGCGTTGTAACCATTCAGGCACCAGATTTGCAAGATAACAAGTCTTATAGTTTGGGTCTGGTCAATGCACCTAAAAATTTCGATGCGGCCAAGAAATATGCAGACCAACCTACCGTTGCTTTGTATGATCAAAATAAAAAACTGGTGGTACAGCAAACTGGTGCAAATAATGAAGCACAGCCATGGTTTACTGGCAGTAATTTATTAAGCCGCACTTTGGACTTAACACAAAAGAACAAAAATAATGCAGCGAATCAACCTGCACCTGTTTATGCAGGAACAACATCACCAGTAGTTGCAACTACTGCTGCACCTGTAGCAGTAACTACAGCAGCGACAGTCGGTACAGCAAAAACTACAGACCAACAATTGGCAGAATTATGGCAGAAAGCATCTAAAGCTGAACGTCAAAAATTTATGGCTTGGTTAGCTGGTCAAACAAACTAATCTAAAATTTAATAACAAAGCCGATGTTATCATCGGCTTTGTTTTGTGTGGAATAAAATAAAAGTGTCTTTAATGATTAGAAAAGCGAAGAATAGTGATTTAGAACAGCTGGTTAGGCTGATTAATATCGCATATAGAGAACAATCAGAACGTAGTTGGACAACGGAAAAAGCCTATGTTCAAGGTGATCGCATCGGTAAAGTTCAATTAGGACAAATATTACAGCAACCAAATTTCGAATTATTGGTGGGTGAGCTAGATAATGATGAGATTGTTGCCTGCATCGGATTAAATTTGAATAATGATTATATAGAGATAGGTACTTTTGCGATTGATCCAAGCTTACAGAACCAAGGTTATGGGCGTGAATTACTCAATTATGCTGAGTTATATATTGCTCAAAATTATCCAAAGATTCGTGATTTAGTTATGCATGTTCTGGATGTTCGTATTGAATTGTTGGCTTACTATCAGCGCCGTGGTTACCAAATAACGGGACGCAAAAGTAAATATCCAATTGAGGCTGAAGTAGGGCAACCTCTTGTACCTATTCAACTGATTGAAATGAAAAAAATCTTGAGCGTATAAAAGAGCCACGATTGCAACAATCGAGGCTCTATAGACAACAGTTTAAGCTTGGTTTTCAGTAAGAGAGGATGCTTGGTTAACTTTTTGTGTAGACCAAATTGAACCAATTGGTGCAGCTTGCGCACGATCTCTGGCTTGTTGATAAAAACGTATAAATACCAAAGCAAATATGAAAGCCGTGATATCAATCCAAATCAAATGACCTGTTGAATACCAAAGTCCTTGGATTGGAAACATATAGGCGAGCACAGAAGTCGCAGGAATCAGCAATAAAACAAGCGCAATGGCTAAGAAAAGTTGAGCTAAAGCTTTTGCTGCACCAATAAGGAAACTGTATGTAATACAAGCAATAAATACCAAATAGTAGCTATACATAAATACATGGTTATGACTTTGTAATTGCAATGGTATGACATAAGCCCATCGCCCAATCAGCATACTGGTAAATATCGCTAACATACAGCCTAAGCAAGCACCAATGGTCAGATTGGCAATAAACATGACATCTTTACGCTGTTGTGGTGCTGGTAGATTGGGATTCTTCTGTTTACGCAGGCGAGTTTCAATCCACAGAATATTACCTGAATAGAATAGATAAGCCCCGCCTAAGCCAAAGATCAAATAGATCCAGCGGATGGGTTCACCACCATAATTACCAAAATGTAAGGCAAACATTGAACGAATCAGTGAAGCCGCTGAACTTTCTTCAGTGGATAGGGTTTTGGTTGGGTAAGGTGTACTTTGATATGGATTAAATGACATATAGTCAAAGGTATCACCACGAAGCATACGATCCGGATGATATAAAGCAACAAAGGCAGATGCACGCTCTGGATTATCCAGTTGATTAAAACGAATGCCATCAATGCGATAATCGGGTGCTGCTTTTTGAATGTTGAGGAAAACTTTTTCTACATCGAGTTGTGGGGTTGGTTCTATAATTTTAACGGCTGGCGGACGCTCAAATAGGGGCTTATCTTTAGAAACCAATTGAGTAAGTGCACCATAAAAAATATCATGAAAAGCAAAAACGACGACACTAACGCTGATAATGATATGGAAAGGTAAACTGGTAATGCCAATGACATTATGTGTGTCTAGCCAAAAGCGTTTTTTGTTTTTACCTTTGCGGACTGCAAAATAATCGCTGATCAGAGTGGGTAGTAACACGATTAAACCCGACATAATGGCAAGAAAGTATAAAACAGCCACAACGCCCATCACCATTACACCTGCGGTATGGTGTCCCATCATACCTGGGATACCCGCAGTCTCATGCAGTTGTTCAATCAGCCAACCTAGTTTTGACACATTTTCTTCTTTGGCAATCAGTTGTCCATTGTTATCGAGCGTTGCCATCATGCTTGTTTGAGCGATATCAATGCCATGATGATCTTCATTTTCTTCATGTGCAGCTTCCCATTGAATGGGTGCATTATGTCCTTCTGGTGAGCTAAAGCTTAAAGTGAATGCCTTTTGTGTTTCGGGGAACTTAGCCTGAACTTGTTCGACCAATCGGTTGTATTGGTTATTTTGAATTTTTGCTAATTTTTGCTGAGGAGGAGCTGCCCATTGACTAAGTTGATGTTGAAACATCGTTAGTCCACCGGCAAAAAAACAGATAAATAATAAAATACCTGCGCTTATGCCAACCCATGTGTGTAGGTTTTTGCCAGTTTTAATGATATCTGCGCGAATTTTCATTTTAAGCTCTCAACCAGAATAACAAGGTATAGGCAAAGACATTAGCAAGGCTAAAAATTAAGATGCTTTGCCAGCCTTTAGGAATGAAATAAGCAGTAAAGAATACACACAGCCAAATCCATGGAATGGACCACATTCCTAGTTGTGGTGCAAGTGAAGTATCAGCGCTGGATTTAGTGAGTAATAAAATAATTGCACCCATAACCATTGCAAAACTAAGACCGAGAACAGAGCCAGCAAATGTTTTTGTCCACCAATCAGGTTGTAATTTTTGTTTAAACATGTTCATTTTAAGACGACCTTTTCATGAGCATAATGAAGGGTGCAAATGACCATACCAGAGTCGCGATTGCAAGCCAGATCAAGATGGCAACCAAGATGGGTAATGTATAAATGAGTAAACTTAACCCAATGAATAATCCTAAAAGCCCTAAATATTTGATTGGAGCTGAAAGTGTTTTTTCTAAGAAAATTTGGTTAGGGTGGCTGAGATAAAGGCCCAGACAAGACAGCAGTGAAACCATGATCCCTAATATTTTTAAAGTCATGCGTACAGCCCAGAACAAGTATAATGATAATAATTATTATTTAAATTTACTAAAAATTAAAGCTTAAATTCAAAAACTTAATCTATTCAGCTGAAATATCAAAAGATAAATGCTATTGATAATTATTATCGTTTATGTATTATGTAAAAAAATATTACATACTCGGGGGAGTTATGAAGCACCACAATTTATATACAGCGATTATGTTAAGCATGCTTGGTAGTTCTACAAGCATGGTTTGGGCTGGTGATATATCAGAAAATTCAAACAAATCAGATGTGTTACCCGTTATTCATCTTAAAGCTGATCACGAAGCTTCTGCATATACCGTAAAAAAATCAAAATCAGCAACCAAACTGGATTTATCTTTAAAAGAAACACCGCAGTCTGTGAGTGTGATTACCGAACAACAAATGAAAGATCAAAATCTGACAAGTGTATCTGGGGTGCTTGATCAGGTTCCTGGTATATATCGTCAAAGTTATGGTGCGACATCTGCTTGGGGAACAGGTGGTGAATATACCTCGTATTATTCGCGTGGCTCTAAAATTATTAACTTTCAGATTGACGGGTTGTTGTCGAGTCCAGCGATAGAAGGTCGTAGTAACACTGCACTCAGTAATATTGATACTGCTATTTTTGAAAATATTACTGTTGTTAAGGGGGCAACTGGCTTGTTAAATGGCAGTGGTTTGCCAAGCGCCAGTGTTAATTTTAACCGCAAGCATGCTACAGCAAATGCTCAATCATCTGCCAAGGTGAGCTATGGTTCATGGAATACGTGGCGGAGTGAAATTGATGCCTCTCAAGCATTGAATGAATCGGGGAGTATTCGTGGTCGTGTTGTCGCAGCACATCAACAAGGTGATAGCTGGCAGAAATGGGGTGACGCTGCATCAACCATTTTATATGGAGTGGTGGATGCTGATTTAAGTGATAAAACTGTTTTAAGTATTGGTACATCATTAAGCCGTAATGAAAGTGATGGTCAGAGTATCCACGCTTACGCAAATTTTGATGCGAAGAATATTCTTTCTCCAATGGGACGCAAGGACAACTCAGCCCCACGATGGGCTTATACTCATACCGATAGTCTAAATGCATTTGCGCAGTTGCAACATGAGTTTGAAAATCGTTGGAAGTTGAATGCAAATTATAATTTTGCGACAACCGATACAGAAAGCATTTATGGTGTGATTGGGTCAAATACATCTGGCGTTTATAAGACGCAAGATGGGAAGCGTGTACAGGTCATTGGCGCTGATGGTAAACCTGTTTATTACACTGATTATGAAAAAAACACATCAACTGTGACTGCTGGTTATCAGCATACTAAACCTGTTGAACATTCTGTCGATTTGGGCGTGACTGGACCATATCAACTTTTCGGTCGTGAACATGAGCTGATGCTAGGTGCAAACTTTCAGGATGTAGACCAAAATGATCCTTATTACAATCGGGTTATGGGTGAAACAGGCGCAATTAATATCAAAACCTGGAATGGTTATACAGCACAGCCTACTGGTTTATATACTGCGGCAAGTACAGGAAATTCAGTACTGCAATTTAGGCAATATGGCGGCTATTTGGCAACTCGTTTAAATCTTCTTGATAATTTGAAAGTTATATTGGGTGGACGTGTTTCGAGCATCGATTATTATGCCGAATCTGGTAATAAAAATAACGGAACAAAAATTAAAATTGATGATCAGTTTACGCCTTATGCAGGGGTTGTTCTTGATCTCACACCTGAATGGGCGGTTTATGGTAGCTATACCAGTATCTTCTCGCCACAGGCGAATAAAGACTATCAAATGAAATTGCTGGATCCTAAAGAAGGTGATAGCTATGAGTTAGGTATTAAAGGCGAGCTTTTTTCGGGTCGTGTAAATACCAGTTTGGCTTTATTCCAATCGAATATGGATAATGTTGCTGTTGATGCAGGTAAATATACAACCAGTGAAGAAGTGCCTGGCGCAGTTGCAGGGACTACATATTACCGTTCAGCAAAAGGCGCGAAAACAAAAGGCTTTGAGGCTGCGATTTCAGGAGAAGTGCTACCTAATCTGAATCTAAATGGTGGATATACTTATTCAGAAACCAAAGAAAAAGGAGATCGCATCAATACCGATATTCCAAAAGATCAGTTTAAGCTCTTTGGTACTTATAAGTTTTCTGGTGATTTAGACAAGCTGAGTATTGGCGCTGGCGTGACATGGCAGAGTAAAATTTATAGTAGTTATGATATGGATGGCTTTGCTCGTGATAGCAATGGTCAGAAAGCTTTTACGTTGGTTGATGCTATGGCTAAGTATCAAATCAGTCCAGAGTTAACGGTGGGGTTAAATCTCAATAATATTACAGATAAAACCTATCGTTTGAATACGTCAAATCAAACCTTTGGTGCACCGCGTAGTGTAACGGGTTCTGTATCCTTTAAGTTTTAATGGTTATATAAAAAAAGAGGAAGCTCATTGGCTTCCTCTTTTTGTTGGTGGCACAGAAATTAATTTCCAATCCAGATAAAATATCCCAACACCATTAATGGCCAAGCGATATAAGGACTAAACAGCCATTTCCATAACCAGAATCTTGGTATAAACCCAACCCCATGCACGAAACCACCAGAAATACCAATCATCACCAACATCAGTAAGCTATGATTATAGTGTCCGTTGGCATCCAACATCAGTGATGGATGTACCAGTAAAATAGCAGCAAGCGGCAATGCCAACAAAAACGAAATGGTCATTGCAAGTACTTGCGCTTTACTATTCTTCGGTGTTGTCATTGCTTCAGCCATTCTATTATTCCTCATCTAAATCTTGATGATGTTCGATATAAAGCGCACTGAGTACACCTGCGAAACATGCCATCAAGACACCTAGAATCCATGCAAAATACCACATGTCATATCTCCTGATTAATACAAACTATGTGAATTTTCTTCGATATGTTTGTTGGTGATGACACCCCACATTTTGTAATACGACCAAGAGGTATAGATCAAAATGAGCGGAACGAAGATACATGCAGCAACGGTCATTACACCAAGGGTTTTATGACTAGAAACAGCATCCCACATGGTCAAGCTTGAAGTTGGGTCAATGCTTGATGGTAATAAGAATGGGAACAAGGCAAAACCAGCAGTGAGAATTGCACCAACAATCATCAGGCTTGTACCTGTAAAACTCACAGCCGCTTTATGTTTCGCTGCAGTGACAATTACCAATAGCGCACCGAGGATCGCAACGATAGGCGCAGCCATGGTGATCGGATACGTTGTATAGTTATTTAACCAACCATGATTGGCATTGGTCACCACATCTTTCGCAAGTGGATTCAGTGCAGCATTGGTATTGACCGCAGTTGCATAGCTATAACCTGAGATATTGCCAAACAATAACCATGCACCCGCAGCCAAGAAGCACACAAGGAACACGATTGCCATGATTTGTGTTGCTTTTGCAGAGCGGTTATGCAAATTGCCATCAGTACGTAGCATCAGCCAAGCACCACCATGCGCACATAGCATTGATAAGCTGACGATACCGCAAATCAGAGCAAACGGATTCAGTAGTGCAAAGAAGCTACCAGTATATTGCGAACGTAAAGTGTCATCTAAGCTAAATGGTACACCGAGGAACAAGTTCCCGAATGCCACACCAAACACCAGTGCAGGCACCGCACCACCGATACATAGGCCCCAGTCCCAAGAGGTACGCCATTGGGTATTCTCTAATTTAGAGCGATAGTCGAAACCGACGGGTCGCAGGAACAGAGCAAACAAAACGAGTAGCAAGGCCCAATACATGCCAGAGAAGGCAACCGCATAGACCATTGGCCAAGCAGCAAACAGTGCACCACCTGCGGTAATAAACCAGACTTGGTTACCGTCCCAGTGCGGCGCAATGGTATTGATTGCAGCACGACGTTCAGAGTCAGTTTTACCTACAAATGGCATCAGTGCCATTGAGCCCATATCGAAACCATCGGTAAGTGCAAAGCCAATCAGTAGTACACCAACCAAGACCCACCAGATAATTTTTAGGAGTTCATATTCGATCATGATTGAGCCTCCCCAATTTTTGCTTCTAGTTTTTCAAAATGATATTTACCAGTATGCAAAGAACTTGGACCTAAACGAGCAAATTTGATCATTAAGTACATTTCAATAATCAGCAGTACGGTATAGAACGCTGCAAGCGCGATAATTGAACCCCACACATCACCAGCGCTGACGCTTGATGCAGAGAGGTGTGTCGGTAAGATTTCACCAATCGACCAAGGCTGACGACCACCTTCAGCTACATACCAACCTGTTTGAGCTGCAATCCATGGGAGAGGGAGAGCAAACAAAGCAAATTTGAGTAACCAAGGTTTATCTTCGGCATTACGTTTTGCCACAGCCCAAGTCGCGAACAGGAATAGCAACAGCATGAGGAAGCCAGAAGCAACCATGGCACGGAAAGAGAAGAACAATGCTGCGACGTTTGGAATGGTATCTTTAGTTGCAGCTTGGATGTGTTCTTCAGTCGCATCAACCACATTTGGAGAATATTTTTTCAAGAGTAGGCCATAACCTAAGTCTTTTTGATTTTTCTCAAATGAAGCTAATAGTTCTGGAGAGCGGTCACCTGCACGAAGTTTTTCCAACTCGCTATAGGCCACCATACCATTACGGATACGCACTTCGTGTTCTTTCATCAAGTCACGTAAGCCAGTCACTTCTTTATCGGTAGAACGTGTTGCAATAATCCCCATGACATAAGGGATTTTAATGGCGTAGTCGGTACGCATTTCCTGCTGATTTGGGAGACCAAATAAGGTGAATGCAGCAGGTGCAGGTTCGGTATGCCATTCAGCTTCGATGGCAGCAAGTTTGGTTTTTTGAACGTCACCGAGTTCATAACCAGACTCATCACCGAGTAGAATCACAGATAAAGTTGATGCTAAACCGAAAATTGCAGCGATGGCGAATGAGCGACGAGCAAAAGGTAAATCACGTTTCTTTAATAAGTAATAGCTTGAGATGGCGAGTACAAAGATTGCACCAGTGACATAACCCGCAGAAACCGTGTGTACAAATTTTACTTGTGCCACAGGGTTAAAAATCAGCGCACCAAAGTCCACCAATTCCATACGCATGGTTTCGTAATTAAATGCAGCACCGACAGGGTTTTGCATCCAACCGTTGGCGATGAGAATCCACAAGGCAGACATATTCGAGCCAATCGCCACCAACCAAGTCACACCTAAGTGCTGTACTTTAGAGAGACGATCCCAGCCAAAGAAGAATAAACCAATAAAGGTGGATTCTAGGAAGAAAGCCATCAAGCCTTCAATTGCAAGCGGTGCCCCGAAAATATCGCCTACATAGTGAGAATAATAAGCCCAGTTGGTACCGAACTGGAATTCCATAGTCAGACCAGTGGTTACACCTAAGGCAAAGTTAATCCCGAAGAGTTTCCCCCAAAACTTGGTCATGTCTTTATAAATTTCTTTGCCTGAAATCACATAGGTGGTTTCCATGATGGCAAGAATAAAAGCCAGACCTAAAGTTAGAGGGACGAAAAGAAAGTGATACATTGCGGTCATTGCAAATTGGAACCGCGAAAGATCGACCACGCTTTCAGAAATCATCAACGTGTCTCCTGAGTTTTGGACATGTCACCAGCAATACGCTCGGCAACTTCATTGTTAAAATCTTTTGGAATCGTTGGCGCATCAAACCAGATGTGTTTAATCACCAAGAGAAGTACAACTTTAATAATAAGAATAATCGTGATTTCTCTGATGAGTCGCCGATTTGGATCTTGAGAACTCGTGTTCATAGAACCTAGCCTCATATTTAAAGAAGATGTAAAACATTATTAAATAAAATTCATTGAAAATAAACCTTTAGTAATTTTAAATAATTTAAAATTAAATATTTGTTTTAAATCATATGGATGAATTGTTTTTATTAAAATATTTAAAATAATTATTTTAACCAACTAAAATAATCGGAATTGTTTTTTAAACCTGATTAAAACAGTTGTATTTATAATTATTAATCTGATTAAAAAGATAGGGTTTATATTGAGTTAAATAAATATTAAACCAACTAAAATAGTATGAATATAAAATAAATAATATATACAATAACTTATCAATTTGCTTACATAATTAAATAATTCTCACAATGACTACTCTATAAAACCTAGTGTATAGGTAGAGATTATTCTAAAAAATGTGATGGGTATCACTGTTGTATTTTTTGTGCCAGTGAGATCATGAAAACAACGAGAAGGGAAGAGCTAAATTCAAAACTTTTGCTCCATATATTTGTAACAAAGTGTAATTTTGTGGGTTTTATGCAAAAAAGAGCTTTATTTAATCAAAATTTAGTCTGGTGTAAACAAATTATTCGACAGTGAGATTTTCTTGGCGAGATAGTGTGAATTGGATTTTTGGCTAATCAATAACACTTGTGATTGCAATTCGAGTTCGCCGTATTCAGGTTCGACTTGTACATAATACAATTGACCAAATTCATCACGGACACGTGCTTGCGCTGAAAAGCCTGGGCGTGCATTGCCTGTTGAAATGGTGGCTAAACGTCCGACCAAATTAGTGTGGGTATGAATCACCTTAGGTTTGATGACTTGGTCCAAGCAATGAATCATAAATACCGTAAAGAAAATATCAATAATTAAAGCGGGAACAAATAAATAATAAGGGGAAATAAAGTAGTGCTGTAACGCAAAGAACGAGAGTTCTAAAAAATAGCCTGCAAAGCTAAAGTTGATCAATAAGAATACAAAGATCAGGTATTTGGAAAACTTAACATCCAGCAGAGGAGAGTTGAGTAACCATTCTGGTGTTAGTTTTTTCACCAAATGACTTGGACGTAAACCAATCACAATACCGATGGTTTCTGCAATGCTGAGCACAATTAGAGCCACGACGCTCATATGAAATGGCATCAGGTAGTAATTGAGGAAAAACTCAGTCATCGCAGAATTCATGATCTATGGCTTAATCAATATAGATACCACCATCTGAGTGGACTTCCAAATTTACTTTCTCAAGGAATTCACCTAGACAAGGGCCTGAAATACATTCGCCTGTTTCGACTGAAAACAGTGCACCATGGGTAGAACACTGAATGTATTCTTTATCTTGATCCAAGAATTGATTTTCTAAATACTCAAGTTCGGTTTGCAAGTGTGGGCAAACGTTTTGATAGGCATAGAAGCTGCCATCTTTTTGAGTAATAAAAATCGTGGTCCCTTTCATGGTGTCGTATGCACGAGACTCACGCTCAGGGACTTCTTCAGTCATGCAAATCTTTTCCATGTTATGCACATTCCTGTTGAGCTTTCTGGAATTGTTTAAACAGTTTAGCGTAATTTTCTACGCTTAAACGTGGTCCATATTGAGCAACCACCTCACTTGAGATCAAAATAGCAAGTTGTGCTGCAGCTTCCAAGCTTAAACCTGCATTGATTGCATATAAAAACGCGCCTGAGAACGCATCGCCAGCACCATTGGTATCCACAGCTTCAACAGCACGACCATTGACATGGAAGTGGTGTGCTTGATCAACAATCACAGCACCTTTAGCGCCTTGAGTAATCACAATATGTTGATTCTTTAATTTTAGGCTTTCAATCGCAGCATCAAGATTGTCTGTTTCGGTAAACATGAGTGCTTCTTGTTCATTACAGAATAACAAGTCTACGCCATCATCTAAGAGTTCGACTAAACCTTGACGTGCATATTGCACCATTGCAGGATCAGACAGTGATAATGCAATTTTAACACCGTGTGCTTTAGCCAGTTCACGTGCCTGTTTAACTGCAACACGAGCGGTATCGCTGGTTGATAAGTAACCTTCGATATACAGCCACTTTGCGGTTTTAAGCGGTTCAAAGTCGATTTGTTCATCGGATAATTCAGCGGTAATACCGAGATAGGTTTGCATGGTACGTTCTGAATCTGGGCTGATCAGAACCATACAAGTACCTGTAACACCTTCACTGATTGATTGTGTTGTGGTTGTGATGCCTGCTTCGTTTAAGCCGTCTAAATAAATGCGACCGAGTTCATCATTACCTACACGACAGCCATAAAGTGCAGTACCACCTAAGGCACTAAAAGCAACGGTTGTATTCGCTGCTGAACCACCACTGGCTTGGCCCTTGTAGCTTTGAGTATCTTGTAATTTTTGATATAAATTTGCCTGTGTTTCACCATCGGCCAAATGCATTGTGCCTTTTGGCAATCCCTGTTGCGTTAGAAACTCATTTGAAACCTTAAATTCTTGGTCAATGAGTGCATTACCAATTGCAAAAAGATCAACAGTTGCCATGTTTATCATCACAGTAAAAATCAAAAAGCAAAGTTTACACGAATGCTACGGATTACAGTAGTTTGTTGAAGAAAATTCAGTAAAGGGTGGATTCGTAATGAAATGAAGGAAAGAAGATGAAGCTACATCAGTTGAGAATTGAAAGAAGCCTAGAATTGCCTGCGCAAATCGATGTTTTGATCCAATATTCAGAACGTGAGGGCTTTCGCTTCTTAAATAGATTAAAACAAGATTTTCAATCTGGTACCAATTGTTTTGATCAGATCGGGGAAGCACTTTTTGTTGTGTATGATCAGCATGATCGTTTGATTGCTGTAGGTGGATTGAATCAAGATCCTTTTGCCGAATCGCAGCAAGTTGGGCGCTTAGGTCGTTTCTATGTCCATCCAGACTATCGCGCTAATCAGATTGGTACGCATTTATTGGGACATATCGAACAATACGCAAAGACTTATTTTGAGCGGCTTGATTTATTTACTGATACAGCACAAGCGGCTCAGTTCTATCAAAGTCGGGGATATCAATCTATCGTGTCAACACATCGTAATTTTTACAAGATTTTATCAAACGGCGTTTTGATTTAGGCGCTGCATTTTTCTACAAAAATAGAGTAATTTACATGGATATCGATACGTATTCTTCGGTAGACTCTCTATAATCAATTGTAATGAATTTAATAGAGATAAATTGGAGATCACATGACTGTAGATGTTACTGAAAGCATTACTCAAACGACACATCCCGCGTTTCAGCTATTACGTCAACACCATGTAGAAGCACTCGATATTCAAGTTTCAGAATATAAGCACAAAGTGACTGGTGCAGTTCACTACCATTTAGCCACAACCCATGACGAAAATGTATTCTTGGTGGCGTTTAGAACGCAGCCGATGGATTCCAAAGGTGCTGCACATATTTTAGAGCATACGGCACTCTGCGGTTCAGAAAAGTTCCCTGTACGTGATCCGTTCTTTTTGATGATCCGCCGTTCATTGAACACATTTATGAATGCATTCACAGCAGCGGATTGGACAGCATATCCTTTTGCAACACAGAACAAAAAAGACTTTCAAAACTTATTGTCTGTGTATTTAGATGCTGCCTTTGCCGCGAATTTGAATCCTTTGGACTTTGCGCAAGAAGGCATTCGCATTGAGCTGGAAAATGATCAAGCGGTTTATAAAGGTGTAGTGTTTAATGAGATGAAAGGAGCAATGAGCTCTCCTTCAGATCAGTTATATCATCAACTTGCACATCATTTATTCCCAGAAACGACTTACCACTACAACTCTGGTGGTGATCCTAAAGATATTCCAGACCTAAGCTATGAGCAATTGGTGGATTTCTATAAAGTTCACTATCACCCAAGTAATGCCGTGTTCATGACCTTTGGCAATCAAAATGCGTATGACTTACAAGAGCAATTTGAGAAACTAGCTCTACATAAGTTTTCTCAAGGGACAACTTTATATTCAAAACCAGAGAAGCGTTTAACTGCACCTGTTGAAGTGACTGAAAGCTATGCGGTCGATAGTGAAGATCTGAAAGATAAGACTTACCATGTTATGTCATGGTTATTACCTGAAACCAGTGATACTAAATTACGTCTAGGTATGCGTTTGGTTGAGGGAATTCTATTAGAAAATTCTGCTTCACCTTTACGCCATTACTTAGAAACTTGTGGCTATGCACAATCAACAGGTCCTTTAATGGGTGTTGATGACAGCAACTTTGAAATGACATTCTACTGTGGCGTTCAAGGCTCTAATGCTGAACATGCAGAAATATTTAAAAATGGCATTCTTGATATTCTAAAAGATGTTGCTTCTAAGCCAGTAGATACTGATTTTGTCGATGCAATTCTTCACCAGATTGAATTACATCAACGTGAAATCAATGGTGATGGTACACCGTATGGTCTAAGTCTGATTCTGAATGGACTAGGCAGTGCGATTCATCACAGCGATCCAGTTCATGTCTGGGATGTCGACTCTGCGATTGAGCAGGTGAAAGAAGAACTGAAAGACCCAATGTGGTTATCAAACTTGATTCAAACCCACTTGTTGGATAATCCACACCGCGTACAAATGACTTTAGTACCTGATGCAACGAAATCGGTGAAAGAGCAACAGGCTGAACAGGCTCGTTTGGCTGAGATCACAGCCCATTTAACTGACGAACAGAAAGTTGAGATTCAGGAAAAAACGGCTGCATTGAAGCAACGTCAAGACACACCAGATGACCTTGAATTGCTACCAAAAGTTGGTTTGGAAGATGTGCCTGCTGAACTGCAAATTGTGCAAGGTCAACTACGTGAAATTATTTGCAATGGTTTAGATACACCATTGAATCTGTATCATGCAGGAACCAATGGTATTTACTACCAACAAGTGTTGATCCAGATTCCTGATGAAATCGTACAATCTCCATACTTCAATTTACTCTCAATTCTAATGGGAGAGGTTGGTGCGGGTGAGTACGATTATTTGGAATTCCAGCAAATCCAAACCGCAGTAAGTGGTGGTTTAGGTATGGGGGCATCATTGCGCAGTAAGGTCGATGATAAAGACCGTATCAGTGCATGGCTGACTTTAACGACCAAATCACTGACGCAAAAGCTGGATGCCATTCAATTATTAAAATTGGCATTTGAACAACTTCGTTTTGATGAAAAAGACCGCATTATCGAGTTATTGCAACAGCGTAAAACGCGTTGGCAATCACGTTTGTCTGGTTCTGGTCATAGTTATGCGATGCAAGCGGCTTCACGTCAAATGAGTGCACTTGCTCGCCGTGATTATCACAATACGGGTTTAGGCGCATTAAACTGGCTTAGTGACTTGGTTGCGAAAATTGATCAAGATGATGCTGCTTATCAAGCATTGATTACTGAATTACAGTCGATTCATCGTCAGTTGCTGCAAGCACCTAAACAATTCTTATTGGTATGTGAAGAACATCAATCCGATCGTTTAGTTGAAGAAGTTCAAAATGTTTGGGATAAGCTGGTTGTTGATAAAGCACCTGTCACTTTAACGCAAGTAGAACAGGTCAATACCAACGACGATGAAGCATGGTTGATTCAAGCCAATGTCCAATTCTGTTCATCTGCTTATCAAGCAGTCGATGTCGCGCATCCTGATGCGGCACCTTTAATGGTATTGGCTGCTTATTTGCGTAATGGCTTTTTACATAGTGCGATTCGTGAAAAAGGTGGCGCATATGGTGGTGGAGCTAGCTATGATGGCAATGCGTGCTCGTTCCGTTTCTATAGCTATCGTGATCCGCGTTTAGCAGAAACATTTAATGATTTTGAAGCCAGTGTGCAATGGTTATTGAATACTGAACAACAACCACATCAACTGGAAGAAGCAATTCTAGGTTTAGTGGCTGGTATGGATAAACCGGGTTCACCAGCCGGGGAAGCAATTACTGCATGTTATGCCTTGTTGCATGCGCGTACACCAAAATTCCGTAAAATCTTACGTGAGCGTCTACTCAACGTGAACTTGGATGATTTACAGCGTGTTGCGAAGCAATATCTATTGGCTCAAAAACCTGTGAAAGCCGTGGTTGCGCCATTTGCGAAACGTGAAGAATTGCAGAAACTTGGATTCAGTATTCAGCAAGTCAATTAAAATAAAAATTGGAGAAATCTATGGCGTTCAAATCTTTTGAACGTAGTCATTTGGAGCTCAGTATTATGGCTATACTTGGCTCTTTAACGACATCGTTGGCGAATGCACAATCTACAGCACCGACAAGCCCTGCGAGTGTTGAAGCATGTGTGGCTTTGGCTGCAAATGCTGAACGCTTGGCTTGTTATGATAGCCTGTATAAAGCACCTGTCATTATTCCAACACAAGCTCAGACGGATGCCGCACCTGTGGTTGCCGCAGCGATGCCTGTGGTTGAGTCTAATGAAAAAGCCAAGCCTGAATCTTTAAAAGACAAAGTGGTTCAAAAAGTAAGTGATTTGCATTTGTTAGGTGCTGCACCGAAGTTTGATCCAAATGTTTCTTTGTTGGATCGTCGTTGGGAGTTATCTGAAGAAAGTAAGCTTGGTGTGTGGAACATTCGTGCTTATCAACCTGTTTATTTGCTTCCCGTGTTTTGGACCAGTGATAAAAATGAATTTCCAAGTAGTCCAAATCCAGAAAATACGGTCAAAGAGAAGCAAGACTTAAAGTCGAGTGAAGCCAAGTTTCAGCTTTCCTTTAAGACCAAGGCTTGGGAAAATATTTTTGGTGATAATGGTGATCTTTGGGTGGGTTATACTCAGTCATCTCGTTGGCAAGTATATAATTCGGAAGAGTCGCGCCCATTTCGCGAGACCAATTATGAGCCTGAAGCAAGTTTGATGTTCAGAACCAACTATGAGGTTTTAGGTCTCAATGCACGTTTGCTTGGGGTGACCTTGAACCACCAATCCAATGGTCGTTCAGATCCATTATCACGTAGTTGGAACCGTGTCATTTTTAATCTTGGGTTTGAAAAAGATAATTTCGCCTTGATGGTTCGTCCTTGGTATCGGGTAGAAGAAGAAGCCAAAGATGATAATAATCCAGATATTAAAGATTATATCGGTCGTGGTGATCTGACGGCATTCTACCGTAAAGGCGATAACGACTTTTCTTTGATGTTACGTCATTCATTGAAAGGCGGAGATCGTTCGCACGGAGCGGTTCAGTTTGACTGGGCTTTCCCAATTAAAGATAAATTACGTGGTCATTTGCAAATATTTGATGGCTATGGCGAAAGTTTGATTGATTATAACCACCGAGCAACCTATGTCGGCTTGGGTGTATCTTTAATGAACTGGTATTAAATGAGTTTAAACATTCCAGAATCATTATTGCTGCTTGAAGCAAATTGTGGTGTGTTTGCAGTTTGGCTTATCCTAAAGCAATATCATCCTCATATTGATATTGCTGACCTGATTCGCTTATGTGGCCATGACCGAGAAGACGGAACATTCACCATTGCTTTGGCTGTGGCACTGAAAAAAATAGGCTTTGAAGTATCGTTCTATACAGCTCCTGATCCCAACATTGATGAAAAAGAAAAGCATATTTATCTTGAAGCACAAAGCCTTCAGATTCCAGTTCAGGCTGCTTTAACTTATTCAGAGATTCAGCTAGCTTTTGAACAAGGTCACTTCGTGATTGTATTTTATGACACATTACAAGGTATGGGGAATCAGTCCTTGATTTATTCAATCGATGAACAGGAAATTAGTTTCTGTGACCATTTTGACGTGATGTCTAAAACTGTGTTTGAACAACAACGTCAAAGCGATGAAATTTGTCGACAAGTGATTGTGATTCAACAGCCTGTTGATCATTATCCAATCTGAATATTGGCATTGGCGTGTTTTAGGCGACTCTTTTTCGGTGTCGCAATTAAATAGGCCAGTGTTAATGGCCCAAGCCGTCCTGTATACATCAGTAAACTCAGAACAAATAAACTGCCATCATGTAACTCACTAGTTACGCCACGAGATAGACCAACTGTACATGCTGCAGAGACTACTTCAAACATTAGGTCGAGCACATCTAATTTGGGTTCAAGTAGGAAAATGATAAAACAGCCGACAAAGACCAACATGCCTGTGATTGCGGTCACTGCAAGTGCTTTATAAGTCGTTTCTTGTGAAACTGAGTGATTGAAAATACGAATTTCTTCATTACGGCGTAGAAATGAAATCACACAGAGCAGCAAGATCACAAAAGTACCGACTTTAATGCCACCTGCGGTACTGAGTGAACCACCACCAATAAACATCAACAACATGGTCAATAAAGCCGTACTATGTTCCATTGAACCTGTATCAATGGTGTTAAACCCTGACGAACGTGGCACAGTTGCTTGGAACCAAGCATTCATGGCTTGTTCACCAAGGCCCATTGAACCGAGCGTGAGAGGGTTGTTGGACTCTAATAACCAAATTAAGATAAATGCAACAAGATTTAAAATTGCGATGGTACTCAGAATCAGTTTGCTGTTTGGGGTCAACTTGCTCCAACGTTTATTTTGCTTAACATCAATCAGAACCAAGAAGCCGATTCCACCTAGGGTATATAACATGCTGATGGTGAGACAAATCAGATAGTGGCTTTGAAAGTTAATCAGACTGTTATCAAATAAGGAAAAACCTGCATTATTAAAAGCTGAAACGCTATAGAAAACAGCATAATAAAGCCCGCGACCAAAACCATACATTGGCGCAAAGGAGGCTGTCAGGATAATGACGCCAATCAACTCAAAAAATAGGGTATATAGCACCACACCTTTGGCAACGAAGGTCACTTTGGATAGGCTGGTTTGACCCAAGCTATCTTGCGCCATCATTTGTTGTTTTAAGCCGAGTTTAGGTGCGAGACTCAATGCAGCCAAGATGGCAAAGGTCATAAAGCCTAAACCACCTGATTGAATCAACAGAAGAATAATAAACTGCCCGAGATGATTAAATGATTCATTCAGATTAACCACGGATAGGCCAGTAATGGTCACGGCCGAAGTTGCTGTAAATAAAGCGTCCATCCAGCTGACATTGCCTTTATTTGCAATCGGCATTTTTAGCAGTATCGTGCCAATAATAATAAAGCTAAGAAACCCAATTGCCAGTAAAGATGGCGGGCTGAGATTAAAAATCTTCTGAGAGTTTATTTTAAATGCCATATTATGCGAAACATCCAGAAAGTTTTCTAAGATGGCTGAGTGAGCCTTCTAAAATCAGGACATCACCCGTTTGTAGGGTAAAACTTGCATCTGTTTCGTAGTGAATCTGTTGATCTCGTTTTAGTAGCAGCAGCTTGATATTCGGCTCTTGTTTTAAGATGCCAGATAAATTTACATTGTTGAGCTTTTCATGCACAGGAACTTTGACAATGTAATGATCATCATCTAACGCCATATAACGGCTCACCATAGGGTAATTTAAGGCTTGAGCAACTCGGACACCCATATCTTCTTCAGGATGGATAATCTTGCTGACATTTAAATGGGAGAGGATCGTATGATGTGCTTTGGTTTTAGCCTTGACTAAAATTTTCTCAACACCGAGATTTTTGAGATTTAAAACACAGAGGATACTGGCCTCAATATCTTCACCAATTGCGACTACAACAGCATCGCAATTTTGGATATTCAGTTCTTCTAGGACATGCTCATCGGTGGCATCGGCAATTACTGCGTGTGTAATACGGTCAGCCAAGCTTTCGACATTACGTTTGATCGTATCAATCCCAATGACATCATGATTCAATTTAGTCAGCTCTAATGCAACAGTTGCCCCAAAACTACCTAAACCAATGACTGCAAACTGTGCCATAACTGTCCTTAACTAAATGATAAAAATGTCTTTTTATTCATTTTAAGATGGAATAACTTTCTATTTGTAATGATTTTGTTTGCGCTGCACATGGATAAGCAAAATATCGATTAAAAATAAAGCCGACACTAGGTCGGCTTTCAAGTAGTTTAAAACTTATTTAAGAAAACGCTTATATCCAATATTATTGCTGATTTCAGCATATGGATAAGTGATCTTTTCCAATGTTTCGACTAAGCCATCTGGATTTTGCTTTGCATCGGTTGCTTGTAAGCCAACCAGAACACGACCTTCTGCTGCACCGTGGTTGCGGTAATGGAATAGGGTAATGTTATGGGTTGGGCCTAAACGTTCCAAGAACGTTAGCAGAGCACCAGGACGTTCTGGAAACTCAACGCGGAATAAACGCTCATGTTCGATATTTGCATGACCACCGATCAAATAACGGATATGTAGTTTCGCAACTTCATCATCAGACAGATCATCGACTTCATATTGTTGTTTCAACATCTCGTGAATTTCATGACGTTCGGTTTCACCGCCTTTCAGGCTGATCCCGACAAAGACTTGAGCGAGACTACTATCACTGGCACGGTAGTTAAACTCTGTGATGTTACGACCTTGTAGGGCACGGCAGAAATGCAGGAAGGCGCCTTTTTGCTCAGGAATTGTCACAGCATAGATTGCTTCACGACGTTCACCCAACTCGGTACGTTCTGCGATATAACGTAAACGGTCAAAGTTCATGTTGGCACCACAAACAATTGACACCATGTTTTTATCAGTCAATTGATGCTCAGCGACATATTTTTTAATACCTGCCAATGCCATTGCACCAGAAGGTTCAACAATACTGCGATTCTCATCATAAGTATCTTTAATCGCAGCACAAATCTCATCTGTATCTACAGTGACAATATCTGGCTCAACGATTGGGCCTGAATTATCAGACTTCCGTAAACGGATCACATCAAATGGCAATTCGCCAATTTGAGCAACAGCCGTACCATCGGCAAATAGACCAACATGCGGTAAAATCACACGTTCATTTGACTCAAGTGCTGCTTTTAAACATGCAGATTCTTCGTATTCAACACCAATTACTTTGACGTGTGGTGCAACTTCGCCCAAATATGCTGCAACACCAGCAATGAGTCCGCCACCACCAACTGCAACGAACACATATTCAACATCACGCCATTGGCGCAGTAATTCATTGGCAATTGTGCCTTGACCTGCAATCACCAGTTCATCGTCATAAGGTGGAATAAACACCAAACCTTCATCTTCTGCACGTTGTTTTGCGTATTTATTGGCAACATCGAAACTATCGCCATGTAACACAACTTGACCGCCTAAACGTTTAACTGCCTGAACTTTAATATCAGGTGTCGTGCTTGGCATAACAATAATGGCAGGGATGCCTAGTTTTTTTCCAGACAGTGCAACGCCTTGGGCATGGTTGCCAGCAGATGCACAAATTACACCGCGATCGAGTTGATCTTTTGGTAGTTGGCTAATGCGGTTGTAGGCACCGCGTAGCTTGAAAGAGAATACAGGTTGTAAATCTTCACGTTTAAATCGAATGTTATTATTAATTTTCTGACTAATTCGTGGAGCTGCTTCAAGCGGTGTTTCAATCGCAACATCATAAACCGTTGCTTGTAAAATTTGTCGTACCACACGAGACAGCATGTTCATCTTCCCTATAACAGTTTAAAATAGGCAATCATTGTAGCAAACCCCTGTGCATTTGCGCTGTTTTCTTAAAGCAAATGTCAAAATAGTTGAGTGAAGTCATGAGTCTATATGCAACCCAAGATGAAAAAAAACAAGCTGCGGCCAAAGCAGCCTTGAAACATTTGCCTAAAGGCGGCATTTTGGGCGTAGGAACAGGAAGTACCGTTAATTTTTTAATTGATTTATTGCCTGAATTGCAACTAGAAGCAGCCGTAGCAAGTTCAACTGCAACAGCTGACCGTCTAAAAAAACTGGGCATTGAAGTGGTCGATATGAACTCTGTCGGTGGTTTAGATGCTTATGTTGATGGTGCTGATGAAATTGACCGTCACATGCATATGATCAAAGGTGGTGGTGCGGCATTAACCCGTGAAAAAATTGTTGCCTCAATTGCAAAGAAATTTGTGTGTATCGTAGATGATTCAAAATGGGTAGATCAGTTAGGACGTGATTTCCCACTTCCTGTTGAAGTGATTCCAATGGCGCGTTCTGCAGTGGCTCGTAAAATTGTTGCACTAGGCGGTGATCCTGTTTATCGTGAAGGCGTTGTAACCGATAATGGGAATGTGATTTTAGACGTGTTTAATCTGAATATTCTAAATGCGATTGAGTTGGAAAAGACCATTAACGACATTCCAGGCGTTGTGACCAATGGTATCTTTGCATTAAATCCAGCAACCATTGCTGTTGTTGCAACTGACAGTGGTATCGAAGAGCGTACAGCACAATAATGCCATTAGTTTCATTAGAAACGCTGTTACCTGAAATTAAAGTTGTTCGACATGCAAGGGCAAGAAATTTGCGCTTGCGTGTTGAGCCAACAGGTATTCGCCTCACAGTTCCTTTGTTCTGTAGCAAACGACAGATTCAGCAGTTTCTGCATCAGTCTGAACAATGGTTGATAGAAACGTGGGGCAAACAACAACAGCAATTTAATCAAACGACGGCATTTCCTGAATCGTTGACATTGTTTCACCATGTGCAGCCTTTTAGGATTATTCAACAACAGCAACGACATATTTTTAAGTTTGATTTCGAACAACAACAATTGCTGATTCGGCATGAACAGTCTGAGCAGGCTTTACAAGCCGCTATCATGGTTTATGCAAAACAGTTTTTACCTGAATATCTAGCACAGACCAGTCAAGAAATTGGTTTATTATATCAACAATGTAGTATCCGTAAGCCAAAGACGCGTTGGGGTAGTTGTAGTTCTAAACATGACATCATGTTGAATGCTGCATTGGTACTGATGCCAGAACATATTGTGCGCTCAGTCTGTGTACATGAGTTGGCACATACCAAACATTTTGATCATAGTGCTGCGTTTTGGAATGAAGTGGAAAAGCATGATGCAAATTACCTTGAGCATCGAAAGCAATTGAAACAGACTCAATTGCCGAATTGGTACTATAAAAAATAATAACGTGTAGGTCTTGCCTTAACCATTAAACAAGCGGTTGTTCTGTACAGCTAGACCTTTTCGAATACGTAGGGCTTGTTTTAGGCTGGGGACGTCATTTTGCCACTGTTTGAGTACTAAGATAATTGCGATAATTTCAGCCCGTGTCAGTATTCCTAGCCAGAAAACCACAATAAATAAAATTTGTCCATGACCTGTTAATGTGACTTGTACTAAGAGAGCAAAAAGAAATAAGGTCCAAATTTTAGCGCCTAGACTATGTGTAGCGACTTCCTTCCGGAATTTAATGAAACTTACAATATAGATCGCAACTTCCGACAGAATTAAAATAACAATCGCCCAAAGATGTTGCTTAAAGAAATCAGGCTGCTGTAGGTAAATCGAGGTAATTGCACAAATAAAAAAGACTTGGTCGATATTAGAATCGAGTCGACGTAATTTTTCACTGGATACACCCAAATGCCTTGCGATGATGCCATCGAAGATATCAGTGATAAGCCCTAGGGTTAAAAATACAACGGTATAAATGGCATAGAAGTTGGGTTGCAGGAGAGTGACAGCAACAATAAGAAAACCTAGAACTAATCTGCAATAAATCAATATCGTTGGGACTTGATATTTTAAAGACATTAACTGAGTCGTATAAAAGATGTTTGCTGAGTATAGCAGGTGAGAATAAATCATAAGGTTGAAAATAACATATCAAATAAAAACAACAGCCTTCGGAGGGCTGTTGTTAGGGTGCAGATTGAATATTATTTAATGCCTAAAGCATCTTTCATGATGAAGAATAAATCTGTTTGATCGAGTAAGCCTGATACATTGGCAGCTCGCGGTCCATATGCCGCAATACGGACTTGGGCGCCTGTATGATGTTGGCTCGAACCTTCTGGCGCCGTACCGTAATTAATTGCCATTGCAACACCATCTTTAGTTTTGAGTGCGGCTGTCTGGCCTGGACTCTCACCTTTGATTGGAATGATTTGGCTGGTATGTGCATGATCACCAGTAACAATAATCAATGTGTCTACATGTTCTTTTGCAAATTTCAGTGCGACTTGAATGGCATCATCGAGCTGTACGGTTTCACCAATTTGGCCACATGGGTCTGCTGCATGGTTCCGCTTATCAATCGAACCGCTTTCGACTTGCAAGAAGAAACCTTTTGGATTTGGTCTAAGTAATTCGATTGCTTTTTCTGTCATTTCTGCTAGGCGTGGTGTAGAAGCACTAAAAGCAGCATTTGCTCTACAGCTCTCGGCTTCTTTTTTGTGACCATTCAGCTGTGTATTAGGGCCACTCCAAATCACAGGAAGATTCCCGTCAGCAAATAGGCCGAGTAGTGGCTGATTTTGATCGGCACGATCGACCGCCTGTAAAGACTTGAGGTCTTCAACAATACGATAATTTTCTAATTTTGCACGTTCAAGCAAGGTTTTGCCTTGGAAAGGGCCAGCTTTAGCGACCTGATAAAATGTCTTTCTGCCGCCTCCCAACGTTACATCTGCTCGAGCGGTTAAAAGCTGTTCTGTGATCGAGCCCAAACCACCTCGTTCTAGGGCGCTATCGGTACAGCTTGAAGAGGTTTCATTTGGGCCATAGCATTTACGTGAACTAATATGAGCAACTAAAGCGGCAGGTGTGGCATCTTGCAACTCAGTTGTAGTGACATTACCTGTTGCAAAACCTGCTGTCTTGGCAAGCTCCAAGATTGTTGCATGATGCTTTTTATAAATATCCAAACCTAGGGCATTATTATAGGTTTTAATTCCAGAAGCCCATGCGGTGGCTGAGGCTGCTGAATCTGTCACATAATCAATATTGCCATTTTTATCGAGTGCGTAAGTTGTATAGCTACCTGTAAATGGTAATACATCTAAGCCTTTAAAATAACCTGCCGCACCTTCTGCATAATTTCGGGCAGCAGTAATTTCTGAATCACTGGTGCCATCGCCGATAAATAAGATGACATTTTTAACGGTATTATCACTTAAAGAATCTTTCATCGCTTGCGTACGTTCTTTCTTTAAACGCGTTGCTCCACCAAATTGTCGAATATCTCCCTTGGCGCCTGCATCCAGTAATTCACCAACAGGATTGCTTGGTGGCAGAGCTGGAGGTTCGGTCTTTGGCAGTTGTGGAGTGGGTAGAGTTATGTTGTTAGAAGAGGAGTCATTGTCATTGCCACAAGCAATCAGTAAAGAAATAACAGCTGGCAAAATTAATAGTTTAAATTTCATGTGATTTCAACTAGAAAAATTAGTTGAAATAGATAGTAATAATCAAATGTGAAGTTTTGGTTAAAATTATATTTTGATTTTCTTTGGCTTATTGCTTAAACAGGCGATAAAGTTGGAGCAATATCGCCTGTGCTGGATGAGAAAGTACTAGAAATTACATTGTACCTGTGTTGTTTGCAGTTGATCAGGTGCTTTTCGGCTATCCAAACCAGCACTGGCACTTAATACCTGATTTGCTTTGATTTTCAATTGAACAAAACTGTATTGTAGGGTGCTGTTGTTTGGTTCGGTAGAGCTACTATTTAATAGGTATTCAAAATTGGCTTTATCTACTTGTAATAAGTTATCGGTACTGTCGCTGTCTAGTTTAGAGCTGTAGATTTTTCCATCTTTAATAAGCTCTAACCACCCATCAGCCCGAATATTGAGTTGACAGTTGTTGGTTGAATCTTTGTAATTACCTATTAAGTATTCAATAGAAGGAAAGCTTGCATTTACAATATTAATTCCTGTTATGCCTTGTTTACACGGGTAAATAGAACCATTACAAGTCTCGGTTGTATCTGAAAAACCGACAGCGCGGCGGTAATCACCAGCACCGATAACTCGAAAAGCATTTATTGCATTACTAGTAGGGCTATTTCCAGCATATGTTTTTTGCTGCAGTAAGGCATAACCTTGAGGGTTTAAGGCGGCTTGACGGTAGTTATCTGCTAATTGTAATACTGTTTGCTTTAAAGATGCAGCGTAAGCCTCTCTTGCACTTTTTTGATTCTCCCCAATAAACATTAGATTATTTTTAGCGGGATCAAGATTATCTGGTGTTGGAGGCACTAACGAAGTTAATGTGTTTTGGTCACCCCGTATTTTTTTTGCATCAAGATAACCATCTTTTAAATCTGTGCTTAGATTCTTTGTAAAATCAGCAAAGCTGTTCTTAGGGTATACATTTGCCCATTGTTGAATATAGCCAAAACTCAGATAGGTATTGATATAAGTATTTGGATTTAAAGTCGCATCTTGAGGTGAAAATGCATTTAAAACATATGATGGATTTAAGTTAGGAATATCGAGTTGATAAAATGCATTTATTAATGCAGCGTTTATATCTTCGGTAGCAAGCGTTAATTGTGAAGCACTAATTCGTGTTGGATTCGTATTGGTATCTGTCGGTAATGTGCCTGAACGGATTAAAGCACGTTGATAAATTGCCTCGGAACTTGGATTGATATAAATCGTTTGTGTGAGGCCATTTGTATTTACTTCAACGAGGCTAGTTAAAGTCATAGACACACTTTGATACTGACCACTTTGTAAGTCATAGATTAAAGAATCAGGTGTTGTTGATATCTCTATTCGATATAAGTGATCCTTATTTAGAACACGAGGTAAAGTGATGTCGATTTCTGAAGTTGTAGTTAGTTTTTGTTCTAATATCAGGGTGTTATCAAAATTATCAAAGATTTTTAGAGCGACGTTGCGCATTTCTATAGGGGCTTTGACATTGAAATTTTTAGGTTTTGGAACAGAGACCGTTGAGGTGGTTTCTTTTGTTGCTTTACTTTCACCGCTTCCACAACCGATCAATGCAGAGCTAAGTAGCAGTGTAGCTATTCCTAAACGAATAGTGTGATGTAATCTTTGTTTTGACATCAAAGAAGGCATTCCAGCTCTCCAGAAAAATTTTGCATCCATGAAATTTATTATTACCGCAATTTTTTTATTCTATTCGAATAGTGAAAGGATTCAATAGTATTTCTTGACCAATGGTAGAATCAATTCAAATATAATGAATTTGTTTATATTTTTTTATTGCTAGATAGTGCTGGATTACGCTTTTATTTTCTTAAATGTTAGGTACTTGAAGATTGTGTAAAACTGACCAAACTGCCATACTATTTACCTAAATGAAAGCTTGAGGTGTCACGCGTGATTTCTGTTGGTATTGTTGGTGGAACTGGATACACTGGGGTTGAACTATTACGTCTTTTACTGAGACATTCACAAGTTCAAGTTCGTATTCTCACTTCTCGTACAGAAGCAGGTAAGCGTGTTGCGGATATGTTCCCAAGTTTACGTGGACATACAACACTTGAGTTTTCTGATTTTGATTTAAATCAGCTTAAACAATGCGATGTCGTATTTTTTGCGACACCTCATGGTGTGGCAATGCAACACGCAGAAGCATTAACTGCTTCAGGGACAAAGGTTATTGACCTTGCTGCTGATTTTCGCCTGCAGGATTTAGCTCAGTTTGAGAAATGGTATGGCATGCAACATAGCTGCCCGACTTTGTTGAAAGATTCAGTCTACGGTTTGACAGAGTTAAATCGTGAAAAAATCAAGCAAGCACAAGTGATTGGCAATCCTGGATGTTATCCAACGACTGTACAATTAGGTTTGGCACCGCTACTTAAAAATTCAGATCAGTTGATTCACACACAAAGTATTATTATTGATGCTAAATCAGGTGTATCAGGCGCAGGGCGTAAAGCAAGCTTGGGTATGATTTATAGTGAAAATGCTGATAACTTTAAAGCTTATGGTGTTGCGGGGCATCGCCATCACCCAGAGATTGTTGAAGCATTAGAGAATATATCTGGGCAAAAAGGTCAATTTGATCGACTGATTTTTGTACCACACTTAGTCCCAATGATTCGTGGCATGTTGAGTACGATTTATGTTGATTTAACTGAACAAGGTCAATCGGTTGATCTGCAAGCTCTTTACGAAGATTTCTATAAAGATGAACGTTTTGTCGATGTCATGCCAGCAAATAGTTCACCTGAGACACGTAGTGTTCGCGGTGCGAATGAATTGCGTATTGCACTATATCGTCCGCAACCGAATAAATTGATTATTTTGGTTGCACAAGACAATTTAGTGAAGGGTGCTGCAGGCCAAGCTATCCAAAATATGAACTTAATGTTTGGTTTTGATGAAGCAGCTGGCTTGGAAGGCATTGGTTTATTACCATAAAAAACGCTTTTTTACTTCACACACATTTAAATTTCGATTCTAATGTGTGTTTTGATGCAGATCATAACGATAGAGATGATGATGGAAAACGTTGAACCGACTACTTCACCAGACAGTTCCGTTGAAAAAAATAAATTCTTAAAAACGAATTTACCTTTGATTATTGGTGCTACTGTTTTGATCGGTAGTAGTTTTTTGCTTGGCTATACTGTCGGCCACCGTCAAGGTTTAACAGTGGTTGGTTATGATGCAGATGCTGAACAATTGGTTGATGTTGTTCAGAAACAAAAGACTGCATTGGACTCAGTCAGTAAGAGTTTGAATGCTGCTGTTCAAGAGCGAGATATGGCTGTGGGTAATGCGGATGACTTATTCAAAGCAGTGAATCAAGCCAATGCAGACAAGACGCAGTTTGAGGGTATGAATGCGATTTATCGTGATATCTTGAGACAGCGTGGCGGTGTAAGTCTAACTATTCAAAATATGGCAATTAAATCTTTGCCAGAAAATGCTTTTGAATATCAGATTGATCTTGTTCAAGTAAGCCCAAATAAACGCCGTGCATCTGGTTCGGTTGAATTGCGCTTAATTAAAGATACCGAAATCTTAGTAGTGCCTTTAGAAGACAAAAACTTTAACTTTGATGATTTCGAGCGTTTAACAGGTCGTTGGACCATGCCGAAAGGCTTTATGCCACAATTCATTGAAGTGCGTTTAACAGGGGCTGGTACACCTGTAATCAAACGCTTTAGTTGGCAACGAGGTAAACCAGTTGATGTAGGTTCTGCTTTCGTGTCGGAAATACCTCAAGCTGAAGCAAATGCTCAATAAATTTTTAGATTAAGAACTCAATATGCGAAGATATAAACGTCAAATGAATTTAAGTGAAGTGAAAAATTCTTTTCATCAATCTGGGTTTGTCGATTGGCACTTGAATCCACGTTTAAGTGATTCGCAAGAGGATCATGAGGGTGAGGTGGTTGTACAAACAGCCCCTCCAGAATTAAAACGACCGCCACTATATGCGGTTGTTTTAATGAATGATGATTACACGCCAATGGATTTTGTCATTGAGGTATTGCAAAGTTATTTTGGCATGGATATTGATCAGGCTAGTCAAGTGATGCTCACAGTTCATTATGAAGGTAAAGGTACCGCTGGTATTTATCCAAGGGATATTGCTGAAACGAAAGCAAATCAAGTGAACAACTATGCCCGTTCGCAAGGTCATCCTTTGTTGTGTCAGATCGAACCTGAGCAGCGTTAAGAAAAGCAACGCTTTTTAGCTGCGCAAGACGAACAGCTATGCTGTGAGTGAAGGCGTTAAGAAAAGCAACGCACTTGCGGAACTTTATTCCTCATGCGCAAGACCTTGCGCCATGATATGGCTCATATGCTGTGAGTAAAAGTGTTAAGAAAAGCAACGCACTTGCGGAATGTGTTCCTTATGTGCAAGCCCTTGCACCAAGTATGGCTCCTAAGCTATGAGTGAAAGTGTAAGGTAAACTGCTGAATATCACTTTGTACAATCATACATATCTTGCGAGTGGGTCTTGAGAAAGTAAGGCTATCTTTCGATATATGGTTTAAGCGGTAAATTAATGCATATATTGTTTTATGCTAAAAACATGAAACAATATACTGAGTGTTAATATATTAAACTTACGAATGATTTGTTAGGCTTTAAGTAAGATTATGCCGTATTACAATATTTCATAGGTTTAACATTGTTTCATAAATGAATAATAAGTTCGCTGTCTTTTTGAACGATTAGATAAGTCTTATTCTCTTTGTAATTGAATTTTTACAACAATACTTTGTTTTGAATCTTGACCAAGATAGTCAACTAATGCTAACAGTAGATTATGAAGCAAAGAGACTTGTAGGCGTATATCCAATCACGATTACAGAAGCTCAGCGGATCAAGTCAATAATTCGCTTTTTCATTAAAAGATTTTCTTTTTTTGATAGAGCCCAAGATATAAGGGGGTTACATGCTCAGTCGTCAATTAGAAGTATCGTTACGTTTGGCTGTTAGCATGGCTCGTCAAAAGAGACATGAGTTTCTGACAGTTGAACATTTGTTGCTTGCCTTGCTCGACAACGACTCTGCCGTAAATGCATTAAAAGCATGTGGTGCGGACATCGTTACCTTGCGTAAAGAATTAGAGGAATATGTAGAGCAACATACCCCGAAACTTGGTGATAATAGTGAACAGGCTCCTCATCCAACTGAGAGCTTTGATCGAATTTTGCAACGTGCAATTTTCCATGTTCAATCGAGCGGTGGTGACCGTACGGTTGAGGGTGCGGATGTTTTAGTTGCGATGTATTCAGAACGAGATTCGTTCGCGGTTTATTTACTTAAACGCCATCAAATTAACCGTTTAACTTTGACTCAATATTTATCTCATGGCACACGTAAAGATGAGATTCAAGTTGAAGAAGAGGTTGAAGATATTGAAGGTGAAAGTGCTGCTTCAGCAAATGCTGGACCACTTGAGCAATACACGCTTAACTTAAACATAGAAGCACAAAAGGGTAAAACTGATCCTTTAATTGGACGTGAAAAAGAAATTGAGCGTGCGGCTCAGATTTTATGTCGTCGTCGTAAAAACAATCCATTGTTAGTGGGTGATCCAGGCGTAGGTAAAACTTCTATTGCCGAAGGCTTGGCGTGGTTGATTGTGAATGGCAAAGCGCCTAAACCACTTGCAAATGCTGAAGTCTATAGTTTAGATATTGGTGCATTGGTTGCAGGGACTAAATATCGTGGCGACTTTGAAAAACGTTTAAAACAACTGTTAAATGCGTTAAAGAAAAATCCAAATGCGATTTTATTCATTGATGAGATTCATATGATCATTGGTGCAGGCTCAAGTATGGGCAGTACCATGGATGCGTCGAATTTAATCAAACCTGCTTTGGCAAATGGTAGCTTACGTTGCATTGGCTCAACGACCTTTCAAGAATATCGTCAAGTGTTTGAAAAAGATCATGCATTATCACGTCGTTTCCAAAAAATTGATGTGAATGAGCCAAGTATCAATGAAACAATTGAAATTTTACGTGGCTTGAAAAACAAGTTCGAAGATTTCCATCATGTTGAATATGATGATAAAGCATTGGTTGCGGCTGTTGAGTTGTCAGCTAAATTTATCAATGATCGTTTCTTGCCAGACAAAGCGATTGACGTGATAGATGAGGCAGGTGCGCAACGCCGTTTGAAAGCAGAAGTAGATGGTACAACGATTTCAGTTGAGAATATTGAAGACATCGTCTCTAAGATTGCCCGTATTCCACCAAAAACCGTCTCTAAAGATGATAAGTCTGTACTTGAGAATTTGGAGCGTGATCTTAAACGTGTTGTGTTTGGTCAGGATGAGGCGATTACAGCGCTTGCATCAGCGATCAAATTATCTCGCGCAGGTTTAAAAGCACCAGATAAGCCAGTGGGTAGTTTTGTATTTGCTGGTCCAACAGGTGTGGGTAAAACTGAGGTCACTAAACAACTGGCGAAATTGCTCGGTGTGGAGCTGGTTCGTTTCGATATGTCTGAGTATATGGAACGTCATGCGGTTTCTCGTTTGATTGGTGCACCTCCAGGTTATGTTGGTTATGATCAAGGTGGTTTGCTAACCGATGCGATTCATAAAAATCCGCATTGTGTGCTATTGCTTGATGAGATTGAAAAAGCCCATCCAGATGTATTTAACTTGTTATTGCAAGTGATGGATCATGGTGCTTTGACCGATAACAATGGTCGTAAATCTGATTTCAGAAACGTGATTATTGTGCTCACCACCAATATTGGTGCAGAGAGTATTGTTCGTGCAAGTATTGGCTTCACTGAGCAAGATCACAGTGCGGATAACCAAGATGCAATGAAACGCGCATTCTCACCTGAATTCCGTAACCGTTTAGATGGTGTGATTCAATTCAAATCACTTCCAACCACAATTATCGATTCTGTGGTGGACAAATTCTTAACTGAGTTGCAAGCGCAGCTTGATGAGAAACAAGTGGTACTTGATGTTGATCAAAGTGCACGTGACTGGTTATCTGCCAATGGTTATGACCGTCTCATGGGTGCTCGTCCTATGCAACGTTTGATTCAAGAACATTTGAAAAAGCCGCTTGCTGAGATGATTTTATTTGGTGAGCTTGCTGAGCACGGTGGTAATGTTGCAGTTTCTGTGAAAACAGAGAATGGCAAAGACGTCGGCTTAAAATTGGAAGTGTTTGAAGATCATATTAACCCGAGTGCTGAACCTGCTTAATGTTTGAAATTTCTTTCTCGATAACCCAAGTACTTAAAGTATTTGGGTTATTTTTCGTCACAGCAATTGCTGAAATTCTAGGTTGCTATTTCCCTTATTTAATTCTGAATCAAGGGAAGTCGCATTGGTTATGGGTTCCCACTGCATTAAGCTTAGCAGTCTTTGTTTGGTTACTTACTTTGCACCCTGCAGCATCTGGTCGTATTTATGCGGCTTATGGTGGGATCTATATTTTTACTGCTTTATTGTGGCTACGTTATGTCGATCAAGTGATGCTGACACGTTGGGATATTCTAGGTGGTCTTGTGGTTTTGTGTGGAGCTGGCTTAATCATTTTACAACCGCAAGGATTAGTTCGTTAAATAGCTATCAGCATGGTGGGTATTGTATCCATGCTGATATAAACTATATAAAAATTAACTGAGTAAATAGCTTTCATTAATTCCGCATTCTTCAACAAAAGTTTTATCATGCGAGACCAGTATCACAGCACCATTGAAAGAGCGAATGGCTTGTGCGAGCAGATCGCGTGATTCAATGTCGAGATGATTCTCTGGTTCATCCAAAAGTAATAAATCTACTGCTTGTTGTTTCAAAGCGAGTAAGGCGACTTTTAATCGTTCACCACCGCTCAAATGTATTAAAGGGCTAAGTGCCTTGTCTCTACGGATTTGTAAATTTCCTAACAAGGTGCGTGCTTGCTGCTCGGTCAGGTTTGGATCAGTACCGCATAAATATTCGACGGCAGATAGATTTTCCTTGAGTAAGGAAAGATTTTGATCCAGATAAACAGAATTTACGTTGCAATAAATCTCTCCAGCAAATGGGGGGATTAAAGCTTGAATCGTCTTAAGTAAGGTGGATTTACCACTGCCATTTACTCCACTTAAATGTAGTTTTTCACTTGTCGATAGCGCAAGATCAATCGGCCTTGTTTTTGCATAGGCAAGTTGTAATCGCTGGCAGCGTAAAATTTCACCTGATTTACCATTTACCCAACTAAACTCAAAAGATTGGGGTTTGAGATGTTCCAATTTGGTTTGTTTTTGCTGCAACTCATTTTGTGCATCTACTAGTTGTTTGCTCTGTTGTTTGCGAAGATGAGAAAGGGATTGCTCAGATTGTTCTTTCTTGGCATCCAATAATATGGGGGCTTGAGAACCAGAAGCCCTGATTTTTTCACCCGTTTTTTTGCGCTTTTGTGCTTTCATCTGGCTTTGAAGCTGTTGCACTTTAAGCTGTTTTAGCTCTCGCTTTTCTTGCTGCACAGCTTGTGATAGTGCTTCGACTTGTGCTTTATGCTGTTGTTGATACAGCGTGTAGTTGCCACCGTAATAATGTATGCCAAGTTGATTGAGCATAAAAATGCCTTGCACATGAGCTAAAAGCTGTCGGTCGTGGCTAATAATGAGCCCACCTGTTGGGTGCTGTGCCATTTGGTTGATTAACCACTGGCGCCCTTCAGTATCTAAGTGATTACTGGGTTCATCCAGTAATAGATAATGATCCTTAAGAAGAAATAACCTACAGAGCGCAAGCTTGGTTTTTTGACCTTCACTCAAATATTGAATAGGAGTATCGAGTAAGGTTGGTAAACCTGCACTTTGTAAAAGTTGTTGCCATTCGATTGGTAAGTGCCAAAGATGTTCAACATGGTCATAATCGGTAAAAGATGCAATGCCTTGCTGGATGCGCTCGAAGCATGCATGCAAATCTTCAATCTCCAAGGCTTGAGCAATGGTATTGGCTTTTATGCGCTGGAGCTGAGCCAGATACTGGTGTGGACATTGCCATGAGATTTGGCCTGAATAGGGTAATTCAGATATGAACTGATTTTGTAAGATAGACATCAGCAATGATTTACCTTGACCATTACGTCCAATTAATCCTGTGAACTGATGTAAAGGAAGCTGGAAAGTAAGATGGTCAAATAATTTTTGCTGGGCTAATTCGAGAGATAAGTTTGAAACAATACATGCCTGTTGAGTCATAAGAAACCTCATAAACAGGATATGCAAAATAGAAGAATATAGATAATTTTAGTAGGTGTTGCTAAATGATAGATAAGTCTATTTTGCACATCAAAAATAAAAATGAACTTTGATGATGGAAATAGAACTTACTTCATTGGCGTGATCTCAAATTGGTTTATTTTTACACTATTCTATGAGGGAAGTGATGAAAGGTCAAATTTTAAGATTTTGAAGAGATGATTAAAAAAACATAAAAAGTGCTTGTCAAATGCTGAAATAGTGCGTAATTTAATAGTGAGACACCGTTTTTTAGATATTTGAAATAAATATGTTAAAGCATACTGTAAACACCAACGCATACTTTTACTTTTGGCAATATTGATCGTTGCCTGATGCGTTTCGGGCAGCAAAAGGGTTGCCCAACCAGTTAATACCTGATCGGCAACACCGATCAGGTTTTTTTATGCTTTAACAAACATCATTTTAGGAGAAATACCATGTATACATTTAACTATTCATATTTTAGCAAGATTTCTTGGTTTTACTTTGCAAAAAAATCAACATCGCTTAGATCACACTTGCTCAAATAAATGATAGGACTGCGAAGAAGGCCAGTCCAAAGGAATTGAAAAATGAATGCTTTAAATACTGCTTTGACACAACCACAAACACATACAAAAGAATCAATGCTTAGCTTGCCATCACAACTCAAAGCGCAGTATCCCTTGTCTGCAACTTTAGCGCAGCAAATTTCAAAACATCGTCAAACGATTCAGAATATTTTATCTGGGCACGATCATCGCTTAATGGTGATTACCGGTCCTTGCTCGATTCATGATCCTATCGCAGTACTCGAATATGCTGATCGCCTACAACAACTACAAGAACAGCTGAAAGATCAAATATTCTTGGTGATGCGGGCATATATCGAAAAACCACGTACGACCGTGGGTTGGAAAGGTTTCTTATATGATCCAAATTTAGATGGATCATCAGATTTACAGCTTGGTTTAGAAAAATCTCGTCAGCTTTACTTACAGCTAATTGAGAAAGGTTTGCCAATCGCAAGTGAAATTTTAAGTCCAATGGCGACAGGTTATTTTGATGACCTATTGGCTTGGGGTGCAATTGGTGCGCGTACCAGCGAGTCTCAAATTCACCGTGAAATTGCCAGCCATATGCCATACAGCATTGGTTTCAAAAATGGTACAGATGGTTCGATTCAGATTGCTTTGGATGCGATTCAATCAGCACTTCATGGTCATCAATTCTTGGGAATGACTCAACAAGGTCTACCTGCAATTTTGCATAGTCATGGTAATCCATTACCCCATTTAATTTTACGTGGTTCAAATCAGGGTACTAACTATGATTTGGCTTCCATTCAAGCCATGCATTTCAAACATAAACAACTACCTGCATTGGTGATTGATTGTAGTCATGGTAACAGCGGTAAAGATCCATTGTTGCAGCCACAGGTTTTACAGCAAATTATTGCAGAGCGTGCTGAATCGAAAGTGCGTGGAGTGATGATCGAGAGTCATCTGGTCGATGGCAATCAAAAGATTTCCTGTGATATGACTTATGGTCAGTCCGTAACAGATGGATGCTTAGGTTGGGATAAAACTGCACAAGTGCTGTTGGATGTTGCTGAAAAAATGCGGAATAAATAATAAAGTGAAATTTAAAAGCCAGTCTTAAGACTGGCTTTTTTTGTGCGTAAAATTAAGCAGCTTGGATAGACTGAGTTGCAAGAAAGTGACCAATTTCTTGGCTGAATTTTCTCGGTTCAGTAATTAATGGTGTATGTCCAGAACGTTCAAAATACACTGCTTTTGCATTACTTAAACTATTCGCAATGAGGGTTTGTCCCGTTTCTGGATAGAGTGTGGATTCACGACCAATAAAGAAGGTGGTTGGACAACTGAGTTGACTGATGGCTTTACGATAGTCTTCATTATGGTTTAGGTAGTTTTCGACATACCACAGTAAATAGTCTAAACGCTGAATTGGCAGTAGATATTTTTGTAAGAAGGGGCGATGCAGGGCGAGTTTAAGGATTTTAGGGCTATAATTATTACTACCTTGCAGCTCAATAAAATCACCCCATAAGCTGACTAGCTTGTAGCGGATATCATCAGGTAAATCTTCAAGTTTATTGGCTTGTTTGTAATCCAATAAAAGGGTTTGGATCTCAAGTAATAGATTTTTAAATTGAGGATGTTTGGGACCAAACAACCCGTATTGCCAAGAATCATCAACTGCAATTTTAGGCGTTTGATCAATATGCAGATAGGCCTTAAGTTTCTTAGCTAAGCCACCATGCTTCATACCATGCATGGCTGTGGTTGCACCCATGGAATAACCCATCAGGATGAATTGATCGAGTTTTAATTGTTTAATCAGTGAATCTACATCATTCCAATGGCTTGAGATCGCATCTAGCGCTGGAATGGCACAATTTTTTGAACCGCCAAAACCACGCCAGTCGGGAATGATAAATTCATATTGTTTACGGTTGGCAAATAAGAAAGGTAGCCATTGCCAGCTTTGCATACCCAGTCCTGATAAGACGAGCACAGGTTCGCCTTCACCAACACGTCGTACAAATAATTTTTCTTGATCGGGCATGCTATAAAACGGCATTATTTTTCTCCACTATCGTTGGCTTCTTCAAACTTTTTCAGTTGAGGAATCATTTGTTCCAACCATTTTATCCATTCATTTTCTTTAATGATACCAAGTTCCAGAATCATCTTATGGATAAACAAAACACGATTGGTTGGTTCGTTATCTTTAAAATCTTTATCATGAATGGCTTGATAAAGCCTTAATTTTTCCTTATGTAAGACTAAATGTCGCTCTAATTCGGGCAAAATATTATTGCCACCGAGTTGAGCTTCAGCTCTTAACCTGACCATGAGATCATCACGGAGTTGAGCGGGTTCGCTTTGTTGTTCAATCCATGATGCCAGTTGTATTCTTCCAAGTTGTTCAACTTGATAGGTTTTTTTACGGCTGTTGGCAGTTTGTTCTTCTAATGTCGAAATCCATCCTTTTTTCAGCATCCCGTTGAGTTCACGATAAATCTGCTGATGAGTCGCATTCCAAAAGAAGCCCATTGAACGGTCAAAGCGACGAGCCAAGTCAAAACCTGTGCTTGGTTTTTCCAATAAGCTGGTCAATAAAACATGGGCGAGTGACATGATGTTCCATAATAAAAAATGACTCATCAGAATTATGCAATATGTTGCATAAAAATCAAATCTTGTTTATAACTTTATGCAACAAGTTGCATTAGCTAGCAGAGTGCGAGCCAAAGGAGAAACCATGTCAGCTTATCCACATCTATTAAAGCCATTAGATTTAGGCTTTACCACCTTAAAAAATCGTGTCCTTATGGGGTCTATGCATGTTGGCTTAGAAGAAGCGCCACAAGGTTATGAGCGTATGGCTGCATTCTATGCAGAACGTGCCAAAGGTGATGTTGGGTTAATCGTAACAGGCGGTATTTCTCCAAACGATGCAGGTCTTACATTTGCACACGCTTCTAAACTAGATAGCATTGCTGAAGCAGAAAAACATAAAGTAATCACCCAAGCCGTACATGACGCGGGTGGTAAAATTGCGATGCAGATTTTGCATACAGGGCGCTACTCTTATCAACCTGAGATCGTTGCACCATCTGCGATTCAGGCACCGATTAACCCAATCAAACCTAAAGCATTAAGCTCTGCCGAAGTACAGCAAACCATTGATGACTTTGCCAACTGTGCCAAGCTGGCACAGTACGCGGGCTATGATGGTGTTGAGATCATGGGGTCGGAAGGTTATCTGATTAATGAATTTATTGCTGCACGTACCAACCATCGTGATGATGAATGGGGTGGTAGCTATGAAAATCGTATCCGTTTCCCGATTGAAATCGTAAAGCGTACCCGTGATCTAGTCGGTGAAAACTTTATTATTATTTATCGTTTATCAATGCTGGATTTGGTTGAAGGTGGTTCAAGCTTAGAAGAAGTCATTCAACTGGCGAAAGCAATTGAAAAAGCTGGCGCAACCATTATCAATACAGGTATTGGCTGGCATGAAGCACGTATTCCAACCATTGCAACCAAAGTACCACGTGCAGCATTTACATGGGTGACTGAAAAATTAAAAGGTCAAGTTTCAGTTCCATTGATTACCTCGAACCGTATTAATACGCCTGAAATGGCAGAACATGTATTAGCTTCTGGTCATGCAGATATGGTGTCTATGGCGCGCCCAATGCTGGCCGATCCTGAGTTTGTATTAAAAGCCAGTGAAGGTCGTAGTGATGAAATCAATACCTGTATTGGTTGTAACCAAGCTTGTTTAGACCATATTTTCTCAATGAAAATTGCAACCTGCTTAGTCAATCCACGCGCTTGTTACGAAACTGAGCTGATCTTTAAAGAAGCGAATGCGGTTAAAAATATTGCGGTGATTGGTGCTGGTCCAGCAGGTTTGAGCTTTGCAGTATATGCAGCAAGTCGTGGGCATAAAGTTAAAGTTTTTGATGCAAGCAATCAGATTGGTGGTCAATTCAATATTGCCAAGACCATTCCAGGTAAAGAAGAATTCTACGAGACTTTACGTTACTTCAAGCGTCAAATTGAATTACAGCCGAATATTGAGTTGGTACTGAACCACACAGCCACTTATGAAGAACTTAGCAACGCAGACTACGATGATATTGTAGTTGCAACAGGCGTGACACCGCGTCAACTGCAATTTGAAGGCATTGATCATCCAAAAGTATTGAGCTACATCCAAGTGTTGAAAGAGCGCGTACCCGTGGGCAAACGTGTTGCCATTATAGGTGCGGGTGGTATTGGCTTTGATACAGCAGAATATTTAACCCATGAAGGTGATAGTGGCAGCTTAAATCCTGAAAAATTCTATGCAGAATGGGGTATTGATACTTCTTATGCGCATGTAGGCGGCTTAAAACCAGCTGAGTTAGAAAAGTCAGAACGTGAAATTTACTTATTGCAACGTAAGAGTGCCTCTGTTGGCGCTGGTCTGGGTAAAACCACAGGCTGGATTCATCGCACAGGCTTAAAGCATCGTGATGTGAAAATGATTGCTGGGGCAAGCTACGACAAAGTGGATGATCAAGGTTTGCATATCACTGTAGATGGGCAAAGCCGCGTACTTGAGGTCGATAACGTGGTGATTTGTGCAGGTCAAGAGTCTTATACCGCAATGTTTGATCAGCTTAAAGCGGAAGGTAAAAACGTTCACTTGATTGGTGGAGCGAAAGAAGCGGGCGAGTTGGATGCTAAACGGGCAATCCGCCAAGGTGCTGAGTTAGCAGCAACGTTGTAAACATGATAGGGAGTATTTTCTACTGAGCAAATACTCCCGCCTTATTTATTAAATCTCAAGGGAGTATAACAATGACACTGGAAACGACAAAACAAGCTTTAGAAAACTGGCATCAAATGATTAAAACAGGTGACCTATCCAATTTAAATGATTTGCTGGCCGATGATGTGGTGTTTCGTTCGCCTGTTGCCTATAACCCTTATGAAGGTAAGCATGTGGTTTTTTTTATTTTGACCAATGTGATTCAGGTGTTTGAAAACTTTACCTATCACCGTGAATTTTACACTGAAGATGGTGAAAATGTAGTGTTGGAATTCAGTGCTAATGTGAGTGGTAAATCGTTGAAGGGCATCGATATGATTCGCTTTAATGAACAAGGCAAAATCATTGATTTTGAAGTGATGATTCGCCCGATGAGCGGTTTGGCAGCACTGGCAGAGAAAATGGGTGCACGCTTTGCCAAGTATCAACCGAATTAATGTCTCTAAAATAGCCTAAGTAATGTTAAGAGAATTAAAATGTGGTTAAAAATTTCAACTTTTGCATTGCTGCCTGTATTAGTCATACAGGGTATGAAAGTTCGTAACAATACACCACGTCTTTCTGAAGCAAGTGGCGACCGCCACGGCATCGTAGGTCAAGGTCAGCCACTTTCTTTACTTATTCTTGGCGATTCGGCTGCGGCAGGTGTTGGTGTCGAAACCCAGCAACAGGCTTTATCGGGCGCGATTATCTCTGAGCTTCAACATGAATACCTGTTGCAATGGAAGTTGCATGCCAAAACGGGTGATACTACCCAACAGGTTTTTCAAGCAGTACAACAATTAGATTCGCAATGCTATGATGTTGTTATCACTTCAATTGGTGTCAATGATGTGACTAAATTGACCTCTGCAAAATCTTGGCTTAAACAACAAAAACAGCTATTCACTTATATACAGAATCAGTTTCAACCTAAACTCATTATTGTATCGGGTGTGCCACCAATGCAGCATTTTCCGGCTTTACCTAATCCTTTGGCTTGGCTGTTTGGAAAATATGCAGAACAAATGAATCAGGCATTACAGCAATGGTTGGCACCACAATCTCAATTTCGATTTATTCAATATGATATTGAAGCTTTTCAAGCAATGGATTTGCCGATGGCAAGCGATGGTTTTCATCCAAGCAAAGAAATCTATGCCATCTGGGGACAACAGGTCGCGGCTTTGGTGCGACAAACATTTACTCATGGTTAGATAGAGGCGGTTATTGAATATGGGTATATCTGCTTTAGATAAAATCAAAGTGTTAGGCTCAGAGCTCCTTGATTCAGTACTCGGTGCTGAGCAACCCAAAATGTACTATGATCCGAAAGGGAAAATTAAAGATGTTTTGGAAAAATTACCACAGTTAAAGCAAAAATATCGTCCTACACCTTGGCTGAGTAACACGCATATCCATCTGTTATATTTTGATGTGATTCGTAAGAAAACCATTAAACTTGAATATGACCGTGTTGATCGTTTGATCATGTCGGATGGAGGGATTACTGCCGTTGCGTGGTATGGATATGACCTACCGGCAGAAACACCAACCGTTGTGATTATGCATACCATTACAGGGACACCTGAAAGTATGCGTGAACTGGTCAAAGATTTGCATGACTATAACGGTTGGCGAATTGCACTGTGTCTGCGTCGTGGTCATGCAGGATTGCCAATGCCAGTGCCCCGTATTTCACTTTTTGGTTCAACCAGTGACCTGAAAGAACAGCTTGCGCATATTCAAAACCTGTTTCCAAAATCCGATCTATATGCAGTAGGTTCTTCCGCAGGAACTGGTTTATTGGTGCGATATTTGGGTGAAGAGGGGGAAAATACACCATTCAAAGCTGCTTTTGCGATGTGCCCAGGTTATAACACTGAAATCGGTTTTAAAAATGTGCATCCTTTTTATAGCAAAATGATGACCAAGAAGTTATTTAAATACTTCATTTATCCTTATCAGAATACATGGGATCAAATTGCATCTGTAGAAAAAGTACTGACGACCACAAGCTTGGAAGAGTTTGAAAAAGAATATTTTGAAATGGCAGGATTTCAGGATTATCAGAGTTATTGCCAAGCCATTAATCCCATTTACGTATTTGAGAATGTTAAAATTCCATTGATGATTCTCAATGCAGAAGATGACCCTGTTTGCTCAATTAAAAACTTGGAACCCTATAAAGATCAGATCCAGAAAATGGACAACATTGCAGTTGTGACGACTAAAAAGGGAAGTCATTGTGGTTTTTATGAAAGTTTAACAGTGAAGTCTTGGGCCTCCCGTTTGATGGCAGACTTTTTTAAAAATTACTAATCTATAGACATAAAAAAGCCAGTTGAAAGCAACTGGCTTTTTACTATTCACAAATGAATTAGTTATTTAAAGCTGGTGTTGCGGCAGCGATTGCAGCAGCGACAGCATCATCTTCACTTTGAGCAGGTGCTGATGGTTTTGCAGCTTTCACAGGTTGTTCTGCTTTAGGTTGTTCAGTCTTTGCTGGTTTCTGTTCAGCTTTTACAGGTTTTTGCTCTTCTGCGCGTGGAGCTTCAGTTGCCGCAGGTGTTTCTGTTTGAGCTGGATGGGTCTCACGACGAATCTCTGTAGTCGTATTTGGTGTTTCTTCACGCGTTGTTTCTACAACAGGCGCTGGAGCTTCATGTTTATCAACACTTTCTAAAGACTCGAACTCTTGGATTTTTTCAGGCTCAGGCTGGCTTTGAGTCTCAGTTGCTGTCTGCTCTTGCTGCTCTTCGTTTTTTGGTTCTTCTTTTTTCACACAAGCAGTTAATAAAAGACCAGTCGCAAGTGCTGCACAAATTAAAAGTTTTTTATTCGCCATTGCTAAAACAACATATTAAAAAAGGACAGTCGCAATTATAACAGTAAATCTATGTGAAGAAATCACTACGCTTTGTAGAGTTTGTTGATATTTTATAAATGCTTGCAATTAAACAGACGAATAGCAAAGAATTTAAAAGTGAAGAATGCAAGATTTTAGATATCGCTTTAAGTGAATTTTACCTCTTAAACGTAATTTATGGATGAAAAGTCCACAAATCCCTTAAATTTTTATCGAAAATGCTGATAGAATAGCCAGTTGTTTATAGTTCTTTGAATTGATGCGGTTTGACTTTGCTTTATAGGGGCAGAGTACAGTAAAATTGCCCAACATTGTAGGCCGATTTCGGCTCGATTGTACGAGAAACTCAATGACCCATTTTATTTTTGTCACTGGTGGTGTGGTTTCATCACTAGGTAAAGGTATTTCTGCTGCTTCTGTTGCTGCACTTTTGGAAGCTCGTGGCTTAAAAGTCACTATGGTAAAAATGGATCCATACATTAATGTCGATCCAGGTACCATGAGCCCATTTCAGCACGGTGAAGTTTTCGTCACAGAGGATGGTGCTGAAACTGACTTAGATTTGGGATATTACGAACGTTTCTTACGTCGTGCGAAAATGACCAAACTGAATAACTTTACCAGTGGTCGCGTATATCAAGACGTTTTAAATAAAGAACGTCGTGGTGACTACTTAGGTGGTACGGTTCAAGTTATTCCACATATTACAGACAACATTAAAGAACGTGTACTTCGCGCAGGTGAAGGTTATGACGTTGCAATCGTTGAGATTGGCGGTACGGTTGGTGATATCGAATCACTTCCATTCATGGAATCAGTACGTCAGTTGATGGTAGAGCTAGGTCATAAACGTACCATGCTCATGCATTTAACCTTGTTGCCATATATCAAATCTGCGGCTGAGTTAAAAACCAAGCCAACTCAACACTCAGTGAAAGAACTTCTTTCAATTGGTATTCAGCCAGATATCTTGATCTGCCGTACTGAATATGATGTTGATGTTGATACTAAACGTAAAATTGCATTGTTCACGAATGTGGAAGCGCGTGCCGTTGTGGTATGTAAAGATGCGAAGACGATTTATCAAATTCCGCGTACGTTCTACGAGCAAAACGTTGATGACTTGATCTGTGAGCGTTTTGGCTTTAATGATCTTCCAGAAGCAAATCTTGAAGATTGGGACAACGTTGTTGAAGCATTACTAAACCCTGAATACACAGTTCGTGTTGCAATGGTGGGTAAATATGTAGAACTTCCAGATGCTTATAAATCTGTGAATGAAGCACTTTTACATGCAGGTATCCAGAACCGTGTCAAAGTTCAGATTGATTATGTCAATGCTGAAGAGCTTGAACAGCAAGATATTAGCGTTTTAAGTACTGCTGATGCGATCTTAGTTCCAGGTGGTTTTGGTGAGCGTGGTACTGAAGGTAAAATGAAAGCCATTCAATATGCACGTGAAAACAAGATTCCATTCCTTGGTATTTGTTTAGGCATGCAGTTGGCGGTAATTGAATATGCGCGTAACGTTGCTGCAATGCCTGAAGCGAGTTCAACAGAGTTTAACCGTTCAACGAAATATCCATTGATTGGTTTAATTACTGAATGGTTGGATGAGCGTGGTGAGTTACAACAGCGTAGTTTAGAGTCTGATTTGGGTGGCACAATGCGTTTAGGTGCGCAAAAATCTGAGCTCGTTGAAGGTACAAAGACGCGTGAAGTTTATGGTAAAGCTGAAATTACAGAACGCCATCGCCATCGCTACGAAATGAACGATCGTTTTATTCCAGCACTTGAAGAAGCTGGTATGAAGATTTCAGGTTATTCATCAGTACAACATTTAGTTGAAACTGTAGAAATCCCTGAACATCCTTGGTTTATTGCTGTACAATTCCACCCAGAATTTACAAGTTCACCACGTGATGGACACCCATTATTTGCTAGTTTTATCGGGGCTGCTAAAAATCAGCACCAAAAGTAAGTACTGAGTTTTAAATAAACTGGGAAAGTTTAAATGTCACAATTAAAACCACAAGAAGTTGTACGTTTAGGCGATATACAAATGGCAAATCATTTGCCATTTGTATTATTTGGCGGAATGAACGTATTAGAGTCAAAAGATTTAGCATTTGAAATCGCTGAAACTTATGTTGATATTTGCAAGCGCTTAGATATTCCTTATGTATTTAAGGCGAGCTTTGATAAAGCAAACCGTTCAAGTCTGAACTCTTACCGTGGACCAGGTTTGGAAAAAGGGATTGAATGGCTTGCTGACATTAAAAAACATTTTAATGTGCCCATTATCACTGACGTTCATGAGCCTTACCAAGCAGCGCCTGTTGCTGAAGTTGCCGATATTATTCAACTTCCTGCCTTTTTAAGTCGTCAGACTGATCTCGTTGAAGCAATGGCCAAAACTCAAGCCATTATCAATATCAAAAAAGCACAATTCTTAGCACCACATGAAATGCGTCATATCTTGCATAAGTGTTTGGAAGCTGGAAATGACAAACTCATTCTTTGTGAACGTGGTTCAGCATTTGGTTATAACAACTTGGTTGTTGATATGCTTGGCTTCGATACCATGAAAGAAATGAATGTGCCTGTATTCTTTGATGTCACCCATGCATTGCAAACACCAGGCGGACGTGCTGATTCTGCTGGCGGTCGTCGTGCCCAAATCACCACTTTAGCGCGTGCAGGTATGGCAACAGGATTGGCTGGTTTATTCTTGGAAGCACATCCTGAGCCAGAAATCGCAAAATGTGATGGACCATGTGCATTGCGTTTATCTCAGCTTGAGCCATTCTTGGCGCAATTAAAAGAATTGGATACTTTAGTTAAAGGATTCAAAAAGTTAGACACCCACTGATGCAATAACTTGCATCTTGTTTTTCATTCAACAGAGGAATTGTTCATGAGCCAAATCGTTGACATCCGTGCACGTGAAATTTTGGACTCTCGTGGTAACCCAACCATCGAAGCAGACGTTATTTTAGAATCTGGGGTTGTTGGTCGTGCATGTGCACCATCTGGTGCTTCAACTGGTTCTCGTGAAGCTTTAGAACTTCGTGATGGCGATAAAGCACGTTATTTGGGTAAAGGCGTTAAAACTGCGGTTAATAACGTAAATACCATTATCCGTGACGCTTTAGTGGGCAAATCAGTATTTGAACAAAAAGACATCGATAACACGATGATCGAACTTGATGGTACTGAAAACAAAGAAAAATTAGGTGCTAACGCAACTTTAGCTGTTTCATTGGCTGCTGCTCGCGCTGCTGCAGATGAAAAGAAAATTCCTCTTTTCCAATATATCGCAGATCTTCGTGGTCAAACGACTTTGACGATGCCTGTACCAATGATGAACATCATCAATGGTGGTTCGCATGCAGACAACAATGTTGATATTCAGGAGTTCATGATTGAGCCTGTAGGCTTCACATCATTTGCTGAAGCATTACGCGCAGGCGCTGAAATCTTCCATTCTCTAAAATCAGTTTTAAACAAAAAAGGTTTAAATACTGCTGTGGGTGATGAAGGTGGTTTTGCACCAAACTTGCGTTCAAACGAAGAAGCAATCACTGTTATTCTTGAAGCGATTGGTCAAACTGGTTACAAAGCTGGTTCTGATATTATGCTGGCACTTGACTGTGCATCTTCAGAATTCTACAAAAATGGTCAATATGTCCTTGCTGGTGAAGGCAATAAAGCATTCACAAGCAACCAGTTCTCTGACTATTTAGCAGGTCTTGTAAACCAATACCCAATCATTTCGATTGAAGATGGCCTAGATGAATCTGACTGGGAAGGTTGGAGCTACTTGACATCAATCCTTGGTGACAAAATCCAATTGGTTGGCGACGATTTATTCGTAACTAATCCTAAGATTTTACAACGTGGTATTAATGAGAAAGTCGGTAACTCTATTCTGATTAAATATAACCAGATTGGTACATTGACTGAAACTCTAGATGCAATCTACCTTGCGAAAGCAAATGGTTATAGCACTGTAATCTCACACCGTTCAGGTGAAACTGAAGATTCAACGATTGCTGACTTGGCAGTAGGTACCGCAGCGGGTCAAATCAAGACTGGTTCACTTTGCCGTTCTGACCGCGTAGCGAAATATAACCAATTACTTCGTATCGAAGAGTTAACGAATGCAGCTTACCGCGGTAAAGCTGAATTCAAAGGTCTAAAATAAGGTCAATTTATCTATGTTGAATACTTCTGATCATCATTCTTTACAAAAGAGAGAAACTCTGAAAATTCATAATCATATAGAATTTGCAGATGATCTTCCTTGTAAGAAGGATGTAGGGAATTTTTCATGATAGAGATGTTTCGATCGACCTCGAGTAAATTGATTCTAGCGCTTGTCATCGCTTTGGTGGCAAGCTTACAGTATCAATTTTGGCTAGGTGAGGGTGGTTATTTTCCTCACCAAGCTTTAACTCAGCAAATTAAGCAGCAGGCAGAAATTAATACTGAGCTCAAAGAGCGAAATCGTATTTTAGCAGCTGAAGTTTTTGACTTAAAAAATGGCAGCGAAGCCATTGAAGAACATGCACGTTTAGATTTAGGTTTGATTAAACCGAATGAAACCTTTGTGCAAATGAGTACTATTAGTACCCATTACAAACCAATTTATATCGATCCAAACGCAAAAGAAGACACTGCAACCAATGAAAACCCAGACTAAGCTGTGGGCGGTTGTACCAGCAGCAGGTTCGGGCAGTCGTTTTTCAAAAACTGAATTAAAACAATACCAATATATTCAAGATCGTACTGTACTTGAACACACGGTTAATCGACTGAATACCTTGGATTTGGCCGGCTGTGTACTTGCCATTGGTGCACAAGATAATTTTGCTAAAACACTTCCTTTTCAGCAAAAAAATAAGCTCCATTTTTGTTTGGGTGGCGCAGAGCGAGTACATTCTGTTTTAAACGCCTTGATCTATTTATCTGATATTGCACATGAAGATGATTGGGTATTAGTCCATGACGCTGCACGGCCATGTGTCACAGTAGATTGTCTAACAAGCTTGGTTGAGTCTGCCCAGCATTCAAATCAAAGTGCAATTTTAGCGATCCCTGTGCGTGATACGCTTAAACATGTCGTAAGCCAAAACCAGATTGAGAAAACTGTAAGCCGTGAATTTTTGTGGCAGGCACAGACACCACAAATGGCCAAATTGGGCATTCTTAAGAATGCGATTAAAACAGCACTGGCAGAGCAAGTTACAATTACAGATGAAGCAAGTGCTTTAGAACATATAAATGAACCTGTGCAAGTGGTGCAAGGGCGTTCAGACAATATCAAGATTACCTATGCAGATGATTTAGAGCTTGCTAGATTAATTCTGCAATCCCAAAGCCATTCTTAATTTTCTTCAATTCATGTCTTTTTTTTCGGTTATTGCAAAATAGCCTAAGTAAATTTAGATGAAATTTCTTATTTTTACACCATTCTAAATGACAAAATTTCTACTATTTGTTAAATTTGAATAACATACTTTATAACGGATCAATAAATGAAAAAATTATTAATAGCGGGCCTTTTTACTTTTTCTTTAGTTGGCTGCGCAACAACACCTCAACAACCTCAGGATACTGCTCAAGAAACAATTCGCTATTCATCTAGTCCATGTTTTGGTGCATGCCCGATCTATTCTGTTGAGATTACACCTGAAGGTGCTGTCCATTTTGATGGCAAACAGTACACCAAGGTGACAGGTACTCAAGATTTAACAGTTGATCCTTCTGTTTATAAGAAATTGCAACAAGAGTTGAAGACCTATCGTCCTGCAACGGGTGCAAATGTAAAAACAACGGGTTGTCAAGAAACAGCAACAGACCAACCAAGTGCTTATTTCTCTTGGAAAAAACCAGATGGTACTGTAACAAAACTCAGCCATTACACAGGTTGTATTTCACCAGCAAATACGGAGTTGAATAAAGTAATTGATAAACTACCAAAATTGATTGGTATTGAAGATCTCGTTCGTTAAATGCATTGCTGCAAAAATAGACAAAATTAGCATTTATGCTAGTATAGGTATAAGCGCAATCTGGTGGAGAAGTCTGTTATGACAGCTTTTACAATCATGAAAATGAGTACGCAAGAGGAAAGTCTTCTTCCTAAGCTTGCTGTAGAAGCATTCCGTAATGCGTTTAAAGAGGCAAGTGAATCCTCTACGGTGGTATATGCCAAAGGTCATCAACTGTTAAAGCAGCATCCAACTGGTGAAACCGAAGTGATCAAGGATATATCAGGTGCTTATACCGCTATTGAAGCATCGCGTGTTCTATTGAAACGTAAGAAAAAGCAGGCTGTTGTATAAGTTAATGCGACAGTCTACGCCCAGAGTACGCATGTTTGCAGGTCCAAACGGTTCTGGTAAAAGTACGATTAAAGAATATTTATTGCCCCGACATATTGGGGCATATTTAAATGCAGATGAACTCGAAAAAACCTTAAATCAAACTCATACTTTAGACTTAAAGATTTATCATGAGTCTTTAGATGCCCTAAAGTTGATTACTTTTTTAAAAACCAAAAAGAAAAAACGTAATCAAAAAATCTGTAATTTATTAAGTCAAGAACCTAAATTGCTCGGTGAGCATCATATTCTTTTTGCTATTCACGATATTGATTCATATCTTGCTGCCAGAATCATAGATTTTATCCGTTTAGAGTTTCTAAGCTTAAAAATTAGTTTCACCTTTGAAACTGTCATGTCACATATCAGCAAAGTTGAGTTCCTGAGAATGGCTCAGGAGCAAGGGTTTAAAACTTATCTGTATTATGTTTCAACGATTGACCCTGAAATCAATATTGCGCGAGTACGGTATCGGGTAAGTACAGGTGGACATGCTGTACCAGAACCCAAAATTCGTGATCGTTATTACCGCAGCATGAACTTACTGATGCAAGCCATTGAGATGAGCGATCGAGCTTTTATATTTGATAATTCTTCGAATGGTGAAAAAGCAGCTTTTTTAGCGGAAGTTGAACAGGCAAATCGACTAAGAATCAATCCGATCGTGACCGTATTTCCTGTTTGGTTTGCAGAAAGAGTACTTTCTGAGTTCGAATAGTTGGTCTATTTAAGAAATACGATGCTTATTCATAGCTTGTTTTTATGCTCCAGCTTAAAATTAAGTGACTTAATTTTAGAAAGTATTTACTAATTTATGCCATTTTTTCGTAAAAAGAAGCGATTAAGCGCTAAGATTAGAGTCGATTATTATTTAAAATAATATATTATAAAAATATATATTGTTTGTGAGAGAAATATGACTAGCATTATTCTAGCTTTGATTGGTGGTGCACTGATTGGATTTGCTGCAGCTGGCTATCTGTATGTTAATGGACGTATTGCTGGTGTGAGTGGATTGATTGCCCAAGTATTACAGCCCGAAACTTTTTTCAAAAGTTCAGCTTTTTGGTTTCTTTTAGGTCTAATCATTACGCCTTTCGTTTATCAAATTTTTGTACAGCCTGAAATTATAATGCAGTCATCACCATTGACTTTGATCATTGCTGGGCTATTAGTAGGATTTGGGACACGTTTAGGTTCTGGTTGTACCAGTGGACATGGGATCTGCGGAATCAGCCGTTTATCGCTACGTTCTATGGTTGCCACAATCACATTTATGTTCGCTGGCTTTGTGACAGTATATGTAATACGTCATCTTCTAGGGGCGGCATCATGAAAAATTTATTTGCATTTATCTTTGGCAGTATATTTGCATTGGGTTTATTGGTTTCAGGAATGTCAAATCCAGAAAAAGTATTAAGCTTTCTAGATGTTTTTGGCGCATGGGACATTAGTTTGATGTTTGTAATGGTTGGTGCAATCGCGATTGCATTTATTCCATTTCAGAAAGCCTTACGCAATCCGAAAACATTATCAGGAGAGCCGATTGCTTTACCAAACAATAATCAAATTGATAAGAAGTTGATTACAGGTGCGATATTATTTGGTGTTGGTTGGGGAATTGCAGGCATTTGCCCAGCACCCGCATTGACTTTGATCGGACTAGGCTATTTTGATGTTTGGTATTTTATAGCAGCAATGCTGCTCGGCATGTTGATTCATCGTGTTTGGGCCAAACAGTAGGAGAAGTGCAGTGCAACAGCCAATCATCAAAGCTTTCTTCGACGAAAACAGCAATACCTTTAGCTATGTCGTGCATGATCCTGAAACAAAGCATTGTGCCGTTATCGACAGTGTGTTGGATTATGATGCTGCTTCGGCTTCAACATCCACACAGCATGCAGATGAGATCATTGCCTACATTGAATCTCAAGCATTCATGGTTGAATGGATACTTGAAACCCATGTTCATGCAGATCATTTAACGGCATCACAATATTTGAAATCCAAGCTTGGTGGCAAAATTGCCATCAGCGAGAAAATTTCGATTGTTCAGGAAACCTTTAGTGCAATCTATCATCTGGATATGAAGTATTTTAATACACATCAGGTGTTTGATTATCTATTTAAGGACAATGAAAATTTTCGTATCGGCAACCTAAAGGCATATAACATACCAACACCAGGACATACGCCAGCGTGCTTAAGTTATGTGATTGGTGATGTTGTTTTTATTGGTGATACCTTATTTATGCCAGATTATGGAACGGCGCGTTGTGATTTCCCCAAAGGCAGTGCGAATATCTTATTTGACTCCGTGCAAAAGCTGTATCAGCTGCCAGAACATACACGCGTATTTTTATGTCACGACTATAAACCAGAAGGTCGTGATACATATATTTATGAAACAGATATTCGAGCACAGAAACAAAGCAATATTCACTTAAATGCAAAAACGCTCAAGCATGTTTTTGTACAAATGCGCGAAGCACGTGATGTGACTTTATCGATGCCTCAGCTTATTCTACCTGCCATTCAAATCAATATGGATGCAGGTCGATTGCCAGAACCTGAGTCTAATGGAATCCGCTACTTAAAGTTACCTCTGAATTACTTTAATCAACCATAAAATACCTAATTGCTCAAACGGATTTGAGCGATGCTTTTCATGCACATTAAGAATGAAAAATGAAGCTTAGGTTTTATTTGAATATTCAATTGTTATGTTATAACATAACAATTGAAAATAAGGAGTTCAATGTGCGTTACAAAGCCCTGGCAATAGCCATTCTATTTATTCATCATCAAGCATCTGCAAATGAGCAGGATAGCCCAGTCATTTTGCCAAATATTAGTTTAAAAGCAGAAACTGATCTTTCAATCGGGAACAATATCGTTGTAGAGAATCGCAATGCTCAAAATCAAACTTTAGGAGATGCACTTAAGCAGGTGTCAGGCGTGCAAAGTAGTGCCTTTGGTCCGAACTCTGGCGCACCCATCATCCGCAGCTTAAGTGGTAATCGAGTACAAATTCTGGAGGATGGACTCTCTGCTTATGGCATGAATGCAATCAGTGGTAATATTACAGTTCCTTTTGATCCTTTATTTAACCATTCTATTCTTGTCAATAAATCTTCGGATAGTGTGCGATACGGCGGAAATGCAATCGGTGGCAGTGTAAATGTAGAGAGTGACTTGATTAGCAAAGAAATTCCCAAGAACGATCATAATTTAGAACTGGCTGTGCGAAAAGGTTGGAATAATGCAGATGCACATGGTTTTAAACTGAATTTAAATAATCAAAGCAACTTTTCAACCAATTTCTTATTTTCAAAACAAGACATTTCTTCTTATAAAATTCCGGGATATAGTAAAGCCGGACTGTGTAATAGTGCAGTTTTCCCCGTAACGGGTGGTGTAAATCCAGCATTGGCAGATGCTTGTCAAAAAGATACGCGCATAGAGCGGATTTATAATACTGCTTCACAAAAATATATTGACCAGTTTATGACTGAAAATCCAGATTGGGCAGATGGGAAGTTTTCATTCTATACCGATAAACCCTCATCAGTTTGGAGTGGTAAGACTTATATCAATCCAGTAAATCCTGAATATATTGCTGATACACCCAAGATTAAAGAAAATAGAATTAATAACGATGTGACACCAAATTACAATCAAAAGCTAGGCAATAGCTATTTGGAAAATCAGCATTATGCGATCGGCAGTACTTATTTTCTGGAAAATGGCTATATTGGTTTGAGTGCAGATTCTCAGAAAAATGCATACGGTGTACCGGGCTTTTCTTTAGAAAATAAGTCATTTCAATCGTCTTATGATGATGGTCTACCAGTGGGAATAAAGACGGATCAACGCAAATATACATTGGATAGTCAATATAATTTTGATATACCATTTTTGAAGGGGATTGATTTCAAAGCGAATCAAGTGATCAATCGTTCAGGTGAGTATTTAGGTACGCAACTTGCGAATGATTACCGCTTTGATACCAAACAAGCTGAGATACTCTTCAGGCATCAACCTTTGCCGTACTTAAATGGTTTACTTGGACTGAGTCAGATTAATCGAAGCATCGAAGGACAGGGCAAGTTACGCTATCTTCCTAATGTAAAAACCAAAACACAAGCGATTTTTATCCAAGAAAAAATTGACCTAAATCGTGTGTCTTTCGATGCAGGCTATCGTCAAGAAAGTATTGATCATACAATCAAAGACAGTGACTTCAAAGTATCTCGCAACTCACCGAATAGCAAGTTGCAAGATACCAATTTCGATTTAGAAAGCTATAGCTTCGGTTCATATCTTAGAATGAATGACTATTTAGGTATGAAACTTAGATATGCGGTATCGAAACGTGCACCAGAGCTGAATGAGCTTTATGCGAGTGGCAACCATTATTCAATTATGATTAATGAGCAAGGTAATCAAAAGTTAGAGCCTGAAACATCTAAAAATACAGAGCTGACTGGCTTATTCAATTATCAAGATTTTAATCTTGAAGCCACTGTATATAAGATGAAATTTGAAAATTATCTCTATCTCACTCATTCTGGAATGCAAACGGCGAATCGCTTACCACTCAAATACTGGACTCAAACAGATACTGAAATTACAGGTTTTGAAGTTGACCTCAAACAGAAAATTAATACACAGCAATTTGGCATGTTTACGCTTGGCGCATTTGCAGATTTTGTGAAGAATAAAAATATCAATCCGAGTTCATCAAGTTTGCATAATGATGGCAATTATTTACCGAACATGCCAACAAGCCGTTATGGTGCAAGCGTAGAGTGGAGTAACAGAGATTGGGCTGCACGCCTATCAAGTATTTATTATGATAAACCTAAATATTTAGGGAAGAATGTTTCGGAGGAAAAGCCTTTACCAGCATTCAATATGGTCGATATGCAGATCAGCAAGCATCTAAAATTCAAGAATTCTGATATTGACGTGTTCCTAAACGGCTCAAATCTGCTGAATGAGGAAGCGAGACCGCATAACTCTCCTTTGAAATATATTGCACCATTGCCAGGGCGAGGTTTTCAAGTTGGGATTAATATGAAGATCTAGTTTTATCAATCTTATTTAAAATTACCCACTGGAAGTAATGCTCAATAAGCGCTTTCAGTGGTTGCCACTTAAAACGATTGATTTAAATTCTTTAATGAATTTTTGACGATTAAATCATGCACCAAGGAGACAGGAAGCATGTAAATCTTTCCAAAAAGATTGTAAGTGATCACACTGGTTGTGACAGTTAACTCATTCTTTAATTCATCATGTTCTTGAAGTTGTAATGCGACCAATACGCTGAGATGTTTATCTGTAGATTGTAAATATAATTCCCTGTCCGTAATTTTTACCACATCAAAAAAATCCAATTTTTCATTGATCACAACATTTTCAGGTTTAACCGAATCAAAGCCTTTGATCGGTTGAACACCTCCAATCTTTAAACTTAAAAAATCTCTGATTTTAAAGGCGATACGTAGCCAAAAGGGTGGATGGCCTGTCATTAAGTTATAAACTTGTATCACTGTCAGTTTTTTATCGATGTATTGATGTGCTTCATGTAGGTAGTTAAGCGCTGCTAATGGAGCAACCAAAGGATGAAGGTCATTCTGATGTTCCATTGTGCTTATTCCTAGATTTTATAGATATATGAAATATATAGTAATTTATAGATGAATTTCTGGATATTTGTCAATCACATTATCTGACGATTATTTTGAATTTGATTTGATATTCTAATGAAAAATGGATTTTATAATTGATATTTATTTTGATAAGCTAAGTTATATTTCACATAATTTATAGAGAATTTAACTACAGCAGGGCTGATTTTATAACATAGAGAAATAAGTCCTTACTTTGATAAAACTGGCTTTTTTCGGGAAGTAGATTTTGCCATTCCAAATTTTTAACGATTTATATTAAAAAGGAAAAAAACATGTATCAACACAACTTCAATTTATCTGATCACTTTAAATTGGGCATTTTTGCCTCTAATTGTTCTGGTGGTTTAACACCTTCAACTCTAGAGGATGGCTGGGATGCCAGTTGGAGCCAAAATTTAGAATTAGCGCAAATGGCCGATGATGCCGGTATTGATTTTATGTTATCCGCGGCACGTTTTATTGGGCATGGTGGCAAAAAGGATTTTCATGGAACGGTGTTAGAGACCGTGACATGGACATCGGCATTATTGGCAAAAACGAAAAATATTCAGATTTTTGCTACATTGCATACGGTACTGAACCATCCAATTGTAGTCGCAAAACAAATCGCAACTATGGCCCAAGTCAGTGATAATCGTGTTGGCCTAAACATTGTCGCAGGATGGAATAAACCTGAATATGATGCTTTGGGTTTACAGTTGCCTGATGATCATGAAACACGATATGGTTATGCACAAGAGTGGTATGAATTAATTAAAAAAACTTGGCAAAGTAGTGAGCCTTTTGATTGGCAAGGAAAGTTTTTTCAAACCCAAGGTACCTATGGAAAACCAGCTCCTCAAATTTTTCCACCCATTTTTAATGCCGCTGGTTCAAAAGAAGGACGTGAGTTCGCCATTAAAAATTCAGATTTTTTATTTACACCTGCTGCTGATTTAGCACGCTCAGTTGCAGAAATTAAAGAACTTAAAGATGAAGCCGAAACCTTAGGTCGGAAAATTAAAGTCCTGACCTTTGCTCATGTAATATGCCGTGCTACTGAAGAAGAAGCCAAAGCAGAATGGGATCGACAACTGAATCATGCTGATCATGGTGCTGTTGAACATTTGATGGATACTTTATTTTCATTTTGCAAATCTTTTCCAGCTGATTTACGTGAACAATTACGCCAACGTATTGCGGTAGGTCATGGTGGTTTTCCGTTGGTTGGTACTCCCGAACAAGTTGCTGAAGGGTTAATACGGTTAGATGAAACAGGTTTTTCAGGTAGCACCTTATCTTTTCTCAATTACACCCAAGAATTTCCATATTTCAGGGATCATGTTTTACCGATTTTAAAAGATAGAGGCTTACTGCAAGCCTAGGCTGATGAGGTTTGTGATGATCTTTAGATGTGTCAAAGATCATCACAGTTTGTTGTGAGTCTTTGATTTAGATAAAAAGGATTAAAAACATGAATTTTGAGTGGGTGTTTTAATTTTTTATGCTATAAAAATAGCTCAATAATTAAACTTGAGAATAATAAATGTCTGAACAGAAATATCATTGGTACTTAATTGCTTATACATTTAATGATAAGAGTATTAATGGCAATACAAGAAATTTTAGTATTCAGTTGCCTTTAGAAACATATCTACCGCCAGTTTCAAAGTCAAAGCTTAATGAGTTGAATGTCATTGGCGCTGAGTGGATCCAAAAGAATGATCCCACGGCTCAGCCAGAGAATTTATTTGTGATCTCGATTTGCTATTTAGGTGAAATGACTCAATCACAATTTAATGCTTGAGTTAGATGTAAAAGAAGGCCCTTAAGGGCTTTCTTTATAATTAAAACTAATTTTAAGTTCTTAAAGGATAAAAGATGAGTGACTATATCAGTATTAATAAGAATGCTTGGAATTTAAAAACAAATGCGCATATCAAAAGCGAGTTTTATGACAATATTTCCTTTCTAAAAGGAAGAAACACGCTAAACCCAATAGAATTGGGTATTTTAGGAAATATTTCAGGAAAATCCATACTACATTTACAATGTCATTTCGGACAAGATTCTATGTCTTTGGCTCAACTTGGTGCTAATGTTACAGCTATAGACTTTTCAGAAGAAGCCATAAAGAAAGCAAAAGAGTTTAACGATGAACTAGGTTTAAATGTAGAGTTTATTTGCTCCAATATTTATGAACTACCTAGTGTTTTAGACAAAAAATATGATTACGTATTTACGAGTTATGGCGTTATAGGATGGTTAGAAAATTTAGACTTATGGGCTAAGGTGATATCCAATTTTTTAAAAATTGGGGGTAAATTTTTAATTGTTGAATTTCATCCCGTCATATGGATGTTTGATGATGAAATTAAAAATATAACATATAGCTACTTCAAAAATGACCCTATAAGTGAAACATCTACTGGCTCTTATGCTGATAAATCAGCAGAAATAACCTATCAAGCGATCACATGGAATCATAGCCTGAGTGAAATATTTACAAGTTTAATCAATCATGGAATAAATGTTCTCGAATTCAAAGAATATGATTACTCATCCTATAACTGTTTTAGTAATATGACTAAAGAGAATGAAAAATACAGGATTGAGCATTTTGGCAAAAATTTACCATTGATGTTCTCAATATTGGGTGAAAAGAACCAAAACATTTAGGTTTAAATTACTTAAATATTAATGGTTTATTTCTAAAATGCTTTAGTTGGCTGGAAGGTGTTTTAAAAAATCTAAAGGCTCTTTAATGAAGCTTTTCTTTAAGATCACGTATAATAAATTTCACATTCATTACGAACTGTCTAAATCTTTAAGATTGAGCTGATATGAAAAATTCTGCACGAATACATTGTTTTGATGATCTAGATGGCTTAGAGCTACTTATCGCAGATTTTTCTGACCATGAGTTTGAAAGGCATTGGCATGATACTTGGTCAGTTGGTGTTGTGTTACGCGGGGCTAATAACAATAGTGCTCAGAAAAAAATGGAAGGAATTGTTCAACGTGGTGAAGTCAGCATCATTGCTCCAGGAGAAATCCATGCTGGAACAGTCGTTGGTGAGCAAGGATGTCGCTATTTTATGTTTTATCCAAAGGTGGAGAGTGTATTTAATACTGCTGAAAGTATGGAAATACATTTGCCTCCGAATATTGTAGCTGGTCTAAAACAAACTGTATTTGCAAAAAAACTTTGTGAAGCTGCCACAGTTTTAACAAACACAGACACTGATAAGTTTGAAAGAGAGGTTGTTTGGAGTAATTGTATGGCTGAATTTCTTCACGTATTTTCTTCTATTGGAGTGCAAAACTTTGCAAGTCAAAAGAGTTCAGCATCATCACATTTAATACGAGCAAAAGAATATCTTCATGATTATCAATTTGAAGGGATTAGCCTAGATCGATTAGCACAAGCAGCAGGAATGTCGAAATTCCATTTATGTCGTCAATTTACAGCAAAGTTTGGTTTGTCCCCAAGCCGTTATCAACGGCAACTTAAGCTACAGCAAGTGAAAAGAATGCTTTCGACAGGTCATGAAATTGCAGAAATTGCAGTTAGCTGTGGCTTTTCTGATCAATCTCATTTAGGAAGAGCATTTAAATCTACTTATGGGACGACTCCTCGTAACTATCGCAACTTTAGCCGCTGAGCAATATCATTCTATCTTGTGGGTTTAAAGATATTGAAAATATGTCCAATTAACGTTTCAAATGATGTTTATGGATATTTCAACACTTTGGCTATTTGCTATTTCTGCGATGATTTTAACGCTTATTCCTGGTCCTGATATGTTGCGTGCATTATCAAATGCAATGAGTCTCGGAGCTAGGGCGGGATTGATCACTGTATTGGGCGCTGTGACTGGAGTGATGTTCCATATCCTATTTGCGATTGCTGGTGTAACGGCATTAATTTATTCTTCTGCTGTACTGTATAAAAGTTTTATCATTCTTGGTGCACTATACATTTTGTGGGTTGGTTTTAGTCTATTTATAAATAATAATCCACTCAGCATTGATAACAAGAAGTCTAAAAAAAGCTATAAAAAGCTTTATTTAGAAGGATTACTTACTAATCTCTTAAATCCAAAAGCTATCATATTTACGCTGGCTTTCATTCCACAGTTCATTCATCTCGAAGCTGGCCGTACTATGTTTCAAATGTTAATACTTGGCATTGAGTTGATCATTGTCATGTTATTAATACAAATTCCAATTGTATTGTTAGCAGGTAAAATTGCCGCTAATGTCAGAGCAGACTCTAAGATCAGTGTTTATATCAACAAGTTTTTTGGAGTCATTATTGTGTTTTTAGGCTTATTGATCTTATTTGTTCGTTTGTAACGATATTGCGCTTATGTAGTTAAACATTCACAAATGTAGCTAAACATGTAGCATAGTGATGATAGTTTGGTACAGCTATAAAATCATCAATCTGTATATGATAAGCATTCAAATATTGTTACATGTTTCACATGAATATTGATTTTTAAGCAAACAGATACAGCTAAGAAATAGAATTTATCACTATCATCTTTTTAGTAGGATTAGCCCTGATCGATCTAAAATTTAAATAACCTTATAGATCACGCCAAATGAAGAATGATGTAGGAAATGACCTATTTAAAGATTTTCTAGGCTCAGCCCATATGGGGTAGTATTTAGATATAACCTAGGGAACAAATTCTAAGTATGAATTTATTCAAGATAAAACAAAGGCTTGATATATGTTCCTATGTGTTTACTGAAGACGAAATCCAAAATCAAAACTAATTGTCTATTGCATAAAGAGTCTAATATAAATTAAACCGCTTAAAGTGTTTTTTTTAATGACTTCGGATTATTCATTTGATAAATTACTTCTATTATAAAGGGGGTTTTTATGACAAAAATTTTAATTGCTTCAATCTTATTAGCTTTCAGTCTTAATGTAACAGCGAATGGCGATTTTAATGCTGATGATGAATTGAAAGAATTAGGGATCGTAGGGCAGGATTTCAAATTTATAGATCTTGATCGAGCTATAGATTTTTTTAATAAGGCAAAAGAAAAGGCGTCAAGTTCACTGACTGATAAATCAAATGAGTTAATAAAGATAACAGCAGCTTCTATGACACCACATTATTCTTCGGTAACATTGAGCCCCACTTTAGACTTATCAGAAGCTGAAGAAAAGGATTTAGCTGACTTCATTAGCACTAAGGAAGGTTTTCAGGTATGGTGTAAAGAGCTTTTCAATTTTAAATACATGGGCGTTAACGACCATAAAGTTGAGGTATTATATAAAAATAAGGTTGGAGAGACTTTAGGTAATGTTATCTTGAATAATAAAAATTGTAGATAAATATTATATAGTAAATACTCAAGTTTATTTTTACTCAAAATTAGATTTCTTCAATTGAAAATTGGAGTTTTAATGATTTATCAAAAATATATGACTGTTCGTTTGTTACTTATATTGATATCACTCGAGTCAATATTCGAATTGATTCATGATAATTTTGGTGCATATATGATTTAAGTGCAAGTCTCAGCTTATACAATTTAGATCAAAGATGCTGATGCTTTGGATACGATTAAATAGAAAAATCAATCCCCTAATTTAAGCATTGAGCTTGCCTTGAAAATCATTGAAATAGTTGAAGCATTCTTCAAAAAGTAAAAGATAGAATAGAAAAAATAGATAACGTGGCTTCACTCATTCACATCCATGTTTATGAATGATGGCAAGATGAACATGATTTATTCATAAATGATTAAAATAGTAAAATTTTTTCAGCAGTAGCAAATCAAATTGTATAAACTGCAAAGTGAATAATTCTGAGTAGTAAGGGGTGTATATTAATTCATCTGATTTTTGTTTTTAAAGTCGTTGTTTTTTCAAAAATTATGCTATAAATTTCTTCTTTCAACTCACCCATCTTCAATATCTTTAAAAGCTAATCGCATGAAAAAAATATTAATACTTTGCCTTGCAGCATTAATTGTTGGCTGTGACCAACTACCAAATTTGGGGGAAAGAGTAGCAAAAAAACATTTGGTAGAAGCCAACAAAAAGATTGAAGAATTTTTAGTTATTCTTAATGACCCTCTAGCTGAAAAAGATGTTCAGAAATACGTGTTGTGTCTAAACTATCCTAAAATTTATAAGTATGAGTTTATACCTGCAACACTAAGGCTTTCAAAAGAAGAATCTAAAAATAAACTGATGAATGATCTGAAAATCATGACTGAAAGTTACAGTGAAAAGCTTGGAATCAATTGTGATTAAAGGTAACTAAGTGATTGATATTATATATGTTATATGCCATTGATGTTATGAAGTAAAAGTTTAGCTAGCCACTGTAATTTTAAACATCCTTTTGGACAGTTAAACTATTACCTAAGTGCTAAGCAATATCTAATGATGAATGATGGAAGATCTTTGACAATGGATAAAATTCAAATCGATTGCAAAGGAAATACAACTGGGAGTTTTAGATCCAAATAATTAAACAATATGAAAAGCTACTTTAGTACGGCTTTTGTTGTATTTCCATTCATCTGTTTTTTGTAAATTTTATTTTTAGCTCGCTATAATCCAAACAAAATAAATCAGAGAATCTAAACGACTTTATAAGAGTTCGTTGTTGTTATCTTGGGAATGGCATTAGCTAATGAATAAAATTTACATTATTCTGAGTATTATTTTTCTATTAATGTTTGGGGTTATATGGAAATCTAATCATGATCGATTGCAAAGAGAACAAAAAAAACAACAGCAATTTCAACAGCACATGCAAAAAATGGCTGAGATTGAGGTGGAGTATCAAGTAAGAGTTCAACAGGAAGCAGCTGAAAAAGCTAGGAAAAATCAGCAACGTATAATTGATAACGAAAAAGCTAGACTTGAGACTGAAAAATTCGAACGTGAAATGAGAGAGCAAGAATTTGCTAGATCTAGAGAATATCCTAGTTCAGGTGAAGAAGACGATGCCTTAAGACATCTTTTTGATTGAACTATTTAGCATCATAAAGATGATTTAGAAAGATAACTTATATTTTTAGGGATTTATTTATGTGCCTGAACGCAGAGCTTTATCAGTGAAATTAACGCTGTCAGATCAGCAAACTCAAAGAAAAAATGATATTGTGCAGATGAAATTTTAACCAATAAAAACATCCAAGCAAAACACTACAAGATTCTATAAAATAAATAAAATTATTCGCTCAATTTGAAATTTGGCTATTTATATAAATGACTGATATCAAAATAGAAACACACCCATTACAACCGTTTTTACCAGCGACTGCTAAGCTACTGATGCTCGGTAGTTTTCCACCACCGCAAAGTCGGTGGAAGATGGATTTTTACTATCCAAACTATCAAAACGACATGTGGAGAATCTTCGGTCTGATCTTTTTTAATGATAAAGATTACTTTTTAGACTTAGCCAATAAAAACTTTAAAGAACAACTTATCCGTGAGTTCTTAACTCAAATTGGTGTAGGAATCTTTGACACGGCCTATCAAGTGAAACGCTTGCAGGGTAATGCGTCTGATAAGTTTTTAGAAATTGTCACGCCTACAGATTTATCCAAATTACTTGAACAAATTCCACTGTGTCATACCATCATGACCACAGGTGATAAAGCAACAGATACGTTGATGCAACATTTTCCAGCGCAAGCCATTAAACCTATGATTGGACAGTCGGTGCAGGTAAATTATGCTGATCGAGAGCTGAGTCTATATCGACTGCCGTCATCATCGCGAGCCTATCCATTAGCTCTAGAAAAGAAAGCTGAAGCCTATCAACAGTTCTTTAGCCAAATTGGTTTAATCTAATTATTAAAGGGGGAAATAAATGCAGGATGTTGCAAGTCCAATTGATTTAAGAAATTTCGCTGATGCTTTGGAATGGCAAGAAACGGCGAATATAAAAAGACCGTGGCGCAAGAACTTTTTTGAATATTACACCAATTTTATTAGACCGCATATTTCTGAACAATATCAGATATTGGAACTTGGTTCTGGGCCAGGTTTTTTAGCTCAACATTTGCTCTCGCAACTTACTAACATTGAGTATACCGCTTTTGATTTTTCAGAAGCGATGCATCAGCTGGCACAAGAAAAACTCAATGCCGCTGAAAGAGCACGGGCAACCTATATTGTTGGAAGCTTTAAAGCTGCTGATTGGCAGAATACATTCTCCCAGAAGTATGATTTGATTATTATCCATCAAGCATTACATGAGCTTCGACATAAATGCTATGCAACCGATTTCCATAGAATCGTAAAAACCTTATTAAAACCTCAAGGCCATTATTTAGTGTGTGATCATTTGTGTGCAGCACATGCAATGCAAAATAATCAGCTTTATATGACTAAACAAGAGCATTTGGATGCACTTGAACAGGCATCTTTTACACAGATTAAGATGCCGTTAGAGATAGAAGGGCTGTGTTTATTTGAAATGACTTTGGATTAGCTTAAACACTCCATCATCCGAGGATATTTAACCCATCTAAACGTTTGATTCTGAATTCTCTTACATGAGCAAATTCAGACCAAATCAATTGACTGCCCTTTTAGGATGAAGAAAGAGGTCAATTCAGCAAATTAAATCTTATTGAAGGATGATTTACATCATCCATTCAACTGGAAAATAAGACACAAAGTGCATGGTAAAACGTTGGAATCTGGTACTTTCAGGGTCATGATGGTGCTCAATAACTTCACCATTTTCCTTATGCTCATACCAAACAATATCACCGTTTTGATCTAATTTGAGTTGATAAGCCACTTGTAATAAATGCTGATCAAGCATAGCGGTGATTTGGTCTTGTAAATGATCAGATTCAACTACTAAACCAACTTCAGTGTTTAAATGGGCAGAGCGCGGGTCAAAGTTAAATGAACCAATAAAAACCTTTCCATCGACATCAAAAAATTTGGCATGCAAACTTGAGCGATTCTTGCCTTTTACCGGAATCACGCTCCCTGTCGCAATTTCATACCAAGTCCGTTTTTTCCGTTCAATATTCGGTTTAAACTCATAAAGTTGTACGCCACTTTGTAAAAGTGGTTTACGGTATTGGCTATAAAAAGAATGCACCACAGCGACATCATTGGCCACCAAACTATTGGTTAGGACACGGACTTTAATACCATCTTTAGAGAGTTGATTGAGGTAGGTCGTTCCTTGTTTTGTAGGAACAAAATAAGCCGAGACTAACTCCATATGCTGTTCTGGTTTACCCATAATTTTCAAAACTTGGGCATATAAAAGCTGCTGATCTTTGGCTTGTCCTAAGGCCTTATTCGGATGATCTGCGACAAAATGTGCTTTTGCCCATTGGATTGGATAGTTTTGTAAACGTAATTTTAAATAATCTTGAGCGGCTTCGAGTTTATCTTCGGTGGGTGTATCCACTTGATCTAAGGCTATATAAGTATTTCTTAAACTTTCCAGTTGTTGAGGCGTACCAGAACCTATTAATTGCTCTGTTGAATAACTGAGTTTATCGGTCCAAAATTCATCGAAAACCTGTTCCGCGCGATCAACTGCTTTACCATAGAACAAAATGTCCATGTCGCTAAACTGAAACTGGTCACTGGCTTCAAAGTATTCACTACTGATATTACGGCCACCTGTAACCGCAATTGAATGATCGGCAATAGTGAGCTTATTGTGCATACGATGATTAATCTGTTTCAGTCTAAAAACATAATCAATAAAGCGTAAGTGCCTAAACTTATAAGGATTGAAAATACGGATTTCAAAATTTGGATGTTGGGCCAGGGCTTTTAAGGTTTTATCTAGTTTTATGCCATTTTGATCATCAATCAATAAACGGACTTTTACCCCGCGATCAGCTGCTTTGAGCAACTCATGCAGCATCATGTTGCCAATGGCATCGTCATTCCAAATATAATATTGCAAATCCAGTTGATGCTTGGCATTTCGAATTAAATGAATACGTGAGGCAATACTTAAGAAGGCATCATCCAATGCTAAAAATGCAGTTAAACCTTTTTCAATATTAAGATCGGCTTGTGGATCATTCATCCACTTTGTTTTCGTATGCAAGGAGTTACTCCGATCATGGTTCTGATTGAGTGGCAAAGAACAACCACCAATTCCTAACATGATAACAAGTGTCATTATCTTAAAATGGTATGAATTTTTTATCATTTTATTGATCAAGCGTGTAGGTCCAACAGTAATATGTAGGTGATTGATTTTCTTATATATCTAAATGCTGTTTTGTTCCAAGGGTGAAATGTAATTATAAAGATAATCAATGGGTTATCATTTTAATAATTTAATTTTCTATGTAAATTCATTCCAATGGACACAGCTTAATAGAATCTAGATCAACAAATATTGAGTTTAAGTACTATACTGGTGTATAGTATATTTTTAGATTTAATGTGGTCGACATTATGCCTAAACAGTTAGAGGATAAAAAAAAGATTCTCACACGTGTAAGACGAATCCAAGGTCAAGTTCAGAGTGTGGAAAGGGCTTTGGAAAGTGACACAGAATGTGCTGATATCTTGCAGCAAATCTGTGCAGTTCGTGGTGCATTAAATGGTTTGATGACGGAACTTCTCGAAATTCACCTCAAAGATACCTTAGTTGTCGGTGAATCGTCTGAGTTGCAACGCAGTCAAGAGCTCATTCAAGTCAGTAAAATTCTTAAATCTTATTTAAAGTAAATTAGGGGCAGCTGATATTTCACAGATGCTTGTGACAGAAGAGATTTTTTAAGCGGTACAAGGCAGGGTTTGTGAAACTTAGTGATTCTAAGTAAGCAAAACCTAACGCCGTAACGATAAAAAATCTACCTGTCCCATAGGGTTATGGCTAAAACTTCCGTAAACTGCGTTATGAAACTTGACAAGGGAGCCGCCATTGTCTGTGTTTCATGCCTTGTTTATTTACGGAGCTTTAATTGCTCCTCATTTAGCCGATAACACAATGCATGGTTGAAATATCAACTGACCCAAAGGAGTGTCATTGTGATTAAATCTCGTGCAGCCGTTGCTTTTGCCGCAGGCGAACCATTACAAATCGTAGAGCTTGATGTTGAACCACCTAAAGCGGGTGAAGTCCTGATTAAAATTACCCATACTGGTGTGTGCCATACCGATGCCTTCACTTTGTCAGGTGATGATCCTGAAGGTGTTTTCCCCGCAGTGCTGGGTCATGAAGGTGCAGGGGTTGTGGTGCAAGTTGGTGAAGGTGTGACTAGTGTTGCAGTCGGTGACCATGTGATTCCGCTGTATACTGCTGAGTGTAAAGAATGCTTATTCTGTAAATCGGGCAAAACCAATTTATGCGTTGCTGTTCGTGCAACTCAAGGTAAAGGTGTAATGCCAGATGGCACAACACGGTTTTCTTATAATGGACAACCGATTTATCACTATATGGGTTGTTCAACCTTTAGTGAATATACCGTCGTTGCTGAAGTGTCTTTGGCAAAAATTAACCCTGAAGCCAATCACGAACAAGTGTGCTTATTGGGTTGTGGTGTAACCACAGGGATTGGTGCGGTACATAACACTGCGAAGGTACAAGAGGGCGATAGCGTTGCTATCTTTGGTCTTGGTGGTATTGGTCTTGCGGCAGTGCAAGGTGCACGTCAAGCTAAAGCTGGGCGTATTATTGTCATTGATACCAACCCAGATAAATTTGAACTAGCAAAACAGTTTGGTGCAACTGACTTCTTAAATCCAAAAGATTATGATCAGCCGATTCAACAAGTGATTGTTGAAATGACAGGTTGGGGTGTAGATCATTCATTTGAATGTATTGGCAATACCAATGTTATGCGTTCGGCACTCGAATGTGCACACCGTGGTTGGGGCCAATCGGTGATTATTGGCGTTGCGGGTGCAGGTCAGGAAATCTCAACACGTCCATTCCAGTTAGTGACAGGACGTAAATGGATGGGAACTGCTTTTGGCGGTGTAAAAGGCCGTAGCCAATTACCAAAAATGGTTGAAGATGCAATGAAAGGTGAGATTGAGCTGGCACCATTTGTAACGCATACCATGCCGTTGGATGATATTAATCATGCCTTTGACCTAATGCATGAAGGTAAGTCGATTCGTACCGTGATTCATTTCTAATTTAAAAATGATAGGATTTGATGATGTGAAATACATCATCAAATCTTGGGTAATATGAAATGTCAAAAGCACAATTAAAGCTACATGTGCGAATCTTATCTGATCAGCAGATTGCTTTTGGTCCGGGTAAAGCTGAGCTACTTGAAGCGATTCATCGTACAGGATCAATTTCCCAAGCAGCAAAGTCTATGGATATGAGTTATCGCCGTGCATGGCAGTTGGTGGATACCATGAACCAATGCTTTCATTCCAATCTGGTCGATACCCAAACAGGTGGAACGCATGGTGGTGGTGCAGTAGTAACTGAATTGGGGCAAGTCGTGCTCAAAAAATATAGAGCCATGGAGCAGCAAGCAATTAAAGCAGTAGCAACTGAGTTTGAAGATTTAACTAACTATCTAAAAGTAAATAAATAATCTTATAAATATAAATAATTTAAATTGCATTTCATCACATTTACTTTGATTCTTTCACACTCGATAAAAATTTGCTGAGTTATAGCGCATCGGTATTTTTGTCGAATCTTTTTAGCACCATAAATAAACCATTCAAACCGTCTTGTAGTTTGGATTATATATTAAGCTATTAATTTATATAATAAAATTATTTTTGGCACACTTTCTGCTTTTATCTATTCAAACTTGTATACAAGATAGGATTCATAAAGTGAGCGAAATAAAAACTTTAGGCTGGACAATTTCTGAATGGCAAACGGCGTATTTAAAGCAAGAAATTCAACTCGATATTTTGAAAGAGCTGGTTTTAGCACTTGATCCTCAGGATGTTGCTTGGATTTCGATTGCGAGTACAGATTTAGTTGAGCAACAAATCCAATCTTTAAAGCAACTGACTCAAGATGCTGAAAATCTGCAGAAAAAATTTCCTCTATATGGTGTGCCATTCGCAGTCAAAGACAATATTGATGTCGCTGGTTTTGTCACTACAGCGGCATGTAAGGCACTGAATCGTGTTGCAACACAAGATGCTGAAACGATTCGTTTACTTAAACAAGCAGGAGCAATTGTCGTTGGCAAAACCAATCTTGATCAATTTGCGACGGGTTTGGTTGGCACACGTTCACCTTTTGGGGCAGTACCGAATAGTTTTAAACCTGAATATGTCAGTGGCGGCTCAAGTTCGGGTTCGGCTAGTGTGGTTGCACGTGGTTTAGTTCCATTTTCTTTAGGAACTGATACCGCTGGGTCAGGGCGTGTGCCAGCAGCATTTAATAATATTGTCGGTTTAAAGCCAACCAAAGGGCGCTTTTCTAATCGTGGTCTATTACCCGCAGTAAAGAGCATTGATTGTATTTCTATCTTTGCTCTCACTGTGGCTGATGCTGAATTGGTGGCTGCTCAAGTCGAAGCTTACGATATTTTAGATAGCTATTCACGTCAGCATCCTAAAAACGTACCTGCACGTTTCTCTAGTAAGCTGAAATTTGCCATCCCGAATAAATTGAACTTCTTTGGTGATGAATTGGCTGAAAAAGCTTTTCAACACACCATTCAATTACTTGAAAGCTTAAATGCTGAAATTACTCGCATTGATTTCTCTGCTTTTGAGCAACTTGCAGCACAACTTTATCAAGGCCCTTGGGTGGCAGAACGTACTGCAGCGGCTGCTGACCTACTCAAAACCAATGTTGCTGATTTTGATCCGACCGTTTTAGAGATTATTCAACAAGGTGAAAAATATTCCGCGGTGGATGCCTACAATGCTGAATATTTAAAACAGGATTTGACCCGAAAAATCCAAGCTAGCTTGGCTGAGTTTGATGCCTTGATCGTGCCAACTTCACCAACGATTTATACCATTGAACAAATGCAACAACACCCGATTGAATATAACGCGCATTTCGGCACTTATACCAATTTTACCAATCTCGCAGATTTAAGTGCTTTGGCATTACCCGCAGGCTTTAGAGCAGACAACCTACCATTTGGTATCACTTTAATTGCACCTGCTTGGCACGATGCAGCCTTGGTGCATTTCGGCAAAGCATGGCAGAACTATTTAGCACTGAAACTCGGTGCGTTAGATAAGACATTAGCTGTAGCAAGTGCACCGACTTTGCTGTCTCCCCATCATATTCGTGTCGCGGTTGTCGGTGCGCATTTAACTGGAATGCCACTGAATTTCCAACTCACCACACGTGGTGCGGTTCATGTCGAAACCACCAAAACCTCTCAGGATTATGCGCTTTATGCCTTAAATGGTACGGTTCCGCCAAAACCAGGTTTGGCTCGTCAACAAGATGGACAAAGCATCATTGTCGAGCTTTGGGATGTACCCACAGCACGTTTCGGTGAGTTTGTAGCAGAAATTCCAACCCCATTGGGCATGGGCAATGTCGAACTTGAAGATGGCCGTTGGGTTAAAGGTTTTATTTGTGAACCCTATGGCTTAGGTGATGCCGAGAATATCAGCCATTTTGGTGGCTGGAGAGCGTATATCCAACATCGCAATAGTCAAGTCGTCAATACAGCTAATTAATTTTTGAGGGGGAATCATCATGTTTAAGACCGTACTTATTGCAAACCGTGGTGAAATTGCTGTTAGAGCAATTCGAACACTGAAAAAATTAGGCATTACCAGTGTCGCAGTTTATTCGGACAGCGACCGCTATGCTCAGCATGTACAGGATGCAGATATCTCAATTGCACTAGATGGTTTAAAACCTGCCGATACTTATTTGAGTATCGAAAAACTGATTCAAGCTGCTAAACAGACTGGGGCAGAAGCGATTTTTCCGGGTTATGGTTTTCTGTCTGAGAGTGCAGATTTCTCTCGTGCTTGTGAAGAAAACAATATTGCCTTTATGGGGCCAACTGCAGAACAGATTCTGGAATTTGGTCTAAAACATCGTGCACGTGAACTTGCCGCTGCGGCTCATGTACCAATGACCCCTGGTACAGGCTTGCTGGACAGTTTGGAGGAAGCATTGACTGCGGCTGAGCGGATTGGTTATCCAATTATGCTCAAAAGCACCGCCGGTGGTGGTGGTATTGGCCTAACCCGTTGCGACACCCCACAAGCACTGGCCGATGCTTATGAAAGCGTGAAACGCCTCGGTGAGCAGTTCTTTAAAGATGCAGGTGTTTTTATCGAATGCTTTATTGATAAAGCACGTCATGTCGAAGTACAGATTTTTGGGGATGGTAAAGGTCAGGTGGTCGCGTTTGGTGAGCGTGATTGTTCATTGCAACGTCGTAACCAAAAAGTGGTTGAAGAAACACCTGCGGCGAACTTACCTGAAGCAACCCGTAAAAAGCTACATCAAGCCGCAGTTGAACTGGGGCGCTCTGTCAATTACCGCAGTGCAGGAACGGTTGAATTTATTTACGATGCACAACGAGATGAATTTTATTTCCTTGAGGTGAATACCCGTTTACAGGTGGAGCATCCAGTAACGGAAATGGTGACTGGTCTTGACTTGATTGAGTGTATGCTCAAAGTCGCGGCGGGTGATGCATTGGATTGGGACTATCTCAGCAATATCCAACCGCAAGGTGCTGCAATTGAAGTCCGAGTCTATGCCGAAGATCCTGTGAAAAATTTCCAACCTAGCCCGGGTGTGCTCACCGAAGTGTCATTTCCAGAAGGTATCCGTGTTGATACATGGGTGAAAACAGGCACAGAAATTTCTCAGTATTTTGACCCAATGATTGCCAAGATTATTGTGCATGCGGAAGATCGAGCTGCTGCGATTGAAAAACTAAAAGTGGTTTTAGCTGAAACGCGTTTAAATGGTATCAGCACCAACTTGGATTATGCACGCGCGATTGTTTCTGACCAACGATTTGAATCCATGCAAATCTGGACACGAATGCTTGATGATTTTGATTATTCGCCAAAAGTCATTGAAGTGATCCAAGCAGGTACATTGAGTTCCATTCAAGATTATCCAGGGCGTACAGGCTATTGGGATATTGGTGTACCACCGTCTGGTCCTATGGATGATTATGCGTTCCAACTCGCCAACCGTATTGTCGGCAATGATGCCAAAGCAGCAGGTTTTGAGTTTACCTTGGTGGGCCCAACCTTAAAGTTCCATGCCGATACCACCATTGCACTCACAGGTGCAAGCTGTACTGCTGTGTTGGATGATCAACTGATTGCCTTTTGGCAACCGATTAAGGTCAAAGCTGGTCAAACTTTGAAAGTTGGTCAGGTGGCATCTGGTTGTCGTACTTATTTAGCTGTGCGTGATGGTCTTAATGTGCCTTTATATTTGGGTAGCCGTTCAACTTTTGCATTGGGCAACTTTGGTGGCCATGCAGGGCGTACTTTACGTGTTGGCGACATGATCAAAATGGTCGATGCAGCGCTTGCCAATGCGGAATTACCGCTTGCAACCGAGACACCACAAGCTTTATCTAAAGACCTCATTCCGGAATATAGCAATGAATGGGAAATCGCAGTGTTGTATGGACCACATGGTGCACCTGATTTCTTTAAACCTGAATATGTCGAAGAATTCTTTGCTTCTGAGTGGACGGTTCACTTTAACTCAAACCGTTTAGGGGTCAGACTTTCAGGTCCGACACCAAGCTGGGCAAGAGAGAATGGTGGTGAAGCTGGTTTGCACCCATCCAATGTGCATGATTGTGAATATGCAATTGGTGCGATCAATTTTACAGGTGATTTCCCTGTGATTTTGGCAAAAGATGGCCCAAGTCTTGGTGGCTTCGTTTGTCCAGTGACCATTGCCAAAGCTGAACTGTGGAAAGTCGGTCAATTGAAGGCCGATGACAAAATCCGTTTCTACCCAATTACAGCTGAACAAGCAAATGCGTTAGAACGGAAACAAATCGACAATATTCAGAACTTTGCCGAAGCTGCCAAAGTTGTTGAAACCATTGAACCTGCTCAAGACGTGTTTACCACCATTTTGGCTCAACGTGAACCCACTGATTTATCGCCAAAAACGGTGTATCGCCAAGCAGGTGATAGCTATATCTTGCTTGAATATGGTGAGAATGTTTTAGATTTGGCGCTACGTTTGCGTGTACATCAACTGATTCAAATGATTCGCAATGCCAATCTTGCAGGTGTTTTGGAACTTTCACCGGGTGTACGTTCACTACAAATTAAATATGATGGTCTGGTGATTCCACAAGCTGAGCTGATTCATCAATTGCTTAAACTAGAAGATCAAATGGGGGATTTAAGCCAACTTAAAATTCCATCGCGTATTGTGCATTTACCAATGGCGTTTGAGGACAGTGCCACTTTGGGTGCAGTAGAGCGCTATCAGGAAAGTGTTTGCGCCAAAGCACCATGGTTACCAAATAATGTTGATTTTATCCAGCGTATTAACGGGCTGGCACATCGTGATGAAGTCAAAGATATTATTTTTGATGCCAACTACTTAGTGTTAGGTTTAGGCGATGTCTATCTGACAGCGCCATGTGCAGTACCGATTGACCCACGTCATCGCTTACTCAGCTCTAAGTACAATCCTGCACGTACTTTTACTGCGGAAGGTACTGTCGGTATTGGTGGGATGTACATGTGTATTTATGGCATGGATTCACCCGGTGGTTATCAGTTGATTGGGCGGACGCTGCCGATCTGGAACAAGTTTAAAAAGAACAAGCAATTTGGAGATAAGCAATGGTTCTTGCAATTCTTTGACCAGATTAAATATTTCCCTGTGACCGAAGCTGAATTGAATGAATGGCGCGCAGATTTTGAAAATGGCCGTGCTCAAATTCAAATTGAAGAAACTGAGTTTGATTATGCAGACTATGTACAGTTCTTGGACAATGAAGCAGAAAGTATTGCGGCTTTTAAAGACAAGCAACAACAGGCCTTTAGCACCGAAGTCAATCGCTGGAAGGAAGAGTTTGCTGCACAACCTGAGCAACATGTTGAACAAGCCATTGATGTTGATTACAGCCATCTTTCTTCTTTAAATGCATCAATGACAGGAAATATCTGGAAGATCTTTGTGGAACATGGTCAAGAGATCAAAAAAGGCGAAACTGTTGCTATTATTGAAGCCATGAAAATGGAATTGCCTGTGTATGCGGAAGAGGATGGCATCGTCAAAGCCATTATTTGCAGAGCAGGGCAAACTGTACACAGTGGTGAACCATTGGTCTATATGGAATAAGCTTGCATGAAAGAAGCGAACATCAACATAAAGAACACAACCAAAGGCTCAGACAATTTGTCTGAGCTGGTTTACCAACGCATCAAGAATGATATTTTTGACTTCAAATTGATGCCAGGTGAACGCTTTACTGAGTCTGAAGTTGCCAAAGCCTATGATGTGAGTCGTACCCCAATCCGACAAGCCTTGTATCGTTTGCAACAAGAGGGCTATGTTGATGTGAGCTTTCGGAGCGGTTGGCAGATTCGGCCGTTCAATTTTCGTTATTATGAAGAACTTTATGATGTACGTATTGTTTTGGAAAAAGATTCGATTCGTAAACTCTGTCAGATTGACCACCACAATTCGGTTGAGCTGTCAGTGCTAAAAGACCTCTGGTTAGTACAACCTGCTGAGTATTTAAAAGACATTAAAAAACTTTCTCAGCAAGATGAGGATTTTCATTGTGCCTTGGTTCGTGCTTCGGGCAATAATGAAATGGCAAGGATTCATCGAGACTTAAGTGAGCGTATTCGTATCATCCGCCGTTTGGATTTTTCTAAAGATTATCGAGTTGAAGCAACTTATCAGGAACATCAAAAAATCTTAGGTTTTATTTTCGATCGACAAACTGAACAAGCAATCAATGCGATTGAAGCGCATATTATGCAAAGTCGTGATGAAGTGAAAAAAATTACTTTACAGATGTTGGATTCGAGTCAGTTTTATTAAAAATTTATAAAAAAATATTATTGTCTTATTTTAAAAATGAAATGAGGCTAAGTAAAAAATCATTTTTTTTGTAGCCATGCTTTAGAAAACTTTTAATATGATTCAAGGTTATAATGCAAGTGCAATTTTAGGTAGTATTGGTGAAGGGGTTGCTGGGGCTGTGCCAAAATCTAGTCTAATACGAGTTGATACGAATTCTGTATTTATCCCAAGATCAGAGGCAATTAGAGCAAATAATATTGCAGATATAAGAGCGGTGACGACAACAAACAGTTTTATTGCAAACTTTAGTGGCGCAGCAGTTTCTGCTGACATAGGTGGCCTCGGAACAAAAGTGATTAATAATGGTATTGACTATACACAACGTCATATGAATTTACAGAGTAATCAAAGGATGCTTGAGTTACCATATCAGCGTTTTAATCAAAATGATGGCTATAAAGGTATCTTCCTAATGCCTCCAATTATGATTAAAGCAACACCATAAGCTTGTACCCCTTTCAATATCCATAGAGAGGGGTTTATATTTAAAAAAGGTTTTCCATGGAATATAAATGGTTTTTTATTTTTTTTGGTTTTTTTTATGCTTTACTAACTTTGTGCTGTTCTTATTTTTTATCCAACCTTTTAATTAAATTTATTTTTAAAAGAAGTAGGAGAGATGGTAATATTGTTTTTTTATATGGTTTTTATTTTTTATTGTTTTTTTAATACTATTTGCATATCTTTCAATCTTTTTAAATACTAATGGTGAGTTAAAAAAATACTTTTCAAACTCATATCTTTATTCTATAGTTTTTATATCAATTTTCTATAGTGTTTTTACAAGAAAATAAATAACTTTAGTGTTTTAAATGAAATGAAGCCTATGTTTTTATTTATGTGGGTACTAGTAATACTAGCTTGGATGGGATAACCATACCGTTTGCCAACAATAACATGTAAAGCAGGTAGAGAGTGCTAGTAATAAAGAAGTTAAGCTAATGAACTTTAAGGAGTTCGTTAGCTTAATGTTTAGCCATTAATAGGATATTTAAATTGTTAAGTAATAAGTTTTTTTTAATAGGGTTTGGTGCCTTTTATGCAATAGCAATAACACTCGCCGCCCTTTTTTTTCAAAAAAAGTTTTTTATTTTTTAAATAAATTTAAAAATAAAGATAAGGGTGAGGGAATTGCAAAAATAATAGCATTATTTATTTCCACCCTTATATGGGTGCTAATTATAGCTGTATTTTGGAATATTTCTTGGAGATTTCATATTGATGATAGTTTATGGAAATACTTTTCAGATTCACATTTAATTGTAATGTGGTTCACCTTAATTATTTATTTTAAGAAAAATAGAAGCGAACGCTGATTTTTCAAAAAAATTATGAGCTAATGACTTTGTTGCATAAATGTTTGAAAGTCAGAGCTCTCCTAAGTGAGCCAAATTTAAGTGGCAACTTGGGTATGAGGGCTACCTAATTCTGTGAATTTTGAGTCTGTAAATTATTTTGTATAAGTCCTATTTTTATAAATGATCTTTTAATCGATCATCGAACTGAATCGTAAACCAATTCATTGCTAAACGCCAATATGGAGCCCGATCCAATTGGGTTAGAGGGTGGTTTGAATCCCTATGCGTATGCAGGTAGTAATCCTATGATGAATGTTGATCCGACAGGTTTATATATTGTTAACAATAAAGATGGTACTATGACGATTAGACCTAATATTCCACAAGCACCATCACTTACAATCCCTGTCCCACGAAGGTGGTCTATTACTGCTACAAACCTAACTTCATCTAGTCCAAGTTATCATGCGTATAACTATACGTACTCTATTCCTATAGGCGGTTCTTCTGCATTATCTACTATGCAAAGAGCGATCGTTAATCAGCCTACTCCTGGAGTTGGGGCAGCTTCTGCAAAGGGTACAGCAATTAATGCATCTCCTAGCGACTATACGAGTTTGGGACAAGCTGCACGATCAGCAGGTGCGTTTATTGCTGGAGCAAGTCCAGTTGTATCTTATTCTGTTAATAATGCTACGGGTTCTTGGGTTTTTAATGTCACACAGCAAGGTCATCCTTTAAGCGATGGTTATGTACTGAGAGGGGCAGTAACCAATTCTAGTGGTGGAATTAATATTATTAATTATGGAGAGGGTACCTCATGGCTTCAATCGCGACCAGTAATGGCAAATTTTATTAATGAGGTTTGGAAGCCAGTATCACAAAGTAATGTGAATGCGGCATTTCCAAATTTTAGCAATAGTCTTAACTTAATTCCTATATCTGATGATGCTTTATCGTGGATCTATTGATATGAGTAAACTAATAATCCATATGGCTCAAAATAAATTTATCATTGGTACGGTATGGATAATACTGCTAATACCAATATTAGCAGTATCAATCACGTCAGATATTTTTTATTCACCTATTATGTTTGTATTGTTGGTCTTTTATTTAAGAAAAGAGCAAAAGTATATTTATATTGTTGCTATTTTATATGGTTTTTTTATTTTATTTCCTCCTTATCTTTATTTTATCAGGTGGATAAGCCTTTTTTTGGCAGGGGATATTTCAATCAAGGAGTGCTTGGAGCAAATTTATTCATTGGTAAAGGTAAGGTCAACGACTTATTTTAACCTACCCAGTGCAATATGTGCAGTTTTAGCTATACCGTCTATTTATTTAATAAATTTAAGAAATAGATTAAAGAAAATACATGCTAAAGAGACTCTCTTTCAAAAAGAATAGTCAGCATAAATAAAAAGGCTGGACATTGCTCAGCCTTTTTATTTTATAGTTCCATTACTGAAAAGATCGCTTCTAAAACCATTGCAAATAGTGATATGGAATTAATTGAAAGGAATAATTAGGTCAGCTGAACTCAAAGGACTCGTATCTTGGATTGGTGATTACCGTGGTTAAATATAAGGCTTGGTACAAACTCAGCCAAATATTGATTCGTGAGTAAATAGGCAAGGGATGAGCAATGATACACAAAGCGTTTGATAAGTGAGTACGACAAAAATGGTGTATTGATTGAATATATTTGGTTTGGTGATCAACCAGTTGCAGCAATTTATGGGAAGGGTGCTAATAGCAAGATCTACTATATTGTTGCAGATGCTCAAAATACCCCAAGACGACTCATCGATAGTACAAATCAAGCTATCGTTTGGAGTTGGGACAGTACAGCATTTGGTGTTGGGCAACCACAAGGGAATATTACGTTTAACTTACGTTTCCCAGGGCAATATTACGATGCATATAGTCAGTTGTTTTATAACCACAATCGTTACTATAACCCTGAGCTTGGTCGTTATATGGAAGCTGACCCGATAGGGTTAGAGGGTGGTTTGAATCCGTATGCATATGCTTTAAATAATCCGATTATGTATGTTGATCTGACCGGTGAAAGTCCAGTGCTTGTCGCTATGGGATTTGGAGCTGGTATTGGGGGGGGATTTATATTGGAAAAACTGGTATTAAAGCATTCCTTGATGCAAGGGAAAAAGGTCTGAGCTTTAGAGACGGACTTAGTAATTTTTCTAATTCATTTTCTTGGACTGAGTTGGGGCAACAAGCAGCTGTAGGTGCAGTATTTGGTGGTATAGGTAAAGCAGCATTTTTAGCAGCAGATATACATCTTGCTAAAGCCGTATTACCAGAAAGTGCAACTCTCGGACAAAAAGTTATTGCTGCTGGGTCAAATCTTGTGACAAATAAAATGCGAGAATATACAACTACAGGTGGTGCAGTGATTACAGCGAATTTGATGCTTGGTAAACAATCAACAGGTCTAGTATTTGATAGTTATAATAGTCAACAAGAGGTTCAGAGGTTAAATCAACAGATGAATCAGCAAATGCTTAATCAACAGTTTAATCAACCAAAAAATTTCTATTTACCCCAGAATCAAGTAAAAGAGTTTACTCTACCACCAATTCATTACCAAGCAACTGATTCCGTTGAAATGATACGTCAAGCTCAGATGAATAATATGGCTGGTTACTATAATTTAAATAATATTAGGTAGTAAGAAAAACTATGTCCATTTTAGAAAATTTGTTTTATTTTATCTGCTTACTATTAATTGGTGCATTAATAGTAAGAGTAGGGTGGAAGATTCGATATCTTGCACCATTAAGCTTTTTAGGAACTGCTTTACTTGTACTTGTTATATTGGCGAAATCTTTTCCTTCGGATTGGGAGCAGGTACAGTTTTTCTCTGGTGGACAATTAGCACCAAATGAGTTGGCACTTGATATGTTACTTGTGGTGTGCGGTGCTGGGGGGGTAGTTGCATTTTTACTTAGCCTATCTGTTTGGGCAATACAGAATGATGTTTTTTGATGTATCTTGACTCTTGTTCCACAGCACCTAAAAACCAATTATTCATTCGTGAGTAATTGGTTTTTTATTTTGTCCAAGTAAATAAGGAATGGGTGCCTAATGAATCTGTAAATTATTTTGTGTAATTTCCTTTTAAACGAATGCTTCAACCATCTAAGGCTGAAGCATTCGTTTTATGCTGTCTAGTTTAAAGGTGTACTACAGTCCAGCCCAATTACAGCCCTGAACTGGGTCGTTATATGGAAGCTGACCTGATTGGGTTAGAGGGTGGTTTGAATCCCTATGCGTATGCAGGTAGTAATCCTGTGATGAATATGGATTCTTCAGGTTTAGCATTTGAAACCTTACTAGATGCTAGTTTAGCTGCAATCTCAATTAAAGCTGCTTATGATGATACTAGTTGGCAGAATATTGCCGCAGCAACTTATGATACAGCAGCAGTATTTGTACCGTTTCTGCCTGCTGGTGCTGGGTTAGCTGTAAAGACAACTAAAAATGCTGATAAAATTAAAGATGTTGCTCAATCTTATAAACAGGAACGAAAATATTGGACTCAAGGGCCCATAATATTTAAAAATCTGAAAGTTTATAAAAGGGATAGTTTATTTGACCCCAACAGTTAAGAATCCAAATAGGAAAAGGTAGTCGAAATGGAAGAGTTATCAAGGGAAAGTTTAGAGCAGATTTTAGATAATTGTTCGAAAACGACCAAAGGACCTTGGCTTTCGTATGTAGAGGGCAGAGATCATGAATCTGGATCTAATTTTATTATGACAGGTGATGATGATATTGAATTAACAGGAGCAACTATTGCAGATCAGGATTTTATTGCAAATGCAAAACAAGATATTCCTCGATTGGTTATGGAAATTTTTAGGCTTAGAAAACTTTTAAAGATGGATTAGATCAATATTTTACATACTATGATATTTTAAGTTTCAAGGTGTTGTTTGAAGTTTTAAATAAAGCCTAGGAAATTTTTTACTTTATATTTTAGGCCTAGAAACAACTGTATATGAAGATATTGCAACATTTTCAAGTAAGAAAAGTCAGTTAAATGGAAATAGTTCAAAAAGTTTAAAGGCTCAGCATGGATATGAGATAACTGATACATGGACAAATAGTGTTTGTAAAACAGGTATTAGTGGTTGTTCACTAAACTCTAATGGAACTTCCCCAAGAGCAAATCAACAAGTAAACAAATGGAACAATGAGCCAGGTAATGAAGGCCGTTATACTTCTCAGGTTGTAAAGACGATTCCTGCGGGTGATGGCGCACGCAAAAAAATACTGATCTGGGAACGCTCAAATGCTGATAAACATAGTTCAACACTAGATATTAAGAGACATAGAAGACGATGAGAGTAATGAAATATGTTTTTATACATCCTAAAGTTGGTGTATGGAGTGACCTAAAAAATAAAAGAGTTAGAGATGAGGAAAGAAGTCTCGGTTTTTTTCTTGGTCTTTATCTCAAGAAAAATAAAATATCTTATGATGAGTTTGATGGTATTTTTTTTGAGGGTTCAGATATTGTTGAGGAGTCTGTTTATATTCAGAACCGTCTGCTTATAGTTCCAATTTCGATGGATGAAAAAGACTATCCTGATGAAATTGATAAAGTTATGATAAATGATTATCTGATTGAAAATATTTATTTAGGTATTGAGAAAATAAAAGAGTCTTATAAGGAGTTATCTGATTTACTCATAGAAGGGGTTCGAGAGTTCAAAAAAAATGATTACATATGTAAATGGAATCATAAAAAGAAAAAAATAGGTGATCTTTTTGTAATGTTACAATGTACGCTTACCGTATATGAATTTAGTTTAGATTTATTTATTTTAAACTCTAACTTGGATGTGATTTTTGAAAAGGAGGTTTTAATAACACCACCAAATGAATATTCATTTAAACATCGCTTTAAAGATATTGGTGTTGTTGATAACTTACTATATATAACAGACTCATTTAATGATAGATGGTTTGAAATTGATTTTTCTAATTTTAAATCCTAGTTTCTTATAAGTCCAAATTTGTCTAATTTAATTGGGATTAGCTGAAGTTCAAAAACAGATATTTTTGTTTTTATTGAAATCCAACGAATTATTCATTCGTGAGTAATTAGTTTTTTGCCCAAGTGATAAAAGATGCCCAAAACATGCCATGTTATTTAATCGCTAGCAGTAAACATCAAGTGATATGGGCTTGGTTCGTATGCGGGTCCACTAGCTTATCATTCGGCAAGACAAAAAGGGCATTTTATAGAGAATTTAAAAAATAATTGGGATACAGGTGCAGCAATAGATGCTTCTTTTGAGTGTGCTAAAAGTAAATGGGAGGCAGTAGGTTGTAAATGAATATAAAAGAATTTTTTATTAAAAAAACAGTTTTTAAGAAGTATTTATTAATATCATATGTATCACTAATGTTATTAGTGTTGTTGATATTATTTTTTAGTGGAATCTTGAAAGTTGGTTTTTTTATTTTATCTATACTAGGTTATAGTTTGATTTATTGGATTTTATATAATCAACCGTTACCATTATTTCCACCAATTCATGAAGAGAGTTCTGAAGCAGTGGTCGGTGCTAGATATTTAATTTTTTGGGTTTATATATTTTGTATTATAGGTTTTGTTATAAGTCAATTTTTTAAAAAAGGCTCATTCCATCGCTGTGTGATGAAATGTCAAACAGGTTGATTTTTAATATTTCGAAAAAAACTTAACCAATTACTCATTCGTAAGTAATTGGTTAAGTTTTTATAATTAAAAGAATAAATCTATGGGCGCTAAGAATATACATTCAACACCTTACTAAAGCGGAACGTCATAAAACTCTCTTTTCCATGCCTAATTCTGCATAAAACTAACAGTTTTTATCTGTTTGCTATTTAATAATAAAAATCACATTTCGAATCATCAGATGACACATGATGAATGACCAAACACTGATCAATTTATTTCTAAAACTGGTACATAAAGAAGGTTTTTTTGCTACCTCGATTGATGGCATTACCCTAATGCGTGTCGATCACAACACACCACCGATTGCGGTGTTGCAGGAACCAACCCTCGTATTTGTATTGCAAGGTCAAAAACGTGGCTATATTGGTACGGAAACTTATTCATTCAAGCAAAACGAATGCCTAATCGTCGCTGTTTCAATGCCATTTGATTGTGACACCATAGCCAGTCCAGAAGCACCGATGATTGCGATCAGCATGAAGTTAGAGGCAGAGACTGTAAATGAGCTACTGGCTAAAACCTATTTTGAAAATTACCAGTTTAAGCCACTTACTACAGGAATGAGTGTGATCCAATATGACCAAACGATATCGAATGTCCTTATCCGTTTATTAAATACCTTGACGTCTGAACAGGATGTATTGATCTTGGGAGATCAAATTAAACGGGAGTTGCTTTATCGTGTGATTCAACATTCGGGTGCAGATGCTTTAAAAGGCTTGCTCGCTCAGGGCAATCTCAGACCGATTTATAAAATTTGTGAATACATCCAACATCATTTTACCGAAAAGCTCACTGTAGAAATGCTTGCAGAACAAGCCAATATGAGTACTTCTGCATTTCATAAGGCCTTTAAACAAGTCACACAACATTCACCATTGCAATATTTAAAAGTGGTTCGGTTGCATAAGGCAAAACAACTGTTGCAAAACGCAGACCAAAGTGTGGCGCAAGCGGCTTATGCTGTTGGATATCAGAGTTCTTCTCAATTTAGCCGAGAATTTAAAAAGCAGTTTGGTTTTCCACCCAAGCATGCTGAATCGAATACTGAAACGGAGTCATGATCAGATGAAACAAAATAGCGTAGAACTAATGAAATATATCGAAATTACGCAAGCAGGTGGTCCTGAAGTTTTACAAGTCACTCAAGGACCTCGACCAGAGATTAAAGCAGATGAAGTGCTCATCGAAGTCTACGCAACAGGAATTAACCGACCTGATATTTTACAGCGCCAAGGGCTGTATCCGATGCCTAAAGGCGTAACCCTAATTCCTGGGCTAGAAGTTTCAGGTGTGATTGCTCAAGTCGGCGAACACGTCACCCAGTTTAAAGTTGGAGATAAAGTCTGTGCACTGACCAATGGTGGTGGATACGCAGAATATTGTGCGGTACCAGCCAACCAAACCTTAAAAATCCCAAAGAATCTGAGTTTTGTCGAAGCGGCTGCTATTCCTGAAACCTATTTTACCGTTTGGGCGAATCTGTTTCAGATTGGGCGGTTGAAAAAGAATGAAACTGTACTGATTCATGGTGGAGCCAGTGGTATTGGTTCAACAGCAATCAGCTTATGTCATGCGATGGGCATCAAAAACTTCTCCACTGTTGGGAGTGATGACAAAGTTGAGAAATTATCTTCTGTGTCACAGGTGATCAACTATAAAACACAGGATTTTGAAAAAGAGGTTTTGGCTCAAACCGATGACCAAGGTGTGGATGTGATCTTGGACATTATTGGTGCTGCTTATTTCAATCAAAACCTGAGATTATTAAAGCGTGATGGTCGATTGGTCATTATCGGTTTTATGGGTGGTCGAAAAGTCGATGGCTTTGATATACAAGAATTGATGTTAAAACGGGCTGTTGTCACAGGTTCAACCATGCGTGCTAGAACCAATGCTGAAAAAGCTCAAATTACCCAAGAACTTGAGCAGTTTGTCTGGCCTTTAATCGAGGCAGATCAATGCAAGCCGATGATCTATAAAACCTTTGCATTTGATGAAGTAGCTCAGGCACATCAATGTTTGGAAAGCAGCCAACATACGGGCAAAGTGGTACTCGAAATTAAATCTGAATTTGCCTAATTGTATTCAATCCATGCCTGTTCATACTCAAAACTTGAGTGGGACGGGTTACTCAAGCAGTATGTATATAAACATAACGACCTGATGAGGAATCTCAAAAATGACAACAAATCCTGATGATCGCAACCCAAGTCCAGACCATGCAGAAGACAATGCTTTTTTTCCATCACCATATTCGCTGAGCCAATACACGTCTGCGAAAACTGACTATGATGGGACGACTTATCCAAACCCTTATCAAGGTGATAAAAAGATTTTAATGATTGCAACGGATGAACGTTATATCTTGATGCAAAACGAAAAATTCTTTTCTACTGGAAATCATCCTGTTGAAATGCTATTGCCAATGTTCCATCTAGATAATGCGGGCTTTGCCTTTGATGTGGCAACGCTTTCAGGCAACCCAGTTAAGCTGGAGATGTGGGCAATGCCACATGAGGAACAAGTCGTCTTAGATACCTACAAAAAATACGAAAAACAGCTCAAAGCACCATTAAAACTAACGGATATTTTGGAACAAGCACTAAGTACAGACTCGCCTTATGCAGGTATCTTTATTCCTGGTGGTCATGGGGTACTGGCTAAGATTCCAGAAAGTAAAGAAGTCAAACAGCTATTAAAGTGGGCAATTAAAAATGATAAATATGTGATCACGTTATGTCATGGGCCAGCTTCATTACTTGCGGCAGCAGTCGATGAAAACCCGCAGGATTACATTTTTAAGGATTATAAGATTTGTGTCTTTCCAGATTCCTTAGACAAAGGTCCTAATATTGAGATTGGCTATATGCCAGGACAATTGCCTTGGTTGGTGGGAGAAAATCTTGAAAAACTTGGTGTCGAAATCCTGAATAAAGGTATCACAGGGCAGGTTTATCAAGATCGTAAACTATTAACAGGTGACAGCCCATTGGCCTCGAATAATCTTGGCAAACTCGCTGCGACAACTTTATTGGCTGATCCTGATCTTCGCTAACGATTTAATATAATTGAAGTCGAGCCTAACTTTAGTGTTGGGCTTTTTTTTGAGTGTTGGATAAATATCGTTAAAGATATTTCTGATCATCGGAGTTGTTCTGAATGAACTATATTTTCAATGTACATCTATGATGAAAATGAACATTTAACTGACACTAAAATTACATTTATGTCATTTGAAACTATTTAAAGTTTTACGACGTTATTATCATCTTAGACAACGCTTTAACAGGTTTGATATGAGAATATTATTAGTCGAAGATGAGCAAAAAATAGGGAGCTATCTTAACCAAACATTGTCAGAAGCTGGTTATATGATCGATTGGGTTACAGATGAAATAACAGGGAAACATTTGGCATTGCTGTTTTGTGAATATGATCTGGTTGTATTAGATGTTATGTTCGCAGGTTTAAATGGCTGGAATATCCTGCATGATGTAGGTAAGAATGGAAAGAAAATGCCGATTTTGTTTTTGATTGCGCGTGATCAGATTGAAGAGCGCATCAAAGGGTTGGGTTCATCTTTTACCTTTGCGGAACTTCATGTTCGTATCAAAAACTTATTGTCTAGAGAGTCCAAGAGTGATGAAAGTAACCGAATTCGAGTGGCAGATCTCGAACTAGATTTATGGAAACGTTGTGTCAGTCGTGCTGGACAACGGATTAATCTTACAGCTCAAGAATATGCATTGATTGAGCTATTTATGAGCAGACGTGGAGAGGTTTTACCTAGAGCCTTAATCGCTTCACAGATATGGGATATAACCCATGACGCAGACACTAAAATGATTGAAGTAGCGATTAGTCGTTTAAGAAATAAGATTGACCGTAATTTTCTTCCAAAGCTGATTCATAACATTTATGGAATGGGTTATGTATTGGCAGAGTGGCGAGGGGCAGTAAAAAGTAAACAAAAAGAAGATGTCACTAAATGAGAGTTACTCAATATTAAACTCCGTGCTTAGAAATAAATTTGTCAGCCAAGTGACAACTTAACTTAAAATTTTGGGTTAAAGTGATGCAGTTAAGGGACATGATCCAGCAAGGAAAATGAATGAAAATATGTATTTATGGCGCTGGAAATATTGGATGTTATCTTGGTGGAAGATTAGTTGAAGTAGGGTGTGATGTTGACTTTATCGTACGTCCTAAAATACAACAACAATTGCAATACTATGGGCTGACAGTTTCGAACTATCTGGGTGAAAAAAATAGTGTGCCAGCGACTAAGCTGCAACTTAGCACAGATCCAAACATTGCTGCTCAGGCCGATATCATTTTTGTCTGTGTAAAGTCTGCTGCAACCGAACAAGTTGCACATGAGTTAAAAAGTATTTTAAAGAAAAACACCGTCATTATTAGTTTTCAGAATGGTTTAAGTAATGTCGGTATTCTAAAACAAGTGTTGTCTGGTCATACCATTCTTGAAGGTATGGTGCCTTTCAATGTAGCTACTTTGGGAAGTGGGGTTTTTCATCAAGGTACCGAAGGGGCGTTGTATGTAAAAAAACATGACGCCTTAGCTGAGCTTGTGACCGCATTTCATACAGCCCATCTTGAGCTAAAAATTGAACAAGATATGCAAGCGATTCAATGGGCAAAGTTATTATTGAATCTGAATAATTCAGTGAATGCTTTATCTCAGCTTCCACTCAAACAGCAACTTTCGATCAGAGCATATCGTCAATGTTTGGCAATGGCTCAAACGGAAGCACTCAGGCTCCTTAAAATTGCAAGAATTCAACCTGCTCAACTAACAGCTATACCCGCACAGCTCATTCCATCGGTATTAAAATTGCCAAATTATATTTTTAAACTGGTCAGCAAGAAAATGTTGGCGATTGATCCTATGGCACGATCTTCAATGGCCGATGATCTTAGGGAAGGACGAGCCACTGAAATCGACTGGATTAATGGTGAGATTGTTCATTTAGCGAAGCAATTGAACTTAAGAGCCCCCATCAATGAAAGCTTGATTCAATTGGTTAAACAGGCCGAGATAACGCCACAAGTTTGGCCAGCTGATGCACTTAAAAACTACTTGGAAAAAGCAGCAAAAGCTTAATATGGAAAGCCATAACGTATCAATCTATGCGTTATGGCTATGATTTATTACAGTTAAACCTTCATTGTTTCCTGAGGACCAAATCGAGTAATCAAAGTCCCAAAAATGGTCGCGAAGATATACATAAAAATCGAATAAACGGCAGCAGGCATCGCAATGGTGGTGCTGGCCATAATTGTCAACGCAATGGTCATCGCAAGTGTACTATTATGAATGCCGATCTCAAATGCACATGCGCGTGCTTGATAAGAGCTAATACCAAATAGTCGTGGTACAAAATAACCAACACATAGACTAATTGCACAGAATAGTGCAGTTGCAAACCCAATTTGCCCAATGTATTCAATTAGATTGTGTCGCTCTTTGATAATTGCGCCAAGAATAATAATTAAAAGAAAAACTACAGCAAAAATACGTACAGGACGATTCAGTTTTTCTGCAATATGAGGCGCGTAATGACGAATCAGCATTCCGATACACACAGGGACTAGAATAATGGCAAAGACTTGCAGCACTTTTGCAAATTGTAGCCCAACCTGCTGTCCTTCATTCATAAAATGAAGAATTGAAAAATTAACAATAAAAGGTAAAAAAATGGCTGCAATAATGGCATTAATTGCGGTTAAGGTAATGTTGAGTGCAATGTCACCTTTGTATAAATAGCTAAATAGATTCGCCGTCGAACCACCAGGCGAAGCAGCAAGTAGCATGAGACCTACCGCGAGAAGTGGGGGTAAAGCAAATATTTTACAAATTAAAAATGCAATGCCAACCAATAAAATAAGTTGACAGAACAAAGCAATGATGACCGCTTTGGGGTGTTTACTCACCCGAGCAAAATCTTTTAATGTCAGCTCTAAACCTAGCCCAGCCATCACAATTGCTAGGGCGATAGGTAGAAAAAGTGTGATTAGTCCAGAATCCATAACCATTAGTTCCTTTTAGATCGATATTATTTTTCCAAAAAAATTATTGTTTTTTGTCCGATCAAATCACAACTTAACCCAATCTAGATTGATTATAGTTGGCATCTGAGAAGACAAACAAACAATGCTGTTTGTATAAAATTTACTATTTTTACTGTCTAAAGAATGAATTAGCACATTTAGGTTATTAATTCTAATGATTTCTTTAGCTTAAATCCTTTATTCACGACTGCAAAAATAGTTTGTGCGCTAGCTCACAATTTGATTGAATAAAAATCTGAGAATTAATAGGAGAAAAATCATTTTTTAATAAAAGTTACATTTCTATAACGCTTTATTTTTTTGTGTTTTTGCCATTTCTATATTCATAAGAAGATTAAAACAGACAGGATATTAAACTGGATGGTAAAAATTATAATGAAGTTTAAATTAATAATTTATCTTAATTAAACAATAACATAGGTTTAATTTTTTACAAATGAAAACACGAATCATTTATGCTTGTGCTAGAATTTCACAAATTTTTAATAAAAGCTTTATACCATTCGAGAAATTGGCATAAATAGAAAAATAGTATGCACAAATGGTCAATGACATATTCTTACATTCGGAATGATAATTTGCGCCAATTATTACATTGTAACTATTTATTTATATTGAAATAAGTGAAAAGTTACGTGAAAAGATGACCATTTTACTAATGGCTCAAAATAAAAACTGTATATTACAAATAGCGGAATAAATATGGATAACGTAGCTCAGCTCGAAACTGATACTAATTTCCAAAGTCGAAAAAAAATAACTTGGGCTGTTTTTGGTGTGCTCATCTTATTTCTGATCTTAGGTATTGCATATTATTTTTTGGTATATCGATTTTATCAGTCCACTGATAATGCTTATGTACAAGCCGATGTCACTTGGGTCATGCCAAAAATTTCAGGCGAAGTTGTTGAGCTGATTATCAATGACAATCAGTTTGTGGAAAAAGGGGAAGCTTTAGCAATCTTAGATCATCGTGATTATCAGGCCCGCTATGATCAAGCTAAATCAGTTGTCACCTTAAAGCAAGCTGCACTTAATGTGCAGCAACAGAATGAAAAGTCTGCAAAATCATCGATTAGTGAAGCCAATAGTGGTGTAGTTGCTGCCCAAGCAGATTTAACTCGCTTGAAAAAAGATTTCAATCGTTATCAAGATTTACTCAAAGACGGAGTGATTACCCGACAAAATTTTGAAGGTATACAATCCCAATATTTAACGGCTCAGGCACAGCTTAGTAAAGCTCAGGCTACGGTCAATGCGGCTGAAGCTCAACTTGGTAGTTTACAGGCTGGTCGCGCGCAGTTACTGGCAGATATTCAAAGCGCCAATGCGACTTTGGATCTTTATCAAATTGATCTTTCATCTTCAAAAGTCATTAGTCCTGTAACGGGGAAAGTGGGAAGTCTTGCGATCCAGAAAGGCTCTCGCGTTTCACCGCAGACACGCTTAATGGCGATTATTCCTGAGAAAAGTTTGTATGTACAAGCAAACTTTAAAGAAACCCAAATTGAAAAAATGCATATTGGGCAGGAAGTGAAATTAAAAATTGATGCTTATCCAAGTCTGACCTACACAGGCAAAATCGAAAGCTTTTCACCCGCATCTGGCGCAACCTTTTCTCTGATGCCACCAGACAATGCCACAGGAAATTTTAACAAAGTTGTACAGCGTATCCCTGTACGGATTGCAATTGATTCGAGTCCACATATTGATCTTATAAAACCTGGAATGTCCGTCAGTGCGACTGTTGATTTAAGAACTTAATCAGAAAAGTTTTAGGTATAAGAAAATGAATAATCCTAACCAAGATGAGTGGAAGTTTGCGCAAAAAACAGCATGGCTGATTTTTGCTGCCATGATCTTTGGTAACTTCATGGCAATTCTGGATATTCAAATCGTTGCGAGTTCTTTGAATGAAGTACAAGCTGGTATGAGTGCTAGTCGTTATGAAGTGACATGGGTTCAAACGGTTTATTTGATTGCTGAAATTATTGCAATTCCGATGTCGAGTATTATATCTCGTGTACTTTCGACTCGAATTTATTACACCATCTGTGCCATTGGATTTACGATCAGCTCTTTGCTATGCGCTTTGGCATGGAATCTGGAAAGTTTACTGGTATTCCGCGCGTTTCAAGGTTTTATGGGCGGCGGTATGATTCCAACTTCAATGACAGCATTATATCTGCTGTTTCCTGAGGCAAAGCGTGCTTTGCCACTGGTGATGTTTGGCATGATCAGTACATTAGGCCCAGCGATTGGCCCAACCATTGGTGGATGGTTGACCAATAACTTTTCATGGCACTGGATGTTCCTGATTAACATCATTCCCGGTATTTTGATTGCGACGATTATTTACTCTGGCCCAAATATAGATCGTGCTAATTACGCGCTGATCAGAACCATGGACTGGTTCAGCTTGATTGGTATGGCGATGTTCTTAGGAGGATTGGAATATTTCCTAGATGAGGGCGCACGGCATGATTGGCTTGCTGATACTGGTGTACGTGTTGCATTTATCATCTGCTTGATAGGTGGAATGATTTTCTTCTCACGCAGTTTTACCCAGCCAAAACCATTACTCGACCTAAGCGTATTTAAAAATAAAAATTTTGCTTTGAGTTGCATTATTACCTTTGTGATTGGTATGGCCTTGTATGGATTAGGCTATATGATTCCAGTCTTTCTTGGTCAGGTTCGCGAAATGAACAGTAGCCAAATTGGTCATATCATGATGGTGACAGGCATCGTGATGTTCTGTTTTGCCCCATTCCTTGCGTGGCTAATTCCGAACTTTGATACTCGAAAAACTGTGTTTGTAGGCATGATCTTGGCGGGTTTTGGTGTTTGGCTCAATTCACATTTGAGTATTCACAGCGATTATGACTTTATGTTCTGGCCGCAGATTTATCGTGGCATTGGCTTAATGATTTGTTTGATCGTGGTCTCACATTTAGCCATGAGTACCTTGCCACTGACTAAAGTTGCAGATGCAAGTGGTATCTATAACCTGATGCGTAATATTGGTGGCGCTGTGGGGCTGGCATTGATTAACTCATCACTGGATTGGCTGACAGCAGTACATGTGACGCAATTGAATCAGTATATGAACCCGCAAAACTGGATTTTCATTGAAAGATTAGACCAGTTGACTGCGCAATATCAAGAGGTGGGTACCAATGCCCAGCAAATCGCGCTGAGTGTGATCTATCGTGATATTCACTACCAAGCGCTGACATCTAGTTTTAATGATTTATTACGTATGCTCGCTATCATTATGTTTGTGGCGGCTTTCTTAACCATCTTTATGGATAGGGGGAAGAAAATGGACATATAGATATTCAATACTAGAGGGTTGTTTTCAAATAACGAAAAAATAATAGGGGCATTGTATACAACAATATACCCCGCCATAAAAAGAACAGCGATATGAGTTTTTATATTTCTTTAGGAGATAGAGGGACTTGCATATCCAAATTTAGAGGTTGAAGCAGATGATTAATACAACATATAAACTGATTTCAAGATTTAATAATAAGGAATCTACTTATGGTCAATATATCGAGAGGGAGCAAATCGATATTGAACGGCTAAAAGTCATGTATTCGATTTACGAGCAATATTATGAAAATACCAAGTTTTCGATCTTTGCGGATGATTTCAAAAAGAAAAGTGGTGCGATCTTAATCTTTAACTCGGAAACGGATGAAATCGTTGGCTTTTCTACTGTTGTGGTTCAGCATTTTTATCTGAATGGCAAAGATTATACGGTGCTGTTTAGTGGTGACACGGTTATATTAAGACAATTCTGGGGTACTCGTACGCTGCAAAGTACCATGCTCAAGCTGATGATCAAATTACGGGTCAAATATCCATTTAATGAGCTGTATTGGTTATTGATTTCTAAGGGATACAAAACCTATCTACTGCTCGCCAATAACTATTATGTGTATTACCCAAATATCAATGATGAGAACCAGCATCTTTCCAGTGTGATTGAACATTACTGTGAAAACTTCTTTGCTGAATACTATGATAAAGAGGCTGGACTGCTTAATTTTGGTGATGACTATCAACCACTCAAAGGGGAAGTTGCACCGATTACCGAAGAAATGCGAGAAAAAAATCCCAATATTCATTTCTTTGAACAGAAGAATCCGACTTGGACGGTTGGTACCGAATTACCATGTATTGGTCGTTTAGGTTGGAAAGATCTTGCGCGTTTCCCAGTTAAATTGATGACCAAGCCTGCCAGCAAAGGTCGATGTGATGCGTTATTAAAAAGCCCTGCAATCCGCAGAGGAGTTTTACAATGAAGCATACAGAGTGGTTAACCTCAGGCTCGCATCTGATTTTAAAACAATGGTGTGATGTCTCTGACAGAGACTTTAAAAAGCAGTTTAATTGTCTAGAAGAAACACAACGTCAAATCTTGAGTTCAATTTTACAAAGTTCTCATTTTGCAAAAGAACAAAGGGTTCATGATTATGAGCAATTTGTGAATGCGTTTCCTGCTTCGCGTTATGCTGCATGGCGTGAAGATATTCAGCGTTATCGCGATCAAAAATTGCAACTCTCAAGTAGTAAGCTGGTTCGTTTTCAGCCAACCAGTGGATCGAGTGAACAAATCAAGTTTATTCCTTATACAAAACTGTTTTTAGATGAACTTGATCACGCAATTGCACCATGGATGGCGAGCCTCTATCGCAAATGCCCGCAGCTACGTTTAGGTACTCATTATTGGTCTGTTTCGTGGTTGCCTGAAAGTCAACGTGAAGTGCTTAAAGATAAAAATCTCAATGATGACAGTGCATTACTGGGTATTGGTAAACGTATTTTATCTAAATTTACTCAAGCCGTGCCGAGCAATGTTGCCTTTGCTGCCAATGCTGATGATGCTTTATTTGCGACGATTTGCTATCTGGTTGCTAACCGTAATCTGGCAATGATTTCGGTATGGAGTCCGACTTTTGCCTTGCAACTTCTAGATCGTTTGGAAGCCACGCAGCAAGAGGTGATTGAAGTTTTAGAAACAGGTCGATGGGGAGCGCGTCAAGCTTCATTAAAAGAAGTTAAAGCACCCCTGAGTCCAGAAAGTGCCAAGTGTCTGATTGATAGTTCGAATGGTGAACGCATTGATTTTAAAACTTTATGGCCATTACTGAGCTTGGTGTCGAGTTGGGATACCGCAGGATCTAAAGCTTGGGCGGAAAAATTAAAGCAACGTCTTCCATCGGTACAGTTTGAAGGCAAAGGCTTATGGGCAACCGAAGGCGTAGTCACTATTCCTTATAATGATCATTATCCATTGGCATATCAAAGTCATTTCTATGAGTTTGAATATTTAGAAGGTGAAAAAACAGGACAAATCATTCCATCTTGGGAGCTAAAGATTGGGGATGTGGTCAGTCCAATTATCACATCAGGCAATGGTTTATTACGTTATTGCCTTGATGATTGCTTACGTGTGACGAGTTTTCTCGAACAAATACCGTGCTTTGAGTTTCAAGGCCGCCGTTTTGGGGTGGATTTAGTGGGAGAGAAGCTTGCCCCAGAAACAGCACAACAGCTGCTTTCACAACTGAATGAAACTGACTCTAAAGCAATCTCGTTGTTAGCGATTGATACAGAACAACAGGTCAAACCATTTTACTGCGTTCTGTTTGAGGGTGAGATTCATCACAGTATTAATGATGATTATATTGATCAGATCTTGCGTCAAAACTTTCATTATGAGCTGGCACGTAACCTTGGGCAATTGGATCAGCCTCAGATTCGTCAAGCCAACAATGGTTGGAATGCTTATAAAAAGTTGGTGATGTTTGACGGCATTATCGAAGGTAATATTAAGCCTGAGCCGTTAAAGAAAATCACCCTGAATAGTTTGGAACAACTATGAAAAAAGGGATGACTCAATTCAAAAATCGATTTTTAAAGTCCCAATATGCGTTATGTCTGGGAATGCTGTTGCTATCACATATGGCGAATGCCATGACTTTAGATGATGCTTTGTCCGCCAGTTTAAGATATGAAAGCCAATTGGAGTTAAGCCGTTTAAGTGTCAATCAATCAACTGCAATGCTTGAACAGGCCAAACAGCGTGATGGGCTCAAAGTCAACTTGGTTGGACAACTTGATTATGAGCGCGTAGAAACACCGACCAATGTCATGTTTCCAACTGAAGGAAACCGAAAAGGTCGTAGTTTGCAATTACAAATGGATTACCCTGTCTATACATCAGGGCGACATCGCTTGGGAATTGATGTTGCCAAAAATCAACTGTCTGCACTCACACAAGGACTATCGGATCGACGATCTGAAACGATTTTGAATACAGTCATGGTTTATACCGATGTCTTGAAGAAGAAAGCGATTTTGGAGCTGAGAAAGAAAACCATGTCCAATTTACAACGTTCGTTGTATGAGTCACAACGACGTTTTGATGTGGGTATGATTACCCGTGCGGACTTGGCGCAAGTATTGGCTCAAGTCGCTCAGGGGCAAGCTGATATTACGCAGGCACAATCCAATCTGACAGTGAGTGAAGCTCAATTTTCACAAATTACAGGTCTAAGTGCGGATAATCTAACTGCGGTTAAGCGTCTCCCAGAAGTTTCCAACAATCTGGACGAGATCTTGGCCAAAACCAAGAATCATCCTGCATTACTGCGCGCTAAATATGAGAAACAGGCTTCTGAAAAGCAATACGCTTTAACCAAGCGAGAACTTTGGCCTACCGTTATGCTTACCAGTCGAGCTGGTGCACAGCATGAGGCCAGTTATATTGGTTCGGAAAGTAATAACTACATGGTGGGTGTGCAACTCAACGTTCCACTGTATGACGATGGTTTGAATCGTGCCAATATTCGTAAAGCACAAGCGGATATTGATTTAGCCAACCAAAAGATTCGTAGCCTTGAACTGGATTTGAATCAACGGGCACGTACCACCTATGCACAGTTGCAGACCATTCGTCAAAACAAAGACGCACTACAAAATGCCATTGATGCCGCTTCAATTGCCTTTGTTTATACCCGTAAAGAGTTTGAGCTGGGGACCAAAACCACTTTTGATTTATTGAATACCGAACAGAAATTATTGGATGTACAAACTCAGAAAACGGTCAATGAGCAGGATGAAATTGTATTCGTTTATCAGCTTTTAGATCAAATGGGGCACCTCAATGATTTGGTGTCTACACAAAATACGCAACAGGTGAATAATTAATGAAAACAAATCCACCAAATACTCCTAGCAATCCATTGATCACTCGTGAAGCTACCTTGGCTGATGATCAAGCTTTACGTCAACTGATTGCGGTGCCGATGACCACCAAAGGGGTGCAAATCAGTTTTCAACGTGAACCAAGTTATTTTAAGGCTTCAGATATTTTGTATCGACACAAGCTGCATGTCGTGATTGAAGATACTGAAAGTCAGAAAAATGTCGCCTGTTATAGCAATGGTCATCGTCCATGCTATGTCGATAAAGCGGTACAAAATGTACGCTATGCCAGTGATTTGCGTGTTGATCCTAATTATCGTGGTAAATCATTGGTCAAGGCTTTGGGCGTACATGTAAAACAAACCATGCACCAACCTGATTTTAGCCAGATGATTATTTTTAATGATAATTATGCGGCACGAGCGGCGATACAAACTGGGAAAACAGGAATCCCTGACTATTATGATGAAGGGTTGATAGAGACTTTAACCTTGACTCATCTTGGAACCAAAAGAAAAATTAAAACCTTTATAGATGGTAAAACCCAAAAGGATACAGAGATCAGCGAGATTAAATCTTGTGTGGCACGTCCTGAACATATTACGACAATGAATCGGTTTATTGGTGAAATGTCGCAGCATTATAATTTTATCCCAGCTTATAATTTCGAAGAATTACACGCAGGGCATCACTATTTTACCGGCTTGAATCTTTCTGACTTTCAGCTTTATTTTCAAGACGGGAAACTCGTCGGGATGTTTGGATTATGGGATCAACATGGACTCAAACAAACCAAAATCTTACATTACAGTTCAGCGATAGGTGTACTGCGTCCGATTTACAACTTACTGACCAAAGTCACCAAAGCTATGCCATTACCTAAACTCGGTGATTCCTTAAAATATCATGTACTACACAGCTTGTTGTGCCATCCGCAACAGTTAGCACTGCATCATTTAATGCTTGAAGATGCGCAGAAACTGTCTAAGCAACGAGGTGTAGGAATCGTCAGTTTTACCTTATCGCACCAAGATCCACGTTTTCAGCTCAATCAGTTTTATAAGGGTGAGAGATTAACAGGCATGCATGGCTTTATTAGTTTTCTGGGTGATCCACGTCCAAACTTTGATAAGAACTTGATTCCGTATTTGGAAGTTGGGCGAATTTGATTTTAGTTAGAAAAATTCCTCAAAGTGCGTAAATGATTGGGCTTTGAGGAATTTTTTTATGTGTAAATTGTAGCTTATGCTTTTAGCCCTTTAGCATACTCAACCAGTTGATCAATCACTGTTCCCCAACCTTCAAAGAAGCCCATATCTTCGTGTTGCTGGCGAGTTTCAGCAGTACGGTGTCTGGCAATTGCAGTATATTTGGTTGCTCCATTGCCTGCATCTTCCAGCAACAGAATCGCAGTCATAAATGGATTTTCAGCAGGTTTCCAGTCTTCGGTATAGGTATCGGTAAATACCAATTTTTTGCCATCAATCACTTCTAGATAAACACCTTCATTCTTGATTTCATTGCCATCAACATCAAAGATGGTGTTGAATTTTCCACCCACTCTTAAATCAATTTCACAGGCTTTGATTGAGTGAGGGCGAGGAATAAAGAAGTGTTGAATATGTTCGGGTGTGGTCCAGCATTCCCAGACCAGTTCACGCGGCACATCAATGATTCTTTCTAATTTTAAATCAGTTTTTGGATCCAGTTTCATTTTCTCTTTTCCTTTTTAATTCGAGTGCGTAACGATCAAATTGATTAAGTCTTTGTTCCCAAATAGCCCGTTGCTCAGTTAACCAATTTTGCATGGGGGTGAATGCATCGGGTGTCAGAGCACAAGTTCTGATTCGTCCATTTTTTTCTGAATGAATAAGTCCTGCTTCCTCTAATTTATTTAAATGTTTTAGAAAAGATGGCAGGGCCATATCATGTTGTTCAGCCAGTTCAGTAATCGATGCTGTCCCAAAAGATAGTCGCGTTAGAATGTCTCTACGCGTTGGATCACTGAGAGCACTGAATAACAAATCGAGTTTAGAATCATACTTAGCCATAAAGCTAAGTATTGCACAAAAAATATTCACCTTGCAATAAAAAACTTAGCTTTTTAGCTAAGTTTTTTATTGATGTTTTTATTGCCCTATTTTTCTTGTTTGTTGGTTAAAATAACCCCTATGAAACTTAGATTACCACCCACCAGCATTGACCAGGTGATGGGTTCATTCAGAATAAGAAATGCTAGCAAGACTGCAAACACAGGCACTAAATTATTAAATATGATGGTTCGAGATGCGCCAATGCTGTGAATCGCCTCGGCATACCAGACAAAAGTCAGTACAGTACCAAAGGCACTTAGAAATATAATCGACAACCAACTGCGAAAAGAAATATGCGGTAGAGAAAATTGCATAAATTGAGGCATAAGACTGATGAATAGAAATAATGTTCCCCAAAGTACTGAATAAGTGGTCATGGTTAAAGCGGGTGCACGGGTCTGCTTAAAGCAGATTGTGTAAATGACCCAACTGAAGACTGCGCCACACATCATCATTTCACCCGTGCCAAAAGATTGAGTGAATGCAGCAAAAAGTTCACCTTTGCTCACGACGATCAGTGTGCCGATTAAAGCGAGAGATACGCCTAAGTAATTTATTCTCCTTAGCCTTTCCTGAAAGAATATCCGCATGGCTAAGATGGTTAAAATAGGGGATAATATCATTGTGAATATCGCAACCCATACAACTACCGATAAATAATATTGAAATATTACAGCCACTTAATTAAATAATAACTGTTCTTTTGGGTACATTTTTATCATCTATACTTTATGAAAAGATGATTATTTTGTTTATTTCACCAATAAAATAGCTAAAATAAAAAGATAATTACGCCAAGATTACGCCACAAAATGAAGATTCCTAAACCTCGAAAACGAGGAAATTCTTACCGCATTGAACTGATGTTTGAAGGTAAACGTATTAGTGCCACTCGTGATACTGAGAAAGAGTGCGAGCAGTGGGCAGCACTAAAATTGCTTGAACTTAAAACAGGCAAGGCTCAGGAGGAAAAGGGGATTAAGCCACCTCTACCTTTTAAACAGCTTTGTGAAAAATACTATATAGAAAAAGGCTCTAAGCTAAAGTCGGGTCATTGGATTAGAAATAAACTAGACAACCTAGAGCGTATCACTGGTGAACTGGCCACAAAGTCGATTTATGACTTCAAGCCTAACGATATTGTTCGTTGGCGCAATAAGCGAGTACTTGAAGTACAAAGCAGTACGGCATTAGGTGAATTCGCAATCTTCTCTTCGATCTTCACATATGCTCAAAAAGAGTTATTTCTTATTGATAGTAATGTGTGGAGCTTAGTGGTAAAGCCAGAAAAGGGGAAAGGAAGGAGTCAACGTATTACGCCAGAAGACCAGGATAAAATTTTTAAACGATCGAAATGGGATAATGAGACAGCCCCGCATTATTCTCAACATTATGTAGGCTGGGCAATGTTATTTGCTTTAGAAACCGCAATGAGGCAGGGTGAGATTCTTGCTATGAGACGTAGAGATCTAAGAGATGGCTTTATCCACTTACCCGTAACAAAAAATGGTGAATCTCGTAATGTGCCATTATCACAAGAGGCTAAAAGGCTTTTATCTTTGTTACCAATTGAAAATGATATTTTAGTTCCAGTTAAGGTCAAGACTTTTAAGAGAACATGGAGCCGCATGAGAGATGAAGCAATGCTAAATCACATCAACTTCCATGACACGCGGCATGAAGCGATTACTCGAATGGTTCGTAATAGAAAGTTGCCAGTTGAAGTTTTGGCTAAGATCACAGGCCATAAGACAATTAATATTTTGATCAACACTTATTACAATCCAAATGCTCAGGATTTGGTTGAAATGTTTAATAGTAGTGAGAGCTAATTAGCTCTCTTTCTACCACGTTTATTACTTTCATTTCTTGTTAGGATTTGACGAGCCAATTCAGGGTTATACATGTGCTTTCCGCCAGTACCTTGATTAATAGCAATCAACTTATCTCTGATGGTGGATACACTCAAATTATAGGTTTTAGCCAACTCTGAGGCACTAACAAGTTCATATTTTTCCTGCTCAAGCTTGGTGACGATTGCGCCACCAAGGTTTTGACCAAGTAGAATCTGAGGGGGAGTATCAGATTCTACTGTGATAGTGTATTTAAATGCCCCCATCTTCACCCCTCCGCATCCGCATTTGCTTCTTTCATAAAACAAATCCAGTGTGTATTGCTGCGTTTACCACTGATGTGGCCAAACAGCGGCTTTTGATTTGTCAGTTCTAAAATTTCATTTACTTTGATTTGTGTTTCATTCCATTTGAAAATCAAAACTCCATCATTGGCCAACACTCGAAAACATTCTGCAAAGCCTTTTTTGATGTCTTCGCGCCAGTCGTCATTTAACTTGCCATACTTCAAAGCTAACCAACTTTGCTTCCCAGCTTTAACCAAGTGGGGTGGGTCAAATACAACTAAATTGAATTGGCCACTCTCGAACGGCATCTCACGAAAATCAATTTCAACATCAGGGTTCACATTTAAAGAGCGACCATCACACAGAGTATGTTGCTCGGTACGGATATCACCGAACGTTGCCAAAGGATTTTGACGATCAAACCACATCATTCGTGAGCCGCAGCATGGGTCTAAAACTTTAGTGTTCATTTTTCGCCCCTTGCTGCTTCTACCATTGACATATATATAAAGGCTGGCAAATCAGCAGTAGCAAATGCATGATCGGAATCCCAGTCTTTTACCTCTTTGTTCAACCATTCAGGAATATCACCTATAAAACGATCGAAATACTTCTTGAGTGTTTTGGGACAATAGCGGTCGTGCATTTGCATATAACGCCCCAAGTGCCTTGCAATACCCGACCACATTTCATAGCTTGGGGTTGTTGGCACCACCACGCAGCCTTCAAGCTTTTCTTCGGCACGTTTTGCTGATTCCTGATACATCTTCCAACCGAAATTGAGCTCATTGCACTTCGTCATTGTGAATAGATCATTTCTGAACTCATTCTTCATTGTGTACAGGTTTGCTTCTTCTATATATGCAATACGTTCAAAAGCTATTGGATTCTGAAGTGTTTCAAAAGCCTCTCGTTCTTTTTGAATATTCATGCTGCCACCTCAACTTGGTCTTTTATTGAATTTGTCGAAAGTTGTCATGAACTGTTCAACGGTAAATTGAATACTTTTCTTGGCTCCATCTGGTTCAAACTGATTGGCATATGACGCAAGGCCTAACCATAAAATCGAAAATGCGAACAGCTTTGCTGAGTCGGGATCCGTAGCCCTCATTTCATCAAGCATCGGCGCAATTAATTGTTTAAATACTTGCTCGCCAACTTTGTCAGCAGTTCCTTCAAAGTTTTGTAGTTCAATATTTTTCACGCTGCCACCTCAATAATTATCTGTTTTCTTCTTTCAAGTTCATTTAGGAATAGATCAACTCGATCATCTATTTCCTGAATAACTTTCTCATCTCGATACAACCGTTTAATAAAAATAGGCATTGAAGGGCAGTAGCTAATGAAGTCGATCCATTCGCGTTCTGCGGTCCACAAGCCACCCATGCACTGCATATAGTGTTCACTTGGGATTTCACGCTCATATAATATTTGAGCCTGAAGCTTTGGCAGTTTTGATTTGATTTCTGTCAAACCGTCTGAGCCAATTAAACCGTCTGGGCTGTAGCCAATCTTTTCACCAATGATGAATCCGCAATTCTGAATCTCAACATCATGCTGCAGTTGGTAAAGCTCAATCGCTACTGGCTCATGGGCATGACCGCGCTCTGTATGAAAGCCCGAAAAGCTCTCTTTAGGTTCGCCGGTGATCTGCTCACCAATCAGCTCATACATATAAGTGATTGCAGCCTTGCCAAAAACATCTTTGCCTTTACCTTTAGAGAAAACCGACTCAAGCTCTGAGCAGGTGATTAAACCCGCTCTTGCTTGTAACCATTCCTCTGAGCCTTGCTCACAGTTAAGTATTTGCATTGCCATTTCCTTGTTTCAGGAGTTTGTTCAATGCTGCTTGAGCCTTGGCAAACAAAGACTTGTTGATATGCTCAATAGAGCCGAATTGTTCAAAGAAAAGCTGCTGTTGGAAGTTATCCAAACGACTATGAAGGCCAGTAAGCATCTGCACCTGTTCATTTGTTAAAGGGCAGAATGGCTTAGCTGCAAAACCATTGTCATCTTCTTTGGCTGTAGTGATGTTGAGCATTGCACATAGGGTGTAACGCTTGCCATAACTGACACTTGAACCAAGAGCTTGAACTGCATTTTTAGATCCAGAAGTGTCTGCACCCAATTCCATGCTTGTGCTTTCACGATGACCATCTTTGTGCATCAAAACACAAGTTACTTTGACTTTGTTTTGCTCTGGATGCTCAACACGGAATGAAGTAGCAAAGCCATATTTTGAAAGGATAGGTCGGACAACAGCATCAATCGTTTCAAGTGCAGCATAAGTGATGTTGTGACCGTTCGAAGTCTCAGCAATCACTGGAATCTCTTGAGCCATCATTGCAAAGTCACGGTTAAATGCCATTTCAGCTTGCTTGGCTAAGACACGCTCTTGCATGTCTAGCATCTTTTCAATTACAGCCATGTCAGGAGTAGGGCTGCTTAGTACTTTTTCGACCAATCCAAACAACTGGTTTTCTTGTTCATGTTGAACCATTGGCGCGTTCATAACCTTCTCCTAAGCCACTAAAACTTTTAAAAGTTGTTCTGTTTTTTTGGCTTCGACATTTCTGATAGTCTCTTGCCATTCACGGTATTCTTGAGAGCTGATCACATTGAACTGAAAAGCGAACTCGACTACTTGTTCAAGTGAGTTGAAATCTTTCTGTGACAACTCTTTGATGTATGATTGAGCGTTCATTGTTGTGGCTCCTTCAAAACTTTTAGAGCATCATTTGCTGAGATATTCATGTCTAAAAACTTCAACTTTTTTAGAGCAGCTTCAATGATCTCAGCCCAATCATCTTCATCCGCATGTTCAACAGCTTCAAGAATGTCTATGACTTCGCAGATTGAGTGCTGAACTCTTAACTTTTTAAAATCTTCGAATGTCATCCCTTAATCCCCCTCAGCGCATCACGAACAGCAATAACATCTTGCTCAGATTGATAAGCACCGTATTGCATCAATTGCGCATCTTCTAATACATCGTGATAAATAGCAGAGCTATAACCACACTCAGAGCAGCTATCAATAAACCAATAACGCTCGCGTTCTCTCGGCTCAAAAGGCTCAGGAATCTCTAGCTCAAGCTTTATGGTGCGGGGTTTGATTCTGTAATTACATGACCCATCTACAAGTTCAGCAACACTCAAAGATAAGCAGCTAAACCAATCAAGACTCACCTTGTTCTTACACTCAACCTCTTTCCCATCCGCCAAAGCTCGTAACGCATCAGCCCCACTAATCAGGCCTTGTTCATTCTTGCTTTGAGCAACAAGGTCTCGAAGCTGAGGGAGGGTGAGTTCTTGGTGACCAGCTTCTGCAAAATTAAGATCGTTAAACCCAGCTGTTAAAACTCCATCTTTCGCATAAATATATGTAGCGTCCAGATTTGTGATGTCTTTCTTAGAACACACCCAAACATATCCCAGCTCAAAAAATAGATCTTGGATTTCTGCACTATTGTCTGGTCCATTCACTTTGATTTTGTAGTTATTCATCTCAAACTCCCATCACAGCAGGGCAGATATATCGGTACAGCACGATTAGAGCTGCAATAAACGCTAGGAAAAACACAACCATTAAGGCTTTGATTGATTTTTGTTGGTCGATCATTTTTATCTCCATGGAGCGCTTATCCGCGCTCTCTTAGTTCTTGTTCGATTACTTGGACGATCTCTTGAACGCTGTCAGTGCTTAAGTAGTAGTTCGCTACTTCACCGTTTTCGTCATAGATACGAGGTTCTTTAATCTCTTTGACTTCAACTTCATTCCAGCTATAACCAACGCTATTTCTGTGTGTAGAGAAGTCAGCAACATACTCAAACTCAACAACGTATTGCTCGTTTAGAGTCTCTACAGCGGCTTTGCTTGTCTTAACGTTGATTGATTCAAGTTTGAATGGGGCAATTACTTCGATCTGCTCAACTACTGGAGCTACTTGTTGTTCTTTCGCAGGGCTAAATGCATAAGCTGCTGTTAGCATTCCCATCACTCCAAGTGCTGTGCACATTGGTTTGACTACGTTCATTTTTATGTTCATACTTATCTCGCTCTTTGAGTAAAAGCACGCATGATTTCGAAGGTCTGGCGTGCTTTTTTATGTAAGGAATGAATATATTAAACCAAAGGTATAAAATAAAAGCAAGTATAAATTAAACCTTTGGTGAAAATAAATTTAAACCTAGGTTTAATTGTGATTTAATAGGCAAAATAAAACCCACACATGGTGGGAGAGGTGTCTATGAAAGTAATCCATATTATTTTTTTGTTTTGTGTGGCGATATCTTTGATATGTTTATCAGAGCAATACTCAATAAGTTCAGTAGTGGTTTATGGGGTATGGGTATCTGGCTTCTTTTTTGGTTTAGGAGTTTATGAGCTATCAAAGAAACTTAAGACTCGCACAAAAGATCGCAACTAATGAGCCCCATATAAACTTCCAGTGTTCAATATAAAATTGAACAACTTTATGGGCAACTTTAGAAGTCCAATGTCTCTCATAATACCCATCCATAACCACCCAAGAATCATGCATCCTAGGCTCTGGTGGATTAATATATTTACCTTGCCACCATTGTTTTATCCATTGATTCATTTATCACCTATTGCTTTTAACCTGCCCGCCAAAATTGACGCCCCATTACTCTAAAGTTCAAACCATTCTGCTCAGTTACTTCTCGATCACGATATTTAGGATTCAAACTATGAAGTACTAGTTTTCCTCCTTCTTCCTTGAATATTTGCTTGATCATACCTTCACCCTCAAAGTAGACCGCATATATTTCACCATCTATGATTTCAGTTTGAGAGATATCAATTCCAACAAGGTCTTGATCATGAATGAAATCAGACATGCTGTCTCCCTTCGCTTTAATGATTCTCATGCATTTAGGATCAACATATTTTCTCTGAAAAAATGAAGGTGGGAAGGGGAACTTTCCATTAATAACATCAAAGTGAAACTCTATTGATTCACCAGTTCCGCAAGAAAAATTAGCTTCCACAACATCTATCCAAATAAATCCATTTTCAGTTTCATAATCGATAACAGTAGGTTTATGAATATCGTTCAAATCAAAAGAGACATCTTCTTTCTTTGTTAAACCATGATTATCCATGAATTGCTGCATGTTGAAGTTATTAATCTTCTCAGATTTTTTACCATTGAGTAACCATCCAGCATCAACCTCCAGAAGGGTTGCTAAATCATCTAAAGTCTCTTTGCTAATTTGACCCTTCTTCCACTTGGAAGGGGCTTGTGGTGTCTTGCCAATTAAAGTGGCAGCTTTTGACCACGATAACTTCTTGTTCTTCAGGGCTTCCTGAATGCGCTCAACCATTGTGCTCATAACTGTCATTACTTGAAACCTTTGGTTAAATTTTCGTATAAAAAATATAAAAATGAAAGCAACCATAGGTTGAAATTAATTTTAACTCATGGTTTAATTAAAATATCAAAGTGGTATAAATAAGGTTTAAATATGAATCCTATTCAACAAGCAATTGATGCTGTTGGTGGGCGAACCTCAGCAGCAGCCTTGCTAGGTATTTCCTATGTAGCAGTGCGAAAAATGGCAGAGAAGGGTGTTTTACCAAGAACAGACTACACAGGTGAAACAAATTACGCCCAGATTTTTGCTGATCACAGCAATGGAAAGGTGACTCAAGCATGGTTACTAGACAAAGCAAATCCAAAACACTTAGTGGCTTAAGGACACTCAAATGAGTCTCGAAAAAAAATCGACGCATGTGCGTTTATCTCCTGAAAACCATGAACGAGCAAAAGTTCTGGCTGAAATTAAAGGTAAAGACCTTGCTCAATATCTTGCATATCTCCTTGAGAAGGAAATAGCAGGTGAGTGGCATGTACTTAATTTACAAGCAAAATCATTTGAGCGCTTGGGATTAGGAGCTTTGATGCGGGATCTTTCAACAGAAGTAATTTTTGCTGAGGGATTGGAAGGGATTACAGGGAATCAAGGGCAATAAAAAACCGCTTTCCTGCGGGAACAGGGTAGCGGTCACATTCATAGGAGTCGAATCGAATGAACAAAGAAATACTAACACATCATTCCAGACAGGTGAAGCACCCGAGGAGTGCACAGGGTGAGGGACATGATGAGTAACAAGATTGTAAATGAAATCCGTGAATTACCAATTCATAGCACACCAAAGCACTTACTTTGGGTGATAGCCGATATTGCAGATGACAATGGCCAAACTGGTTGGTATGCGCCTACTTCACGTTTGATAAAAGAAACTGGCTTGAGTAATAAAACTATTGCTGAATGCGTTTCGTACTTAAAAGATTGTGGAATTTTATCTGTATCAGGTGGCGCAGGTAGACAAAACCACTACTCAGTTAATGCACAAAACTTTAATTCTTCTGTTAAGTATTCGCCTAAAAAACAATCAAAACCAGTGAGCGAGGTTCACCAGTGTGACAGTCTCACCAGTGAACTAGGTTCACAACTACCAGTGAACCTCTCTCCAAAACCAGTGAACTTGGCGCAAAAACTAGTGAGCGAGGTTCACACTATCCCTCATATCCATCAATATCCCTCTGTATATCCATCATTAGGTGATTCAGAGAATGCACCTAAGGTTAAGTCAGAACCTAAGGCAAAACGCATAACTAAAAAACAAGCTGGCATCAATCGACTTGTAGAACTTGGTTGTGATGAGAAATATGCACATGACTGGATGGTTAATCGTAAAGGCGCACCACTAACAGATTCAGTTCTTGAAAACCTAATTGAGCAAGCAACCAAAGCAAACATCACTTTGGCTACAGCAGTTCAATGGACAGCTAAGAAGGGCTACCAAGGCTTTAAAGCTGATTGGTACTTGAAAGACCAGCAGCCACAACAGAACTGGAACAGTGGATATCAATCATCTGCTCAACAAACAGCGAATGAACAAGCGAAGTGGGATGAGTTCTTAAACGGTGGACCACAGTTCGTGGATGTCTCACCAAAAAAGTCAATTCTGATTGAGGGGGTGGGTCATGCGTGAGTTCACCCAAGAGGATGCTATCCGTTTGATCACCAAGATGCGTGCTTACTACGGTAAGAAATTCGCTGATCAGTGGTCTGGTGTCGATCCTAAAGATATCGCTGAATCAATGGTTGAGTGTTTTAAAGGCTTAGGTGCAGAAGATTTCAAACGCGGTGTAGCCAAGATGATGAAATCTAGCTTCTGTCCATCAATCCCTGAGTTCAGAGCATGGTGTGAGCCTAAAGCTGATGCTTGGTTAGATGCTCATGAAGCGTGGGCCATTGCGAAGGAATCAATCGAATATGGCACGGGCCGTGAGTTGACTGTGATCTGGACTGAGCAAGCGGCAAAAGCTTTTGAGAAGTGTGCTGACTTGGTTGCAACCGGTGATAAGTTCCAATTAGCTGAAGCTAAGAAGATCTTTGTTTCGATCTATGAGCGTTTAGTCACAGAAGCAAAGGACCAAGGCTTAAAACCAGTCTACAACGTGAGCTTGGGTGTTGATCCTGATCAGCGTATCAGTGCAATCAAACAGGCTGAAGTGGCAGGGTTCTTATCTGGTCCAGAAACTCAAATACAACTTGAGCATAAGCAAACCAAAGCAGAACAACAGGCTGATGTAGACAGATATAAAACTACAGCTCAAAAGGCCATTGCAGAATTGCGTGAAAAGCTAAAGCTCAAAGCGCCAGTGAACAAAATGTCTGATGAAATCAAAGAGGTTCAACCTTGGGAACTCAAAGAGGATTCTCAGTATTGGCCTGATCCGTTTGACCAAAAAGAACAATATATCGAAAGCCTAAAAGCAGAGGGTAAAGCCTTGCCTATGGCGTTGAGAGGTGCAGCGTGAAACATCCTCTAGATAATCAAACTGTGGATTGGTGTGAAGAATTAAAAAATAAAGGTGGCTTAAATGAGTTGGCTCTTTTCGCAGGCGCTGGTGGCGGAATACTCGGAACGCATCTCTTGGGATGGAACACAGTCTGCGCAGTTGAACGTGATGCCTACGCAGCACAAGTTTTGGCGCAACGACAAAATGATGGAATTCTCAAAGCTTTCCCAATTTGGTCTGACATTACAACTTTTGACGGAAAACCATGGCGAGGAATTATTGATGTCATATCTGGCGGATTTCCATGCCAAGACATCAGCAGCGCAGGAAAGGGAGCAGGGATCGATGGAGAACGTTCAGGTCTCTGGGCAGAAATGGCACGAATTATCAGTGAAGTACGACCTAGAGTCGTTTTCGTGGAGAACTCACCAATGCTTATTTCCAGAGGACTTACAAGAGTCATCAGTGACCTTGCCAAAATGGGGTATGACGCAGAATGGACACGTTTATCAGCATCTAACCTTGGAGCGCCCCATCAACGTGACAGAATCTGGATTGTTGCCCACTCCATGCAGTCAGGAACGGGGCGGAGCTCACACACCAGGTTCACATCTGACACTAACGAAAGCAGTCAATGGATGGAAAAAGGGGCGAGTGGGTCAAGATCCAGCGGAATGTCGAATTTACCCAACCCCCAAAGCTTCAGATTCAACTCGGAAGGATTGTCGATCGGAGCGAAATCGCAAGAGTCCTTGTCTGGAATCAACTGTGAAGATGTGGGCAACTCCCGCAGCGAGCGATTCATCTCGCGGGGGAACAATAACTGCAAATATGACGGGAATGTCACTTGCACAACAAGTAAAAACTCCGCTGCGTTATCCAACACCTCAAGCATCAGATTGCAGGGACAGGGGCAATCTTGGTTCGCCTGTGATCCAGCGGAGAATCCAGAAGGGGAAACAGATCGGACTTTCTATGAGTGTGTCGGAAACATCTGGGGCATTAAATCCAGATTGGGTCGAGTGGCTAATGGGGTGGCCAATCGGGTGGACAGACTTAAAGCCATTGGAAATGGACAGGTTCCAGTCGTGGCTAAAAGCGCATTCAGAATCTTAGGGGGTGTTTAATGAACGAACCAATATCACCAAACATGTACATCAAGCCAGATTACAGCGCACAGGTTGAACAGTGGTTAGCTGAGGGAAATCAGATTAAATCGTTAGCCAATGGTGAAGGTGCACTAAGCAAAAAGTTTAACAATCGAGACAAAAGCAAGTCACCTCAAGATGCAATGCGACAAGTTATGTCGAACTCAGTTGCTATAGCAAAAGCTCAAAAGGCTAATCCATTTGTCAAAGCAAGAGCAGAGGCAAGATCAAAAGGGTTGATTCATTACACAGGATGCAAATGTAAGAGCTGTGGTAGCAGCAATAAGTTTGTTTCAACGAATAGCTGTGTTGAATGCAATCGTTCTAAGGCAGCGATAAGAATGAGTAATAAGAACATGACCAAGCGTGACGGAGAAGGGCGATGATAAAAACAGAAGTTATTTTCGAAGGTGACTGCATCCATTGCAATGGCTTTGTAATAAAAATCGTAGCTGGTGATGGTTTGTATATATGGATTGGAGGTCTTGATTTTATCTCCATCGAACAGGCAATCCAGTACTGTTTGGAGCAAAGCCAATGAACGCGATCAAATTCATTCAGCAGCACGGTGTTGAGAAGGCGAGGGAAGTTGTTGAGGGTGCGCCAGTGACATACACAGGCACAGAAACAGCATCACTTTGCTACAGAGCTAAAGATCAAAAGTATTCAACTCGGTTTAAGCCAAGCAATCTACTTGTGAATGTTTCTAGCCTCAAGCGTCTAGTTGAGAGCGTGGATTTGGTTGGCAAAGTTGGTGGAATCTCACAAGCCAAAACTCAAGTAAAACAAGCACACGAACATGGCTACCAAACAATGTCTATTCCAGTAGAGATTAAAGGATCTATGGGTATGGGTTGCTTGTATATCGATACTTTAGAGAAAGCCATCGCAGACTACGAGGAAATTGGAGGTGGGCATGTTTAAGGTTGGTTTTCACATTGTTTACTGCGACAAAAAGAAATATAAACCAACTCTTTTTAGGGTTAGGGATGAGTATGACAACATTGTTCTAGATATAAAAAGTGGAAACGAATTATATGTTTTTTTCCCACATATGCGGTTGGCAACAGAGCAAGAAATCGCAGCAGGCCACCGAATTGACTTAGAAGAATTAAGAGACTGTGACACATCTCCAAATTGTAAGAAATATGAAAGGTGAAGTGATGAGAAGTGAAACTAAGATTTTCAACGAATGGTACTTCAAAAAATACGGTGGAATTATATCAATTGGGACTATGACAGGAGCAGTCCTTAAGTCGTGGGTTAGGAAGGGTTTTGATGCTGGTTGGCAACACCGCCAGACCGAGGTGGATGAGCTGAAGCTGGAATACTCAAAGGCAAAGCTATCCGACATAAGACATGCATCATTAGCTAGAGATGTGATTTTTGAGCGTGATGAACTGCAAAAGAGGGTGGATGTGGCACATGACACATTGACTGAGTTAAAAGAGAAGTCGGAAGCATTACATCATCGGTGGAACATTCTTAGTGATTATGTAGCTTTGGCAGAAGCCGAAATGATTGATATGTGTGTCAAAGAGTTAGAGCAAGCGCTCAAGGGTGGTGGGGAATGAAGCTTAGAACGATCCCGCAAGAGTATGAAGCGATGCAGTTTAATGGAATTACAGAAGAGCTAAACGATTTTCTAAAAGGAACTGATTCAAAAGTATATATGCAAGGCGAAGACTTTGTATTGTCTGGGTTTGTTGGGAATCAGGGAATAGATCTAGGTGACTATCTGTACAAGACAGATTCACCATTAACTCTTGTTCACGTTGCACATAACGATAAGTTGTTCAACAAGTACTTTGAGGTGCTGCCATGACCACATTCAAAGAGGCTCAAAACCAAGCCAAACAGATCAAGAATGCAAGACGTGGTGGTTATACACCAACAGTTGCAAAGGATGTGAATAAGCATCTCAAGCAAAAGCTAATCAAAGTAGAAAAGCACTTAGATGAAATCTCTGATCAAAAATGGGATGAATGGAAAACAACAGCAGATATGCACTCCCAAGGTTTTGCTGATGGGATTGAGTACGCTCAACAGCAATTACGGGAGCTTCTTAAATAATGCGTAGAGCAGCAAAGATCGATGCGAATCAAACAGAGATTGTAAAGGCACTACGTCAGGTTGGGGCAAGTGTTCAGTCGCTTGCTTCAACTGGTAAAGGTTGTCCAGATCTGCTTGTCGGTTTCCGTGGTGTGAACTGGTTGTTAGAAATTAAAGATGGTCAGAAAGTGAAGTCGAAAAGAAAGCTTACAGAAGACCAAGTGGTTTGGCATGAGTCATGGTGCGGTCAAGTGCATGTCTTAGAGAACATTGACCAAGCAATAAAATTAATAAGTAAGAATTGAGGTGACGGTATGAATGCGGCAGTAGTAACAGAAAAATTATCTAATCTTGAATGGGTTGGGCAGCAGATGAGAGCTAAAACAGCAAACTATGAAGCTTCAACAATGTTGACTGGTGAGAAGGCGCCAACGTGGGAAGAGCGTTGCGGTGCCATTGCATCAATTGAAGATCAAGCAACCAAGGCATATTGTGAAATGCTGGTTTGGGGTGATTCCCGTGATACTACTCAAGCATTCAAGATTCTGGTTGAGCATATTGGCCAGATTTTATATGACGCAGAAATAACAGAGCGTCAACGTCACCACTTCGATTTAAAGCTGTTTTGCAAGAAGATTGCCCGGATGCAAGTGTATTTCTCATTGCGTCCAGAGATCAAAGAAGACCGTACTTTGCAGGGCCAATTAAAGTTCTGTGGTATTGATGAGATCAAGGCAGACACCTACAGCAAGAACTATGCTTATCTTGGAGCTATGGTGAATATCATGCTTAAAGATATGGAAGATGAGATCGATTTTTATGTTGGTGAATACCGCCGAAAACTAAACAAGACAATCAATTGACAGCTATCAGGATTTAAGATATTGTTTTCCCATACTGGTCGTATTACGGTTCATACCGAGACCAATCCATTGAAGCTCACATTTCTGTGAGTTTTTTTTAATAAGCTTTTTGAAAATAAGAAATGATATGGGAAATATAATTGGAATTTTGGCAGGAACTGATGAGCATGGTCAAATAACTCAGTATGCCACCAAGGTTGATGAAAATAATGTAGTTAAACTATCTACTGATTCAAACAGTGCTCTTAGATTTAATACAATTGAAGATGCTCAAAGTTACTTTACAACTTCAGGAATTTCATTTCGAAAAATTGAAAATGGCAAACTTATGCCATTGTGATTATGAATTAATTAAAAGCTCATCGAAAGGTGGGCTTTTTTGTTGTCTGTAAAAAGACAGCACGTGAGATGCGGAAACCTACGAAAACGGTTTGAATCCAATCTGATTTCGTCACAGATTGAGTTAGCCTCAGAGCCCTAAGTTGTGGGTGACACCCCGCCCTAAAGCGAACGAAAGACACAAAAGCCAATCAATAGCTAACTTTGAGAAGTGAGTAGTGTTAAGTAGCAGTAGGCCACAGTACTGAGACCACTGTGGCAATCCAGTTTCCTCTTTATGCCCTGCTTCGGTGGGGCTTTTTTATTGGAGCATCAAAATGGATGGGTATGGTTTAGGAAGTGAAGGTTACGGATTGGGGTAAACATGGACACAATCGAAGCGAAGAAGAATCTTGAAATCTACAAGAAAAATGTGAATCTGTTGCAGAATTACAATCACTTGTTTAGCAGCCACACTTTCAAGAATGATTGTCAGCGTGAGATTAAAACCCTCAATGATCGAATCAAGGTGCTAGAAGATGCGTTCGCAAAAGAGGCTAAACGAAATAAGGCAGTTGCCTTGCGTTAGGTGTGGCTCTAGTCCTTCACAGGCTGCACATTCAAACAGTTCGAAGCATGGTAAGGGTAGAGGCATTAAAGCCAGTGATGAGTTTACAGTGCCGCTTTGCCACTCATGCCACAGTAAATTTGACACATTTCAGCTAGGCACAAGACAAGAATCTAAAGCTTTGTTTGAGCAGTGGTTGGAAAGGATAAACCGCATGCTTGATCTTAAAGAGCAGGATGTTTTTTGATATAATTGCTTTATAACAAGAGGGCAGTTAAATGACACTTGATCAGATAAAGGCTGACGCACCACAAAATGCTACACACTACAGAATAAATAAGGGTGGCAATGCTCGTTATTACAAAAAGGATTGTAGTGATAATTGGATAGTATATGTTGATTGGCGCTATCCCATGCGATGGGAAACCACAAAGCTTATAGATAACATCAAACCACTCGATTGAGTGGTTTTTTTATTGAGGTGAGAATGAAAAATAACTATATACCAGAATGGTATCGCTCACCTTTTCAACACATCAAATATACCCTTGTAAGAAGCCAAGATCAGTTAGATATTCTATTTGACAGCGTGAAAGCCCCTTATGAATTTCTTGAAAGTGGAGCAGATGCACGGGTTAATTTTCAGGATGGATATGCGGTTGTTCAAATAGGCGATTGTAGCAAGTGGGATTTGATACAGATTCATGGCCTATTACTGCATGAGGCAGTTCATATATGGCAAGAGATTACCCAGCTCATGGGTGAAGAAAGCCCTAGCGTTGAGTTTGAGGCATATTCTATACAAGCAATAGCCCAAGACTTGTTTGAGATGTTTGAGGAGAGTGAGAAGTGAATCCAGCAACTTTCACAATCAAAGATCATTCAGACATCACCAAAACAATGTCATACCTGCACACCAATTACACACAGGCTAATTTTGAGAATAAGCCTTTGGTTGTGACGATATCGCCACAAGAGAAAGATCGATCAAAGGCTCAAAACCGTTTGTACTGGTTATGGATGGCGCAATGGTCAAAGCATCAAGGCACAGATAAAGATTATGAGCACTTACTATTTAAGAAGAAATTCCTTGCACGAATCTATGATCGTGATGATGTTGGTCAATATCGGAATACATTTGCCGCAGTTAGAAAACTCAAAGAAGAGCAGCACTCAATGTATCAGCAAGTCGCTGATGGGTTGAATGAACTGATTAGCACTAAAGATGCATCGATTGCTCAATTCACAGAATACTTAAACGACATACATGCATTTTGCTTGAAGCAAGGCTGTTACTTAGAAACGCCTGATGATTTGATGTATGCATTGGGTTGAAATATAAACAAAAGCATCCATAACTAATTTTTTAACCTAAAAGAGTAAGTTATGACAAAACCCAACCCAGTAAATCAAACCCATTTAATCATTGCTGCTATTTCAGCCAGTTTTGCAAAAGCATTAGATAAACACAATCCTGGTTTTAAAGAAGACTTTTTGAGCGAGCTTGAAGAAAAGTATTATGAAATTAGAGAGAGTGAACTTTCACATATTGAAGTAATGGAAACTCTAACTTGGACTAGAGAATTTACTCAAGGCAATGATTGATTTAATAAAATTATAGAAACTTACAATGAGAAATTAAAATGAAAGACAATGCTATGTTTATTCAAGTTGGTAGAACCCACTACAATGTAAATGCTATTAAATTTTTCCACACAAGCTCGGATTGCACAAAAGTAACATTACACTTTATTGATGGAACAAATGAAGAGGTGCGTTTTGAAGGGGAAGATGATTACGGAAGTTTTTTGCGAGAATTGCGAAACATAAAAGCATAGGTCAAGGCCCTCTTCGGAGGGTTTTTTAATGGGAGAAATTCATGGTCTGTAAATCATGTGAAGAACGTCGTGAATGGATGAGAGTTCAATATGAACGAGCAAAAGAAAGAACAGCTGAAGCAATCAACCGCATTAGAGGAATTGCTGACAAAGATAGTGGAACAGAACACAACACTGATTCAGCAGATAGCGAACAAGGATCAGATAATTTTGGCAGCACTGGAACAGAACAACGAACTCCTGTTGCAACTCATGGAACAAGAGTTAGAACAACCAAGGTCGAGAACGTTGGATTAGATAATGAAACTACAAACACTCAAGCCGAGACTACAGGCACAGAGAACGCCAAGACAGAATAGTTGGGGTTCAGGTCGTGGTGGTCGTCCATGGCGCAGACTCAAAGCAAAGATACACCTAAGAGATAAGTACACATGTCAGAGCTGTAGTGTTGTCACTATGGAGCTTGAGTTAGATCACATCGTTAATATTGCACAAGGCGGCAATGATGATGAATCAAACCTACAGAGCTTGTGTGTGCCTTGTCATAAAGATAAGACACAACGGGAAAGCAGGGCATAAGTTTAGATTTCAGAGAAAACGCGTCATTCTGGCGCACAATAATGCAAATGATAAAAATTATCAATTGCAATAATGCCATAAGGGGGGATGGTAAAAATTTTTTTATAAATTTCTACGGACACCGCCCACCAACTCATTTATAAGAAAAAATCTCATTTCAAAAATATGTTAAAGGAAGGTATATGGCTTTAACAGAAAAAAAGAAGGCATTCGCCCTCGCAAAACGAAACGGTAAAGACAATAAGGAAGCTGCTATTTTGGCTGGATGCCCTGAAAAGACTGCATCTGCGGCAGGTGCGCGTTTAGCAAAAGATCCAGACGTGATTGCTTATCTTGAGCGACTTGAGAAAGCTACCCCTGAACAAGTTGTTAAACACGATGTTAAACCGTTAACAACTAGTACAACTATTCAGGCTGCCAAGAATTTAGCTGACCCTTTAGAGTTTTTAGAGTCTGTTTATTCTGATCCAGTTGAAGACATGGCTCTACGGGTACGAGCTGCACAAGCAGCACTCCCATACGTCCACGGCAAAGTAGCAGAAAAGGGCAAGAAAGAAACTAAAGAAGATGCTGCTAAAAATGCTGCAAATGGTGGTGGAAAATTCGGAACATTAGGCTCGCAATTAAAACCTAGTTAGTTGTAAAATATAATTTTAATAGCTTTTAAATAATTATGAATGAGAAATCAATTCTAAAAGATTTACTTGAAAAAGCACCATTGTATACAACCTCAAGTATTTCAAAATCCATTAGTTCGTATGATGATACTCAATTGTTTTTGAAAGAAATAGATTATGAATGTCCAACCTGCGAATGCATAAGACCTTTTCATAATACTGATAGCTCTAACGTTGCTGTTGTCCTTTCTTATAATAAAAGCAAAGAAATGAATTTTGCAGACTTCACCTGCGTATCTTGCAATAAACACAGTAAATTTTTCTTGTTGTATGCGGAAAAAATTGAAGGAAGTATTATTAACATAACCAAAATTGGAGAATTTCCACAAAAAGAACTTAAAAGAAGCAAAGCTCTTAGCAAATTCTTTAAATCGGATAAAGAGGAATATAATAAAGCTGTAATCTGTATGGCAAATGGGTATGGTGTAGCTTCATATGCATACATGCGACGTATTGTTGAGAATAATATCTTAAGTTTGTTAGAACAAATCCAAGAAGTAGTTGCTCAAGATTCAGATATTGCTAAGAGTATAAATGAATTAAAAGCAACAAGCCCAATGTCAGACCGAATTAAAATAGCAAACAATGCTTTGCCAGATTACTTGAAGCCAGATGGATTTAACCCTTTAGGGCAAATTTATGGATTATTAAGTGATGGTGTTCATTCATTATCAGATAGTGAATGTTTAGACAAGGCTGAAAATATTCAAGCTTGTTTGGAGTTTTTAATTAGTGAACTAGCAGCACATAAACAGAATAAAGAAGATTTTAAAAAACGCCTTGCCGCGTTGAAAAGTAAATAGAACCGCCAGATGGCGGTTTTTTAATGGACAGAATAAATGACTGCAATGCTTCCAGAATGGACAACCGCTTGCCCAGACTGGGAGGAGCGTATTGTTCAGAACAAATTATTACTTCCTTGCCCACCGCTTTTCCCTCAAGTAGCGGATGTGGCTGAACGAATCTTTAATGAATTAATTCTTGTGGATGTAATGGGTAGCCCAAAGATGGGTGATGTAACTTATCTATGGGTAATTGAATTTGTTCGCGCAATTTTCGGTGCATACGATCCAAACACAAAGCGTCGATTAATTCGTGAGTTCTTTCTTCTGATTTCCAAGAAGAATACAAAGTCTACGATTGCAGCAGGTGTGATGCTTGTGGCTTTGTTGCTGAATGACCGTCTTTCTGCTGAGCTAATCATTTTAGCGCCAACAAAAGAGGTTGCAGACAACAGCTTCAACCCGATACGTGACTTTATCCGCGCTGATGAAGAACTCAGTGCAATGATCAATGTGTCTGAGCACACTAAGACGGTAACTCACTTAGGTACTGGAGCGACGCTTAAGGTTATTGCGGCAGAATCCAATGCAGCAGCAGGTAAGAAAGCTTCTATCATTTTGATCGATGAGGTATGGCTTTTTGGTAAGCGTGCTAATGCTGAATCGATGTTCCGTGAAGCAAAGGGTGGTTTGGCTTCTCGTCCAGAAGGTTGCGTGATTTATCTGTCTACCATGTCAGATGAAGTGCCATGTGGTGTATTCAAGCAGCTTTTAGACTATGCCCGTGATGTGCGAGATGGGATTAAAGAAGATAAAGGATTTTTACCACTTATCTATGAGTTCCCTAAACATCTAGTCGAATCAGGTGAACACTTAAAACCTGAAAATTTCTACATCACAAACCCAAATTTAGGCGCATCAGTAGACCTTGAATATCTGATTTCAGAGTTTAAAAAGGTCAAAGATGCTGGTGAGGAATCGCTTAGAGACTTTTTAGCCAAGCACTTAAACATTGAAATTGGCATGAACCTCCGTGCTAACCGTTGGGCTGGTGCAGAATATTGGAATTCTCAATCTAAAGGCATAGAACTTGATCAACTCATTGAACTATCTGATGTCATCACGCTCGGAATTGATGGCGGAGGATTGGATGATTTGCTTGGGTTCGCTGCACTTGGGAGATTAAAAGAAGATCCTCGCATCTGGTGGCTTTGGAATCATGCTTGGGCAAACAAGATCGCTTTAGAACGTCGAAAAGAGAACATCCCTAAGTACCAAGACTTTGAGAAAGAAGGCGCCTTAACAATTGTCGATCGAGTCGGTGAAGACATCGATCAACTGGCAGCCATTGCCAAGAAGGTTTATGACAGTGGCAAGCTCAATAAGATCGGACTTGATCCACTTGGCTTGGGTGGCCTTTTAGATGGCTTGCTTGAAGTTGGAATTCCAGAAGATTCAATGTTTGCTGTGCCTCAAGGCTACAAGTTAATGGGCTACATCCTTACGACAGAGCGCAAATTAGCAGAAGGCAACCTCTTCCATGCAGGGCAACAGATGATGACTTGGGCAGCAGGTAATGCACGAGTGATCATGGTCGGCAATGGTATGCGAATAACCAAGCAGGAATCTGGAATAGGGAAGATTGACCCATTAATTGCCACGTTTAATGCTGTGGCTTTAATGAGCCTTAACCCAGTAGCCAAGAATTTAGACATTGATAATTATTTAGAGGATGTCGTGATAGCATGAGCGATTTACAAGACACGGGTTTTTGGACTCGTTTCTGGTCACGATTGACTGGAAGAACACAATTAAAAAAAGGTGATACTTCTTATCCTTTTGATAGCTATATCTCTTCAGGTGGTGCAGTTGTAACACCTGAGACAGCATTGAAGCTCTCAGCAGTTTGGGCATGTGTAAAATTACGTGCTGAAACTATCTCAACTTTGCCTTTACAGCTTTACGATAGTGAAAAGCGCGTTGCAACAGAGCATTATCTCTACCGAATCCTGCATGATTCGCCCAATGCAGACATGTGCGCAAGTGAGTTTTGGCAGGTTCAAAGTGCTTGTTTAGACCTTTGGGGCAACTCATACAACCTGATAACTAAGCGTTCAAATGGTGAGGTGATAGCACTTGAGCCTCTTTTCCCAAGTGAAATGATTGTAAAGCGCAATAAATCGGGTTCTATTGAGTTTCATTACACTGAAAACGGCAAAACCACGATTTATCCAGAAGACAAGATTCTACACTTCAAAGGATTCACTCTGGATGGTCTTGTAGGGCTTTCTGCGATTCAATTTTTTGCTCAAACCATTGGTATGCAGTTCGACGCTAACAACCAAGCACAAGATTGGTTTAAAAATGGCCTTAAAGTAGGTGGTTTCCTTGAGACAGGAGAGCAAACTTTAACTGCTGACCAAAGACAGCGCATGAGGTCCAATCTGGCTGAGTTTAGCAAGGCTGAAAACTCGGGTAAGTACATGGTACTTGAGGCTGGGATGAAGGTTTCAGGAGCTAGTAGCATCCGTATTAATCCTGTTGATGCTCAACTTCTTGAATCACGTTACTTTGGAATTGAGGAAATCTGTCGCGCTTTTGGTGTTCCTCCGCAGTTAATTGGCCACACTAACAAGGCAAGCTCATGGGCATCCAGTTTAGAGCAGACAAATCAGGGGTTTTTGACGTATGCCCTTAACCCACAACTGGTTCGTTATGAGCAAACTATTGCTAGAAAACTACTTTTACCTCAAGACAAGTATAAATACCGCCCTAAATTCTCTGTAGATGGTCTACTTCGCTCAGATGTGGCTAAACGTGGTGATTTCTACGTGAAGATGACTCAAAACGGGTTAATGACACGAAATGAAGCGCGAGAGCTAGAGGATTTGCCAGCATCAACAGATCCAGCGGCAGACAAACTAACAGTACAAATGCAAATGGTGCCACTTGGAGAAAATCAGGGGAAACCTCAATGAATAGAAAAAGTTTTAACTTAGAAATTAAATCCGTCCAAGAGGACGGTTTTTTTTCGGGCTATGGTGCCGTTTTTGGGAATATTGATTGGTATAACGATGTGATTTTACCAGGTGCATTCACTGCTTCTTTAGCCAAATGGCGAGCAAAAAATAAGATGCCACCAGTGTTATGGAATCACAACGACAGTGAGCCAATCGGTATTTATACAAACATCTATGAGGATGAAAAAGGCTTATTCGTTGAAGGCAAATTGCTTATTGATGATGTGCCGAGAGCTAAGTCAACTCACGCACTTTTAAAGGCGGGTGCTATCGATGGCTTAAGTATCGGTTATTCAACAAAGAAGGCCAATCAACAAGGCAATGGGGTAAGAGAACTCATTGAAGTTGATATTGGGGAAATCTCAATTGTTACTCAGCCTGCCAATGAGCGAAGCCTAATCACCTCGGTCAAATCAAAATTAGATGATGGCGAACTACCTACATTACCTGAATTTGAAAAATTCTTGAGAGAGTCAGGATTTTCAAAATCGCAATCCGTTGTTATTGCTAGCAAAGGTTTGCGGCCTCTTCTGAGTGAGTCAGAGGAAGAAACCAAAGAATCAAAATCAATTTTAAATGCTTTAAATATTTTAAAAGGAGTCAGCAATGACTGATCAAAATTTAGAACTACTCACTCAAGAGTTTAAAAAGCAAGTCGATGAAGTCAAAGGTATTGCCGAAGAGTTCAAGGGCAAACGTGAACATGGTGACAAGATCGCTGAAGGTGCAAAACAGGCTGCTGATGAAGCTATTACAAAGCTTAATGAAACAAAAGCACGCTTGGATGAATTAGAGCAGAAAATGGCTCGTCGCCCAAATGACCAGCCTATTGAGCAGAAGTCGTTGGGCCGTCAGTTTGTTGAATCAGAACAATTCAAGTCTTTAACTGGTTCTGCAGGTCAGCGCGGTAAAGCCAATCTCGAAATCAAAGCAACAATTACATCCGCAACTACAGATACAGCTGGTGCAGCGGGTGATCTGGTGCAGATTACACGCTTGCCAGGTATCATTGCTCCGCCAGATCGCAAGCTAACTATCCGCGACTTGCTGATGCAAGGTCGTATGGACGGAAACGCGCTGGAATATGTGCGTGAAACTGGCTTCACAAACAGTGCTGGAATGGTAGCGGAAACTGCCAAAAAGCCAGAATCCGATTTGAAATTTGATCTGGTAAGTACAACTGCCAAAGTTATTGCGCACTACATGAAGGCTTCTCGTCAGATTCTTGATGATGCTTCACAATTGCAGTCGTATATTGATGGTCGCCTACGTTATGGCTTGGCGTTCAAAGAAGAACAGCAAATCCTTAACGGTGATGGTACAGGTCAAAACCTTTTGGGGATTATCCCTCAAGCGACCGCTTATGTCCGTCCAACCGGCGTAACACCTTCTCAAGAAACGATTATTGATACTTTGCGTTATGCAATGCTTCAAGCGATTCTTGCTGAATATCCTGCAAGCGGTCATGTACTTAACCCGATTGACTGGGCGAGCATTGAAACTCTGAAAGATACAACTGGCCAATACATCATTGGTAACCCACAAGGTACCTTAAACCCAACCTTATGGGGCCTTCCTGTTGTTGAAACACAGGCAATCACAGCAGGCAAGTTCTTGACTGGAGCATTCTCAATGGGTGCGCAAATCTTTGACCGTTGGTTGTCTCGCGTAGAAGTGGCTACTGAGAACGAAGACGATTTTGTTAAGAACTTGGTGACTATCCTTGCCGAAGAACGTCTAGCTTTAGCGGTTTATCGCCCAGAAGCATTCGTTTATGGTGATTTGAAGCCAGTCGTTACACCTTAATAGGATAGGGGCGTAAGCCCCTTTCTTCTTTGGAGAAAGACATGAAATATGATGTAAAGCGCGAACATTATGGTGATCAATTCTATAAAACAGGTGATACCCGAGAGGCTGATCCAATTACAGTTAAACATCTTGTAGACAAAGGCGTATTGACTGAACAACAAGAAGAAAAGAAGCCAGTTAAAACAACCAAACAGGTGAAATCAGAATGATTACTTTAGATCAGGCAAAACTACACTGTCGCATTGACGAAGATGATGAAGATTCGTTGGTTATGAAATGGATTGCGGATGCAGAAGAGGTAATTCAAAACGATTTAGATCGTAAAGTGATTGTAGATGAGGCTGATCGAGTAAATGAAACAGACATTTTAGATAATGATTGGCTGGATTCAGCAAGACTAATTTACGTTCAATACCGCTATAGCCGCAGTTTAGAGGGCAAGCCACAAGCTTATTGGGACTTGTTGCAGAAGTTTAGAATCATGGGGGTTTAAATGGCAGATTTAACTCCTGAACTATGTCACCGAGTCACCATCCAACACTATGTTGCTGGCGGACGTGATGACGATGGTTATGAAATAGAAGGCTCATGGCAGGAATACAAAAAGCTTTGGGCCAAAGTCACACCATTGTCAGCAAAAGATTTGATATCCGCTCAAGCTGATCAATCACAAGTCGTTGCCAGAATGAAAATCCGCTACCGAGAAGACATCACCACAGAGATGCAAGTCATCTGGAAGGGTCGAACATTCTCAATCCAAAGCCAAGCACTTGATGACAACGAGACAGGCAATATTTATTGCACTTTCTTGTTGGGGCAAGGGCTGGAAAAACCAAAGTAGAGGTGTTTATGGCAGGAATAGAAGTTGAGATTACAGGTCTTGATGATGTCAAGAATCGACTTCAAAGACTTGCCAAGCCTCGCAAAGCTAGAAGTATTGCTCGCAAAGCAGCACGCCAAGCAATGAACATTGTTAGAGATGCTGCTCGATTAAATGCAAAAGCCATTGATGATCCAGATACTAGAGAGAAAATCTGGAAGAATATTAAAGTATCGCCTGGCAAAAGTAAGAACAAAGATGCAGTAATTATGCGTGTCGGCGTTGATGGTGGTGCAGCTATGAATGCTAATTCGGATCGACAAGCATTAGCTGCAAAACCTGGTGGCAACACGACTTACTGGCGCTTTTTAGAATTTGGAACTTCAAAGATGCCCGCAACTCCATTTATGCGTCCAGCCTTGGCAACAAATATTCAGCAAGTCACAAACAAGTTCGCAGAAGTATTTGATGCCGAACTAGATAAGGAATTGGCGAACCTATGATTTATCTACCGATTTACAAAACATTGAATGCTGATGCTACGGTGAAAGCTATCTTCGGTGACAACCTTCGCATTTATGAAGACATTGCTCCTTTGAATTCACTAGTTCCTTATGCAGTTTGGCAAGAGCTTCCTAGTACAGCAGAAAACAGCATTGATTGCCCCGCTAAGACTGATCACATCATGTATCAGGTGATTGTGTACGACACCAATCAAAAACGTGCTTATGAAGGGCGTGATGCAATCCGTAGAGCATTGGAAACCCAAAGCTATATCTTGAATCCCCGAATCAGCAACTATGAGCCAGACACAAAACTATTTAGCCGTGGCTTTGATGCAAATTGGTTCTTAGTTCGATAACAATATTACTTAACCGTAAGGGTCAGATTTGAAATTTGACCCTTTTTTTATGCCTGGAGAAATGCAATGGCAGAAATCAAAGTACAAGGCACGAATGTCTATGCATTCGATGGCACAACAGTAACTCAACTAGTTTGTTTAACTGGTATCGACTTGGGTAGTGACTCTACTACACGAATTGAAAACACCTGTTTAGACGAAACACAAAGTAAGTCTTATCTGAATGGTCTTAGTGATCCAGCAGAATCAAGTCTTACATTCAATTTAGACCCTGAAAACGAAAGCCATCTCAAGCTCATTGAATGGGCAACTGAAAAGAAAGAAGGCTTACAGTTTTATGTGGGTGCTTCTGATGGAACAGCGCCAGTCACAGCAACAGGTGGCACAGTAACAGTTCCAACAACTCGTTCTTGGTGGACTTTCACAGGAGGACTATCAACTCCTGTTCCTTCATTTGAAGCAGATGCACTTGTTGGCTATACAGTCACATTGCAACGCTCTTCAACAGTTGTTTTCACCCCTAAAACCTAACATCTAGCCCCGAAAGGGGCTTTTACTTTTGAGAATTAAAATGGCTAAAGTAGATTTTAAGAAAGCAAAGAATATTACTAAAGCTGGTGCACCAGTTGAGCGTGATGTTAATTGGACAGTTGAAGTAACCAATGAAAATCTTGAACAATTAAAATCAGTTTCAGAAAACCCTGATTTAAAAGTTGGTGATCAGGTTGAACTTGAAGGCCAAGTCTTTGTTAAGCGCATGAGCTTTAAAGCAAGCCGTGAAGCATCAAAAGCTTTCGAGTGGGATATTGATTACGAAGATGTTGAGAAGTCAAAACTCAAGTCGGTGGATTCTGATCAACTCCAAGCAACACAGCTTTTAGGCACCATTTGTGAAGATGCAAAGGGCACACCCTTCTTCACATCAACTCAAGATGTATATGACTCAGATCCGTCTTTCATTGTGGCTTTGTACCAGATTGCAGACGAAGTGAATAATTTCATGGGAAAGTTAGTCAAGAAGAATTCGAGCGAAACGAGCTCCTCGGAGAACTCGTCCTCAACGGAATCGGTGGATGCACCATTGAAGAAGCAGAGCAAAAAATAAGTATTTCTGAAATGGCTTTCTGGAAAGCCTACAGGTTGAAGTATGGCTCTCTAAACATTGGTCGGAGAGTAGAACAAGCAGTTGGCAACTTGCTATGTGTTTACGCTAATGAACGTCGGAAAAAAGGATCTAAACCTTTTTCACCATTTGACTTCATGCCACATGAGCAGAAGCCTAAGCCTGTTCAGATAGATGTTGAAGACTACATGATGAGTTGGGTGGGGAGGTAGAAAAGCCCCGAAGGGCTTAATCTACCAAGTGTGTAAAACTATTTATTATTTACTGAATTATCATCATTTGGCTTAAAGTCAGGAAAAACCTGAGTTCTAGTTACTTTTAAAGCACCACGTAAAGTATCAGCATGAACACCTTTGCTTTCAAGGTTACCCATTAAATGAACTAATAAATCTTCAACAATCTTTTCATACCGAGTTGCAACTTGATCTGAAGGTATATCTGTAAAACTTTGCTCTAGACGCATTTGTGCTTCAGCATTAATTGAACGCCCATTCTCCAATGCAGCTTCTTTGATTTTCTCTTTCAACTCTTCAGGAATACGAAGATTGAACTGAATATCAGCCATGACTAAACAACTAAATTAAAAATTAGTAGCATTATGCTACCTAAATTTATTGACATCAATGTTAGCGTTTTGCTATGTTATTGAAATGCTAACAATGGCATGAAAGAAAAGACAGGAGAAAAAATGAATGCTGTTCAAATGAATACAAGAATGCCTGAGGAACTGAAGCAGTTCTTGCTTGCACAGGCTAAAAAAGAAGGTCGCTCTTTGAATAACTATTTGGTTAGGCATTTTGAAGAGTTAAAGATGAAATTGACCAGTGAGAATGCGAAAGCATGAAACTAACAGGCACAAAAAAACCTTGCTCAACTCTCACATATCACAAGGTTTAGTTGCCATCACTATGGATGAATACTTATGACAAGTTTAGCACAAAACTTTTTAAACCCAAACAACAAGCCTTTAGTTATTGGTGATTTTACAATTCGTCAAGATGAAGATGGTCGTTATTGTTTGAATGATCTACATAAGGCGAGTGGAGATTTAGCAAAACACAAGCCTTCAAACTTTTTACGTAATCAACAAACACAAGATTTGATCGTAGAAGTAGAAAGCTTCTCAAATATGAGAAGCTCAGAAGAGGACCGATGCTCAAATTTGAGCATCGGTCAAAAAGCAATCAATGTTATTAAGGGCGGAGAAAAACAAGGTGCGTACGTAGTAAAGGAGCTAGTATATGCCTATGCAATGTGGATTAGTCCTAAGTTCCATTTAATGGTTATTCGTGCTTATGACTCACTTGTGATGGAATGGTTGCTAAATGGCAAGCAAACTATTTCACCAGAACAGGCAGGAATTCTTTATAACATTGTTCACACACGAGCAAATGGCAATAAAAACCTAATTGTTCAGATGTGGAGCCGTTTGAAGAATCATTTTAAATACTCCGCCAGTTATCGTGAATTACGTGCAATTCATTTTGAAGATGCTAAGCATTATCTTGAAGTGATGGATTTAACTAGCAAGCCTGAAAAACATGAAACTTCCGATTCTCTTGCACAATTGGATGAGTTTATTAAAAACTTGGCATCACGCTATCCAGCTTTACAAAACCCAATTGCACATGAGATTGCAGAGCAGATTAGTGAAAAAATGCAGTATCAGAACACCAATGATGAACGACTAGTTTATTATGTGGTTGTTAATAAGGGTAAAGTTATTGTAATGCCGCAATCTGTTCATCATTGTTCTTTAAATGTCGTGAAACTTGCAGAAGCAGTTGAGCCATTATTGGAGTTCATTACTGGATATGAAGTAAGACAGAGAGCAAGCAACTTGCGAAAGCTACCTCTTAAAACTGTACCAATGTAAACCTTCATTTTAATTTATGTTATAAATACCCTCAAATAAGAGGGTATTTTTTATGAAAAAGATTGTTTTGGTGGCTATGATTATTCTCGCTTCAGGGTGTAAAGAAAACAACACAGGAATAGATAAAAAAGTAATCAATAAGGCATATTCAGACTGCAAATCTAGTCTAACTGACTCCCTTAAAAGCCCTTCAAGCCTAAAAATTTCAAGTGCTGAAGTTCGACAAATGATGCCAGGTATTGAGCAGATTTATGCTTCTTATGGCAAGAACATGATAGAAGATGGAAAAATTGTAGACTATTTCATTACTGATCAATATAGGTTTCGAACACTTGGTGTAGGTATTAATTATGAGGCTCAGAATAGTTTTGGGGTATCATTAAGAGGGAATTATGTCTGTACTTATTTATATAGCATTGACAAAGAATTAAAAAGCCCATCATCATTTTACTTAACCATGATAAAAGCAGGGACTGATACTGTTTACCCTTTTTCATCTATAGACGATATAGATAGCGCATCAAGTTTCACTATAAATAGTGATATTAAAAGTATAAGTAGTTCAAATGACTTGAGTTACTCAAAAAGGGATAAAGAAGTATATGGTGAATTGATAGAATTAGATAAGTCCACAAAGAGAGAGCAGGAAGCTGAGGAACTGCGCCAAAGTTGGAAAAACAATGTAAAGAATGATTTTCAAGGTGCCAATCTGTCAGGCATCTAAAGCAACTTGATTTATAACCCGCTTCGGCGGGTTTTTTATTGCTCGGAGAAAATAAATGGCTGTAGGTTTAGGAACATTAACACTTAATTTAATTGCCCAAACTGGGCTATTTACTCAGGGCTTAAACCGTGCAGAACAACAGACTCGTACATCTGCGCGAAACATGAGTAATGAATTAAATCTTGTTGGCAGGACATTTAAGGACTTGCAGGGCACATTAATGGCTTCATTTGCTGGAGCTTTAACTATTGGCACTGCGATTGCCAAAATGGATGCTTATACTGGTCTTCAAAACAGATTAAAACTTGTAACAGCCTCACAAGTAGAATTAAACCAAGCCTTAAAAGACACTTTCAATATTGCTCAAGCAACGGGGCAATCTTGGGATAGCACTGCTCAGGTTTATCAGCGTTTTGCAGATAATGCCAAACGGCTAGGTATAACTTTGCAAGATGCATCATCTCTAACTGATACGGTTTCTAAATCAATTGCTATCTCAGGTGCAAGTGCAGCGAGTGCAGAAGCAGCTCTAGTCCAATTTTCACAAGCATTGGCTTCTGGGGTTCTTCGAGGTGAAGAATTTAACTCTATCTCAGAACAGGCACCAGGTTTGCTTAAAGCAATTGCAACTGGTCTAGATACAAACATTGGCCAGTTAAGAAAAATGGCTGCTGAAGGTCAATTAACAGCCGATGTTGTGATTAAGTCTTTAGAAAAAGCAAAAGTTTCAGTAGACGATCTTTTTGGAAAGACAGATTTCACTATTGCAAATTCTTTTACGATGCTGAACAACGCAGTAATTCAATTTGTTGGTGAAGCTGGTAAAGGTAGTGGCGCTGCACAAGTTCTTTCAGGCTCTATAAAAGCATTAGCAGATAATCTAGATGTACTGACCAATGCAGCAATGGTTGGTGCTGCATTTTATGCTGGTACGTTTATTCCAGCCATTTATGGAAGTGTAACAGCAGGATACGCAAAAACTAAACAGTTAATCGAGCAAACAGCTGTGCAATATGCAACGATCAATGCTGAACGAGCTGCAGCTGCACAAGCATTGGCAAGTGCTCAGGCAACAGCAGTCAATACACAGGCAACTTTAGCAGCACTTGCGGCTGAAAAAGCGCTTGAAGTTGAGCGACTCAAAGCACAGATTAATCAGGCAGGTCGAATTGCCACTGCTACGCGTATGGCTCAATTGCGCCGAATCGAAGTACAGGTAACTGCCGAGCTAACTGCAGCAGAGACAGCACTTGCAGCTGCTCGCACAAGATCGACAGCAGCAGCAACTATGTCAACACGGGTTGGTGCAGGTTTGCTGGGTGTCTTAGGTGGGCCTGTAGGCTTAGGATTGACTGTTGCTGGTGTTGCTGCAAGTTACTTAATCATGCAAGACAATGCGGACAAAGTTAACAAAAAGTTGATAGAGCAAGCTTCTGTAGCTGACAAAGCCTCATCTGAACTAAATAAGCTTCAAGGGGTTGAACGTAAATCCGCAATTAATGACTTAACAGAAGCATTTGCTGCCCAGAATGATGAGTTAAAGAAATCAGGATTTGCTGTAAGTGCTGCATTGATTGATATCCAAAACTATGAAAAAGGCAACTGGAAAGTAGTTGAAGTTATTAATCAAGCAAATAAGGGGACAATCAGCTACAACGATGCCATCAAAAAATTGAACGACATGAAGATTTCGTCTGATTTATACAATGCTTTAAAGAAACAAGTTGAGCAATATGATGCAAACTTCGAAAAAGCCAGTAAATCAGCTACAGCTTTAAAGATTTTTGGAAAAACAGTTGTTTTGACTGGTAACGATGCACAAAATGCTGCATTACAACAGCAAAAACATGTTGATTCTTTAAATGATTCTGCAACAGCAGCAGATAAAGCTAATGATGCTTTAACAAAGTATCGAGACAAATTAAAAGAGAACGCTTTCTCTGGTCTATATAAACAAGGCCTCTTGGAACAAGGTTATAGCCCATCTCAGGCTGGAGCAATTTTTGACTTACAACAAGCACGAGGAATGAGTGCAATTCTGTCAAAAGATGAAATTTCTAGCGCCTTAAATGTCTTAAGGATTACTGAACAAACAGCAAAAGCAGAGCAGGCTTATAATGACCGAATCAAGCAAAGTTCAGGTGCTTTGAAGAAGGCTGCTGATGAAGCAAAGCGCAGACAGGAAGAACAAAAGCGATTAGAAAAGGAGCAGGCACAATCTAGAGATCAAATCAGCTTCGAATATGCGGATGATTTTACTCGGATGAACATTGATTACCAAAAGCAAGTCGCTGAAATCAATAAGGCTAATTTTGGTTCTGAGCAATCAAAATATCTAGAAGCCGCAAAAGCTAGATATGATTTTAATACTGAAATGTATTTACGCCAAATTACAGAAGAGAATGATTCATTCCGATGGTCTGAGGAATATAAGCTTCGATACTTTGATGCGACTCAGAGAGAAATCATAGAAAATTCTGGTAAGTACAATGAGGATATTAAGCAATTAAAGCTTAATTCGCTGAAGGATCAAACGGAGCAAGAATTAGCATGGCTAGAGCTAGAAAAGCAACAGCGCCTTCTTGAATCGCGCCAGTTCTACATGTCTGACTCAGAATACATGCAAGAGCGTTACCAATTGGAACGAGAAGAGATAGCTAAGAATTTAAAGCTTACTCAAGAAGAACGTGATGCACGTATTGCTATGAACCTTGCAGAAGAAGAATATGAGAAACGCAAGAATCTCAAATCTGCTTCAATGGCATGGGGTCAAAGCTATGCTGATATGACTGGTTCAGGAGTGAGATTCCAGATCGAGCAAGATAGATTCAATCGTTACGAGGAATCTCAAGCACTATTTGATTCACAAATGGCTTTGGCAGAGACCGCAGCTGAGCGTGAAGCGATTTGGCAAGCACACAACGAACGCATGCGGATAATCGATGAGAATTACTGGAATAGCACTAAAGCTTATCAATTAGGAATGGCAGCTGATGTTTTTGGTGGTTTATCAGGTGTGATGCTTAACTTTGTTGATGAAAGTTCGAGTTCTTACCGAGCTTTAGTTGCTATCCAAAAAGGCGCAAACCTAGCCAGCGTTTTAATGAATAGCATTACTGCTATTTCGGCTGCTTGGGCTTCATCTCCATTCCCTTACAATCTTCCAGCGGTTGCTATGGCAACAGTTGAAACTGGTGCATTGCAAGCGACACTTCAGGCGTTTACACCTCAAGGCTTCGCAAACGGTGGTTACACAGGTGCAGGTGGCAAATACGATCCAGCAGGCATAGTCCATAAAGGCGAGGTTGTTTTCTCCCAAGCTGACGTTGCTCGTTGGGGTGGTGTTGGAAATGTTGAAGCATTAAGAACTGGCAAAGGTTTTGCTGATGGCGGCGTTGTAGATACTAAAGTTTTGGATATGGCAAATAACCAAGCTATAAGTGGCTACTTATCTGATCGTCAGACAGCAAATGAACAAGCATCAAGTCAGCAATCACAGCCTTTAAACATGTCAGTGAATAACTTTGTTGATTGGGATTCAGGAGTTCCTGAAGCCATGGCTACACCAGCAGGAACAAAAGTTTTCATGAATATGATTAAACGAGAAAAAACAAAGATTAATGCTTTGTTAGGGAGAGCTTAATTTAGAGCTTCATGCAAAATATCCAATTAGTCTTACAGGTATAAGGAGAGAGGTGATTAAGGTGTGAGCAGTAATTGTTTTATTAACCTAAAAACCTCTTCCAAACCCTATTGACATGATTTATTATTTTTTCAAGCGAAGCCGACTCTAAACAAGTCGGCTTTTTTAGTGCCTGAAAAAAGTTCTGGAAGAAAAATCTTGATGGTTTTTTACATGTGTAAATATTCAAAAGCAAGGAAAAAACCGACGGATGAAGTGAACTCTAAAGAAATTTAGAATCACAAAAAAGCAAAAACCCCAGTGCGCCAACACTGAGGTTTTAATTAACAGTTAAGGAGTATCAACTATTAATGAATCAATCTGACGAGAATAGTAACACCAAACCCATTATTAGTATAGAGGGTAAAATGAGCGCTAAAGATGCTGGAAAGGTAGCCATCATTATGGCTTATGGGAAAAGCATATCTTTGATTGTGGCAAGTTGTACAGGTCTAATCACGGCTATAACAGCACTCATCTGGAGGATTTCTGGATGATAGTTAAGTTTAAAAACAATACTTAGAACCGACCAATTTAAGGTCGGTTTTTTTATGGGTGAAATATATGAAAGTCACAGTGAACGGGCATGAATATATCTTGCTCACGAAATGTCCTTTGCTTGAAACCACAGAGCGTTACGAGTTTAAGACTGATGTTCACCAAAGTTTTGATGCTTCTGGTGAGGAAAGGATTCCTTTACTTGATGCTGCAAGACAATCCTTTAATTGGGCGATGATGGCGTTTAGAAATGAAGTGCCTGAAATGTTCAATGATTTGTATTCGTGGATGCGAAAAGAATATTTAGTACCTCAGCCTTTAGAAAGTCAGAGTGTAGGCGATTTGTCTGATGACTTTATTGAGACAGATACTAGCAATTTAGGTATTAATGTTGGGACTTTGATTTTGATTCAAGCTGTCGGAGTTTTAGTGGTTGCTGAAGTCACTGAAATCGGACGCTATGAAGTCATCGATGGAGTTCCAACTTACATAGATGGTTATCGATTAAATGAAGCTGTCATAGCAACTAATGCACAAATACAACCACTGAGAAAAGCCATTATTGCAGGCAATCCAACATCACAAGCCAATGGCCTAATGTTCAAGCCTACAATCGCTTTAAGAGTTTTGGATAGCGTTGAATATCCAATGGCGGCAGATCCCCAACAGTACAAAGGAGATGATATTTACTTTACTCCTTTGCTGCTGGATGGAGACTTCCTAGATATCAACTTTGAACAGCATCAAACGATTGTAGATGGTGAGATAGGGCAGTTCTGGCAGTTCACGCACTGGTTCAATCCTCTGCTCAACAAGAATTTCCGTGTCATCATGAAGAACCGGCAAGAATACATTGACTATAAGAAGTGGTTTTACCACAGACGTGGTCGTTTGAATCAGTTCTGGATGCCAAGTTATCAGAACAATTTCAATTTGGTTTCGCGCAGTAGCTCAAGTATCACAGTGAAGAATGACAACTTTTTGAGTGATCGAAAAAATATTGCAATCAAGGCCAATGGCATCTGGACGGCTCACTCAGTCACATCATCAAGTGTTAGTGGCGAAGACATTGTGATGAACCTTACACCGCAGCCACCAGTAAACATTGAGCGTGTGTCATATCTTGGCTTGTATCGCCTGAATAGTGATGCAGTAGAGTTCTATTTTAAAGGTGCTGACATTGTTGAAGCCACTGTTCCAATAGTTGAGTTATCGCCATGATGAACTTATTTAAATCTAAAAAGGACTTATTTGAGTTCAAGCATGGTGACAAAACGTGGTACTTCACAAGTGCTGCAAAGGCTGTAGAGCATAATGGCCATACTTATCTGCCGCTGGTAGTGAGTCGTGGCAACATTGATGATGAAGACATTGATAAGTGCGATACAGAGATTACCTTTCCATATCCGATGCAGTTACTAAATGAAGATGGAGACGATCTACAAGCCTTATTCATCAACAAGATTTATTTTAAAAGTGTAACAGTCACGATTCTGGAGCTGTACAAAGGTGAAACCTTAGTCATTCACATTGGCCGCATCACGCAGCCAAAGTTCGTTGAAACACAAGATGAGAACACCATGACACTTGTGAGTTCTACAGCAGAGACACAGCAGAACAAAAGCATTCTCACTCGTAAGTTTCAGAAGACCTGTTCAAATAAAATCTACGATCGTATTTGTGGTTTGAAGATTGGGGACTGGTCAGTTGATGTGACAATTACAGCAATCGATAACCTGACAATTACTTTCACTGTAAACCCAACTCCTGTTCTAGATGAAAATGGCGACCCTGTTTTAGATGGAGAAGGCAATCCAATAACAGAAGTTAAGGCGTATCCAGATAATTACTTTAGTCGAGGTGTACTTTACAACGAAGGTATTTTCACAACAGTTTTATCTAGCACATCAAATACTGTTAATTTGGAAAGACAGCATTTTGGGCTACAGATCAGTGATGTGATAAAGCTTGCACCCGGATGCGACCAGACAAGAGCAGGCCCTTGCCATACTATTTTTAACAACCATTTGCGTTTCATGGGTTTCCCGAATATACCAGCATCCAATCCTGTGAACGACCAAATAATTAAGTGAGGTGAGCCATGTTTGCAATTATCGCTATTGTTGTGGCTGTTGCATCAGCAGTCTATTCTTACTACTCGATGCAAAAAATGCAGAAAAAGAACAGACCAGAACCTACGCAATTAGATGGTTCACTAGCTGATGAGGGTGTCTCTTTTTCATCTGTTTTTGGCTCTCCACATATACATGGGAATATCACATGGATCGGGAACCAAGATACCCAAGCGATTAAAGCCAAAGGAGGTAAGAAGTGACCTCTACATATATTAGAAAGCGCCCTGAAATTTCAGGGCGGATTTATATGCGGCATCTTCGAACAGTCGACTTATGTGCAAAAGGTTCTTTGAAGATTTTCACTGAATACTATGGAATGACAAACAAAGAAGTCTCTTATTTTTTTGCTAATGGAATGCTGATTGAAGAATTTGTTCAAAGATTTGGTCGTGATGCTATGGCATTAAAAGCGATAGAATTTTACGAAAGTGAGAATGGCAATGGGTGGAAGCAGTAAACAAACAGTTGGTTTTAAATACTTTGCAGGAATGCAAGTTGCTATCGGAAATTGTATTGAACAGATTCTAAATGTTAACCCTGATAAGCGCGGATGGATCTTCACTAGACTAGAAGAAATTGATCAGCTTAAAAATGGCGATACTTCTATTGTTGTTAACAAGCCTGATCTTTTCGGTGGTGATAAACAGGAAGGTGGTTGGGTAGGCACTATTGATATTCATACAGGAAGAGAAGAATATTTGCGGCAAAATGAATATCTTGCTGCTAACGATAGCGAATTGGTTTCTTCCTTTCCGGGTTTATCTCATCTTGTTTATCGAGGTTACAACGCAGATCAGGGATTTCAGCTTGTCTCAATGTCAGGAATGCTTAAAGAAGTTCTTTACTGGCCAAAGCGTACGCGTATCAAGGATGATGGAGTAGAGCAATGGTATAAGTCATATATTGATTCAACTACCTCATCTGAGATTTTTGTTTGCGAAATCGGGACTGTCAAAACTTATACTAGTAGTAAGAATGGCCCCTTTTACCCGCTTACATTTAAAGTTAACAATGGTGTTAATAGGAATAGTGATGGATATGAAGGGTTTGATGCCAATATTGGATCGTCGTCGTATGGCGGAGCGCCAAACCCTACAATTTCAGAAACACTCTATACAGAGTTTACTTCATCAGGATTTACACAATACGATTTGGTTGAATTAACCTGTGTTATTAATGGTTGGTATGAACGCTTAGAGATTGATTATGTTGGTAGCTTTGCAGAAGTAAAAACACAGCAAACCAATAATGTAATTGATAATAGTAAAAATATTGTCATTACAGCATTAGTCCGTGCCAATTCTACATCATTCCCTTATGTACGGGTTAAAGCAACAGGCACAGTGCCTGCGGAAGGAACTAATAAATTTAACTTTTCACAGGGTACTCTCTATCGACCTGTAGACCAGCCATATAATTGGCAGGGAGACGAACCTCAGAAAGATATAAACCCAATTCATCAAATTCGCGAAATCATTACAAATGACACTGCAATGAATAAGCCAGAGGCAATGATAAATGATGATAATTTTAAATTTGCCGCACGAAGAATTTGGGATGAAGGTTTAGGTGTCTCTGGGGCTTTTACAGAGAAATCTTGTAAAGAGGCTATAGATGAGCTTCTTTTTCATATCGAAGCTGGCATTCGATTAAATAGACAAACTGGTCAATACGAGATTGTTTTGTTTAGAGATGACTTACTTAATTTAAGTACTGCCCAAGTATTTACTAAAAGTAATATCAAGTCATTCAACATTGAAATTGCGAATGTTGAAGATGTTATTAACTCAGTAAATGTGAACTACTATGATCGTGAGAATATAAAGGATTCTTCGTTTTCTTTAGATGAAATTGGGTCGGTAATGTCATCTGAAGTAAATGCACAGACGCTAGATTTCCCTTATTTCATGAATCGTCGTAATGCTGAGTTAGTTGGGAATTGGAAACTTAAACAGCTCTCAACACCAACTAGAAAAGGTACATTCACAACAGGCAAGTATGAAGCTCGCAAGATCAATAAATATGATGTTGTGAAGCTGACTTGGCAAAATCAAAATATGGTTGATGTTCCAGTTAGGATTATGAAGATTGGACTAGGAGATGGTCGTGACAATACTGTGACTTTAGACTGGGTTGAGGTGATTCCTTACTCATCAACAGTATTTCCTACAATTAATGTTGATCCGCCTACATCAGTTGTTTTACCGCCACAACCAAACCTAAGTATTGTCTTCGAAATGCCTTATTTTGAAGCTGTGCAGCGATTTGGACAAACACAAGTTGATGCTGAGTTGGCAAATAACCCCGATCTTGGATATTTGGTTGTTGCAACTAAAAAGCCACAGAGCAACTCAATCAATGCTTTGCTCTATACGAATAATGGAACTGGATATCAACAAGCTTCAATTATTGATTACTGCCCAGTAGCTACTCTTGATCAGGCAATTAGCTATTTAGATGCATCATTCGCAGTTAAAAATGTTGCATCAATTAGTCAAGCAGAAGTCGGCACTTTGATTCTTTGTGAAGATGAATTAATGGTTTATCAAAGTTACGACACTGAGACAAAGATATTAACTGTAAAGAGAGCAGCACTAGACACTGTACCTAAACCGCATTCACCTAATGCGGTTTTTTATTTCTATGATGAATTCAATGCCTTCGATCCTGAACAGTATGTATTGAGTGAGGTTATTGATTCTAAGGTGCTTACAACAACACCAAGCGGAATATTGGGTATGGAAGAAGCGGATGTAATTTCTCTTGAGATTGATGCACGACCAATTCGTCCTTACCCACCATCAAATGTAAAAATCAATGCTGAATACTACCCAGTTGATGTTGACTCAGAAATTGTTTTGTCATGGGTTAATCGAAATCGCTTGCAACAAACTGGTGGCTCAATACTTGGTTGGACAGAAGGAGGTGTGTCTTTAGAAAGTGGGGTTACTTACAAACTTAAAATTATAGGTATTGAAATCAGCAATACTGAGACAGTTGTATTTGATGCGGATATTGGGGCTGTTAACAGCTACACATTTAGTATCACAGAACCACAGTATGTTAAATATCGCATAGAGCTTTGTTCTGTTCGTGAAGGCTATTTGAGCTATCAATTGTTCTCTCATACTGTTCTGACTTCACTTACCGCTCCAGTAAATTTAACTGCAATTTATAGCCCAACCTAGGAGGCGACATGGCAAATGTAAAACTAGAGTGGGATCAATATAGTATTGCAGATACCTTCAATATCTATCGCTCAACAACACCAATGGATGCAGGGGATCTTCCTGCACCTATTGGAACTACTACTAGCAAAGAATACATTGATTATAGTGTAGAAGTTGATACGACTTATTATTATCGTGTATCAGCAATTCGTGGGGCAGATGAAAAATTGAGTTCAGAAGTATCTGTATTCACTTCTGATGATCCAAGTGCAGCACATCTTACAAATCATTTAACTTTCTCAAACTCAGATTTGTTTGATTTGAAACAGGAAGGGGATTGGACGGCAAATAATGGAACACCAGTATTTGTAACAAGCGGAGGTAAGATAGCACTTAGTACGAGTAAGCCATTTTATATCGCATCACCAAACACTCTGTCTACTTCATCAGTGTTTAGCTTGGTAATGGATATTACTTTCACTGGTGATCCATCCTACAGTCAAGATTCATTTTTTACTATTAGCATGGCATCTGGTTCTTATCTTGAGTTTTTTCGATTTGGGAATGGGAGTGGAATTATATGTGAATGGAATATTTTTGGAGATAACGGAACAATTGAAGCGCCAATGTCTCTTCCTAATAATTCAAGATTCACAATTAAGATTACTAAAGAGTCTAGTGGAGCAACGAAGATATATATAAATGATGTTTTGTCGTATAGCGGAACACACTCATTCTATGTCTATGTAGCATCTGTAATTAATATTGGCAGGAGTTTCACAAACCCAGGTAGGGGGTTAAACGCGATCGTGCATGAATTCAAGTATTACCACAATTACGTAATTTAATTTTTATAAACATACGCCCAATCGGGGCTTTTTTATTATCTGGAGAAAAGAGGTCATGGCGGAACCAGCAGCATCAACAAGTACAGCAACTTTGGGTTTAGCAACAAACATAGCAGGGGGTGGAATGGTTTTAGTGGGCGGTCTTTCAACTACTGAATGGATGGCTGTTTTGGGTGGGGTGTGTGCCTTAGTGGGTTTAATTATTCAAGCTGTAGCTGCTTATCGTAAAGATCAGCGGGATGAAGAGCTACACGATAAACGTATGCATGAGAAAGATTATGACGAACAAGACTAAACTTTTTGTGATTGGTTCAACAATTGCCGCCTCTTTGGGCGGTTTTTTTATTTATGGACCTAGTGATCAGCAGATTCAAGCAACGGCTAGTAAAGAGGGATTTACAGCCAAGCCAGTAATTCCAGTGAAGGGAGATCGGCCAACGATTGGCAATGGTACAACTTTTTACCCGAATGGCCGTGCGGTAAAAATGACTGATCCTGCAATCACGCGTAAACAAGCGTTTGAGTATCTGAAATTTACAATGAATAAAGATGCTCAATCATTCAATAAAACATTGCTCAATATCCCGATTTCCCAGACTGAATATGACCTGTACTTGGATTTCAATTATCAGTATGGAGTAGGGGCTTGGTCTAACTCATCAATGCTGAAGAATCTCAAATCGGGCAAATACAAGGCTGCGTGTGAGTCATTGCTCAAATACAAGTATGTGGCTAAACGAGATTGTTCAATCCGTTCCAATGGCTGTTATGGCGTATGGAAACGTCAGGTTGAGCGTTACCAGAAGTGTGTAGGGGTGAACTCATGACATGGATTCTCTTAAATAAACGCTGGACTGCAATCATTGTTTTATTTGTGCTGCTGGTTATTCAGACTGCTATCACTAGTCATTATGTACGCGAGCTAAAGGCCGCTGAAGATAAATGTTTTGCACAGATTCAGGATATTGAGCGTAAACAGGTTAAAGCCTTGGCTGATGCTCAAAACAAGGTCAATAAAGCGAGTGCTGATTATGAAAAACTCAGGTCTGAACAACAAACAAAAGTCGAAACCGTTACGCGTGAAGTGCAAAAGATCGTTGAACGTCCTATTTATCAGCGTGATTGCTTTGATTCTTCTGGGTTGTCAGAAATCAACAGTCTTATTAAAGCCGACAGTACCCGCGAATCTAATTCAACCTTGTCCGACTTTGAATCAGATCGAAGCAGGGACAGGTAAAGATGTTCTGTTGTGGGCGGTTGATACTGTAGCGAAATATAATGAATGTGATGCAAAACATGCAGCATTGGTAAAGGCCCTCAAATGAGGGCTGTTAATAATATAGATAAGGCATTTTATCTGGATAGGAGGTCTTTTTGTTGCAAGTAAAACATTCGCCTATCCAGTAGTAAGTTTGATCTAATTTATTGTTTAAATCTCTTGAGCCATTCAATTTAAATAGTTTTGGCTGTCCTTGTTCAGGTTGAAAATCCTCTGTACTACAGATTGAACATTTGATTTTTTTACCATCATAAAAAATATGTGGACTCATAATGATTTCTCTTTTGATTTTTTATTAATGAGTTAAGTATATTTTTAAACGATAAATTTATCAATTAACGCGCAATAGTCCAGACCAAGTAAAAGGATTGTTGCTCAACTTGTCGCGAGACATGGACCAGCCTCTATTTGGAATAAAACATGGGCCAACACTGATTTTACGTTTCCCAAACTTTTCTTGAATCCCTTCGTACGCTTTCATTAGTTTTTCTTTTTCTTCTACTTCATTCATGTCTGTAAGTAGATCATAAATATGTGATGCCTTTGGCTCTAAACATGTCAGTACAACGCCACATTTCTTGAATAACACACCTGGTTTAAATACATGGGTAATCATGATAGAAACAGCGCGAACTAAGTCTGTGACGCAATCTGTAGGCTGTGGGAAGGCAAAGGAAACAGATTTGTTGTAGAAGGGAACATTCTTATCAAATAGATTGGATTGAGCGAAAACAATAAGACAACCGCAAAGAGATTTATCAGCCCTCAATCGTTTACAAGCATCTTGAGCATGCATTGCAATAGCTTCTTTCAGGTCATTTAATTCTGTGACTCTTTGCCCGAATGAGCGGCTTGAGATAATCTGTTTCTTACTCGGTGGTGTATCTTCAATCTCTATGCATGACACTCCTTGCAACTCATTTACAGTTCGGGCCATAACAATGCTAAATAGCTTTTGCATTTGAATAGGATTACTACAAGCCAAATCAAATACGGTATTAATCCCCATGGACTGCAACTTCTTAGTATGCTTTCTACCAACCCCCCACACTTCACTCACATCTATTTTAGATAGATAGTCTTCCTTATTGCATGGGTCCATGCGCACTAAATCACAAACCCCATTGAACTGTTTATTCTTCTTAGCAATGTGGTTTGCAATCTTCGCCTCTGTTTTACTTCTCCCAATTCCTACGCAAACTGGCAAGCCTAGCCACTGCCAAAGCACATTCTTCATTTCATGGCCGTATTTCTCAAGGTCTCTGTAATACTCAAAAGAGGTGAGATCAAGAAAACACTCATCAATCGAATATTGCTCAACTTCATTATTTGCCACAAACCCAGCCAGAATATTGTGAAATCTACGGCTCATCTCAGCATATAGGGCATAGTTGCTAGACATCACCACAACATTATTTTGCTCAACAATATCTTTGATTTGGAATAATGGCACACCCATTTTAATGCCTAAGTCTTTCGATTCCTGCGAACGAGCTACAGCACAACCATCATTGTTGCTGAGCACAATCACTGGCTTATTATTCAGCTTTGGATTAAACACACGCTCGCAACTGACATAGCAGTTATTCACATCAACAAGGGCAAAGATACGGTCACGCATGGCAATCTTGAAAAAGTTACAAATTCAAGATAAATGTTAGAACTGAGCCTGTGTGAATTCAAATTTAAAAAACTGTGGATAAACAGGGAGGCGACATTCGGTGTCGCTGTTTAGTGTGCGTTTGGTCGGAATTTCTCCAAATCTTTCTTTGGTGCTGCTGTGAATTCATCAACTGGCATTTCAAAGAAGAAATCTCTTGCTTCTTCATATGAGCAATTCAGCCAGTCATTACGTCGATCCCTTGGTATCACAATGATAGAGCGCTTCTCATCTTCGGGTGCGTGAAACTGCTTCATGAAAGGATGGTCGTCTGAGTTGATTGTCAGCATTGACATTGACCTGATTTCTTCACCATTAACCTTTGCATACTCATAGATGCCAGCAACTGTAAAAGGCATATCATCTTCTCTGTAGATTCCATACCAATGAGCCTTGCCGTCAATATATTTCGGCTCAAAGATTGTTTCGACAGGAATTAAGCAAAACTGGTTTTTCTTCCAGGCATTCCTAAAGCTTGGCTTTGTTGCCACTGTCTCGGTTCTGGCATTGTATGTATTGCGAACTTTCTTTAAATCTTCAACCCATGGTGCAACAAGTCCGAATCTAGCCAATCGCCATTCAATGTCGCCTTTCTTTGAGAAAAGGATAGGCCCTGCGTAATTCGGGTATATATCTGTCTTATAGTCAAACGTAGGCTCAAGCAGATCTAATAGATGAACTCTGTCTTTAGATATTGGTTCATAGTTGGCGCACATTTTTATTCCATTGTTATTGTCCGTGATTGCCTTTATATTACTACCTAGAATGTACCGACAAAGTTTAAAAGCTTGTCGGTTTTGTTGTTTTTGTTCCTGTGGATAAATCTACGTTTACGCCATTATCTCGCCAAATATAGTTAAATGTTTGTTATTTATTATTTTATATAAGATGGTTAAAATAGGGGATAAACTTACAAACAGAGCAGTTCTGCCTGCTTCAATTCTGGATAGAGCAGCAAAGAAAAATAAATTATAAGCAAGCACACCCGTCAATCCCATCAAGATCGCATAGACATGTTGTTGTACCGAAAGATTGGGAAATCCTCCTGTACTTTTCCACAAGATCAAGACCAGTAAGATCGCAGCAAAGCTAAAGCGTAATAATGCAGATAAGTTTGGAGAGAGTTCCGCAGCAACAATGCGTCCTGCGATGAAGGTACCACCCCACATCATGGCAACACAGATCAGCTTAAAATAAACAGTGGAGCTCGAAAGAGAAATGGCTAAATGACGCATGAAATTTTTAATCAATATAGAATTGAATCAAATCGTAAAACTAATTTATTTTTATAGTAAAATGAGCTTTTACTCATGAATGTATCATGATGACGCTGACCCAACTCGAAATATTTTCAAAGCTGGCAGAACTAAAAAATTTCACCCATACCGCACAACAGTTGAATATTTCACAGTCTGCGATTTCGCATGCACTTAAAGCGTTGGAAAAGAAGTGGGAAACTCAACTGTTTTATCGAAATAATAATGAAGTTGAGCTGACTGCTACGGGGCAACGTTTGCTACCTTATGTGAATGAAATTTTGAGTGTTTCTAAGATTATTCATCAAGAAGTGATGGATCTTAAAGGTCTAAAAGCGGGAACTTTAAGGATTGGGTCTTTTGGCGCATCATCTTCCAATGTGCTGATTCCATTGATTTTAAAACAGTTTGCGCGGCAATACCCTGATGTTGAGGTGTTGATGCTAGAAGGAACGGATAAAGAAGTATTGCAATGGATAGATGAACGCAAAGTTGATCTTGGCTTTGTGGTACTCCCTGAACCCCGCTTTGATAGTTTTGCTTTGTTGGAGGATATTTTTGTTGCTTTATTGCCTAAGGATTTAGAGATCGCACAAAAGCCAGCAGTGCAATTGCAAGAGCTGATTGACCATCCTTTTATCCTGACCAGTGCGGGGAGTCAAAACCATGTCATGGAGCTATTTAAGGCTGCACAACTCACACCGCAGATTAAGTATAACTTGTCGCAAATCTTGTCGATTTTAAATATGGTCAATCACAGTGCTGGTGTTTCGATCGTGGCGGATTTAGCCCTAGACAAAAATATTCTTCAGCTATATCCCAATGTGGTAAAACGGCCATTATCTCCCAATATCAAACGCTCAATAGGACTCGCGGTAAAAAATAAGCAACAGATGACACCGATTGCAAAAGCCTTTGTTGAGATTGCCATGCAGCTCTAAGTTTGGGTCAATATGGTAAAACTTGCTTAATTGTTCATAAAAAGGCTAGAAAAACAGACAAAAGTTATCAATTACACAAAATACTTCTATAATAGCGCCCATCAATACTAAGGTCAGTGTTTAGATAGAGTCATAAGACGACCTTAGCCACAGTTTTTTAAGTCCATTTGTGATCCACGATTCGGCTTATAGATTAATATTTTCAATCTTATGTACTTGCAACACATAAGAATATTTAGGTGCTCGCATGGAAATCAAGGTTAATTATCTCGACAATCTTCGCCAAGAAGCGAAGTTTGATGACTTTACGGTAATCGCCGATCAGCCGATTCGTTATAAAGGCGATGGTTCTGCACCCGGGCCATTTGATTATTTCCTTGCTTCATCTGCGTTATGTGCAGCTTACTTTGTCAAAGTGTATTGTGCTGCGCGTGATATTCCAACGGACAACATTCGTTTATCACAAAACAATATTGTTGATCCTGAAAACCGCTACAAACAGATTTTTAAGATTCAGGTTGAATTACCAGCTGATATTTCTGAAAAAGACCGTCAAGGCATCTTACGTTCAATCGATCGTTGTACAGTTAAGAAAGTGATTCAAACCGGTCCAGAGTTTATCATTGAAGAAGTTGAAAGTATTGATGCGGATGCACAAGCCTTATTGATGCCGAGCCTTGCCTCTGAAAGCAGTACCTATATTGCAGGTAAAGACCTGCCATTAGAAGAGACCATTGCCAATATGTCAGGGATTCTGGCAGGTCTAGGCATGAAGATTGAAATCGCATCTTGGCGCAATATCGTACCGAATGTCTGGTCCTTGCATATCCGAGATGCACAATCACCAATGTGCTTTACCAATGGTAAAGGCTCAACCAAAGAAAGTGCTTTGGCATCGGCTTTAGGTGAATTCATTGAGCGTTTAAACTGTAACTTCTTCTATAACGATCAGTTCTGGGGTGAGGACATTGCCAATGCAGAATTTGTGCATTATCCAGATGAAAAATGGTTTAAACCCGGTCCAAAAGGCGAGTTACCAAAAGAAATTTTGGATGAATATTGTCTAGAAATTTATAACCCAGATGATGAATTACTCGGTACGCATTTATATGACACCAACTCAGGGAATACGGAACGTGGTATTTGTTCATTGCCATTCATACGTCAATCAGATGATGAAATTGTCTATTTCCCATCGAATCTGATTGAGAACTTATATCTCAGTAATGGTATGAGTGCGGGCAATACCTTGGCAGAAGCTCAAGTGCAATGCTTATCAGAAATTTTTGAACGTGCGGTTAAGCGTGAAATTCTGGAAGGTGAAATTGCATTGCCAGACGTACCGCAAGAGGTATTGGCGAAATACCCAAGTATTGTGGCAGGTATCCAAGGCTTGGAAGAACAAGGCTTCCCAGTCCTTGTCAAAGATGCATCATTGGGCGGTCAATTCCCTGTGATGTGTGTGACTTTAATGAACCCACGTACAGGCGGTGTATTTGCCTCATTTGGTGCACACCCAAGCTTGGAAGTGGCATTAGAGCGTAGTTTGACTGAATTGTTGCAAGGTCGTAGTTTTGAAGGTTTAAACGATTTACCGCAACCGACATTCCAAAGCAATGCAGTCACGGAACCAAACAACTTTGTTGAGCACTTTATTGATTCAAGTGGCTTGGTCTCTTGGCGTTTCTTTAGTGCCAAATCGGATTATGACTTTGTCGAGTGGGATTTCACCAATGAAGGTGAAAACTCGAATGCCGAAGAAGCAGCAGAGTTGTTTGGTATTCTTGAAGAAATGGGTAAAGAAGTCTACATGGCGGTGTATGAGCACTTGGGTGCAACCGCATGTCGTATCTTGGTGCCTGATTATTCTGAAATTTATTTGGTTGAAGACCTGATTTGGGACAATACCAATCGAGCGATCTTATTCCGTGAAGACATTCTCAATCTACATCGTTTAGATGACGAACAATTGGAAGCCTTGGTTGAGCGTTTAGAAGAATGCGAACTGGATGATTACACTGAGATCACCACCTTGATTGGGATTGAGTTTGATGACAATACGGTCTGGGGACAATTAACCCTGCTTGAGTTAAAACTGTTGATCTATCTTGCTTTAGAGCAGTTTGAAGAAGCGAAAGAGTTGGTTGAGACTTTCTTGCAATACAATACCAACACGGTAGAACGTGGTTTGTTCTATCAATGCATGAATGTGGTGTTAGAAGTCTTACTCGATGATGAAATGGAGCTTGAAGACTACGAAACCAATTTCCGTCGTATGTTTGGCAATGAGCGTATGGATGCTGTCGTTGGTTCTGTTGAAGGCACAGTCCGTTTCTATGGCCTGACCCCAACTAGTATGAAACTGGAAGGGCTTGATCGTCATTTACGTTTAATTGACAGCTATAAGAAATTGCATAAAGCACGTGCTAAGGCTGTTGGCTTAAATGGCTAAAACACAATAAGTACTGCTTTAAAAAGTGCATGTTGATCATGCACTTTTTTATTAATGTTAATGCTTAAAAAAATTGAAACTTAAGTCAAAATAAGCTTGACCTTACCATTATGGCAACCTTTATAGTGTGTCTATCTTCTTAAATAATTGAATGGAGTTTTACGATGGAATTTCATGTCGAAAATATGACCTGTGGTGGTTGTGCACGTGGTGTAACTCGTGCAATTCAAGCGCTAGATGCCAATGCAAAAGTGATTACTGATCCGCCTAACCGCAGTGTTAAAGTTGAAACCACAGCCTCACAGCAACAAGTGGTCGAGGCTTTATCTGAAGCAGGTTTTCCACCTCGTTAATCTGTTTATGAATAAAAAGCGGCTTAAATAGCCGCTTTTTTGTATCAATAGAATGGATAAAAAATAAAAGGCGATCATAAGATCGCCTTTTATTCTGTTTTACTTGCGCCCAGTAAGTGGGGAAAGCGAGAGCAAATCATTATGATGATGGATGTCCTTCATTTCATGACTTGGTTCTTTTAAGCCTTCGAGAATCGGACAGTCGGGACGATTGTCACCCGCACAGCAATCAACTAAGTTCTGAAGTGTTTGCGCCATTTGCTGTAAGTCTTGGATACGTTGTTCTAACTTATGAATATGTGCCTGAGCCAGTTGTTTTACATCGGCACTTTGCCGATTGCGATTATTCCATAAATCCAGTAAGTCGGTGATCTCCGTAACCGAAAAACCCAGCTCACGACTGCGTTTGATAAATTTCAAGCGCTCTACGTCATTCTCTGAATAAGAACGGTAGCCTGCATTGCTGCGTCCTGCCACAGGAATCAAACCAATCTGCTCGTAGTAACGAATCATCTTGGCAGTTACACCTGAAGCTTGAGAAACTTTACCTATATTCATAAGATCCTCCATTAGCCTTTATGCACAGACGGCGGTTGGAAACGACGTAAACGTAGGGCATTACCAAGTACAAATACACTTGAAAGTGCCATTGCACCAGCGGCAAAAATTGGTGACATCAAGATGCCATAAGCAGGGTATAACACACCCGCAGCCACTGGAATCAATAGGGTGTTGTAGGCAAAGGCCCAGAACAAGTTTTGGTGAATATTGCCAATCGTTGCTTTAGACAAAGCAATTGCATTGGCAACACCTTGTAGGTTCCCAGACATCAGCACCACATCCGCAGATTCAATCGCAACGTCTGTACCTGTGCCAATTGCGAGGCCGACATCTGCTTGAGCCAGTGCTGGTGCATCATTGATCCCATCGCCTACAAAGGCAATATTGCCATATTTTGCTTTTAGTTCTTGCACTGCATTAACTTTACCTTCTGGTAGTACTTCGGCAATGACTTCATCAATTCCAAGTTGTTTGGCAATGGCATGTGCGGTACGGGCATTGTCACCTGTAATCATCGCTACTTTTAAACCCAACTGATGTAAGGCTTGAATGGCAGCAGGAGTTGTCTCTTTAATTGGATCGGCAACCGCAATAATCCCTGCCAAAGCGCCATCAATTGCCACATAGAGTGGAGATTTTCCTTCATCACCCAAACGCTGTGCTGTATGGGAAAATGGGGTGATATCCAGACCAAGTTGAATCATATAGCGGTCTGCACCGATATAGATATTTTTGCTTTCATTTACAGTGGCATTGACACCCATCCCTGTGACTGAGTCAAATCGATCGACCTTGGGCAGAACTAATCCTTCTTTTTTAGCCGCATCTACAATCGCTTTGGCAATGGGATGCTCAGAAAGTGATTCCACTGCGGCAACGAGGCTGAGTACATCATTAGGTTCAAAGTTTGATGTCACCTCAAAATCAGTCAGTACTGGATGGCCTTCAGTCAAGGTCCCTGTTTTATCAACGGCAACCACTTGAGCATCTTTTAACAGTTGTAGTGCTTCACCTTTGCGGAACAGGACACCAAGTTCTGCACCACGTCCAGTACCAACCATAATCGAGGTGGGGGTTGCTAGACCCATGGCACATGGACAGGCAATAATGAGTACGGCTACTGCATTGACCAGTGCAAAAGTTAAAGCAGGTGATGGGCCGAAAACTAGCCATACGAGGAAGGTGAGCAAAGCGGCAATCATCACTGCGGGAACAAACCATAAGGTCACTTTATCGACCACCGCTTGGATTGGCATTTTAGAGCCTTGCGCCTGCTCGACCAGACGAATAATCTGTGCAAGCATGGTGTCGCCACCGACAGCGACGGCTTTAAAACTTAAAGTTCCGTTCTGGTTAATGGTTCCACCCACCACTTGGCTGCCAATATTTTTCTCAACAGGAATTGGTTCACCTGTGATCATCGATTCATCGACAAAGCTTTGGCCTTCAATGACTTCACCATCGACAGGGATTCTTTCGCCTGGTTTTACAATCACGAAATCACCTGCAAGCACTTGCTCGATTGGAATATCGATAACTTGATTATTCCGAGAAACATGCGCAACTTTTGCCTGTAAGCTGACTAAGCGTTGAATGGCTTCAGAGGTACGTCCTTTGGCTTTGGCCTCAAGAAAACGACCGAGTAGGATCAAGGCCACAATCACAGCTGCTGCTTCGTAATATACATTCACTGTTCCAGCAGGCAGTAGCTTTGGTGCAAAGGTTGCAACCAATGAAAATAGGTAAGCCGCTAATGTACCGACCGCAACCAGAGAGTTCATATCGGGTGCTAAACGGACTAAAGCGGGTAGACCTTTGAGATAAAAGCGACGACCCGGAATAATCAGCACTAGAGTGGTCAAAACGAATTGTAAATACCAACTTTTTTGCATGCCAATGCTTTGCTCAATCAGATGATGAACACCCGGAATCAAGTGTGAGCCCATTTCCAAGATAAACACGGGTAAGGCTAGAAGAGTGGCAATAATCAGGTCACGTTTGAGTTCAGCTCGTTCATGATCTTTTTTCTCAAGTTGTTCACTTTGGTCTGGAATGGATGCCTGAATTTCTTTGGCATCGTAACCCGCTTTATCAATTGCAGCGATTAAGCTTTCAATGCTGGCTGTACCAGTTACCGTGGCACGTTCAGTAGCTAAATTGACGTTGGCCGTTTTTACACCATTAACCGCATTCAATGCTTTTTCGACACGACTAACACATGAAGCGCAGGTCATGCCTTCAATCGACAATTCAACTTTGTTTGCTGGGACGTCATAACCTGTTTGTTCTATGGCTTGAATCAGCACTTGTCGGTCTACGGGCTTTGCAAGTGTGATATCTGCACGCTCTGTGGCTAGATTCACTGATGCCGATTGTACGCCGTCAACTTTTTTGAGTGCTGCTTCAACGCGTCCAACACAACTTGCGCAAGTCATGCCTTCGACTTGAAGGCTGACATTCATATTATTAGGCGATGTTTTTGTTTGCGTTTCCATAAGTTATACCTATAGAGATAATCCGATTGCTTTCAGCATAGACCTTAACATTATGGGAAGGTCAAGCGGATTTATCAAATTTTAGGATTTTATGCAAACGGAGTGGGAGCACGCTCATGGATTGTCCTTTATCTCATTTAAGGGCAATCCAAATGCGGAATGATTTAATGAGGGAATTTAAACAGCTATTTTTTTGGCTTGATTGTTTATCTGAGCTTGCGCCTGTGCTGATTTTTGTACTTGAGTATAATTTTCCAAATCAAAATGGCGGGTACGCTGACGATATTCCAATGTGAAGCCTGGCCAATTATTGGTATTTTTTCCCGTCGCGGTTTGGTACCAGCTAGTACAGCCTTGAGACCACATGGTTGACTTCATGCGCTCCTGAATTTCTTGATTAAACTGTACTTGAATTTCAGTTTTCAGATCAGTGAAGGATAAATTATTTTGGATATGGGTGTGAATTGCATCCAGAATATAGTTCACCTGACTTTCAATCATATAAACGATTGAGTTATGCCCAAGATTGGTATTTGGACCATAGAGCATAAAGAAATTAGGGAAACCGCTTACGGTCAAGCCTAAATATGCTTCTGCGCCATCGACCCATTGTTGTTTGAGTGTCTTGCCATTGAGTCCAGTAATTTGCATGGGTGCCATAAACTCAGTTGCCGCAAAACCTGTTCCATAGATAATGGTATCCACTTCACGGTGTTTGCCATCTTTATCGACAATACCAGTTTCAGTAACTTCCAGGATTGCGGTATTGATCACCTCGACATTTGGACGAACCAGACTACGGTACCAATGATTGGAAATCAAAATACGTTTGCAGCCAATCGGGTAGTCGGGCATCAGACGGTGGCGGAAATGTGGGTCTTTGATTTCCTCACGAATATGGCGTTGAAAAATATATTCTGCCAAAGGAATCTCATTCAGCGTGGCAGTAAAGCTCTTGAGGCGAATCTCGTTATAGCTATATTGAAATACGCGATCAAGACTTTGCAAAATTGGAAGTTTTTTAAAAACTTTTCGTTCCAATGTTGAATAAATACGGTCTGGTTTAGGAATAACATAAGGTGCGGAACGTTGATAGATATCTAAATGAGCCACTTGCTTAGCGATCTCTGGGACAAATTGAATCGCACTGGCACCAGTACCAATCACAGCTACACGTTTATTATTTAAGTCGTAGTCATGCTCCCAACGTGCTGAATGAAAAGCTTTTCCTTTGAAACGATCCAAACCTTTAATGTTCGGGTACGCGGGGCGGTTGAGTTGACCCACCGCAGCAATCAGAAATTCTGCCTCAAATTTTTCCCCAGTTAAACTCTGAATCTGCCAAACACCCAGCGTTGCATCAAAATCAGCGCTGGCAATCTCAGTATTAAACTGGATATGTGGGTAAAGTTGATATTTTTCCGTGCAATGTTTTAAGTACTGATGAATTTCCTGCGATGAACCATAGCGGTTTTTCCAGCCAAGGTCTTGCTCAAAAGAAAATGAATATAAGTGAGAAGGAACATCACAAGCAGCACCTGGATAGGTATTGTCACGCCAGACACCACCGACATCATTGGCTTTTTCAAATAGGGTAAACTGTTCAAATCCAGCAAGTTTGAGCTGAATGGCTAGCCCTAATCCTCCAAATCCTGTTCCAATAATAGCGATACGAATATTTTTATTTGAAGATAATTGTTGTTTGAACATAACGGGCTCAAGTGTAAAGTAACATGTATTGTATGCAGAATAATCGTTTCATACATTGATTTAGAGGATGGATCAGGACAAAATATTGTGATTAGAGGACATTGAGAAAATAGGTTTGAACTACTTATGGTCATATCAACGTAGTATTCATAGTGTTCGTCTCATGGCAGATTATGCGGCTGAACTGGGTATGAGTCATACAGAGATCCTCAAGGGGATCGGTCTGGAGCAGCAACAGTTGCTTGATCCAAATATGTTGGTAACTGGGCAACAGGAATTACAGCTCATCGCTAACCTAGTCGAGACATTTAGTCACAGACCATTGCTTGGCTTAGAGGTTGGTCAGCGTTATCACTTTACCGCCTTTGGTTCTCTCGGCTTAGGCTTGATCAGTAGTGCGAATATTCGTGAAGCCTTGAACTTTGCTTTGACCTATTTTCCTTTATCCTTTGCCTTTAGTCAGTTTGTGGTATCAGAACCACCCGAGACCAATAGTATTCGAATTGATATAGAGGTAGATGAGGGAATTCCTCAAACATTACGGCAATTCATTATTGAGCGAGATATTGCTGCCCTAATAACAGTCCAACACGACTTAATACGGGAGAATCTCTGCCAACAAGTAGCATTTGACTTTCAGCCTAGTGGAGAACGACAGCCTTATCATGAATTATTCGGGGTAGCGCCTGAATTTGGTGGATCGAAAAGCTTTATTATCTTAAATGCAGAAAAAATAGATCAAAAGCTGAGTATGGCAAATGAACTGGTGCTACATTCAGCTGAGCAACAATGCCGAGAAATACTGAATAAGCGGCAATCTCAAAAAAAATATACCGATCACGTTCAGCATATCCTTATGAATAGCAAAGGGGAAATTCCAGCGATGGAAGAGGTAGCAGATCGTTTATATCTAAACTCCCGTACTTTACGCCGTTATTTGGCACAAGAACAAACAACGTTTATTAAAATCAGGGAGGAAGCCCGAAAAATGATGGCAAATTCCTATTTGTCTTCAACACAAACTTCAATTGAGCAAATTTCTGAATGGTTAGGCTATGCGGAACCCGCCAGTTTTATTCATGCTTATAAACGCTGGTATGGCAAAACGCCACATGCAAGCCGATTAAAAAATAAAGTGTAGAAAATAACGATTCAGTGGCATATAAAAGATAGATGAAAGGGAATAGCTGTTCATCTTGATTCCACAGTGGGCAGATGCCAGGAAGATAGAAAGGTAGCAGGTATGCTTTTAGAACACGACTTAAGTCCATCCGAGTTTAGTCTTTTTTCAGAAATACTATGGAAATTAGGTTCAGGAAAAGGACATGAGTGTTTACGTGAAACAGTTTTGGTGGATATCGCGACTTTATTAAGGGCCGATTTTGCTGCTTCTTATATTTGGGATGCAAAACAGCATCTATCCAAACAAGGCATTATGTGGCAAATCGATCCCAAAGCAATCCTAGAATATGACCGTATTTGGCAGCATGATGACCCGATTACGTCTCGGCTGCGGGAACGCCAACAAGCCACTTTTGTTAATGAAATCATTTCGATATCAGAACTAAAAAAAACGGATTATTACAATGAGTTTCTACGCCCTTATGGCCTGTATCATGGTTTAAATATCTATTTTGTTCGGGATGGGATAGATATTGGCGATTTGCGTATTTGGCGTGCCAAAGACTCGATTATGTTTAGTGAACGAGAGAAAAGGATCTTAAATCTACTCGAACCTTATATGACCCAAGCCTTACCCATAGATTTATCGATCCAATACTTTTTAACCCCACGGGAGCAAGAAGTGGTCATGTTAGTGAGCAAGGGATTGAGTGATAAGTATGTTGCCAATTTACTGGATATCAGCTTTACCACGGTAAGGACGCATTTAAAAAATGCCATGAAAAAAATGGGTTGTCATAATCGTACTGAAATGGCTGCATTGATGCATGCTTAATGGTCTCCTCAATTTTGAGGATATCTAACAGACTGAAAACGGTACAAATTGTAAACATTACTACTTAAATGGATTTTAAGTCAAAATGTTAAATATCAAAGAAAAAGTATTTTTAAATCAAGGTATTCATCTTGATAAAGCAACAATCAAGGAAATTACAGCATTGGTTGCTGCGCGAAAAGTTTCTTGTGAACAATTGCTAGATCACTATTTTGAAAAGATTGATGCACAACAATCCCTGAATGCTTTTATCAGTCTTGATTATGCTGCAGCGCTTCAACAGGCTCAATTTTGGGATCAATCAATTGCAGACGGAAAACCTTGTCCTGCATTAATCGGGGTATTGCTGGCAGTTAAAGATAATATTCATGTTGCTGGTTTTAGCAATACGGCGGGAACACCTGCTTTAACAGGATTCAGACCGAAAACAACAGCACCCGTGATCCAAGCCTTGATTGATCAAGGTGCGATTGTTGTGGGTAAAGCCAATATGCATGAGCTGGCATTTGGCGTGACAGGTTATAACACTGCAATGCATATTGATGGTGTGATTGGCACTCGTAATGCGGTTAATCCTTTACATATTGCAGGCGGTTCTTCTTCGGGAAGTGCAGTCGCGGTTGCTGCAGGCATGGTGCCGATTGCAATCGGGACTGATACAGGTGCATCGGTCAGGCTACCTAGTGTATTGAATGGCTGTGTTGGTTTTCGCCCAACAGTTGGACGCTATGCTCAAGAGAGTATTACGCCAATCTCTCATACACGAGATACCGCAGGCCCAATGGCACATTCGGTATCTGATATCATCTTGATTGATCAATTGATTACTCAACAACAAATCCCAGCTCGGATATCGATGCAACCCATCAGGTTGGGCGTATGTGCATATTTTTGGGATAATCTGGATGAAGAGGTTCAGCAGCAGGCTGATCAGGCACTGCAACTTTTAAAAAATGCAGGGATTGAAATCATCAGTGTAGAAATGCCTGAGTTAGAGCAGCTGAATCATCGTATTTCATTTCCTGTAGTGATCTACGAAGGCAAATATGATCTGATTGAATATTTAAAGAAACATGAAATTGGAATAGATATAGACGCTATTGTGGAGCAAATTTCAAGCCCAGATGTACAGCAGCTATTTAAGCAGAATATTTTGCCTGAATTGATTGTAGATGAAACGGGTCAGACTGTGGCGGTCGAACTTTTATATCAGGATGCGATCACAACGGCGCGACCACAGTTGCTTTTACACTATGAGAAAACTTTTAATCAACATCAACTCAATGCTTTAATTTTTCCAACCTCAGCCATTGTTGCGCCACTGGCGAATGAGCAAGTGAGTTCAATTGAAAATTTTCAAAGGCTGATTCGCAATACCGATCCAGGGAGTAATATTGGCTTACCAGGGTTGAGCTTACCGATTGGATGTGGCACAAAATCAAAATTACCTGTCGGATTAGAAATAGATGGTTTACCAAATACAGATCATGACATTCTTGCGATTGGGCAAGTACTAGAACAGATTTTTAGCAGTTTAAATCATCGCTAAAATAACTTCGGTCTTAGAGCAAAGCCTGTTTCATTGAAAATGGGCTTTACCTGTTATTTGAAATAAGCACCGATATCGTTCTGATTAGATCAATAAGAACAGAGGATACAAATTGAAATGGCAAATCCGTATGTGCAAATCTAGTATTAAGCCTACTTTATAAGAGTTGGCTTAAGTTTATTTTATGTTTTTAAAGAAAATTTTAGGTGTTTGTATTTTAACTAGCATGTTCGCAATCAGTGGTTGTCAAAAAAACGAGCAACATTCCAAAGAAAAAATTGAAGATGTCAGTCAATCTGGTTTAAGACTCGATGCAGCACAGGTGATGACGCATTTACATGCATTTGAACAAATTGCCAAACAGCATGGTGGCAATCGTGCTGTAGGTACGCAAGGTGGTTTGGCAAGTGCAGATTATATTTTAGATCAAGCCAAAAAAGCAGGCTTTAGTACAGAGCTTCAGAGTTTTGAAAATCGGGAAAAAACCAAAGGCAAGAATATTATTGTGGAGATTCCCGGAGAATCGACTCAAAGCATGATTTTACTTGGAGCACATTATGACTCGGTCAAAATGGGGCCTGGCATCAATGATAATGCTTCAGGTGTCGCCTTATTGCTCGATTTGATGGCACAAATATCTACTCAAAAAATTAAGCCCAAGCACACCATTCATCTGGCATTTTGGGATTCGGAAGAAGAGGGGATTGCTGGTTCTCAAGCTTATGTGGAAAAACTGACTGCCGAGCAATTAAAAGCCATTAAAGCCTATATCAATGTGGATATGGTCGGCACTAAAGATCCTGAAATCCTGATTGCAGATGGTGATAAATCATCTATAGATGACATGGAAAAAATGTTAAAAGAGCGTGGCATGCAAGAACAAGACTATAAGCCTTTACTTGATGGTTTACGTGGTATCCCAAGTCATAGCGGTGACGTCGCATTAGAGAATACGCTCAAAGCATTTTTTAAAGCAAAAAATCTAGAAATTAAAGAAGATGTTGCAACCTTAACCGCAAGTGATACAGCTCCATTCTTAGGTAAAGTTCCAGTGACCTCTGTCATCTTGTTTAATGAGCAAATGAAAGGAGATGAGCTTGAGTTCGCACCGTGTTATCACAAAGCATGTGACACGATTGAGCAGGTTGATCCAAAGTCTTTGCAATTGGCGGGTGATGCTGTGATTCATTTATTAAAATCTTTAGATCAAGATTAATATCCAATTAAAGAGTCATTTATATTTGATCAACAGTTGTATTCGTTGGCATTGATAGAAATGACAAAATTGTCATTTTCAGGTCATGTTGCTGTTGGGCTGCCTGTTCTATCTTATAGAGAGTTAAGAGAGAACAGGTAAATAGAAATGAAAGCATTGGTTAAACTTATCCTGATCGTATCATTTGCATCAACAGCAAGTCTAAGCTACGCAGATGGTGGTTTAATGTTCCTAGAGAAAAATAAGGAACGTAATACTGTTATACAAGGTAATGATGGTCAGACGCCATCAAAGTAATACAGAATTTCAATAGCAGGATCATAATGCTCAAGGCTGAGTTTTATGATCCTTTATCCTATGGGCTACTTAAGTTAGCCACCTTTACCGATTTATTTATGGAAAATAATCCGAAAAACGATATTTTCACCCTCAATAAATACATCAATTTCCGCATCGTGAATTTCGATAATCGACTTAGTAATCGCTAATCCTAAACCTGTACCATCTTCAACCTTGTGTCTAGACGAATCTAAACGATAGAAGCGATCGAAAAAACGTGAAAGTTGCAAAGGTGTGAGTGTCTGCATTTCAGCTGGAACTTTATTCTTGATCAGAATCACTGAATTTTGAGCATCTTCACTTAACTGGATTTGCAAAATAGAATCAGCTTCGCCATATTTAATTGCATTGGAGATCAAATTATTAAAGGCTCGACGGATCATTGCTGGTTCAGCTTCAATATGTGCCTGACCTGATTGCTCTAAATGAATGTTCTTATCTGAAGCAAATGCTTCAAAATATTCAAATAGGATCTTCATTTCTTGCGCTAAATCAATATTTTTTTTACTTTTTAACGCCAGATTATGATCCGATTTAGCTAGAAACAACATATCTGAAATCATTTTTGCTAAGTGTTCGTATTCTTCCAAATTTGAAAAGAGTACATCTTGGTATTGTTCAATTGTTCTTGGCTTAGTTAAAGAAACTTGGGTTTGCATCATCAAATTATTGATCGGTGTTCGGATCTCATGGGCCAAATCGCTTGAGAATGCAGAAAGCTTATCTACCGAAATTTCTAAGCGATCCAGCATGTCGTTGAATGCTGTGGCTAATGGTGCAAGTTCAATCGGGATGTTTTTCAGATCAAGACGATTTGATAAATTATTTGCAGATATATTTTCTGAAAGTCTTGCCATGTTTCGAATTGGACCTAAACCTTGCCAAGTTGCTAACCAGCCTAAAAACATCAGGCCAATCACACCGAGTAGACCAATCATGAGCAATTGCCGTTTAAAAGAGTGTAAGAAGTAGAAGTTATCGGTGACTTCAATTGCAGCAATGATTTGCATGTTTTGATTGGTTTCGCCATAGCGAAGAACCTTATTGACCATGATGCCTTGATAACTCTGATCCTTATTCTTCCAATTAATCCATTGCCCATTTTTAGTTTGAATTAATTGGCTGAGATCGGCGTGGTTATTTTTTTTGTTATAAATGGTCTGACCATTGGCTAGTTTGATTTGGATCACCAGATTATCATGCCCAATCAAGGCCTCATCTAATCCATCTTTAAAATTAGTTGGTTTCTGTTGGAATAAGTTTTCGATCAGCTGAATTTTACCTTCAATTTCTTTTTGATTTTGTTGATAAAAATAATTAACCACATGCTGATTGACGAATATTCCCATAATGACCAAGATCAGAATCGTGAATAAAGTGGAAATAAAACTGATTCTAAAGCCAATAGAACGAAATAATTTATTGCTCATCTTCGATCTCTAAGACATAGCCCATGCCCCGAATGTTTCTAATCAGCTTAGGGCTAAAATCGGTATCAATTTTATTTCTGAGCCTGCGAATCGCGACTTCAACCACATTGGTATCACTATCAAAATTAATATCCCAAACCAAAGCCGCGATTAGTGATTTTGGTAAAACTTCACCTTGTCTACGCATAAACAGTTCAAGTAAGGAAAATTCTTTAGCTGTCAGATCAATTCGTTGGCCAGAGCGGACGACACGACGTTTAATCAAATCGAGATGCAAATCAGCGATAGAGTAAAAAGTTTGTTCCTCTTTAATCTGACCGCGTTTTAACAGGGTTTTGATACGTGCTAATAATTCAGCGAATGCAAAGGGTTTAATCAGGAAGTCATCGGCACCTAATTCTAAACCTTTAACACGATCTTCAATTTGATCTCTGGCTGTCAGAAATAGTACAGGTAGAAAGGTATTCACTTTGCGAATTTCTGTGATGATTTTCCAGCCATCCAGTTTTGGAAGCATGACATCTAGAATAATCAGGTCATATTGTTCGGTAACAGCATGATGCAGACCTGAAATGCCATCTTGGCTCCAATCTGTCACATAGCCTGCTTCTGTTAAGCCTTTTTGGAGATAATCACCTGTTTTTTGTTCATCTTCAACAAGAAGTATTCGCATGCTTTCATCGAGCCCATAGTTTTATCGTGTCATTTTAGCGTCAAAGATAATCAGATATTTATAAATGACAAAATTGTAATATTGCGGTCAGCTTCCTGACTTTATTGATGCTAAGGTCATTTTAACGAAGCTACTTTGAAATTTTTTGTTTTATCCAATAGTCCAAACTGAAATAACGGCCACCACCCAATACGATTAAAGCCAACAACATGATCAGATAAGTAACAGCAAACTCAATTCCATTATTTAAAATCACAAAAGAGCCACTGGATGTTAGCCAGTCATAGTTGCCATAGTTTTCTAGAATTCCCCGAGCTGCTTCCAGTTTTTCAGCAGAGGCAAGTACTTGTGCATTGGCAAAGGGTGCATTGGGATCGGCAATCGCTTGCCAGCCGTTTGGAAGATGTACTGTAAAAATGGCGACGAGCATGGTAACGATCAATGGAATACTAATCCAACGTGTCAAAAGGCCGAGCGTTAAAAGCACAGCCCCAGCAAGTTCCGTCGAGGTTGCCAGTGCTGCCATGATATGTGGAAAGGGTAAACCCAAGCCCCAATCACTATTACCAAACCATTCCACCGTATCTTGAAAATGCATTAGTTTATTTGTACCAGCCATCCAAAAGATTGGAACGAGATAACAACGTAAGGCAAGTGCCGCGATCCCATCCGCATGTTTGAGTGCTGAGCAGATGTTTTGATAGTGCTGGTTAAGCGAATACAAAAAGTTCTTCATGATAATTTCACACCGAATAGGATTGAATGATCATTAGTCGGGTGAGAATTCCGTTTCTTACATAAATTTTTTTTATTTGCACTGTAATAAATCGAGATTTACGCCGTCTAACTTTATGTACCTTTGTACAAACCGAGCATTTACCTTAAAAGGAATAGAAAAATGAGCAAACTTAATTCAATGACTTCAGTTGCAGCGTTATTAGCACTCTCTGTTGCTGGCGTAACCCAAGTGACTGTTGCAGCAACGACAACGACGACAGAGGCCCATGCAAGCAAAGCTGCTGATGGAAAATGTGGTGAAGCGAAATGTGGCGCCAATAAAGCCAAACAACAGCAAAAATCTGCTGAAGCCAAATGCGGTGCAGCAAAAAAAGCAGCGGACGCGAAGTGTGGTGCAGCCAAGAAAGCTGCTGATGCGAAATGCGGTGCAGATAAAAAAGTCGCTGATGGCAAGTGTGGGGCTAAATAGTCCATTCAATCCTAAGTGATGTCGGTTTAGAACCTAGATCGGCATCTTTTAAATCATAGGAGTTTCAACATGGCTGACTTGGTTGGTGTAGGTCTGGGCTTAAGACGTGAGTTTATTGATGCATTTTTAAATGCTGAAACCCACCCAGATTTTATTGAAGTTGCTCCTGAAAACTGGATGGGCTTTGGTGGTCGGCATGCCAAACTTCTAGCGCAATGTATGGAGAAAGCACCCTTAATTTGTCATGGGTTGTCTTTATCTATTGGTGGTCCACATCCACTCAATCTTGAATTTATCCAGCAGGTTAAGAATTTTCTACAACGCTATCAGGTGCCGATTTACTCAGAACATTTAAGTTACACCCATGATGGCGGCTATTTATATGATCTATTACCGATTCCCATGACCGAAGCTGCTGCGAATTATGTGGCAGAACGTATTTTACGGGTGCAGGACATATTAGGGCAGAAATTGGTGATTGAAAATGTCTCTACTTATTTGATGCCGAATGCAGAAATGCGTGAAGCAGAATTTGTGCGTGAAGTGCTGCTCAAAGCAGACTGTGAGTTGCTACTAGATGTGAATAATGTCTATGTGAACAGTGTGAATCATGGCAGTGATGCCTATGCTTTTATTGAAGCGATGCCCAAAGATCGGATTCGTTACTTCCATGTTGCAGGTCATGAACAAGTTGAAAAAAATCTATTGATTGATACACATGGCGTAGCAATCAGTGATCCTGTTTGGCAGCTATTGCAATATAGCTATCAAGTTTGTGGGGCTAAGCCGACGTTACTGGAACGTGACTTTAATATTCCATCTTGGCAACAGCTACAAAATGAATTGACCACTATCAAAAAAATGCAGCAGGAGAGTCGTGATGAAGGCAAAACCAATATCTTTTCACACAACACAGCGGCAGTTTTGTGATTGGATTCGTGATCCAGAGTTAGAGCTACTTCATAATTTTACTGCGCATCGGATGCAGGTCTATCGTGATCTACTGTTCAATAATATCTGCTCATTTATAAATTTAGTTTTTCCAGTTGCACGAGCCATGCTGTCTGAACAGCAGTGGCAGAGCTTATTGGCAGAATTTTTTCAAAAATCACAGTGTCAGTCACCGTTATACAATGATATTTCTTTGCAATTTCGGGAATATCTCAGCGAACAACAACATCCGATATTACAACAATACCCTTGGTTGGAAGAGTTGTTACAGTATGAATGGCTAGAGCTGTATTTAGATACGGTAGAAATCGAAAGGCCTATTCTGGCAGAAGACCAAGATTGGCAATTGGCTACCCAAGTTTGGATATTGGCCTATCAATATCCTGTTTATCGCTGGACGGTGACAATGAAGCTTGAGCAGGTGGAACAAGCGCCAAGTGCGATTATGGTATGGCGAGATGATCAGGATCTGGTTTGTATTGAGCCTTTGTCACCTTTATTCGCTGTGATGATCGAGCAGATACAGCAAAATGGCTGTATTGAGCAAGACCTATATCAACTCATCAAAGCAGTACTTCCCGAATTTGTTGAAAAGGAAATTCAACAACAAATCTACGCGTTAAAAGCCTTATTAACTCGGTTAAGATTAATTCATATTCCGCATAATAATGACGAGATACAGGGATGAATTCAGCTTCAGCAACAAATCACGATGATCTATTCCATCAGTTGCACAATCCTGCTTTTTTGCAAGATTTAAGACAACAGATGCTGAAATTTGCAATTTTGCAGCTGTCTTCAATACAGCAAGCTGAAGATGTGGTTCAGGAAGCACTGACCAGCGCGTTTCAACATCTGGACTCATTTACAGGACGGGCTGCGTTTAAAACATGGGTTTTTGCGATTTTAAAAAATAAGATTATTGATTTAATTCGACAGAAATCTCGTTTGGTCACAATGAGTGAATTGTTTAAGGATGAAGAAAGTGAGCTGAGTATAGATGCACTATTTGATGCCTCAGGACATTGGTATAAATATGAAGCACCACAAGCATGGCAAAGCCCTGAAGAAATGATGGAGCAACACGATTTCTGGATCATTTTTGATGCCTGTCTCAATCATTTACCTGCCAAATATGCACAGGTATTTATGTTGCGTGAGGTGATCGAGCTGAGTTCCAATGAAATTTGTGAGAAGCTGGAATTGACGGTTTCACACTTTAATGTATTGATGTATCGCAGTCGAACCAGACTACGTGAATGTTTAGAAAACAAATGGTTATTGCAGGAGGATTGCTCATGTTGACATGCCGCCAAGCGACGCAATTATTATCCGAAAAGCAGGACAGATCTCTTTTTTTGCGAGAGCAGAGCAATTTGCAGTTGCACTTATTGGCTTGTCGTTCTTGCCGCCGTTATGGAAAACAGATCAAGAGCTTAAGCCAACTTGCAAAAGCGTTTAGACATGTTGATCAAGAATAGATTTTCACATCGTATTGTTGGAAAAATAAAAGGAAATCATTAGATTTCCTTTTTTAGTATCAGTATAAAAGCCTTATAGCTTGGCTTGACGTTGTGCAATGTATTTCTCGTTCAAGAAGCCACCAAACGGAATAAAGGCAAGTACGAATAATCGAAGTAACTCTACGCCCGACCAAAGCGAAGCAGTACGTACCAAGTTCCAAAGGTAGAATAAAAATGCCAGACCATGAATAGGTCCCATAATCTTTGTCGCAATCGGTAAATCAAATGCGTACTTGAGTGGAATCGCTACAAGGAATAAAAGCAATAAAGTGACGGCTTCGAGTACAGAAGCAAATCGCATCTGTTGCAACTTTTTGGTCATTGCGCTCATAAAATAGCTCCAGGAGATTGATAAAAGAATAAAAATTAACGAAGCATATCATCTTTAGGCGCTATCGCATTGATATTGTTGGTAACGATTCTTATTTAATCATGGTGGTGAAAAAAGGGGAATCGTATGGCAGCGAGTAAAAGAATTCCAAACTATTTCAGGACTTAACTAGGTTTTTATTCATTTATCTGGTTATTTCTATTACAAAGCAGAAGTGAATGTAGAGTTTATGCAACTTGTTGCATAAAAGTTTTTATCCCGATATGATTGTGTGAATTTAAAAAGTGAAATGCTTCTTATTTCTAAAAGTGGCTTTATCTATTTGAAATAATAAGTGTCTAAAGGATAAAAGTAATGTCAAAAATTCCAGAATTAATGAAAAACCTGAGACTCCCTGTAATTGGTTCACCGTTATTTATTATTAGCACACCGAAGCTGGTGCTGGCGCAATGTAAAGCAGGTGTGATTGGTTCGATGCCAGCATTGAATGCAAGACCTGCCGAAAAGCTGGAAGAGTGGCTCAAAGAAATTACCGAAGGAATCGCTGAACATAATGCCTTGCATCCAGATCGACCTGCGGCGCCTTTTGCAATCAACCAGATCGTGCATAAAAGTAATAATCGTCTTGAACATGACATGGAACTGATTGTCAAATACCAAGTGCCGATTGTGATTACATCTTTAGGTGCACGAACAGAAATCAATGATGCGACACACAGTTATGGTGGTGTGGTCTTGCATGATGTCATCAATAATACCTTTGCTAAGAAAGCCATTGAAAAAGGTGCGGATGGTTTGATTGCAGTTGCTGCAGGCGCGGGTGGTCATGCCGGTGTCAAGAGTCCATTTCCGTTAATTCAGGAAATCCGCGAATGGTTTGATGGACCATTAGCTTTGTCAGGTGCGATTTCAACAGGTGATGCCATTCTTGCTGCGCAAGCGATGGGAGCCGACTTTGGCTATATTGGTTCAGCATTTATTGCTACACATGAAGCCAATGCTGAGGACGCATATAAGCAGGCGATTGTCGATCATAATTCAGATGAAATTGTATATTCCAACCTATTTACAGGTGTACATGGCAACTATCTCGCACCAAGTATTCGTGCAGCGGGGCTTGACCCAGCCAATCTACCTGAAGGTAATCTGAAAGATATGGATTTCAGTACACCAAATGAAGACGGTACACAACATAAAGTCAAACCATGGCGTGATATTTGGGGATGTGGTCAAGGTTTAAATGCAATCAAAGCCACCACTTCAGTCGAAGAACTGGTGAGCCGACTTGAAAGAGAGTATCTCGCAGCAAGAAAACGTCTCATGCTCTAAGTTTGAAGATCAGGCCTTAATTTCTAAGGCCTGATATGTTTTATTACGCTGAATTTTTAGCAATGAGTGCCAACTTACCGATATGCTCACCTTGTTGTAACAGGGTATGCGCTTGCTGTGCATCTTCAAGATCAAAAGCACGATACAATAATGGCTTCATTTGTCCTTGAGCAATTAAAGGCCAAACTTTGTCTTGTAGTGCAGCCATGACTTGGGCTTTTGCTTCCGCCGATTGAGAGCGTAAGGTTGCACCTGTATGCGTCAGTCGTTTTGCCAACATTGGAAAAATATTCAGATTCTGAGCCAGTCCTTTCAGTACACCAATTTGTAAAATGGTGCCATTCATGGCCGCAACCTCATAGTTCTTTTGAATATAATCGCCTGCAATAATATCCAGTACAAAGTCGACACCTTTACCATCAGTATGCTTTTTAACTTCTTCAACAAAATCTTGCTGTTTGTAGTTAATGGCAACATCCGCTCCAAGTTCAATACTGGCGTGTTGATGTGCCGCACTTGAGACTGTGGTAAAGATTTGAGTCGCACCAAACGCACGGGTCAACATGGTTGCTGTAGTACCAATACCAGAAGTACCGCCATGAATCAGGATTGAACTGTTAGGTCTGAATTTAGCATGCTGGAATAAATGCGACCAAACGGTCATAAAGGTTTCCAGCAAAATACCACCCTCAACTAGGGTCAAACCTTCTGGAATAAACAGGACATTGTCTTGATGTGCAACCACATATTCCGCATAGCCACCGCCTTGAACTAGAGCACAGACTTCATCACCGACTTTAAATTTAGTAACGGACTTTCCGATTTGTTTCACTGTACCAGAGACTTCTAATCCCGGAATATCGGTTACACCCGGTGGTGGAGCATATAGACCTTGTCGTTGCATCACATCAGGGCCATTAATGCCAGCAGCAACCACTTCAATTAAGATACCATCATCAGTTAATTCAGGTATTGGTCGATCACTTATTGTGATCACTTCAGGGCCGCCAGCACCATTAAAAGTAACACATTTCATCGATTTAGTTCCCGAATATTCATCAAGTCGATACTTGATGAATATGATTGATTTTTAAAAATTAAGTATTTAGAAAAATGCAATTTAAAAAACTTTAAACCTGCTCAAAGCTAAGTCCTGCATGTTCTGTTAAACGTTGAATAAATCGATCATCAAACATGGTGGCAGGGGTCCAAAAGCCACCTTGAGGAGTCGATTTTTCGCCATCTTTGGCATGGTCAATGGCAAGACTCAGTGCTGCTTGCCCCAACATCTTGCCAGTGGAGCCATAACCAGGATCACGATCGCCAGTTACTTTAACTTTTAGGCTTTGTCCTGCATCGGTTTTGCCCACAAAACGTAAGTCAAATCGGCCTGCCAATTGTTGCTCTGGCGTAGGACCTTCTCCCGGCTTTGGTAATAGATAACGTTCCATCACTTGGCTAATCGGTTTACTGACCGCAGCGAGCATAAATGCCCCCAGACCAGAGACGACAGCTAAGGCTTTTAAACGTCCTTTGAACCCTTCACCTGTCAGAATCGCTTCGTTGTAGCGAAAGTTATTGCCATAGGCATTACCCGATAAAGCATTAGAACGCTGTACCACACGTTCATTTACAGCAGCCATGACAAAAGGCGCAATCCATGCATTAAAATCAGGATCGAATTTGGCGCTTTTGATATAAATCTGTCTTTGGGTATTGCCATGACCTGCGGGGCAGAGAATATATGGATTAAGCAGATCTTTACGCAATGCAGGATCAGCCGCAGCTTCTTGAATCACATTGATCAAACTCGCGACTGTACCACCCGATGCACCACCTTTTAAGGTTTTAACCCGCATGGAAACTTGAGTGGCAGGCGCATTAAACTGCTGTTGTGCTTGTTGCTGCAGGTAATAAACACCCATATCGGATGGAACTGAATCAAATCCACAGCAATGCACAATACGCGCACCTGATTGCTGTGCTTGCGCTTCATACTTCGTGATCATGTGTTTAATCCACTGAGTCTCTCCAGTCAGATCACAATAATCTGTTCCGTTATTCACACAGGCTTGAATTAATGGTTCACCATACAAAGCATAGGGACCAACTGTCGAAACAACAACACGTGTTTGTGCACAGAGCGCATCGAGTTCGGTTTGATTATTGGCATCGGCAACCAAGATTGGGACAGCTTGTCCAATAGGACCAAGCCCATCTTTAACTTGTTGTAATTTTTGCTGTGAACGTCCAGCAATTGCCCAACGCAGTTGTTCTTTTTGAGTAGAAAAGTATTCAGCCAGATATTGGGTCAGAATCTGCCCAACAAAGCTGGTTGCACCGAAGACCACAAGGTCATAATTTAATTTTGTCATTTCAGTTTTTTCCTTAACTGTTTATAGATTGAATTTTAAAGTGCTTTGGGTAAATGTAGCACTACTTGCGCGTCTTGAATCACATCTAAACGAAGAATCTTGGATGCCCCGAGTTCATCTAATAATTGGCTTAAAGGACCACCGTGACGAACTAATTTGGCTTTACTAGGTAAAAGCTTTTGTCCAAAAGATAAGAGATTAGATTGCACTAAGGTTTGCTGCCATTTGCCATCAACCAGATGTAGCATCGTTGCTTGACTCATATGTGATTCTGACTTTACTTGATTCAATTTGGGTGTCGGAGCAATAAGGCTTAAATCGATTTTGCCTTTCATATCAGTTAGGCTCGCATTGACTTCAGCGGAGCCGATAGCGACATTAATTTCAGTGAGCCACTTCGGAAGTTGGTAACCATAAACACCACGAACACGCGCAATTTCTGTATCCACAGGGAGTGCCAACACATGTGCGTAAAAATGACGTTGACGAATCGAGTTGATGAGCTCTAAAGCATCAGGACCATGTGCATTGGGCTTACGCACTACAATTGCAACAGAGACTTCATTATATGGATCGTTATCACAAACAGCGTAAGTGAAGAAGGTAAGCGCGACTAGCCCATAGCCAGGAAAGACCTGTAACGGTTCTAAAGAAGCGGGTAATTTTTTCTTGAGTTGTTTAAGTGGTGCTAACATCAACAGTTGCACATTGCCACTACGATAATAAAAATTGGGTGCCCAAACAGGACCAACTCTTGATTCAACCAATTTTTTTGGGATTTTACGGAAGAAATCAATATTGCCTACAGCGGGATCTTGCGCGACTTGATCTAAATCAGGATTCATCCTAAAACGATCGTAATAGCCATCTTTGGGAACATTGATCTTTTGTTGTCCAAATTCAACTTCAGTAAACTGCTTATTGCTTTGCATATTCGTAAACCTTTGATTGACCCAATCATTCAAAATGCTTGTTTGGGAAAAGAGCATTTCTCACGTTTAAGATCACTATAAGATTAAAGCCAACTTTAATGTCAAGCAGCAAAATTTCATATTTGAAAAGCACAGCGCTTATTCGTTTAAACAATGTAAAGAAAACAACAGCTGAAAATATATAAATCAGTGAAAAACTAAAATGATCTCAATGATTAAGCCTGTTGATCATGCGTTTATTTTTAAATTATTAAATTACATTTTTATTATCATAATAGGACTAAAAGCCTTGACCCTAAAGTGAACTTTAATCTTAGTATAGAATCACTATCCATCTGGATAGTACTTCAAAATATGTAATTGCAACCTAATTAATTAGAACATAGATCATGAATCGACAGTGTAAATCTTACACAGGAGAAACAAAGATGGCATTCGTTACGACAAAAGATGGTGTAGATATTTTTTATAAAGATTGGGGACCTCGAGATGCGCAGGTCTTATTTTTTCATCATGGTTGGCCGCTGAGTTCAGATGATTGGGATGCCCAATTATTATTCTTTTTAAATGAGGGTTTTCGTGTAGTCGCTCACGATCGTCGAGGGCATGGCCGCTCCAGCCAAGTCTGGGATGGGCATGACATGGATCATTATGCGGATGATGTTGCAGCTGTGGTACAACATCTTGGTATTAAGAATGCGATTCATATTGGTCATTCAACAGGTGGTGGCGAAGTGGCTCATTATATTGCACGTCATGGCGAAGCAAATGTTGCTAAGGCTGTGCTGGTGAGTGCGGTTCCGCCAATCATGGTCAAAACAGCCAATAACCCTGATGGTTTACCAAAAGAAGTTTTTGATGATTTGCAAAATCAGTTGTTTAAAAACCGTTCGCAATTCTACTACGATGTCCCAGCAGGTCCTTTCTATGGTTTTAATCGTCCTGATGCAAAACCATCAGAGCCGGTGATCTGGAATTGGTGGCGTCAAGGCATGATGGGTGGTGCAAAGGCTCATTATGATGGAATTGTGGCTTTTTCTCAGACAGATTTTACTGAAGACCTGAAAAAGATTTCAGTCCCTGTGCTTGTCATGCATGGTGACGATGATCAGGTTGTGCCTTATGAAAATTCAGGGGCGCTGTCGGCTAAACTGGTACAAAATGGAACTTTAAAAACCTATAAAGGTTTTTCTCATGGGATGCTGACTGTGAATGCTGATGTCATTAATCCAGACCTATTGGCATTTATTCGCTCATAAGCTGTATTAATTGCATTAAAAATACATTTAAAGAATAGAGGCAGTTTGCCTCTATTTTTTATTTTCAATTTTTCTAAGAATGTTACGAATGTAAACCTATGATCCTCTTTGCTTTTTAAAAAAATATATAAAGGCTGATAAAACCTATTGACATTAAAGTTTACTTTAATCTTAAAGTAAACACATACTGAAAGAGGTTCTAAAAATGAAAGTATTTGAAAAATTAGTTTTTCCGAATGGTTCACAGATCCCAAACCGTATTGCAAAAGCTGCAATGGAAGAAAACATGGCCGATTTAAACCATGCGCCATCTGAAGAACTGATTCGCTTATACCAAGCATGGGCAGATGGTGGTGTGGGTTTGATTATCACAGGCAATGTGATGGTGGATCGTCGTGCCATGACTGGACCAGGTGGTGTTGTACTGGAAGATGAAAAGTATTTGGATATTTTCAAACGCTGGGCACAAATTGCTCGTTCTAATGGCGCACAAGCGTGGTTGCAAATCAATCATCCTGGTCGTCAGATGCAATCTAATTTAGGTCAGGATACTTGGGCACCTTCAGCGGTCGCTTTAGATTTGGGAAAAATGTCAGATCGTTTTAATACACCGATTGAAATGAACCAAGACATGATTAATGAAGTGATCCAGCGTTTTGCCAATACTGCACGTCTAGGAGAAAAAGCAGGCTTTACGGGTGTTGAAATTCATGCGGCGCATGGGTATCTACTCAGTCAGTTCCTTTCGCCACTCAGTAATAAGCGACAAGATCAATGGGGTGGTTCTTTGGAAAATCGCGCACGTATTCTAATTGAGATTGTTAAAGCGGTGCGCGCAGTCGTCTCAGAGACATTTACAGTAGCGGTTAAACTGAATTCGGCTGACTTCCAACGTGGCGGTTTTAGTGCCGAAGATGCGCAACAAGTGGTCTTGATGCTCAATGAACTGCCTGTTGATTTGGTTGAGTTATCTGGCGGTAGCTATGAAGCACCGGCAATGCAAGGCCAGGCACGTGATGGTCGTACCTTGGCGCGAGAAGCTTATTTCTTAGAATTTGCTCAAGAGATTGGTAAAGTAGCCAAGATGCCTGTGATGGTGACGGGTGGAATTCGTCGTAAACAAGTGGCTGAACAGGTCATTGAAAGTGGTGTCGATATGGTGGGGATTGCCACAGCTTTGGCAATCGATCCAAATCTTCCAAATGAGTGGAAGCGAGGGCAAAATACAGCACCTGAGTTGAAAGTCATTACTTGGGAGAACAAAACACTTGCATCGCTTGCCAATATGGCCACAGTCAAGTTCCAGTTACGTAAACTCAGTCTTGGTAAAATGACCAATCCAAAGGTGTCTCCGCTTTGGGCATTGACCTTACAGCAAACAGCGATGGCATGTCGTACACGCCAATATAAAAAACGTATGCGTACATATTCATTTGCATCTTAAGAAGGGCTAAGCAGCTGCCAATACTCAGGTAATAGATTACTTGACCAACAGCCAATTACAGATTTTTCTGTAATTGGCTTTTTTATAGGTGCAAATCAATACAAGTCTTGGAAGGTTGAGATGATTTTAGGCAAGAAAAAACCGCTTTAATTAGAAAGCGGTTTTCTTTTATCAATTATTTATGGTTTTTTTTCTGATCCAGCGAAGGAAAGGGAACTGGCATATTGAGTGCCAATTGAGCATCTTTCACTACATCTAAGCGTAAGATCTTATTGGTACCTAGGTCATCCAGTAATTTACTCAGTGGACCGCTGCTGCGAACAAGTTGCACATTTTTAGGAAATAGCTTCTGTCCAAATGCAAGGGTATTCGATTCTACGGAAGTACTGTGCCATTTACCATCAACCAACTGATACATGGTTTTAGTTTCAATCCGTGATTGTGGCTTTACCGTTTTCATTTTAGGTAGAGGCGCAGTTAGGCTTAAATCAGGTTTGCCATCGGTATTAAAAATATGAGCCTGTAGGTCTTGGCTACCAATTTTCATATCAATCGGTGTTAACCATTTGGGTAATTGATAACCATAGACACCACGTACTCGGGCAATCTCGGTATCTACGGGTAATGCCAATACATACCCATAATATTTGTGGTTTCGCATAGAGCTAAGTAATTCAGTGCTATTAAAATAATGCGCGTTTGGTTGGCGTACCACGATGGCGACAGAAACTTCATCGTAGGGATCAACATCTCCCACTGCATAAGAAAAGAAAGTCAATGAAACTAGACCATAGCCTGGGAAGGGCTGTAAAGGTTCTAATGGAGCAGGGAGTTTGGCTTTTAATTTTGCAATAGGTGCTAGCATTAACACCTGAATATTGCTGGTCCGATAATAAAAATTAGGCGACCAGACTTTTCCCACACGGGTATCGACGAGCTTCTTAGGAATTGTACGGAAGTAATCAATATTGCCTGCTGCAGGGTCTTTGGCAACTTCGTCCAAATCAGGGTTCATGCGAAAGCGATCATAATAACCACCTTTAGGCACAGCGACTTTATATGGTCCAAATTCAACGATTGTGGTCTGTGTATTACTGGCATTCATTTGAGGTGCATCGGTTTCAGTAGCGTACGCTGTGGTCGCAAGGATCAAACTGATCGATATTGCAGAGACTGAACGACGTAAATGAAGTTTGTTGAACATGATTATGTTCCTCCTATAGATCTAACTGAAATGTTAAGATTAAAGTTAGCTTTAAGGTCAAGCATTTTTGAATGATAACTTTCATTTGATGAATAGACGGAACAGGTCATTTGCAAGAGAGCTAAGATAAAGATAAATAAACACTTAGCTATAAAAAAACCAGATCTTGAAAATCTGGTTTTTTATAGGGGAAAGCTTAATTTAATGTATTTAAGCGCTTAACGACTGCTTCTGCAATTTCTTTACTGGATTGCGGATTTTGCCCAGTGATAATCCGATCATCAGCAATCACATAAGAAGTAAATGGAAGGAAGGCTCGTTTATATATTGCTCCGCGTTGTACTAATCCATCTTGTAATGAGAACGGTACTTGAGACTTAATCCCCGACAAGGTTTCTTCAATATTGGCAAAGCCTGTAACGGTTCGACCTGCAATGAGTGCTTTGCCCGTTGGGGTTTGAAGCGGCAATAATCCACCTACACCGTGACATACTGCAGATACGACACCGCCTTGCTGATATATCTTTTCACTAATATTCTTTAAACCTTGGTTGTTGGGAAAATCCCACATGGTGCCATGCCCACCCGTGTAATAAATCGCTTTGTAGTGGGAGGGATCAATGGCATTGGGTGCGAGTGTATTATTAAGGCGCTGCATGAATTGAGGATCAGCCAAGTGTTTTTTTGCTGCTTGATCAATATAAATCGGCTTAAGACTACGTTCATCTAGCGGTACAGCACCACCTTGTGGACTGACAAAATCCATTTCATAGCCTGCTGCTTCTGCAATGTCATAAAAATGGGTGAGTTCAGTCAGCCACAATCCTGTCGTATCTGATCGTGTTGGATAAGCTGAGTGGTTGGTCATCACCACCAAAATTTTGCCTTTTGGCTTAGCTTGTAGGTGTTGTTGAGCAGCTTCGGTTGCATAGACCATATTGCTGATGAATATGAGCATAAAAATGCCAATCAACCACTTTGCAAAGTTCCAAACTTTAAACATGACAGGTTCCTCATATAGTACCTGAGATAAATGCTATGTTTAAAGTGAGGTTTAAGGTCAAGTCTTTTTAAGTATTTCTTGATGAGTAGTTGTTGTGATGACGGCTTAAAAATTGATTAATGACGTATTAGACTTTGTCGTTGGTATAGTACAAATTGAGCAAACGCTGTGCATTTTCTTCGCAGGTAATTTCATCTGGTTTGCTATTGATCGCCACAATCATCATGCTCAGGTTTTGTTTACTGACTGCAAGTTTTTGTTCTAGGTCTTCAATATCTTTGATTTTGCTTTCTAATAAGCCAATAAGAATATCATGATTCCATGAAGCGACATTCGACGGTAGAAACGCTTTAATTTCTGTCAGAGAAAAACCAACTTGCTGTGCTTGTTGGATCAGGAAAAGCTGTTTGAGATCATTTTCACTATATTCCCGATAGCCATTTGATTTGCGTTTAGCCTTTGGTAACAGCTTGATTTGCTCATAATAACGAATCGTTGGGGTGCTTAAACCACTTTGTTTAGATAATTCACTGATATTCATTACTGATTTTCTCTTGACATTAAAGCAAACTTTAAGCTTATAGTGATGTAAAAGCAAGATTAAAAATAAATCAAAAAGTAGAGGTAAAAGATGTCAAAACGTATTCTCCATGTGGTAACCAACGTCTCTAAATATGAGGGTATCGATCGTCCAACTGGATTATGGTTAGGGGAACTGACGCATGCCTATGATGAGTTTGAAAAGCAGAATTATATTCAAGATATTGTCAGCCCCAACGGTGGGCTTTCACCGATAGAACCTAAATCATTAGAGCGTTTTGTTGCCGATGCCTCTGTTCTCAAACGCAAAAATGATCCTACTTTTATGCAGTTACTGGAAACTACGAAAAAGCCATCTGAGATTAATTGGCAAGATTATGATGCAATTTATTACACAGGTGGGCATGGGGTCATGTGGGACTTCTTAGACAATGCTGAATTGCAAGACATCACCAAAAATATTTATGAACATGGTGGTGTAGTGGCTAGTGTATGCCATGGCTATTGTGGGTTGCTGAATGTTCAGTTATCAAATGGACAATATTTGATTCGTGGGAAAAAGCTTACAGGATTTGCATGGTGTGAAGAAGTATTGGCTGGTGTAGCGAAAAAAGTTCCTTATAACGCTGAAGAGCTGGCAAAAGAGCGTGGTGCGTTTTATGATAGAAAATTTATTCCCTTTTTACCCAATGTGGTGCGTGATGGGAATCTAATCACAGGTCAGAATCCATTTTCGGCACGTATCACTGCATCTGCGATGATAGATGCTTTAGAAGCTAAATAAAGAATTGTTTAGCTGTAGAAAAGTCCAAAAGCTAGATAAAGCGATCCGTGAATCACTTTATCTATTAACTTAGTGCAACGAACTTGTAATAATTTTAAATGAGATACGATTCACATTCTGGATGCATCTCCGCGTTTTGTTGCTGAGCGAATACTAATTTTGTTGCAAGTGTTTCTGCTCGATCCAATGCATTCTCAAGCGAGTTTAGATGACGAGTATCTGCAAACTCCTGATATTCAGATGCAATCTCATATATATGCTCAACCCCTAAATATTTGCTTAAAGTCCGCAGATGAGGCACAAGATGACCTTGATTGGATCTGATACCATCAGCCGCAAAACCAAATTCACCACTTGATGTGATGATCACCAAGCTTTTACCAGAAAGTAAAGGTTTGAGTGGAAAGTCTCCACGTGCAAGGTCAAAGTCAAAAGTTTTATTGATACGGATAATTTGATCAAACCATGCTTTTAACTGTGCAGGCATGCCATAGTTATACATTGGTGATGAAATCACAATGAGATCGGCTGCTGCAACTTCGGCAATCAATTGATCAGATAAAGCTAAGATTCCCCTTTGCTCAGCTGTTCTTTTTTCTTCAGGAGTAAATACAGCACCAATCCAGTCTTGATTAATAAAAGCGGGTGGATTCATGCCTACATCACGATAAATATATTCATCTATCGCATGTTGCTGTTGTAATGTATCAATAAAGCGCTTCGCAATATTTTTGGAAATGGAATTATGACTTGGGTTTGGATTGAAAGCTGCTCGAACACTGGAATCTATATGTAATAGGGTGGTCATGATGAATTACTCTAGATATTAAAAGATAAACTCATCTTAAGAGGTCGTTGCAGGTTGGACAAACCAGTAAATTACAGCTATGAGTGATTTAAATTCATCTATAAGAATAGTTTATGGAGCATTTGAAAATGCAAGTTTCTTTACAAGCATTGAAGGCATTTGAATCTGCTGCGCGTTTAGGTAGCTTTAAATTGGCTGCTGAAGAGTTATCTCTTACACCTACGGCAATTTCTCATCACGTTAGTAATCTAGAAAGTCGTTTAAATGTGGATTTGTTTTATCGACAGGTTCGAAAAATCAGTTTAACCGAAACAGGTGAGAAATTAGCGATCGCAATCTCTAAGGGATTTCGGACTATTGAAGATGCTGTGGAGGAGGTGAGTACAGCAAGTCGAGTGATTAAGATCACCACAACGTCGTCCTTGGCAGCAATGATTTTGATTCCTGCCTTACAGGCTTTTTCACAACTCCATCCAGAGATCGAGCTTGAAATCTCTACAGGCGAAAGTTTGGAAACTCATCTGTATGCACTACCAATACGCTATGGGGCTGTTGCATCCATTTCATCTACAGACATTATTAAACATGAGTCATTTAATGTATTTGCAGCCGCAGGACCATATAGAAAGAATTGGGATGAACAGTCGATTACACTGTTTAGCACTGAATGGAAAAATAAAACGTTGCCTAAACAGCCATTGCAAACATGGCTTGAAAAAAATGCTTTAGAGGAAAAAAATATAACTGTGCAATACTTTGACCAAGAAATTTTTGGTATCCAAGAGGCACTTGCAAATGATGCATTGGTATTTTGTTCAACCACGTTAGTGAGTCGATTAATTCATTCAAAATTATTGCAGACACTGCCAACACAACCTGTGCAATCGGAATTGTGTTATTACATTCCTGATAAAGAACAACTAAAGCGTAGAAATCGGCATATGAATGAACTGATTTTGTGGGTAGAAGCACTGTTAAATCAATAAATTATTACTTGTTAATGCATGCTTAAGCTACGGAATATCCAACCTGTGCTTATAAAAATAACAGTCAACTAAAGTTTATGCGATTCTTTCTTGATTTTATAAATGATAATAATTATCATTTAAGCACACTTTGTTTTGAGTCAAATGATTGTGAACAAAACCCCTATGCTTGTAGATCAGTTATACAGAAACCATAGAGGCTGGCTTCATCAATGGTTGAGACAAAAAATAGGCAACACTGAGCAAGCCGCAGATCTGGTGCAAGACACCTTTATAAAATTACTACAAACACGTGATGAGCTGCTGGGCATTAAAGAACCTCGCGCTTATCTTACGTCTATAGCAAAAAATTTACTCATCGACCAAGTCCGTCGCAAACGCATTGAACAGGCTTATTTAGATGGCTTGAGCCAGATGGAATACATGCTGGATGCGATTGCTTCACCAGAAGACCAAATGCAGATTATTCAAGCACTGGACCAGCTTTGCAAGGCATTGGAAGATGTCTCTGCTAAAGCACAGCAAGCATTTATTTTGCATTACCTTGAAGGTTATACCCATAAAGAAACAGCAGAGCAATTGGGTGTTTCAACTAAAATGATCCAGAAATATCTTGCAAGCTGTCTGACGCGTTGCTATATGAATCGGTTTGAAATGGACATTCATCTTTAATGGCGATCGATAAACAAGAACATCATCAGCTGGTTGAAGAGGCTGCGTTATGGATTGTGCAGCTAAGCTCAGATGATGAATCGACCCGAAAAAATGCGCAATTGAAGTTTAATCAATGGAAGCAAAATAGCCAACAACATCAAAAAATTGCAGCTGATATCGAGCAATGTATTCGCTCAATTCAAAAAGTGTCTCAAACCACACAGCATAAGAAAGTGGTTAAATCCGCACTCAAGGCCGGGTTCGGATCGGCAAAGGCGTATAAGCATATTCGTGCGGGGAGTGCATTTGCGATTGCATTCGTTATCATTAGTGGCAGTGTTTTTTATCTTTCAGATACCTCTATTGCTTATTTACAGGCAGATATTCAAGGTGATTCAGCGCAATGGACAACACAAACATTACAAGATGGTTCGCGCTTAATTCTGCGAGGTAAGAGTGCAGTTAATATTGATTTCCAAGCAAAGCAAAGAGTGGTGGAATTGGTCCAAGGGCAGATCTATGTTGATGTTGCCAAAGATCCAAATCGCCCATTTTTAGTCAAAACCAAACATGGACAGATTCAAGCGCTTGGAACGGCATTTAGTGTGGCTTTTACACCTTCAGCAACAGAGCTAAAAATGTTGCATTCGCGAGTTCGTGTACAGGCAGCGGCAAATGGTTATTCGGCTCAACAAGTGGTTGTGAGCGCTGGTCAGACTGTGAGTATGAATCGGAATGGGGTACAGCCAATTTCAGCACTCAATATTTATAATGAACAACAAAAATGGAATAAACATCAATTGATGGTAGAGGATTTACCGCTCGATCAGGTATTAAATGAATTAGACCAAAATTATAAAGGTAAAATTTTGTTTAATGCTGAAGCAATGCACGATATCCAAGTAAATGCTGTGTTGCCCTTAGATCAAACTCAAGATGCACTTAAATTATTAGCAACGGTATTTCCAAACTTGTCGGTATATCAAATTACACCATATCTCATTGTTATTTCACTAAAAAACAATAAGGCTATGCATAGTTAAATGAGCGTATATTAAAATTTTTTTAATTTTTTAAAATTTAGGTTCCACTTTTTTCAAAGCTGTTCGTCATAGTAAGTAGAAGCAATAAATTTGGATCATTTTATTTAGATATATTGAATGATTCTTATTTCTATTTACTGGGGCAAGGAAAATGAAGAAAGTTGTAGAAGGTAAATTGCGAAATCGGAACTTATTTCGATTCTCAACACTCGCATTCGCTGTACATACAGCGTGTGTTGCTAGCTTAGCTTTACCTATGCAACATGCTTATGCAGAAACGGTTGCAGCAAAATCTTATAATATTCCTGCAGGAACATTGGCAAATGTATTGAACCAATTTGCTGAGCAGTCGGGTACTTCGATTGTTATCGATGCACAACAATTAAAAGAGCAATACAGTGCAGGATTAAAAGGTAATTATGGATTAGAGCAAGGCTTCCAACATATTTTAGCGTCTTCGGCATTTTATGCTGTGAAAGTGGGGCAAGGTTATACGCTAGCGAAAAAGACCAGTAAGAATAATACCAATCTGGCCCCAATTGCCCCAGTGTCTGCAATCAAGCAAACAGCAGCAGTTGAAACTCAGGGCGATGAGGTTTCTGTTCGATTAACCCCACTTGTTGTCTATGGCCAAGAAGATCGTGATACTCAAGGCAGCAACAGAGTTTATGATGCCAATCGATCTTCAGTCTATGCAGGCAAAGATTATATTGAACGCTTTAAAGGCACCAATCCTGCTGATGTCTTTCAGGGTATGGTTGGTGTTTATAGCGGTGATGCTCGAAATAGCGGAGCATTAGATCCGAGTGTTCGCGGGGTGCAAGGTGTTGGACGAGTACCGCTGACCATTGATGGAACTGAACAGTCGATTGCAGTATGGCGTGGCTACAATGGCGTGAATAACCGAAATTATATCGATCCCAATCTGATTGCGGGTATCGAAGTTATTAAGGGCCCATCATTAGAGCGTAACACCACAACTTCAGTCGGTGGTGGTGTCGTGGTCAAGACTTTAGAAGCGGATGATATCGTTCGTCCAGGTAAAACTTTTGGTGCAGAATTAAAAGTAGAAGGCTCAACCAACTCCATTGACCCCTCGTTACCAGACATGAGCAAAGTCGGAAAAAATTATAATGATACGACGCCGTGGATAGATATTGATGGTAAAAAATACGATCCCGATATTTATAAAAAGAACCGAACCAGACATGATAATTCTAACTTTTCAGGAGATGATCTAGCAGGTCGACTTGCGTTGGCAATGAAGCAGGATAAATTTGATTTATTGGCGGTTTATGCTGTTCGTGAACGTGGCAACTATTTTTCGGGTACACACGGTTCGGGCTATTATAAACGGGCAGAACCGAGCAATAGCCTCGATTTTATTCCTTATTTTGCGCATTCCTATAAACCTGGTGATGAAGTTCCAAATACCTCTAGTCAAATGGAGTCTTGGTTATTCAAAGCAAACTATCGACCCACTGATGAGCAAGCCCTAAAACTAACTTATAGAGACACCAAGAATAGATTTGGTGAGATCATGCCTTCACGGATTGAGTGGGGTTTGACACCTGAAATTGGTGTACCGCAGTGGCCTCTTAGTGATATTCGTTCCAAGGCCTATAGCTTGGAGTATAAGTTCAAACCCGAAACTAATCAGTGGGTCGATTTCTACGCCAATATTTGGCAGACCGATACAGAAAGCCAGACCTATACACGCGGTGGTTGGCCAACGACCATTGATTTTCGGGATAATCGCATTATCAATACGGCTATTAGCCATTCTGACAACCGACGTCAGGGCATTAATATCAGCAATAAAGCCTTATTAACTGACCAGCTCAATTTAACCTTGGGTGGAAGCTTTTTAAAAGAAAAACTAACTTCTGATGATATCTATGGTGAATATGGACCAATGTATAGCCTATTTCAGGCTTTACCGCGTGCAGGCCGACGTGAAGAAAAGACTTTTGATTTTAATTTCAACTATCGTCCTGTCTCGTGGCTAAGTTTTGATGCAGGTATGCGCTATCGCTCATATTGGGCTTTTGATGATTTCTTAAATAAATCCCTGAGAGACGGGGTCGATCCTGCATTAAATCCATTATTTACCAAGAAAAGTAAACTCAAAGAATATAGCTTTGAATATGTAACTATGCCTGAAAGTTACAATGCTCAGCAGAAGCGCATGTTGGATCGATTCTCACAACGCTATGCGGTCAAAAATCCAGACTGGGATGGTAAGTTAGAGAATGTTCCTGCATCAGAAACACAGTTATATAACCTCATTTGGACACAGAAAAATACGCTCACTTGGAAAGCAGATGAAAATGGTCATTTGGCTTTGGCTGATAATGTATTAGATCGACTGAATGCCTTAGGGCAAAAATATGTGATTACTGGCAATGGTAATCTTAGCCCTGCAGTGATTGAACAGGTTCCAATTGAGTCCGCTCAGAAAGTACGAGACAGTGGTTGGGCGCCTCAACTAGGTGCATCCATTCATTTAACTGACAATAATCGGCTCTATGTGCGTTATGCAGAAGAGTATCGATTACCCAGCTTATTTGAAAGTACGGTCGGTTTCTCTGCGATGATGCCATATCAAGCGATTAAACCTGAACATGCTTTTAATTATGAAGTGGGTTATGTCTATGACATGCGTGATTGGTTAAGCTCAGCGCGAAATGCCGACATTAAACTGGCGTATTACTATAACAAAACCAAGAACGTGATTGAACGAAATCAAAATCTGATTTTCACCAACATGGATGAGCAAAAACTTTCTGGTTTAGAACTGCAAAGCCGTTTTGATAATGGTGCTTTCTTTAGCGATTTGAGTTTGGCTTATAACCTCAAAAATGAAGTCTGTGATACCAATAGTGCTATCGACAAAATGATTAACAGTGGCACAGTACAAACGGATCAGGGCATCCAATTCCGTGATGCTTATCAACGGTGTGTTGATGATGGTTTCCCCAATGGTTATCTGGTCACTATGTCGACACCTGAGCTAAGTGCACATGCCTTATTGGGTGCACGTTTTCTAGATGAAAGATTGGAACTCGGCGCACGAGCAACTTTCTACAAAGGCTATGAAAGCCCACTACGAAAAAATAACGATGCGGGTATCAATAAAGGCTATTACCTCAATGTACCGTTGGCTTGGGATGATACTTGGATTTTTGATGCCTATGCACGCTATCAAGTCGACACCTATAACACGGTTGAATTTGTCGGAAATAACCTTTCAAACCAATTCTACATTGATCCTCTCACGCGGAGTGCAATGGCTGCACCAGGCCGCACGCTGAAAGTTAGCTGGACCACTAAGTTTTAACACAGAATTTAATTTCCTCTTTTAAAAAGCGGGAATTAGATGAGCGTAAATAATGAATCTGAATGATTATTATTTACAAAATTAAGAGCAGTTATAGATCCCAGCTGCTCATACAACTAAAAAGATAGCGATGTCGTTATCTTCATTGAAACAATAACTTAGCTTTAGAAAAATGGAGTAACAATAAATGAAAATCTCTCAACTGTTCATCGGTCTTGTTGCATGTTCTGCTGTATTTGCTCATGCAGGTATTGAAGGTGCTTCAAGTAATGAAGCTAATATCAAAGTCGGTGCAGCAGCAAGTACTAGTCATCCGGGTGGTGCAGCTGCAGTTTCTGTGCAAGCGGCAGGTGCGCCATATAACGCTTTTACTGGCTTTAGCTCATTAAAAGGGCTCGCGCAGGCATTCTCTGCGCAAGGTACGAGTAATACTAATGTCACTATTGGCACCAAGACATTTAATATTTCTCATATCCCTGTATCAGCAATGCCACCTTCACACAGTGCTTTAGGCAATTTTAATTTTGGTCAAGTTGGCACACAGGAAGTTTATTTCGGTGAATGGTGGAAAGCAGGTGATACACCTGCAAGCGCAAGCCATACGGTTTATTACGCGGGTGACAATACCAACACCACAGTACCAACTGCAGGTACTGCGACATATACCGTTGCAGGGATTAATGGTTCAGCAACTAATCTGCTAAGTGGTAATTTCACTGCAAACTTTGGTGCAGGTACTTTGGAAGGTGCATTAACTGGAACAGGTACAACCGTTTCAAACGTAACGCTTGATGGTGTGACGTTTAATCCAGGTTCAGCTGCATTTAGCGGATTTGCAATTGCAAATGGTACTGCAGGCTTAAATGACTCAGGTATTGTTCAAGGGCATTTCTTTGGTGCAAATGCGGCTGCTTTAGCAGGTATCGCGAAATTTGACAATGTTTCTTATAACACTGCATTTGGCGGCGCGAAGAACTAATTGTTTCAAAAGGAATCTACAACTGTAGATTCCTTTTTCTTGTTCAAGACTTGATGATTTTATTTTGTGCTTTATGGTTTTTATGAAAAGAACATTGCTGTGCTGTCTGATTCTATTGGCTGGTTCATCACTCTATGCAGATGATGATACTCAACTTCGTCTGAATCAAAGCTTAGATCAAAATTTATTACAACAGCAGCATCAACTACAACAACAAGGGGCAATTCGAAGCACCAATGAACTACCGAATATTGTGATTAATGGTCAAGTATTTGAAGTTGAAAAAAATCAAGACGATCTAGCAAAGGCCTTATATTTGGCGGTTATGCAAAAGCAATGGGGCAATGCTGTGGTTTATTTAAAACATTATCAGCAATATACAGACTATGATCAGGCTTTAACGGATTTTGCCGAAGGTGCGTTAGCACGTGCTCAGGGACAGCTCAAATTAGCAGAGCAAAAATTTCAAAGCAGTCTCAATAAACAACCGAATAATCTAATTTGTGAACTAGAGTTAGCGCGCGTGCTGTTTGAACAGCAGAAGAACAAAGAAGCAGCACGCCTTTTTACATCAATTCAGAGCAAGCTAGGACAAAGCGATCGTGCGGTGATACCACCAGAAGTAGAACAAACGGTTAATCTGTTCATCAAAGCACTGGATCAGCGGGATTCATGGCAAGGCAGTGTTGCAATCGGTCCATCCTATGCCACAAATCTGAATAGTTCTTCTGAACAAAGCAAAACATGGACCTTGTATGGCATTGATGACAAGGGCAATGCGACCCCCATTCAAGAAATTAGACGTGGCAGCCCCAAAGCAGCATCAGCAACGGGTATGGATTATGAAGCCAGTTTAATCAAACGCTTTTCTCTGTATGGCAACCATGGCGTTTCCTTACGTGGTTTAGCCTACGGGCAATCCTATGATGATCAGGCTGACTATAACGAATCGACCTTGAATATTAATGCAGGCTATAGTTTTTTCGATTTAAAAAATCAAATCAGTATTGCACCACTGTTTGAACATAAACGTTATGCCAATGATGGTCTATACAGTGCATGGGGCGCACGAGCTGAATGGATGCGATTTATTGCCGCAGATAAAGCATTCAAGCTAGAAGCTGAAATCAAAGATCTAGATTATCAAAAATATAAAACACTAGATGGTAAAGAAAGCTCAGCGATGTTCACATTTTGGAAGATTCTACCTAAGCAGTGGACACTATTTAGTGGGCTAGATGTGCTTGATCATAACACGCAAGAAAAGTACATGGCGGCCTATCAACAGCAAGGCATCCGGTTAGGTCTAAGTAAGTCTTGGAATGTCGGGTTGAATACGACTTTATTGAGTTCATATCGTTGGCGGCAGTTTGATCGGTATGTTGAGACCTTTGATGCCCGTCGACATGATTTTGAACAAAATTATACATTTGTCGTTCAGATGCCTCGATTTAAATTTTATGGCATGACGCCTAATCTGACTTATCGCTATAACCGTAATAACAGTAATGTGGATTGGTTATATTCCTATGACAAACATAATGTCAGCTTAAAGCTTGAACATCGTTTTTAGGGGATAACGATGAAATCAAAGCTCCAGTATTCAGCTTATCGATTGAACACAAAGTTACCCTCTATTTTAGTTTTGGCACATTCCAATCTTAAGTCGATTATTGTATTGCTGGTCATTGTGCTGCATCTAGTTGGATTATGGTTTCTGAGTCATTTTATTGAGCCTTATACTTTAGCCGCTTCACCGAAAGTAAATGCCCTTAATATACGCTTTGTATCATTAGCACCAGCGGAACACGTATCTCCCCAAAAAACAGCTCAGAGTGCTATTACTCAGTCTCCTAAACAACAACCCTTACAAAAAGAATCTGAACTTCCTGCTTCACAACAAAGTGCTGAGACCATAGAGCAAAAGATATTCATCAGTCAAAATGCAACGAATACCGTACAACAAAAACAACCGAGTCAAAAAGATCATTCCATCGCACCACAGCCAAAACAAACTGTTGCAGCTCAATCTGTAGAAAATATAGAACTCAAAAAACAGATACAAGCAGATCAACAATCAACGGCGGTTAATGAGAACCAGAAAATACATAAAGAGCATTTTGGAGAAAACCAATCGCTCTCTGCTGGTGTAAAAGCACCCGCAGCACAACAGGAACTAAGCCGAGCACCTGAAAGCCAAGTAGATCGAGATGAACCAGTTCAAGTCAGTAGTGTTGATGTATTGAGCTTTGGCAAGCTTGCCTATGATGACCGGGAGCTTAAACAACAGAATCGCATGGTGGAGTTACGTTTACGTATCAATGAAAACGGACAGCCTATCGAGATTCAATTAAAACAAAGTTCAGGTGTTTCCAGCTTAGATGAACGCGTTTTAAACGCAGCTAGACAATCCAAATTTAAACCCTACAAAGTCAATGGTCGCGCAGTGACCGTTGTTGTGGACTTTCCCGTGCAACTTAAACTCAGTCGGAGCCGTTAACCGATGAGTCCTAATCTTTTTCTAGGAGAATCATGATGAATGCAGCAACAGAGCAAATGATTGCCAATAGCCTTTCTCAGCGTTTAAAGCAAGAAACAGCGGCAGAACATGAGCGCATGCACCAGCTGATGGCGCAAGCAGACGTATTTTCGAGCAAGGAGAAATATGGCCAATTTACCTTGTCCCAATATTATTTTCAGCAAGAAATTGAGCATCTTTTTGAACAAGAAGGAGTTGCAGGACTGATTCCTGATTTAGGGATTCGAGGTCGTTCTCAACAAGCTCTTGAGGATTTACAGGACTTGGGCATCCAACCCGCAGGTCAGGTATTACAAAGTGCCGAGGTTAGACTGCCCGAAGCACTTGGCTGGATCTATGTTTCTGAAGGTTCAACTTTAGGTGCGGCATTTCTGTTTAAACAAGCGCAAAAGCAGTTAGGTTTCTCTGAAACTTTTGCAGCTCGTAATCTAGCGGCATATCCAGAAGGGCGAGCAAAAGTGTGGAAACGCTTTGTTGAGGCACTTGATGAAGCTGACTTTGACCAAGTACTGCAAGATCGTGTTGTACAAGGTGCCCTCGATGCATTTGACTATTTTGGTAAAGCATTAATCCAGATCGATGAGTTGAAATAAGCAAGTGGATTGAGCATCACTAGGTATGGAGAATATTGATCGCATGAATAATGATGTGAAAACAGATATTTTGTCACAACCGCCACAGCCAGCAAGTAAATTAGCACGCTCAGTGTGGTGGCGATTCTTATTTATCTGCCTCGCCTGGTTATGTATTGGACTCGGCATACTTGGAGTTTTTATTCCAGGTCTGCCGACTGTTGATTTTATTTTGCTGGCAGTATTCTTTGCAGCTAGAGGCTCTGAAAAGCTACATCAATGGTTTCTTAATCATCGCTTGATTGGACCGATCATTCAAGAGTGGCAAGAAAACCGACGTATTCCAAAGAAAGCAAAATATCTCTCTACTGTAAGTATGAGCATTGCAGCAGGTATTATGATTTGGACTATTCCACATCCGTGGGTCGTTTATCCTCTAGTGGCATGTATGGCAGCTGTATTGATCTGGATGTGGATAAGAGATAAAACTTGATAGAGCACGATAACGATTATTGAGCAGGTCTCAACGGCTTGCTCTTTTATCTATCGGTATAATAAAATTATTTCACTATTTGCTTCGGTTGTAAGATTGCTCAGATGTATAAGGCTATATTCTTTGATATTGACGATACTTTACTTGATTTTAGCGTAGCCAACCGCTCAGCATTTATTCAATCTTTTGCTGAATTTAATCTGGATCATGATGATTCTACTTATTCGACCTATAAAGGCATTAATCATCATTTATGGGAAAAGCAGAAGTTAGGTCAGATTACCGTACAAGATGTTATTAATAATCGATTTAAAGAATTATTTCAGGCATTGCAGCTTGAGCTTAATCATGATCATTTCCGTGATACCTTTCAGGGAAATTTAGCCAAAGAGCATACCCTTGAGGATGGGGCAACTGAAGCAATTCAATACCTGAGCCAAAAATATAAGCTGTTTGCTGCATCCAACAGCATTCTGAGTCAACAAAAAGCACGTTTAGGCTTGGCAGGCTTATTGCCACATTTCTCTGATTTATATATTTCAGACGACATTGGCTATGAAAAACCAGATCAGCGTTTTTTTGAAACATGTTTGCATAGAAGCCAGATTGCGAAAGAAGAAGTCCTGTTCATTGGGGACAGCCTTGAAGCGGATATGAAAGGTGCTGCATCTTGTCAGATCTCGACCTGTTGGTATAACCCAAACAATTTATCCAATCAGTTGCAATTAAATATCACACATACCATTCAGCATTTATCTGATTTAACTAAAATTTTATGAACAGGGCTTACTCTGTTTTTGATCTGATTTAGAATTAATTAAAATCAGCCAGTAACAGATCGCTGGAATAAGGGCGATAAACAAGGAAAAAATATCCGCATAGACGAGCCACCATTGCTTTGGGAGTTGGCCTGTATGCGCCCAAGCTAAAAGAATGAAAAAAGGTGCCGCAACGACTAATGAGCTTAAGCAGATTGTCAGAAAATTCAGATACTGATAGCGGTTTAAAACAAGCGAGAACAAGAATGAAAATGGAACGGTTAAAAGGCAATAAGCCAAATAAACCAAAAGATGCCCAACAATAACTGCAAATATTGAACCGAATTTAAACTGATTGTTCATGAGAATAAATAGCATAGCCATAAAGCAGAGTAAGGGAATTGGAGCCAATAATAGCGATTTAAAAATGATCTTTTTCTTATATTTCAAATGAGACTCCTCAAGTTATTTTAATTACGAATTGCATAATTTTAATACATATTGCGTAAATATAGTTGCTCTGCTAGTCTTTTTAGCGACTTTAAAGGATATTTAAATCTATATTTGGCATTTTAGATAGATAAACTGGAAGAATCAAAAAGGGAAGATAACAATGTTAAAAGAGACCAATATAGAGGCAGGTGCTTCAAAACAAGCAATCGTGATTACACTCATCCTATGTTTCATTTTTGCCATTATTGAAGGATTTGATCTGCAATCTATGGGTGTTGCTGCACCGCGGATGAAAGCAGAAATGTTGTTAAACAGTGCCGAGATGGGTTGGGTGTTCAGTGCCGCGGTTCTAGGCACATTACCCGGTGCACTGATCGCTGGGCGAATTGCAGATTCGATTGGGCGCAAAAAAGTATTTATCACTTCGATTGCAATTTTTGGCTTGATGTCGTTACTGACTCCATTTACCAAAGATTTGAACTCCTTACTATTCGTTCGCTTTCTGACGGGTCTAGGCATGGGTGGGGCGTTGCCCATTGTCATTACCATGGTTTCTGAAGCAGTACCTGAAAAGTATAAAGCCACAGCTGTCAGTGCGATGTATTGTGGTATGCCGATTGGCGGTGTTTTGACATCCGTGGTAGCTTTATCTCTGACAGCAGATCATGAATGGCGGCATATCTTTTACATTGGTGGGATTGCACCTCTAATTCTGGTTCCCATTCTTATTTTATTTTTACCTGAATCAAAAGCTTATTTGAATAAAACGGCTCAAGTCAGAACACAAAAGCAAAGTGTATTGAATGTACTTTTTGCCAAACCACGTGTGGTGGTGACTTCCACGCTTTGGCTCAGTTTTTTTGGTACTTTGCTGGTTTTAGCATTGTTCCAGAACTGGTTACCGACCTTAATCTCAGGACTGGGACTTAATAAACAACAAGCCAGCTATATCCAGATCGGTTTTAATTTAGGTGGTTCTATCGGTGTATTGATTTTAGGTTTGATGTTGGATCGATTGAATAAATTCTTTATCGTTGCAAGTGTTTATGCAGGCATTTTGGTTTCATTGATTGGTCTGGCTTATTCCAATAGCGCGTCGAGTTTTATTTTGTTTGCTACATGTTGTGGGATGTTCGTGATTGGTTGCCAGTCAATTTTATACACCTTGGCAGCCAAATATTATCCTACTGAAATGCGGGGAACGGGAGTTGGGGCTGCTGTTGCTGTAGGACGCTTAGGTGCTTTTGCAGGGCCTTTAGTGGCAGGCTATCTACTCGGAACAGGGCAAAGTGAGATCGTTGTAATTGCCTCTAGTATTCCTATGATCTTATTAGCCGCAATTTCTGCATTAATTTTACTGCGTAAGCCAGAGCATTCAATTACTCGAAAAGAACCTTTAGGCACGGTGACATCTTCACTTTAAACATAGCATAAACCTTGACGGTATAAAGTAAACCGTCAAGGAAAGTACCTAAACAGCATTAAAATTTCAATTTTTTCAGACCACGGTTGATACCGTTTTGTAGTGCCGCCTTAATAATTGGACCAATCAAAGGAACACGGCCTTTAAAGCTAATGGTGTAATCCAGTCGAGTGCGATCACCGCCTAGATCAGTAAATTTCATAACACCACGATGCGCTTTAATTGGACTAATACCACTGGTAATCGCATATTCAATTAATTCATTTTCTTGGTAAACCAAGTTGGTTTCAACAAATGAAGGTGCTAAAGGAATCGAAAGTTTACGCGCAGAGCCCACGCCATTTCGAGCATCTTTACCATTATTAATGCGGGTGATTTTTGCAGGTGCAAAAATCTTGTTGAGATTTTCATGTTCACTGAGAACTGCAAAGACCTTATCTATCGGTGCATTGAATTCTTGTATTATCTTGACCTGTTGTGTTTTTAACATATTGGAACCCTTCCAAATAAATTGACATAGTGTATTGTCAGTATCTGGATGTTAGCATGCTTTATGTGCCTCCTGAATTCTCCTTTGTCGGAAATTCGCATGCTTTTTTATACAACTCCGTCATGTCGATTTTCAGATTGAGCATGATACAAAAGATCTTATTCTAGTTGATTTTTCGCTTTTGGAATTGGCTTGGCGCGATGCCTGTCCAGCGTTTATAAGCTTGGGAAAACGTAGATAAATCAGAGAAACCCAGATGTTCTGCGACCTGTGTTAGCGTTAGATCTTCTGATAGAAGGTCATTGGCACGCTGATGTAATGCTTCATTTTGAATCTGCCTAAAGGTGGTATTTTCTTCTTGTAAGCGTCTTTTTAACGTCCTTTCACTACTATGTAATCGATCTGCGATATGATTAAGCTTGAGTAATGTGCCTGCTGGTGCATTCATTAGAAAGTCACGAACGATCATGGTCGTCGTTAAGGTGGTATGACGCTGACGAATCAGCTCCTTACATAAGCGTTCACACATCGCTGCCGTGTTCGGGTTTGCATGAGGCAGTTGCGTGTTTAATTGAGTTGCATTGAACTTTAAAACATTGTTTTTTTGATTAAATGCAATCACTGTTCCTAAAAAAATTTCAGGGAATTGCAGTGATAAATGTTGCGGTGCTGAATATTGTAGATGAAACGCAGCCAACTGAAATGAATCTTCATAAATATCCCGGATAACTCTTGCAGTTGCAGCCATTGCCCGTTCAACCACAAAGCGTTGCAAGGCGCTAGTGAGACCAGCAGGTTCAGTAAAGCTGATGATGCATTGTTGATTTTCTTGATGAAAATTAATCTTAACAAAGGTATAGGTGAGTGGCAGGTAGTGTTGTACCAGTTTCATGGCATCTAAGCCTGTGGCACTGCTCATAAGGGCATAACCTAAAATGCCATATGTCGTAAGCTGGTGCTCAAAGCCAGCCAATAAGCCCAAACCTGCTGTATGAGGTGATAATAATTCAATAAGATGATTGATGACACTGATCTCTTCATCTGGTGTGACAACACCATTGACATCATTTAATCTGTTTAGATTCAGTCCCGTTCCTGTCAATACGTTGTGTGGTGCTATGCCGAGTTGTTCACCTAACTCGATTAATAACTGCACACTTGATGGTGCTCTGAGGTAGTCTTGGAACTCAAACACTGATTGGCCTAAAAACTAAAACTGATGTCCCAATCTAGCATGGTTGATTTAAATCCTGAAGCCTAATATTTGTTTATTCGATATGAATGTGTAAGGCAAAACATGAATACAGTTCAGCAGAAGAATTCAGCCATTAGAGTGTCTAAGTTTCTCAACAAACTCGGTATCACTACACTAATGGCATGTGCAATCAGTACGACATCCGCAAAAGAAATAAAAGTTGGAGACTCAAACATGGGCTATGAAAATCAAATTGCTTGGCAGCAAATCGAACAATTTCTTCCTCAACAATTCCATATTCCAAAAGATCAATTACCGAAGGAAGAATGGTGGGCATGGAAAGGTAATAATGTCCATTTAGATACTTATCGAAATCCGAATGCAAAAATTAAAGTCATTCTATTTCATGGTGTGGGTACCAATGGTCGTCAAATGTCGATGATTTTGGGTAGACCTTTAGCTGACCGAGGCTATGAAACGATTGCTGTTGATATGCCAGGTTATGGTATGACTCAAGTCGGTAAAGGAAATGTGATCCGATATGATGATTGGGTACAGGCAGGAAGTGACTTGATTGATCTAGAATTGACCAAAGATAATCGCCCAATTGTACTTTATGGTTTAAGTGCTGGTGGAATGCTGACTTACCATGTGGCGGCCAAGAATAAAAAAGTAAAGGCAATTGTAGGAATGACCTTTCTTGATACAAGCGATCAAGTAGTGAAAGATACAGTTGCGAGTAATTTGTTCATGAGCCGTGTCGGAACACCGATTACTCATTGGACAGCGAAAACACCTTTGGCATCGATGCGGGTTCCGATGAGTTGGGCCAGCAAAATGAGCACTTTGGTGAATAATAAAGAGGCTTTAAAAGTGTTTATGAAGGATAAAACCTCGGCTGGGAACTCCGTTTCTCTAACATTTCTAGACTCTTATATTCACTATAAACCCGAGGTGGTAGCAGAAGATTTTGATGTGAGTCCAATTTTATTGACTCAACCTGCCCAAGACCGTTGGACACCGCTTGATTTAAGTACGCCATTTTTGAGCCGTATCCATAAAGTGCCTGTTAAAACCGTGATGTTAGAAAATGCAGGGCATTATCCTTTAGAACAGCCAGGACTAACCCAAATGGTCGATGCGATTGATCAGTTTTATCAAACCACGCTTAACAAATAGAAATAGGTGACACCTAAAAAAGACTATACCTCGGTATAGTCTTTTTTATGAAAGCAAAGAAAACTCAGTTTAATAAGCGAGTTTTAACAATACTCGAAAGAACATTGCAATCGCCAATAAACCTAAAAATCCAGCGAGCCAAAGTACGATAAACCATTGTGTTTTAGATAGTTTCATTATACCGCCTCCTAGTGATAACCCGTATCTCCAACCCGTACTTTATCTCTAAACACCCAGTACGACAGGATGGTATAGGCGATAATGATCGGGATGAGAATTACGGCACCAACCAGTGCAAATTTCTGACTAGAATGCGGTGCTGCTGCTTCCCAAATCGTGACTGATGGTGGAATGATATTAGGCCAAAGGCTGATCACAAATCCAGTAAAGGCCAAGAACACTAAGGCTAAGGTAAAGATAAAGGGTTTAAAGTCTTGACGCGCTTTACATGCTTTTAAAATCAAGAATGTAAATAGCAGTACCAAAACTGGTACAGGGCTAAAATACAGCAGATTCGGCAAGGCAAACCAACGCGCTGCAATTTCAGGATGGGTCAGTGGTGTGTATAAACTAACGCCCGCAAAGACCACAAACAAAACAATGATCAGTTTAGGCATCAGTGAATACATTTGATCTTGTAGTTCATGATCGGTTTTCATAATGAGCCAACCACAGCCCAAAGCGGCATACATTGCAACTACACCCAGTCCAGTAAATAAGGCGAAAGGCGTCAGCCAATCCAAGCCTGAACCAGAGAAAATACCATTGGTGGTTTGAATCCCTTGAATATAAGCACCTAGAATCACACCTTGCAGGAAGCTAGAAAGGATCGAACCCCAGATAAAAGCCTGATCCCATAAATGCTTGGTGCGATTCGCCTTAAAACGAAACTCAAAGGCAACACCACGGAAAATCAGTGCAATCACCATCAGGGTAATCGGCATATACAAGGCTGATAACACTGTTGAATAAACCAGTGGGAAGGCTGCAAATAAGCCAGCACCACCGAGTACCATCCATGTTTCATTGCCATCCCACACGGGTGCCACGGTATTCATCATCACATCACGTTCTTCGCGGCTTTTGATGAAAGGGAACAGAATTCCAATACCGAGATCAAAACCATCCAAAATGACATAGATCAGAACACCAAGACCGATAATGCCGACCCAAATCAGAGATAAATCAATCATGGCGGTTCTCCTTGTTCAGGTCTTGCTGATCAATGCTTTCATCAACCGCACTTAAAGGACGCATTGGGGTTTTGAAATGCCCATGACCTGCTGGCTCAAGATCTACAGCCTCAACAAATTGCGGACCTTTATGCATCAATTTCAGCATGTAATAGATCCCGATCCCAAATACAACACAGTACACCACAACAAAAATAATCAGGGTGAGACCAACTTGTTCGGCTGAAACAGGGGAAAGAGCATCTTTAGTCCGCATCACGCCATACACCACCCAAGGTTGACGACCAACTTCGGTGGTAAACCAACCTGCCAGTACAGCTATAAACCCTGATGGCCCCATGACTAATGCAAAGCGATGAAACCATTTACTTTCAAACAGCTTACCTGTTTTTCTGAGCCAAGCACCTGTGAAGGCAAGTAAAAGCATGAGCATACCTAAGCCAACCATGACACGGAAACTCCAAAACACAATGGTTGAGTTTGGTCGATCTTCTGGGGCAAAGTCTTTTAAGCCTTTAACCGTACCATCCATAGAGTGAGTCAAGATCAGACTGCCTAAATTTGGAATCGCGATTGCGTATTTGGTACGTTCTTCCTGCATATCAGGAACACCAAATAAGTACAGTGGCATACCTTCGTCATAATTGGTTTCCCAATGACCTTCCATTGCGGCAAGTTTTGCAGGTTGATGTTGCAAAGTATTTAGACCATGTGCATCACCAACAAATACCTGTAAAGGTGCCAAGACCAGAATAAGCCACATCGCCATAGAGAATGAGGTCTTGACCAAGGCATCACGGCGGCCTTTGAGTAAATGCCATGCAGCTGTTGCAGCAACCAATAGTGCAGCAACCATAAATGCTGCTATCGCCATATGCACCAGTCGGTATGGGAAAGAAGGATTAAAGACGATCGCCCACCAATCGGTTGGCACAATAATGCCATTTTCAATGCTAAAACCTTGAGGTGTTTGCATCCAACTGTTGGAGGAGAGAATCCAGAACATGGAGATACAAGTCCCAATCGCGACCATTAAGGTGGCAAAGAAATGGGCCTTGGGACTGACACGTCCCCAACCAAACAGCATGATGCCCAAGAAGCCGGCTTCTAAGAAAAAAGCACTCAATACCTCATAGGTGAGTAGAGGCCCTGTAACACTTCCAGCAATACGGGAGAATTCACTCCAGTTAGTACCAAACTGGTAACTCATCACCACGCCTGAAACCACGCCCATACCAAAGGCAACTGCAAAGATTTTAACCCAATACTTAAACAGGTCTTTATAAATTGGATCTTTAGTCCGTAACCAACGCCATTCTAAAACCGCCAAGAAGCTGGCCAATCCGATGGAGATGGCAGGAAAAATAATATGAAAAGAAACAGTAAAGGCAAATTGTATTCGTGCCAGTTCGAGAGCAGTAAACCCTAAAGTCATGATTGCACCTCATCTTGTTGTTGATGAGATAAATCGAGGGCCGAAACAGTCTCTACCCAGTTAAGCGTATGATTAGAAATAGAAAACATGACTATAATCTCTTGAATATAAGTTTTTCAAAACTAAAAAGTTTTGAGCTTCAAGTCAGAATGATAGTAATGGAGGAGGTGCTCGACCCTGAGGAGTGAGAAAGAGTTGCTGAAGCTGAAAGAAAACATGGAAATAGTTTTCAATAAAAGCCAGAAAACGAACCTGAATTCGGACTAGAATTTGCTTTAGATCGACATCTGGTAACGGCAGTACATGGCTGTACACCACGCAGTATTGACACTGATGGTTTGCGTCATGGTGATGATGGTGGCTTGCCGATGTTTTAACTTCAGCTGAAAAAGCTTGATGCTCATCTACAGTATCATGCTGAGCAGAAAGATGATGATTATGGAGAGGAGAGGTAGAATGGTGGTCTTGCAATAAAACTTGGGCAATAGTCTCACATACTGGAGAAACTTGATATTTCTCTGGCAGTAATGGCTGTAAGAACACAGCGATTTGTAAAAAGATTGCATAGAATCCAAGCAATCTTCCAAGCATCAACACCCGATTGATCTCTTTCTGGAAATCATTGGTAAAACACTATAGCAAAGAAATCTTTTTTTGAAAGATATAATTAAATTAATTTAATAAACCATGATGCCTTTATGGTGGAAAGTTTATATATTTCAAAATCATAAGCATTATCTCTGAATCAGCTATCATTTAAATTTACTTTATAATGGCAATAATATTTAGATAGCATAGATATTTAAAGCAAATAAATAGTTCATATTTGCTCTTATTTCTTATTGAAAAGACCACAGATCTATCAAGCCTTTCATTTATTAGCGAATAAAAAATAGCTAATATGTTAAAAAATTGAAAATATAGATGATCAGAATGAAAAAAGGCTTAAAGCTAGATCATGACACACTATTTATGCGGTTATTCTTCAAATCTTCACCTGAAGTGACCGATGAAGAAGTGGAATACTACCGTGAATATCCTGACCAAATTGATGAAGTCACCGCCCCAATCAATATCCATAAATTTTTTCTCTGGGCTGGCGCATGTTTAGGTGTAGCTATTGTTGCAATTGCAAAGTTCCTTAAATATTCAGGTGCATTGAGCTTTTTATCAGAAGGTATTCTTGAATTTGTGATCGATATCATTTACGAAAGTGGTATCGCGCTCATTGGTGCAGCTGTAACTGCTTATATGCTTGGTGTTGTGCTGAATAAGCAACAAGATAATGCTGCAAAGTGGCGTGAAGAAATTCGCCGAAGAATAAAAAATAGCACAGGATAATAAATGATAGTGTGATCTGAGTGGGGGCAAACGGAAATCAATTTTTGCTTAGACTGCTTCCCACTTTCTAGGCTTTAGTTAGATAATTATAGATCGACTGAATAATCGCATTTCTCAATACCTGTGGTGCGATATTGACGGGTGCTTCAAGCACTGCAGCGTGGATTAAAGATTCTAACAATTGGAGAATCATCCAAACCATAAGCGCTGTATTTTTTTCTACGATTTCATCTTGATGTAATTCGACCAAGCGAAAAATTTCCTGTCGAATTCCTGTTTCATCTTCAACCCGATTGATATCAAAAAATGGGAGTTTCTTTTCAAGTAATTGATGTAATTCTGGTTCAAAAGAATGCGCTGCAATGACAGCATCGACTAAGGATTCAATTCTTTGTTTTAAGGTTTGTGCATTTTGATGATCAATCACAGTTCGAAGTAAATCATGAATGTGTTGGGTATGTTTTTTATGTAGTGCAACAATTAAAGCATCTTTATTGGGAAAATACTGATACAGAGAACCAATACTAATACCTGCTCGTTCTGCGACTAAATTGGTATTAAATTTTGCATAATCCATCTCTTTCAAAATTTCAGCTGCACTTTGTAATATCGCATCTACAGTCACTTTCGAACGACCTTGGCGGGGCATTTTTCTGGGTTTAAAGGCTGTTTTCATTTGAATCAATCAGACAGAGTAAATGTGAGCATTAACTCACTTTTCGTAAACGCTTACAATCTTATCGGTATGAAAAAATATGAGTAATGACTGAATTATTCTCAAAAAAATAAGAGAATTTATTCATAACCTATTCATTTAAATAAATTAAAATACAGTACTGCGAATGCGAGTATCTAATGTGAGCTTTTGCTCATATTATGAATCTATCGTATCACTTCTTCAAATTATTGAGGAAACTAAAGCAATGAAGACCAAACTCTCCCTCGCATTTTCACTCATGGTATTGAGTAGCTTTCATGTCTATGCAAATAGCAATGTTGCAGAAAGTAGCATTCAGTATCAACTGACTGCAGCACCTATTGTTCAGGTTGAAAAGAAACAACTTATTGCAGCTGGAGTCTGGTTAATTCCTGATCCATATATTAACTATGTGCCTAATATTGGGATCATTGAAGGCAAAGATGCGATCTTAGTAATTGATACGGGTATGGGCATGCAAAACGGCCGACATGTTTATCAAGTCGCAAAAGATATCGCTAAAAATAGAAAAATTTATCTCACAACCACACATTTTCATCCAGAACATCAATTTGGTGCTGCTGAATTTAAAGATGCGACCTATATCATCAATCAAAAACAAGAGCATGAGCTAAAAGATAAAGGCGCAAATTATCTTCAGATGTTTCGAGCATTTGGGCAGATCGAAAAAAAAGCACTTGAAAAGGTGGTGATTCGTAATGCAGATAAAACCTATAGCAAGCGAACAGTAGTTGATTTAGGTGGTCGATTGGTCACTTTGCAGGAAATGCCAGCACATACACGAGGAGATCAGATTATTTATGATCAAACGTCAGGCACAGTTTTTATGGGCGATCTGTATGAAAAAAACTTTTATCCGATTATGCCTGATGCTGACGCGAAAGGGAGTGAATGGATCAAGGTGATTCAACAGACAATTGAAATGAAACCGAAAATTGTTGTACCTGGCCATGGCAGGCTTTCAACAATACAAGATCTACAAGCATTTAAACAGCATATGCTTCGAGTGAAAGCTTTGGTGAAACAGCACATTGCATTAGGACTTAATCAGGATCAAATCATTCAAACAATTTCGCCGACGATCTATAGAGAATATCCAGATTGGAATAACCGAGTTTTTCTGCCATTCCAAATTGCAAACTTTTATGCGGAGTTAACGCAGCAAGCAATTGTGCTGCCAAGCTTAGTCAAAGAATTACAGTCTGATCCAACTCAATAACTTTCTTTAGGAGTATGACATGGAATTAAATTTAGAAAATTTTCCTACGGTGGAAATAACACATCAGCATCAGGGCAGTTTGATTGATTTTATTGAGCAGTTAGATCAGCTATTACAAAAGCAGCAAGCTTTTGTGTTAGTTCGGCATTTGCAGTCCAAGTTTAATGAACCATCGCCATCACAAGATCAATGGAAGCAAGCGATTCAGTGGATCAAGGCCCATACACAAGCATTATCGATTGTAAAAGGATGGATTGAAATTACAGAAATGGAGATTGAAGAAAGCTATCTGCTCCGTGATCAAAAAGTTTGGAAAATCCCTTTTTATAAAACCGACAGCTTCGATGAGGCCATGCAAATGAGTCATCGACTATTGAATACTATCGTATGAAAATCAAAAAGAATCCAATGTTACTGAGCATTGGATTACTAATTTATCTACACAAGCTTGTATGGAGATCTTTAAAAAAAAAACAGCTTTTGAAATTAGACTGGCATATCTAGGTCATCAAATGTTTCTAGTGTTTTTCCTGCTTCCAAATGTTTCTGATAATATTCCAGCCGAACTTGATCTAAAATCGTACTTGAAAGACCAACATTCCAATAACCTGTCACCTGTACATCTTTTTTAGGCAGTGATTTTTCCTCTAAAAAGAATTGTCGAATCGCTCGTGCTTCATTCCGTTCGCACGCCACCCAAACACTTATATTATTTGTTTTTTTAAATTGATAAGCTGCTTTAAGTAACAAGCCCATTTTCCCTGCTTGGTCTTGTCGTTCTCTTTGCAGTAAATGTATTTGGACATTTTCTTGATTTGGAAGATAGTTACAAATATTGGCATCGTGGCTTTCAATAAAAATATCTGCACTTAGATTGTTTTGCCAATGTTGCAAGATTGAATAAAGGGCAGGCAGGGCAGTTTCATCGGCAAACATCACGATGTGCTTATCTGCCTCAAAATCTGGGACAAAGTGCGGTCTTGGTCCGATCAGTTGAGTTGTTGTTCCGACTTGTGCTTTATGGATCCATTGCATTGCAGGACTTTCATCTTCATGTTCGATCAGGTCAATTTCAACTTCGGAGTGATTGCGATTAAATGAGCGAATGGTGTAAACACGAGTTAAATTCTCAGCAACTTCGATACGTACAGCTAAATTGGGTTTATCCCACATATCTGGCTGATCTGTATTAATTTTAGCATGAACTCTTAGAATGCTAGGGAAAGGTCTTGAAATTGCAGTAATTGTCATCTCGGTCTGTTCGAGATTTCGCATATGATCTTTTTGTTTGAGTATATTGTTATCGTTTGAGGTCATTTTTTGCGTAGTCATTGTCAATTTACTCATCATAATTAAGTGAAATTTCATTAATTATGCATGATAATGATAATTACTTGCAATAACTTGTGTGTAATATAAAAGCGAGAAGATGCGCTATGCATTTTCTCGCTGTGCTTAAAATTTTTTTTGTCAGAGCTTTTCTCTTATCCAGCCATATGCAGCTGCAAAGGGCAAGGCGGTTCTCGCCAAGTAAGGTACATGCCATAAGCCACCATGGTTTGCATTTTCCATGATTAACTCTAATGGATGATTCAGTTGTTTACTTGGATTGGTTGCACTTTCTGGGTTATTTAAATCATGTACCCAAAGTGCAGCCATAATGGCATTGGTTGTCTCAGGACTAAATGTTTCTACTTTAAATAAGTCCGCACCCGCAAAGGCTGCTTTGAGAATTGGATTTTTAACCACGGAGTGGGTTGTTGTAGAAGGGGCAATATTGATGACTGTCTTTTGGCCACGTGCGCGACTGCGTATTGCAAACCATTGCTGTAGGCGCTTAGCAAGAGCATAGTTCGGTCCTTGTTCAATGACCATACAATCGGAGATGCCGTATTGTTGACCATTATCAGATTGAATTAACTGCTTTGCATTTGGTTTAAAGAAGTTAGTCAAGGAAATATTGTGAATGGATTTAGTTACTAGTTTTTCCAAAACTGGACGTTGTTGGATCTTTTCTTGTATTGAATTCACTACAGATTTTGGAATCGCATAAATATCAGTAGGCGTCAGCATAAACATGATACTACTGTCCGCTTTCTGTTTGCTCACTTGCTCCATAATGCTAATCATGGCGATTGAAACACGGACATGTTTCTCACCATCTAAATAAGCAATACCTGCCAGATCTAAGGTTTCTGTAAAGGTATTCAGCCAATTCGCAATTTCTGGGGTTTGAGTCAATAAGTTCGCACCTAGCTGTTTTTCTTTATTGGCTAAGCTAATCTGTGGCGCAATTAATGTCGCGTTACCTTGCTGAACTGTTTGAGTAATTTTTTCCCATATTTGAGGATTTGGTAAATCAATCGCAATAATATTGGCGCGCCATTTTGCTAACCAACTGAGGGGACCTGCTTCAGAAGCCGCACCGAACAACACCATCGTCCGTGAAGATAGATCAAACCATTCTGGATGGGCTTGGAGTAGGCGCAATGCTTTTGCATGGCTAGGTTCGATAACTTTCTGATTTTCCCAACGATCTATTTGTTCGCGTAATGCTTGTCCCTGTAATTTTTCTCCATTGAAAGGAATATACCAAGGTTCAATAGTAGAATTACCTACACCCTTTAAGACATAGCGATCAAAAGGTTGGTTTTCAATATCAGACATGGCCTGTTCTAAGGTCGATTGTTGACCAGCTCGGTTAAAGGTGAAGAGACTTTTAGCAGTATCTAGACCATTCTGAGCAATGAGTAATGGATAATGTACGGAGCTGATACCTGTTTTAACAAGTTCTTGAAAGTAAGCTGGATATTTTTTTCTCCAATTTTTCTCATTTTTAAGTTGTGGAGCTAATGGCGAATTCACACTGCTCAATGCGGCATATAAAATCTTTTTTGCTGTATTTGTTGTACTGGGAGTCTGCTTGCCAGATTGAATTGGAAATTGTATCCCATCATTTTTAGACTGTAATCTATTACTCAACTCACTGCTCCCATCTATTGAATACAGACATCCTAGGTTAGGATGCTTCTATGCTTTATCCATTCTATATTTCAGAATAAAGCCAAAGTCTGAAATACAAAATAGCGAAAATAGCGCAATTGATTGACTTTTTTGAATAGTGAAAATGTCTTAATAAAATTGACAAAAATCGTAAAAACTCTGTTTATACAACTTGTTATGATGAAATCTATGTTTTTATATTGATTACATTGATAGGTAAAATATTACTTTATACATACTTAAGTAGCTTTAATGAATAACTGAGCAGCAGTCTGATCAGCATTTTAGACCAACAAGTAATAGTAACAATGCGCAGTGCTACCATCATCCCATTCAAAGTGAATTAGGGGGATGCAGCCATTGTGTTGGCACAATTATTTTTCGCATACTCAACAAATTGCTCTAATCCCATTGTCTCAGCTTTCACTTTACAGCGATATATCACCCCATACATTGGATGTTTTTGCGTATTGGTCATATAGAAGTTTTTAACATGCATAAAAGAATAATAATGGAATGGGGTCGTGTTCTCATCGCCATCATAGACATATTGAGTTCCAGTATAATGTATACGCAAAGCTTTGGTTTGGTTCATCAATTCATCTAAACTATCCATGACTTCATGGGTACACACTTCGAATGCTTTGGCTTCATTTTTATCAAGATTTTTTAAATAATCACCAGCACATTGTCTGATATACGCTTCATAAATAACGCCTTGTTCTTTTTTAACCGAAAAATACTGATATTTTTGATCTGCAAGTGTTTGTGTTAGATTTTTTTGAAGAAATTCACTGCCATTGATTGTAATTGATGATTCTTGCAAATCTTTATTTAATAAAAGTGCTAAGTTTTTTGCCAAACAATTTGATGAACTTAGCGTTAAACAAACAATTAAAGCTATACCGCGATAACAAAATTGAGCTGGGATCATGTAAATACCTTTAAACACATCCATGGTTTGTATTTCTCTCAACATAGAAACGATCAATCACAACATTCAAGATTTTTGCTATTTTTCTATGTGACCAATTATAAAATTCTTATGTTAGCGAACTAACATAAGAATTTAGCTATAAACCATTATGATCAAAGTTTATCTTGAGTTTTGGTTTCAAAATCACTTGCATCATGGCGTTCATGCAGTTGGGTTGCTAAGTCTCCGAAAGTACGATTGACCATTCGACCTCGCTGTACGGCAGGGCGCGCTAAAATCGTATCGGCCCAACGTTGTACATGTTTATATTGATCTACAGCTAGGAATTCATCAGCATTATAAACCCAACCTTTGACAATGCTGCCGTACCACGGAAAAGCGGCAATATCCGCAATGCTATATTCTGTGCCAGCCAAGTATTCATGTTTTGCTAAGTGCTGATCTAGAACATCTAATAGACGCTTGGTTTCCATAGCAAAGCGGTTAATTGCATATTCAATTTTTACAGGCGCATAAGCATAGAAATGCCCTAAACCACCGCCGAGGTATGGTGCACTTCCCATTTGCCAAAATAACCAATTTAGGCATTCAGTACGTGCGGCTAGATCGGTCGGAATAAAGGCTTTAAATTTTTCAGCCAAATAGAGCAGAATCGAACCCGATTCAAAAACACGTATTGGCGGAGTTTGACTATGATCAACTAATGCTGGAATTTTAGAGTTCGGATTAATTTCCACGAAGCCACTGCTGAATTGTTGTCCTTCACCAATTTTAATTAACCAAGCATCATATTCAGCATCTTGATGGCCTAAGGCTAATAGCTCCTCAAGCAGGATCGTCACTTTCTGACCATTCGGTGTTGCCAAGGAATACAGTTGAAGCGGATGTTTACCAATTGGTAATGTATGTTCAAAGCGGCTGCCCGAGGTAGGTTGATTTAAATCAGATTTTTCTCCAGTCCATTGCCAAACTTGTGGTGGTATATAGTTTGATTCACTCATTGTTATTTGCCATATGATCAACAGATATCTCTAGTCTAGGCGAGCTGATTCAGGATTGGGTAGCTTTTTTGTGCTAAAGCTTTATCTGTTTTTATGCGAATTTTATTACTAAAATCTTGGTTGGATCGTCTGAAAATGTTGATGGATAACCTCAAGCCAAGCCTGTACAGCAGGTGATATCGGGAGATTCTGTTTCCATGCCATAACTAAATGCCACTGAATATTAGGCTTTTCCAATGGTATTGCTGCAAATAAATTGGGATCAAGCATGTCGGTATAATATCGTGGCAGTAGAGCAATACCCATACGTTGTAACACCATATCCGCCAGTAAATTCCATTGACTGGTACGACAAGCGATACTTGGATAGAAGCCATACTGTTGGCAAGCATCAAGAATAATACTGTTCAGCGAAAAATTTTCAGGAAACATTAAAAAGGATTGATGTTGTAGCTCTTCCAGATTTATTTTTTTTCGTGTTGACCAAGCTGCATCGCGTCGCAATAGAACCATTAATGGGTAATCACATAATTCAATACTATTAAAAGTCTGGCGATCGAAAGGCTGCAATAACACACCAACGTCCAGCTCATTGTTAAGTAGAGCTTGTTCTATTCCTTTAGAGCCTACTTCAAGAAAGGAAAGCTCGATATCTGGCCATTGTTGGTGATAATCAAACAGGGCTGTGGTGAGTAGTTGCGAACCGAGTGGTGGAACACCGAGTTTTAAGGTGCCTGTTTTTAATTGTTGATAATTTTCGATTTCCAGAAAGATATTTTGTTCTGCCTGCAATAATCCTACCGCATGTTGATAAACACGCTGCCCAATTTCAGTCAGTTCCACCTGTCTTTTACGACCATATTCAGGTTTTACAAAGAGTTGTACCTGAAGTTGTTGTTCAAGCTGTTGTAGCGTTTTACTAATTGTAGGTTGAGTAAGACATAAATCTTCTGCAGTACGGGTAAAACTTTTGGTTTTTACCAATGTAACAAAGCATTGTAACGATTTGAGTGAAAGCATAATCAAACTAAAATTATTCTATTTGAGCATAATTTTAACATGAATAATTCATATTATGCGGTTTTGACCTAGATAAGATAATCATGTTGTTCACCATTTAATTTCTTAAAATGAGTACCGAAGCTGTTTCAAAATCTCTCCCACAAAATTCACTGTTGGCATTAGTTAAACAAATCTTGATTCTCGCTGCGTTTTGGTTGGCGGGTTATGTCTTAAATCAGAAGTTCGGTATTCCTGTTTCAGCAGGGATATTGGGAATGTTTTTATTGCTTTTTAGCTTACTCTTTAAAATTATCAAGATGGATCAAGTTGCCATGGGTGCTACATTTGTCTTAGGTGAGCTATTGCTGTTTTTTATTCCCGTCGTGGTGGCGGTGGTGCAATACAAAAATCTGTTTATGACCGAAGGATGGCAAATTGTATTGAGTATTGCGGTTGGTACTGTTTCGGTTATGTTAAGTACATGCTTAACTATTCACTACTACAACCTTTTCAAGAATTTTCTACAAGCACGAAAACACTTTCAACAGAAGCATAGCTAAAGGTCATCCGTATGAACATTTGGTCAATTGTTTGTTTGATCTGGACTTTAATTGCATATGTGTTGGCAAAACGTGTATATCAACAATATCCACAATTATGGTTATCTCCAGCGATTAGTGTGCCTGTACTTACGATTATCTTGATGATGATTTTCGGCATTTCATATCAGACCTATGCGCAAGATACTCAGTGGATTGTGAATTTACTCGGGCCTGCAACCGTCGCCTTCGCCGTGCCGATTTATCGCTATCGGGAAACGATCCGTAAAAACCTAGGCGTTCTATCAGTTGCGATTATTGTCGGAATGAGTGTTGGCGTAATATCCGCGTATGAAATGGCAAAGTTATTTCATTTTAGTCCTGAAGTAACCAATAGCCTAATGGCACGTTCCATTTCAACACCTTTTGCCATGATTTTAGCTGAAGATATTCATGGTTCCGCTGCTTTGGTTTCGCTATTTACTGTAATTACAGGTTTGGTTGGGATGGTTTGTGGAGACGCAATTTTAGCCATCACCAAAATTCGCTCAAATGTGGCAAATGGTGCAGCATTTGGTAATGCAGCACACGGTTTTGGAACGGTGAGGGCGCAACAACGTAATAGCGAGGAAGGGGTGATTGCAAGTCTGACGATGGTGATCGCTGGAATTTTGATGGTTTTGATTGGACCATTTGCTATTCATTTATGGTTATTAATATAGATTGAGATTTATATCATCATTTTATCTCTAATAGGAATGGAGTAAGTCAGTAACAACGGCTATGGCAGCTATTACTGACTTATTTTGTTTACCACTTATGACTATAAGATACTTTAAGTGTTACACCATTCGCGACCAAATGGCTGGTATTGTTACTATTTCTCATGCGTTGACTGTAGAGTAAGTAGTACTGATTATTCAATATATTTTCTAAGCCAATCGTCATGGTGTGTTTACAGGTTATGTGTAGCTCTCGATAAATTATAAGCCAGTAGCCTGATCGTAAATTTTCAGATCAAAAGTATCTAAAGGGATTTCACTTTTCCACGATTAAAGTCATCACCCTAAACAATCGAAGTGCCACCCAAAAACTCAAATAACACTAACATCTATTTCTTCAATTGTTTTGTGTCAAAAAAATTATAAGAAAACTAAGATATGGTGCAGAACATGCTTGTTCAATTCCAGAAAATTGTGAATACTCAAGCCCGTAAAATTCATGCTGAAAAATTATCTTCTGGGGTTAGGCAAAGACTGTGAAAACGTATCCATTTTCTCGTTTACAAAAAGCATTATTGGCGGTTGGTTCTTTTTCATGTCTCGGGCTAAGTTCCGTATCAGTTTATGCTGAAACTGAAGCTGATACACCACGCTTAGCACCTATCACAGTAAAAGCCCAGACAGCAGGGGGGATTTATTATCAACCGACTGTTAATTTATCGGGTTTTACTCAACAGAATCTTGCTGAAATCCCAGCATCCATCAGTACAGTAACCGCGGAAAGAATTGCAGATCAACATGCAAAAACACTATCGGATATCGTTAAAAATGATGCAGCAGTTGGTGATGGATATGCACCTATTGGTTATTATCCAAATTTTGTTATGCGTGGTTTTGCTTTGAATTTAGGTTCAAGTTACTTATTAAATGGTAATTTGTTACGGGGTGAGCAAAATGTTGCACTTGAAAATAAAGAACAGGTTGAAATTTTAAAGGGTATTAGTGCTATTCAAAGTGGGATGTCTACACCCGCTGGTGTGGTTAACTATGTGACTAAACGGCCTAAAGATATTCGTTCTCTTACATTGGAAACAGATAATAATGGTGGCAATCGTGTAGCCGCAGACTTGGGTGGTTTACTTGGCGCAGATCAGCAATTTGGCTATCGGGTTAATCTCGCCAAAGAAGAAATCCATCCTTATGTAGAGCATGCTAATGGACAACGTTGGTTTGGTTCACTGGCTTTGGATTGGAAAATTTCAGATCGCTCAAAACTTGAATTTGATCTTGAAACTCAACGTCAACGTCAGCGCTCTGTACCTGGTTACCAATTGCTTGATGGCAAAAATGTACCTACAAATGTTGAGTGGGATCGTTTATTGGGGCATCAAAGCTGGGGTAAACCTGTAATTAATGAGAGTCTGAATACTGGTTTAAAGTATACCTACCAAGTAAATGATGATTGGACTGCAAACTTTTCAGCATCACAAAGTCGTGTAGTGGTTGATGATTATTCTGCATTTGCTTGGGGTTGTTATAGCGATGTATGCCAAACTAAGGGCAATTACTTTGACCAAAATGGTAACTATGACATTTATGAGTTTCGTAGCCCTGATGACAGCTATCTAACCAACCAATTTAAAGCAGGATTAAACGGAAAATTTAACACAGGATCATGGCAACACAAGCTTAGTTTAGAGTTATCCCAAAGCTATAAACGCCATACGCAATATGATGCTATCTTTCAACTTGCATCTGAGGCTCCTCAATCCACAGGTAATATTTATGAGGATCCTGCTACCTACATACCAAGCGAAAAAGCTTTAGCTAATCATTACAAGTCATTAAACAGCCAACAAACAGCCCTTAATTTGATTGATCAGATTGATTTTAACAACAACTGGTCAGTTTTAGCAGGTGGTAAACTTTTGCATTTAAATGAGGATGCTTATGATGCTGAAGGCAATAAAATTAGAGATACTAATTTTAATCGCTTCTTGCCACAATTTGCATTGATGTACCAACCTTGGGAACGCACTCATATATATGCGTCATATGCCAAAGGTTTAAGTGATGGTACTCAAGCACCTGCTTATGCTGTAGGTAATCCAGATAAAGGTATTGAAGGCAATGCTTATGCTACTTTGGCTCCTATGCATTCAACCCAGTATGAATTAGGGATTAAACAGCAGTGGCAAAACTTACTTTTAACTGCAGCCTTGTTTGATTTAAAACAAGATAACCAATATACCAATTCAGACAACTATTATGTAGCTGATGGTGAACGAGATAATTTTGGCCTTGAACTTGGTTTACAAGGCCGTTTAAGTCAAAACTTTGATATTACATCAACTTTAGCACTGACACGTTCACGTCTGAAAGATATACAGGTTGAGGCATATCAAGGGCATCAAACTCAAAATACACCTAGTGTGCGTTTCGCAAATTATGTGTCTTATCAACTACCGCAAGTGGATGGCTTACGTTTATTAGCAGGTATGCAGTACAGTAGCAGTAAATATGCGGAGAAAACAGGTACAGTAAAAGTGTCTGGTTATAGCGTATTTAATGTCGGAGCAGCTTATAATTTCCGTGCTTATGGTTATGACAACACGTTGAGAGTCAACGTAGATAATTTATTCAATAAGAAATATTGGCGAGATGTTGGTAGTTTTGCTGGGGACGATTATTTATTCCTTGGCGCACCACGCACGGCACAGTTGTCATGGAATATACGCTTCTAATCGATAAAACTAATTTTTTTGATTTCTACATTTTTTGTCGATCAAAAATAGCCCTAGAGATTTGTACTAAGCGATGAATCACAAATTTTTAGGGCAGAGTTTATTTCAATTATAAGCTATCTCTTAAGATTGCTTGCCCAGTTCTTGGATTGGTAAATGTCACATTTTCTACGGCACGAATCAACCAACATCCGTTCTGTTTGCATAAGACAGCAAGAATCAATGTATCTACCTGATGTATACCAGCAGGGTGAGCTAAACCTGCTGTTAATCTGCTCCAAAAATGGATAATAACGACATCATCTGTGATTGGGCTCAGCTCTATGATTTCATTCTGAAGCGTCGAATCGCGATAGATGGTTTCATGAATAGGAAGATGTAAGGCAACAATTTCTTTTATACCTTTTACATAATGCCCAAAGCGATTCACAAAACTTGCATCCTCACAAAAGAGCGAGGCAAACGCAGCCATATCATGCTCATTCCAAGCAGTTTGGAATAAATATGGGATTTGCGCTGCGGCAGTTGCTTTAGCCATGATCTTTTCCTTAGCTCAATCCCTTGATCAATGCACTGATCGTCATCTCTTTTAAAGTATTTGGATTTCCCCAAGGATATTCTGGAATACCAATCAGACTTAAAGTAATCCCTAACATACTGCAGAGTAGAACGTTCTTGATTTCGTTCGCATCACCTGCACGTATTTCACCACGGGCTTGTGCTTCCTTAATTGCACGGGTGTAAATTTCTAATTGAGGGACTGCTTGTGAAGCATCGACAAAATAATGTTCCTCAGCATTCTGTGGATGATCTTCAATCAAAAAAATTGCTCTGCAATCATTTGGTCGATTTAACCAAAAATCAACTTGAGCAGTACATAGCTTTTGTAGTCGTTCTGATTCAGGACTATTGTTGTAGCATTCTTCAAGTTCAAGCATTAAATCTAAAAAAATCACTTCCCAAATATGGTGCAGTAACTGTCTTTTACTCGGAAATAAGGTATAGAGCGTTGCGGGTAAACAGTCTGCTTGGGCTGCAATTTTACGCATAGATACACCTTCGTATCCATGTGCTGCAAATAGGTCTCTGGCCGCCTGAATAATCACATTTCGATTGGCTTCAATTTGTTCCTGACTGCGCGGAGGACGTCCACGGCGGGGTGCTTTTGTTTGATTATTTTCCATAGCTATTGATTTTAGTGAACACGTTCCATAAAATCAAATTTAATTTTAATGAACGCGTTCATTAAAATATGGATGATAATTTTAATAGCAGGAAATATTGATGGATACTCAAACAACTGAAAAAACGTGGGATGTAATTGTGGTCGGTGCTGGTTTAGCAGGTTTAAAAGCCGGATTGGAATTAAAGAAAGCGGGTAAAGATGTATTGCTTTTAGAAGCGCGTGATCGTGTCGGTGGGCGCTCAAAAGCAGGTGAAATCTATGGAGAAACCATTGATCTAGGTGGGCAATGGGTTGGTCCGCAACAACAACTGTTATTGGCACAGGCCAAAGAACTGGGTGTTAAAACCTATCCTCAATTTATCAAAGGCGCGAGCTTGGTCAGCCGTAAGGGTTTAGTCAAATCATATCGCTCCAATATCCCCAAGCTGCCAATTGCTTCACTGCTTGAAATTGCGCTACTTGAGCGCCGTTGGAATAAAGAAGCTCAAACATTGCCGAATGGTGAACCTTGGTTAGCAGCACAGGCAAAGCAATGGGATGCAGAGTCGGTTGAAAGTTGGCTGTTAAAACATGTGCGAACAGACGGTGCGCGAGATTTTATGCGAACCATCGTAGGGGCACTCTTCTGTTGTAACACCTCTCAATTGTCCTATCTGTTTTTTCTCGAATATTTTAGACAAGGGCATGGACTTGAAAGTCTTATCTCAACTGAAGGTGGAGCACAGCAAGATAAATTCATCGGTGGTGCATGGCAAATTTCCAAGCGTATTGCAGATCAATTACAAGAGCATTTAATCCTAAATTCACCCGTTTTAGCTGTTGAGCAGCATGCCGATCATGTCAGAGTTGTGTGTAAAGCCCACAGCTATAAGGCAAAAAATATCATCATTGCCACACCGCCTGGACTTGCATCCAAAATTCATTACACACCACCGTTACCTACAAAGCGTGAACGGTTATTACAAAGTATGACCATGGGTGCTGTGATTAAAGTTCATTTGGCCTATAGCAACGCTTTTTGGAAGCAACAAAACTTAAATGGTGCTGTGGTTGCGACAGATCGAGCAGTCAGCGTTGTGTTTGATCAATCTCCAGAAGGAGCAAGTCATGGTGTCTTATTGGGATTGATCGAAGGTGATTATGCAATTGAATTAAGTTCGCTTGATGTTGATACGCGTCGCCAACGGGTCATTGCAGATTTTGTTTATTACTTTGGTCAACAAGCAGCACATCCTTTGGAGTATGTGGAACAAGATTGGCTCACTGAAGCGTGGTCTCAAGGGGGATATGTTGCGCATATGCCACCAGGAGTGATGACCACTTATGGCGATTGCATCAGACAGCCCGTCGATCGAATTCATTGGGCGGGTACAGAAACGGCAACCGAATGGAGTGGCTATCTAGATGGTGCTTTACAGTCTGGTATACGTGCTGCCAAAGAAGTTATTCACAAACAGACATTAAGTCTGTGATTGTTCCGTAATCGCCTTGAATTACATGGTCTTCATTCTAATGAGTAAGGGATAAATATGCGGTCTCAACAGTTTCTAAATGGAATTCACTATGAATTGCAAAATCGTGCTTTTGCGCTTATCGCAATTGCACGTATCGCCAATCGCGTAAAGGGAACACAAGAATATATTTTCTGGAGTGCTTATGAAAAGTTAGAACAGTTCAATACAGCACATTATTTTGCATATGCAGAGAAGTTAGGTCTCGATGCAACGCCATCTTTTTTGACTAAGGCAAAAGCATCACTGATCAGTTCAACGCCATCTTTCTTGTTGGATGAGTTACTTAAACTGGTTTATGCAAAAACCAAAGTTTATCTGGAGGACTTAAAACAAGTCCATGCTTTAGGAGCAGATACTGATCGTGAGTTTTTAGACTATATGCTTGCACAAGAACAAGTCCAAATAGAATTGATGGAACTGGCAATTAAAAAACAATATCGTGAAATCCCCTCTAAAATTGAGCAGTTTATCCAGCACTATCAACATACAAAACTCGTCTAGCGCGTGTTTTTTTCTTATTAAGTTAAAAGTAAATCGTCCTATACCTGCATCGATATAGGACGTTTAAAAAAAATTAATGACTCAGTCATTTAGCACACAATTATTTATATTCGGACTTTATCATATATTTCTCTCGCAGCTGATGTGATCGCTAACATATGAATAGCACCATGAATCATGCCTGCTAACAAATGGAATTTCACATTGACCCCAGCAGCTTGCAATTTCTCTGCATACTTTTCACCATCATGTCGAAGTGGATCGTATTCACATACAAAAATCGTGGCATCGGGTAAGCCTTGTAATGAATGCACGAGCAAAGGGCTGACTAGTTCATTTACTTTGTCTGACTCAGTATTAAGATACTGATCCCAACAATAAGCCATGGTTGCCGTCGTTAAACCAAAACCCTGCGCATATGTTTGATAAGAAGCGTTACTCATGGTGGCATCTAATGCTGGGTAGAACAGCAGTTGATGACTGATTTTAATATCAGGGTGTTGTTTTGCCAGTAGGCAGGCTGCTGCTGCGATATTTGCTCCAGCACTGTCTCCACCCACTGCAATACGGTTTTTATCAAGACCAAATACCGAAGCATTTTGCTGAATATAAGACAATGCAGTAAAAAAATCGGTTAATGGGATCGGGAACTTAATTTCAGGTGCTAAACGATAGTCGACAGAAAATATCACTTGTATCGTTGATTCTGCCAATAAACGACAAGTACGATCCCATGCATCTAGGCTGCCAAGACACCATCCACCGCCGTGTGCAAAGACCATCGCGGAGCGTTGTTGTACATGTTCTAAGGCATAGGGAACATAAACACGAACTTCAATTTCTGCTTGATCCTCAGTCATAACAGTAAAGCTGTGTTGATAAGATGAATCTCGATCAATACCTTGTTGTTGGATAATCGATTGATTTATCTGTGCCCTCAGTTCATCCAATGTATTAGCAGCGGGCAGCGCAGACTGAGACTTAAGCCAATTTTCGATTTCAATATTTAAAGTCATCTTGCTTTTTCCTGCTGTAAAAAATTAAGAATCAATGAACAAAATACTTCTGGTTGTTCTTCCATAATGAAATGTCCGCAATCTTTGACAATTGCACTCGATAACTGAGTGCTCACCTTTTTCATGGTTTCATAAGGCGCATTGTTTGTTGCATGCTCAGCACCAATTGCGAATACGGGCATGTTTAAAATTTTGGTTTCCCTTAGTTTATTTTGACGAATGGTTTCAGGGATGGCGCGATAGTAATTAAAACCTGCTGTTAAACGTCCTGAAAGCTTATAAGCCTCTATATAGGTTTCAGCAGCAACTTTATCTCGATGCCATGACCATTTATCAAAAATATAATTGAGATAAGTTTCTTCACGCCCCATGACTAAAGCTTCAGGCAAATCGCTAATCTGGTTAAACATAAAATGCCAGAGAAAAATATTCTGTTCAGGTGGAACAAAAACTGCGGGCGGTGGAGCTAACCCTGGAATAACAGCCTCGGTGACAGCAAGAGAGGTGACTGATTCAGGAAAGTCGCAGGCAAGCGCATAACCCACCCACATCCCGATATCATGCCCAATAACCGCATAGCGATGATGTCCAAGTTCAGACATCAGGCTAGATAGAATGGCTGCAATACGTCCAGTATCATAGTGACCATCAAGTGGAGCTGAGTAACCCGTTCCAGGTGGATCAACGGCAATCGCTTGATAACCATGTTGAGCCAACTCAGCCATGACATGGCGCCATGCATACCATGTTTGCGGCCAGCCCGGAATCAGTAAAACAGCAGGCCCATTACCTATGGATACATAATGTAATTTTTTAGCTTCAATATGGATGTAGTGATGATTAAATTGCTTTGATAATTTTTCAGTGTGCGTCGTCATCATTATTTCTCGTTCTACGCTTAAATGCCCAATAGTTGGTTGATTTGTGATTGATTTACGGGCGCAGCGGCAAAGTCATCAAATATCTTATCGGTTACATGGATAATATTTTTCTTAATAAATTCAGCACCTTCACGTGCACCATCATCTTTATTTTTTAGACAACATTCCCATTCTAAAGTTGCCCAACCCTGATAGTCGTTATATGCTAATTTTGAGAAAATCGATTTAAAATCAACTTGGCCATCTCCTGTAGAACGGAAACGACCAGCTCGATCTCCCCAATTTTGATAGCCACCGTACATACCTTGACGGCCTGTTGGTGTGAACTCGGCGTCTTTTACATGGAACATACGGATGAAGTCCTTGTAGATATCTAAGTATTCTAAATAGTTCAACTGCTGAAGAATAAAATGACTAGGATCAAACAAAATGTTGCAACGCGGATGATATTTGGTACGTTCTAAAAACATTTCAAAACTCGCACCATCATGTAAATCCTCAGCTGGATGAATCTCATAGCAAAGATTGACATCGTACTCATCACAGGTATTGAGAATTGGCATCCAACGACGCGCAAGTTCATCAAAAGCAGTTTCAATCAGCCCTTCAGGACGTTGCGGGAAGGGAAAGATATAAGGCCATGCTAAAGAACCAGAGAATGTTCCCATCTCGTGTAGACCCAAACGAGCAGATGCTTGAATTGAAGCAAGTATCTGTTGCTCAGCCCATTGCATTCTTTCTTTTGGCTTTCCATGTAAATGATCTGGTGCAAAACCATCACATAAAGCGTCATAAGCAGGATGAACCGCCATTAATTGCCCAAAAATATGTGTGCTTAACTCACTAATTTGCAAACCGTTATGATCTAAAATCCCTGTGATCTCATCACAATAGTTTTGACTTTGCGCTGCTAAATTGACATCAAATAATCGCTTATCCCACGCAGGAAGTTGAACAGCCTTGAAGCCATTGTCCGCAACCCATGCTGAAATGCTTGCTAAATTATTGAATGGAAACACATGATCGCTGAATTGCGCGAGATGAATACTTGGGCCTTTGATTGTTTGCATCTTTGAAACTCAATTTGTTGTCGATCGACAAACAATAGGCTTTATGTGAATTAAAAACAACTCATTTTTTAAATCACAGTCATAAATTGGGTATAGATACAACAAATCATATTGATTTATTTGCGAAAAATATTTTTCCGATTAATAATAAAAAACACTAAATTTGATAAAAGAAGCACTATGGCGGGTAGACCAAGAGAGTTTGATCGAGAAAAAGCCTTGGTCAAAGCACGAGATTTTTTCTGGCAGCATGGTTACGAAGGAACATCCATGTCAGATTTAGTTGAGGTTTTGGGGATTGCTTCAGCACGTATTTATAAAGCATTTGGTTCAAAAGAAGCGCTTTTTAGAGAAGCTGTTAAACATTACGAACAAAATGAAGGTGGCTTTGCAGTCAAAGCATTGCAGCAGCAAAATATCAAAGCAGTAATAACCCAATTATTTCAAGAAGCGATCAAGTTATACACTCAAACAAATCACGCGTATGGCTGTATGGTTGTTTCTTCAGCAAGTGTATTAAGTGAAGAAAATCAAGATCTTCTCGTCTGGATGAAACAGCAGCGCATTCAGCGTGTTAATAGTCTGATTCAACGTTTTGAGCAGGCTAAACGAGATGGTCAATTGCTGGAGGATGCCGACCCTGAACAATTAGGGCAATATTATGGGCTGGTTTTACATGGCTTATCTGTACAGGCAAGAGATGGTTATTCGGAACAAATTCTATTATCAAACATCAGCTTGGCACTAAAAAATCTGGATCAATATCTTGTAAGAGCATAAGTTGATTTTAGATATCAACGGCTATTGCATAGCAGAAAGAAGGAACAACAATGTTCCTTTATTTAGCGTTTTGGTGAAAATAAGAAAGGAATGGAAGCATAATTTCAACCTATGAATAGGGATGAAAGTTTAGTGATAAATTACAATTGAATTTAGAAAGACTTTAAATGATAATAATTATTATTTGTATAATCGAATGGCGTATTTTATGTCATCTCCTGCGATAGACCAGCAAATTTCAATGCTATACCAGCAGCACCACACATGGATTTATCACTGGTTATATAAAAAACTAGGAAACTCAGCAGATGCTGCAGACTTAGCTCAAGACACTTTTTTGCGTCTGTTGGCACGACAGCAACAATTAGAATTTCAGCAACCCAGAGCCTATCTCGTCAATATCGCGAAAGGGCTGATGGTGAACTGGTTACAGCGAAAGGAAGTGGAGCGTGCTTATCTTGAGGTTTTAATTGAGCAACCTGAAATACAACAACCATCACCAGAGCGTCAAATCATAATTATTGAAACCTTAGTAGAGGTTATAACGTTATTAGCAGAGTTACCCTACAGCGTGGTTCTAACGTTCTTGTATGCCCAGTTAGAAAAATTAAAATATCAAGAAATTGCAGATCGCTTGGATATTTCAGTTAGTACCGTGAAACGTAATATTCAGCGGGCTTACCTTCATTGTTTGCAAGCAATGTTAGCTGCTGAGGATCTCTAAACTCATGTCCAATTTGGATAAACAACAAGTTTTAGAGCAAGCGATTGAATGGCTCATACGCATGCAAGAAAATGAGCTGTCATCACATGAACTTGAACAACTACAGCAGTGGCAATCACAAAGTGCTGTACATCAAAAGGTTTGGGAAAAGGCGTTATTACTACAAACAAAATTTTCAGATGTCCCGATCGATCTTGTAATACCTGTCGTACAAAAAGTGGGCTACTCATCAAAGCAATATCATAAAAAATATTTATGGTTATTGGCACTTATTCCGCTGTGTTCAGGTTTTTATTTAAGTAATCAACAGATGCAATGGTTTGCTGACTATCGCAGTGGCATAGGTGAGCGAAAAAGTATTACCTTGCCAGATGGCGGAGTCATCTTACTGAATGCCGCTTCTGCCATAGATGTTGAATATACAAACCAACAACGAACCATTATTTTACGCAAAGGTGAAATCTGGATTGAAACTCGACATGACCAACTTAATCGCCCATTTGTGGTGAATACCCAACAAGGTTCAGCACAAGCCTTAGGAACAAAATATTTGGTAAAAATGACGCCAGAGTATTCAATGGTCACTGTAACACAAGGAAAGGTCCGTGTTTCTGCACAGCAATCAAAGCACAAGCAAATCGTTGAAGCAGGACAACAGCTGAGCTTTAATGCGCATGCGATAGATAAAACAAAAAACTATGAGGAAAGCAGTATCGCATGGACGAAAGGTTTTTTAATGGTGAATGAAATGAGCTTAAAAGAGTTTGTTGCTCGTTTACAACCCTATCAAAAAGGCATAATGCGAACCAATACTGATGTTGAAAACATTAAAATATCAGGAACCTATCCAATTGATCATTTCGAAAAAGTCTATGCAATGCTTGCACAGACTTATGATCTTAAAATTGAGCAGTACGCAGGTGGTTATTTCACCCATATTCAAGCCGCAGAATAAATAACAGAAAAAAATCATTTTTTTATGAGCTGATTTTAATTCTCAACTGGCATAGATGATAAGGAACATATCATTGTTAATGACTAGGGGAAAACATGTACGCTCAACAGGGAAAAACTGTGCTTACAAAAGCAATCGGGATCGCAATACTCAGTGCTATATACGGTATTTCAGCCACAGCCTATGCTGCCGATAAGCAAACACAACAACACTATGAGATTCGATCAGGTCAGTTGGGACAAGCATTATCCAGTTTTGCTATGCAATCGGGTATCGCATTATCATTTGATCCCAATTTAACCAAAGGACTAAATACCCTAGGGTTAGAGGGCTCTTATACTGTTGCAGAAGGATTCGAACAGCTTTTAAAAGGTACAAAATTACAATTAGTTCAGCAAGACCATGGTGGCTGGACGATTGAGAAAAATAACAAGACTTCTCAGCAGCCCAAACAAATTCGCGAAGTCGGACAATTAAAAAGTATTGCCGTGAATGGTATAGAAAAATCAACAGATGCTTCTCAACTTCCCGTGATTAGTGTTTCTGCACAAGACCAGCCACGTGGATTAAAAAGACAGACACAATCGGGGGTTTTAGGCAATAAGTCGATACTGGATACACCTTTTTCTATAACAGTTGTTGAAAGTAGTGACATTGAAAAGCGCGGTGCAAAATCGATAGGACAGATTTTTGCCAATGATGCATCTGTTTATACTCCAACCAACTCAATGTCTACTGATTGGTGGGGTACCCAAATTCGTGGATTAGGTGTTCGCAACTACTATGTTGATGGTGTTCCGGTGTATTTATCTTGGGGTGGCGATTTTCCTGTAGAGGTTGCTGAAAGTGTCACTGCTTTAAAAGGACTAACTGGTTTTATGTATGGCTTTGGCACACCAGGAGGAGCTATTAGTTATCAAACAAAACGCCCTACAGCAATTCCAAAAAGCAGTTTACAACTTGATTATCGCAATTCGAGCCTATTTTCTGCTTATGTCGACAATAGTAATCATTTGGACAGCCTAGATTTAAACTATCGCTTCACTTTGGGGGGAGATGCAGGCACGGCCTATAATGAAACAGATAATCGCCGCTTTGTGACATCATTTGCATTCGATAAGCAATTAACTGATGATTTAACTTGGGAAAGCAATGTTATTTACGAATATAACAATCGAAAACATGAGCCAATTCAGTTCTATCTTGATAGTTATGATGTGATTGGTAGTAATGGAAAACTACCCAAAATCAACTATGACTATGATCATATCAACATTGATGGTTCCTACTATAAAACAGCGACCTTGGTTGCTTCTACAAATTTAAAGTGGAAAATCAACGATGACTGGACTGCCAAATATGATTTTGGTTATACCCGCAAGAAACACCTATCGAATAAAATATTTGCCAACCTTGCAAATGAGCAAGGCGATTATGAAGGGAATCTATATAGTTTTGCGGGTTTATCGCAGTACTTTTTAAACCAGTTGCAATTAACAGGCAATATCCAGACTGGATCAATTCAACATGAGCTGGTCGCGGGTACAGGCTATATCCGAAATTTTGATAAATATTCGGAATTTTTCTGGGGTGATTATTTTACAGGCAACATCTACCGAAAACCTGACTATAAAATAACCCATACGCCTAACTTTTATTTATCACCAGAAAGCACACCAGAAAGTCAGACCTATGGCTTCCTAAGCGACACCCTTCATTTTGGTTCGCAATGGCAAGCTATTCTCGGTGTGCGATATACCTATTTTGATAATGAAGCAGCAAGTGGCTCTGACAATGGGTATAGTACCAAGAAAGCGACACCTACCGCTGCTTTGATTTATAAACCGATTCCGGATGCAACTATTTATGGCAGTTATGTAGAAGGAATAGAACGGGGGCAACGCATTGAAGCACCGTATGCCAATGCGGGTGAACAACTAGATGCCACAGTCAGTAAGCAGTATGAAGTGGGGTTTAAATATGATCTTGATCAATTTAGCTTGAGCTCAGCTTTATTTAAAGTTGAGCGTGTAGAAGCGATGGATGTTATTCGCAATAGTTTAAAATATTTGACTCAAGATGGTCTGACCACTTATCAAGGTTGGGAAATGAATGGGACATATAAACCATCTGATCAATTGAAGTTCGGTTTAGGACTACTTCGTTTAGACGGTGAAATTAATCGTGTATCTGATGAGAATAAAGCCATTGAAGGTAATAGCCCTGCATTTGCAGCAAAATGGCAAGCCGTGTCCAGTGCTGAGTATAGTTTTCCAATGATTGAAGGTTTAAGCGTACATGGGAATGTTCGTTATAATGGATCTTCATATATTACCAATACCAATCAAATGAAAGTCCCAGCTTATACGCTTGTTAATTTGGGAACATCTTATAATTTTAAACTGAATAAATATGATGCGGTATTGAATGCCAATATCAACAATCTATTCAACAAAAAATATTGGGCAGGTGGTGGATATGGGGCTGGAAATGTGGGTGAGGCGCTAAATGGTTCACTCGGTTTAAAAATAAACTGGTAAATGGAATTATTAAAAATCATGTTGTGAGGATTTATTCACGCACGACCAAGTGCAGCACCAACAACAAGAGTGGGGGTGCTGTTTTTGATTATGAATTAATATTTCCATAAATAATGTTGATCTAGATTAAATACTTAACAGATCAATAGCAGTCGATACTCGCCATCTTTTTCAATAGGCGCTCTATGAACACAAGGCAATGCTTGTTGTGTTGGATGGTCTACCGCTAGACGCCAAAGATGGCCTGTACCTAAATTGACAGGTTTGGCATTGGGTTTAGCTTGATAATGTAAATCAAAAAAATATTCTTCTAAGAACTTTTCAAATTCAGCTTCTGAACCCTCATGTAGTTCTTTAAGTTTTTCTCGTATTTCTGGAATTACAATTTTTTGCTGAACCTGATCAGAAGGGAGGATTTCACTTGCAGGACCATAATAGGTACATAAAAACGTATCTGTTTCGATAGGTGAACGATCCACATGATAGGAATATACATCGGTTGAAATGAAATCGAACTCTTCATCGCGTTCGTAGCATTTAAGTAAATTAAGAGAGGGAGACGCACCAAAATCAGTTAATTGCTGGATATCCTTTAAAAGAATTTCTCTTGCTACAAGACCTTGTTCTGAAAGTTGCAGTGCTAAGAGATCTTCAACGGAAACTTCAGTAATATTGTCTTTTAACTCGAGTTTAGTTACAACTTCCTTAAAATCTCCAACCAGCTCTCTATGCCAGCAAATCGCATTCATATCTCCTTGAAAATTCGAATTTACTAATTGAGAAAAGGTAGAAACCACGCTAATTTGAGTGCTGTCAGAAAATATTTGCTTCATTTGAAAACTAAATCAAAAACCATGTCTGATTATACAATTAGCTTGAGCGACTTTGAAATTCATGATCGTGCTACTTTCATCGTTCCAACCTGAAACATATTCAAAAAATCATAATATCAACCTTCTCAGATGTTTCTAATAGCGACTCAATTCGTGCAATTGTGAACACAATTAGGATTCACGATGAAAACTGTAAACAATAAGAATGTGTGCCAATTTTAGATGTATTTGAAAAAATATGGGGTTGTCTTTAATTATTAATAGGAAGACGCTTTGCCTTTTGAGCTGCTGTGAAATCAACACTGATTTAAAAAAATGATGAAATATAAACAATAAATAGATATTGAATTTTAATTAAACCATTGAAAAATATAAATAATCATATTTGGCATAAAAGCTGCTCAATACAAGTGATATGAAATTGGAAATATCCTAAGGAATACCTATGTCACTTGTTCTCGATAAAAAAGAAAATTCTAAAGAATTTGTAAAGAGTAGTTTATCTGAAATTTGGGTCACTCGATGTCCTGTACCAACAGCAACTGGTATCTCACTAAAACGTGGAACACTGATTGAAAAGTTTGAACAGCACGGTATTGATGTTGCTGTTTTACAAGATGCCCGTAAAGGTCTATCTGTTCATCATTTTGATCATCAACTGCCTGCATTATTTCGTGAAGGCGGAAATGTTCCAGCATTAGCAGCTCGTTCTGAAGGCGCTCCAAGTCGACTTATTGGTTTGACATGGATTGATGAATGGCAGGTGATTATTGTTCGCCCTGATTCTGAAATCAGTAAGCCAGAGCATTTAAAAAATGTGAAAGTTGCTTTACCAGAGTACGCCGATAAGCGTGCTGGCAGCATTTTTAGAGCAATGTCATTACAAGGTATCCGAGGTGCTTTGCAACTTGCAAATTTAACCTTCCGTGATGTGGATTTTATTGAAGTCCCTGAAAGAGCTGAGTCGCCTAATCAAGTACGTGATGCCAGTACTTATTGGTCTGGATTAGATGCATTAATCACAGGTGAAGTTGATGCCGTTTATGTAAAAGGTGCATCAGCTGTTGAAGCTGCTACAAAGCGCGGTTTAAAAGTTGGGATTGATTTGGATCAATTTGAGGATGTGACTTCTCGTGTAAACAATGGCACGCCTCGTCCAATCACTGTACATGAAGACTTGTTGAAAGATCACTTTGACGTTGTCGTTGATTTTTTGGAAGAGCTGTTTGATACCGCTGATTGGGCGCAAGATCATTTAGATGAAGTGCTGGTTATTCTTCAAGATGAAACGATTGCTGGTGCAGAAAGCGTAGCGACAGCCTACCGCAATAACTTTCATAAGTCTTTACATCCATCATTAAGTGAAGAGCGCTTAGAGCTTTTAAGACAACAAAAAGATTTTCTTTGGTTACACGGTTTTCTCGAGCGCGATGTTGATCTTGATACTTGGGTGGATCACCGTCCTTTGCTCGAAGTTTTAAAGCGCCGCCAAAATAAACAATTTTAATAGGATATTGATCATGACAACGCTTATTCAAACTCCGCTATCTCCTGAACTAAATGACTTTATCGAATCGAACCGTGAAAAAGCTGAATTTGCTTTTGAAGTGTTTCGTGAAACCAGAACAATCACGGCAAATGGAACAGTCAATTTTGTTGAACGTGGACCTGATAATACCTTAATCACTTTTAATTATGCAGGACCTTGGTCTAAAGATAAAAAAAGCAAAGTACTTGTGGAGACAATTGATGGTGAAGTTTTATTGGGACGAAAAAATGCAGGTGGGCGTTATAACAAACTTTTTCGCGAGCATGCAGATGTCACCACAATATCTCATGTACACGCGCCGAATTTAGGGGCTTGGGCGCAAACCCATCGGACCTTACCGATTCGTTATGTGCCTGTTCAGCGCTTTCATTTATTTAAAGAACTACCAATTTATATTGATCGTCGTCAGGCCGAGGTAGATTTCATTTTAGATCAACTCAAAGTTGATATCGAACATCGAGCAATTTTAGAAGCCAACGGTGGTGCGACTGTATGGGGGCGTCAGGGCTTACAAGAAACAGCTGAATTTATCTTGTTGCTTGAGGAAGGTGCACAGATTCAGTTACTTGCTGAATTAGCTGGGGGAAGCCGTGAATACGGACAAGGTGTTTTACACCAGCAGTGGCGAATGAGTGGTTTAACCGATAAAGCGAAGTCGCTTGGATTACTTCCACTTCACTAGAAACCTGATTCAAATATAAATATAGAGAATATTATGGCTGTAAAACTTTTATGGTATCTCACTTCTCCAGATGGACCATATCCTTGGTTGGAATCTGGGCGCTGGGATACCGATTATGAACACTTGCAACAGGTTGCGATTACTGCAGATCGGCTTGGTTTTTACGGTTCACTTATGGGTACCAGCGAGTATGAAACACTTGCTGTTGCTGCAAGTTTAATTCCAGTTACTGAACGTTTAAAGTTTCTGGTTGCCCAACATCCTGGAGAAGTCCAGCCAGCAGTTTTGGCAAAATATGCGCAAACGTTTGATGCATTTTCTAAAGGGCGCTTGTTGTTTAATGTCGTTAATGGAAATGATAAGGGATTGGCAGCTTTAGGTATTCACTATACGCATGATGAGCGTTATGACTTTAGCAAAGAATACTGGACTGCATTTCAGCAAAACTATTTAGGTGATACATCTGGATTTGATGGCGAATTTATTCAAATTGCGCCACGTCTAGAAGGTGGATCTCCTATGTCCAAATGGCGTGGTCCAACTCAAAAGCAGGGTGTTCCTTTATGGGGAGCTGGAACTTCTGCCAAAGGCGTTCAGCATTCTGTTGAATTACTCGATGTGTATTTGAGTTTTGCGAATACGCCACCGCTACTTGGAGAAAAGTTTAGCAAAGTTGCGGCTGAGGCGGAAAAAATTGGGCGTACTTTAGCGTTTGGTACTCGATTACAAATTATTGTACGGGAAACAGAAGAAGAGGCTTGGCAGTATGCTCAGTCGCTACTTGACAAGATTGATGTCAATTATGCAATCGAAGCTGTTAAACGGCAGCTTCCACCCGATGAGACTTTTGAGAGTTATCAAAGCCCAAATCCGATCGTTCAAAGGAATCTTACATTGCTCCGACATGGAGTATTACCTCGTGCCAAAGATTTTGAAATTTATCCTAATGTTTGGACTGGGCCATCTTTATTTGGTTTTGATATTTTAAGCCCAGCAGCGGGCACAGCCTTGGTCGGTAGTGCTGAAAATATTGCAGAACGGATTAAAGAATACGAAAGCTATGGTGTATCTGCCTTTATCTTATCCGGTTTCCCTTTAATTGGAGAAGCCTATCGTGTAGCTGATTTATTGTTCCCTTTATTAGAGCTCGATCATGGTTTTGAGTTACCTAAACTTAATAAAAATTCATCCATTGATTCTCTCTTGAATCAAGCAGTCGTCGTTTAAGGGGGAAACATGCACAAAATTACGCGTCGAGAGCTCATCAAACAGACCGGATTGGGAATTGGAGCTGTTGCGGGGATGAGCTTGATAGGATGTTCTAAAACTGAGTCTCCATCTTCGGAAAATGCTGATCCGAATCAAACCCAAAATGATACCCCGAAAAAAGGCGGTGTGATTAAAATTGGGGTGATCAATGGTAATCAAGCAGGTAATCTAGATGCACACAAGCCTATCGGTATGTCCAGTGCATTCAGAGGCTGGCCGTTATATGCAAAATTATGGGAATGGGGCAGAGATATCCAGCCTAAACTCGCACTTGCAGAATTTGCAGAACCAAATAATGATGGGACGAAATGGACCATTCGCCTAAAAAAAGGACTCGAATTTCATCACGGTAAAACCATTACTGCTGATGATGTTATTTTCTCCTTACGCCGTTTGACTGACCCTAAACTCGCTTCACCATTTGCTGCCTATCTTTATTCATTGCAAAGAGATGGTATTAAAAAGCGAGATGAATACACCGTTGAGATTCCTTTTGTTCAAGAAAAAGGCTTGGTTGCTTTACCTGAAGCATGGATGAGTTGGGGAGGCATCGTTCCTACAGATTATGACCCTGTTAAAAATGTCGTAGGTGCTGGGCCTTTTAAGCTTGAAAGTTTTACACCGGGTCAGCGCTCACGCTTTGTCCGTTTTGAAAATTACTGGAAAGAAAATCAACCTTATGCTGATGCAATAGAAATCATTGATTTTAAAGATCAGACAGGGCGTCTTGCTGCTTTGCAATCGGGTCAAATTGACATTGCTTCAGGGGTAAGTGCCGAGCATATTGCTTTAATTCAAGCCAATAAACGACTGAATCTTGTTTCCTCTGAAACAGATGCTTGGCAATCTTTTGATATGAATACCTCAAAAGCACCGTTCAGTGATCCTCGAGTACGTCAAGCTTTTAGATTGATTGCCAATAGAGATGATTTGGTTAAACGGGCTTTAGCTGGACAAGGACGAGCTGCAAATGATCTCTATTCCTTTAGTGATCCTGTATATGACCACAGTATTCCACAGCGTAAGCAAGATTTAAATAAAGCTAAGGCGTTGTTGAAAGAAGCTGGTTTTAGCAATAGCTTGGCAGTTGATTTATATACAGGTCCGGATAGCAATGCTGCATTGGTTTTTGCACAGCATGCAGCTCAGGCTGGTGTTATCGTTAATGTTAAACAGGTTGAAGCTGCCACTTTTGCTGATGCTGTAAAACAGGATTGGGCATTTAGTACAGGTTCGAACGTTTCACGCCCTTTTTTATTAACCGTCTTGCAAATTGATGGGCCAGGTGCGGCAAATAATAAGACCCGCTTTAACAATGAGCGTTTTACAGAACTAGTGCATGCGGCATTGCAACAACCTGATTTGGAAAAACGCAAAGTTCTTGTTCATGAAGCACAGCATATTCAGCATGAACAAGGTGGTTTACTCATTTGGGGTTTTAACAATGTACTCGATGCACATTCGAGCCAAATTGGTGGTGTAACTCCTGATCGCACAGGCTTTGCTGCGTGGCGTACAGATGAATTTTGGCGTAGGGGGTGACCGCTATGACAACGCAATCCAGCAAAATAGAGACAGCCATTTCACATCAAACTATCACCAGATCATTTGAAGTACCAGCATGGTTACCTTGGTTTTTCACACGGTTGTTGTCAGGTGTATTGGTTGTTTTTGTGATTAGTCTCATTGTTTTTATTGCAACACAAGCACTTCCATCTGATCCTGCTCGCGTCATTTTGGGCCCAGAAGCGCCTGAAGCGACAGTTCAAATACTTCGTGAACAATTAGGCCTGAATGATCCAATATTGATTCAATACTGGCATTGGTTGAGTCAATTATTACAAGGTAATTTTGGTCGTTCGATTGATTCCAATGTACCTGTTGTGCAAATTGTTCAGAATTATTTCGGAAACACCGTTGCATTAACGATCTTGGTTATTGTCATCACAGTACCACTTTCAGTGGTACTGGGTGTGTGGCTATCACTCCGTCGAGATAGCAAACTAGATCGCATTATTGTTTCAAGCTCTATTCTATTCAAGGCTGTTCCAGGGTTTGTGATTGCAATCTGGTTAATGATGTTTTTCTCAACCTCAATCCTTCATATATTGCCAGCTGCTTCCTTGTTGATTCCAGAGCAGTCAGCTTTTAGCCAAATCGAGTTTCTTGTTTTACCGATTTTAACGTTGGCCTTATCGCTTATTCCATATCTGATGCGTTTAGTTCGTGGTTCTATGATTGATGCACTTGAGTCTGACTATGTAACCTCTGCACGATTGCGTGGTATTCCTGAGCGTCGGATCATATGGAAACATGTTTTACCCAATGCATTGGTGCCAGTGGTACAGGGAACAGCATTAACGATACGAGTTCTGCTGAGCGGTGCTCTCATTATTGAGGTGGTTTTCAGTTATCCCGGTATTGGTAATGCACTCAATGCCGCAATTGAATTAAGAGATATCCCGACCATTCAAGCAATTGTTTTACTGCTGACCATTTGTGTTGTAGCCGTGAATTTAATTGCAGATTTAATCACGACTTTACTCACACCAAAAATACGAACAGCCAAAAGACATAAAGCACGTTCGCCTGGTCTGCGTCAGGCATTACGTTTATGGAAGTCAGGTCGACCAATTACCGTCAAACCTGTTGACCGCCGTAATGCGTTAAAGAACATTCAGCAGGGAGGTGGGAAATGAGCTCACTTCATTGGTATCAAAGAAATTTTTTTCAAACATTAATTCGTGAAAGACAGGTACGTTTTGGATTTGTAGTCACGACCTTAGTACTGATTTTTGCACTTGTTGGCCCACTATTGGCTCCATTTGGGCCTACGGCTTTAATCGGTATGACATATGGTCCGCCTGAGGGAAAATCTTTTCTTGGCTATGATTATATTGGTCATGATGTCTGGTCACGCGTACTTTCTGGAGGGGCTTCTATCATCTGGATGACACTGGCTGCCAGTTTAATTGCATTAATGATTGGCACTAGTTTAGGTGTATTCGCTGCTTTTGCCCGAAATAAGATTGATCAGTTCGTGACATGGCTTACAGATGTTTTTATGGCCTTTCCTGATCTTATATTGGTCTTGCTGATCGTTTCCATGTTAGGTCGGGAACCTTGGCTTATTGTTTTAACGGTTTCAATTGCTTTTATTCCTGGCGTAGTACGTCTTGCACGAAGCGTTGCGCTTAATCTCGTAGAACAAGAATATATTGAAGCAGCCAGAATTCTCGGGTACTCAAAAACCTATATTTTATTTCGTGAAATTTTACCCAACATGTTGACGCCTTTACTCATCCATCTTGGTGTGATGCTGACATGGGCTGTGGGTATGTTATCTGGTTTGGCTTTTCTTGGTTATGGTGTGGCACCTCCAGCAGCAGATTGGGGACTCATGATTAATGAAAATCGCGCTGGTTTATTGGTGCAGCCGTGGGCGGTATTTGCTCCTGTAATCTTCATTGCCTTGTTTGCGCTCGGAACGAATGTATTGGCTGAGGGCGTTGGACGCGCAGCAGCTCGGATTGAGGAAAAATAAGCATGGCAGATCTATTTAAAAATACCGTATTGACTGTAAAAGACTTAACTGTGGCATTGGTAAACACTGGTAATCATATCGTTTCTGATATTTCATTTAATCTACGAGAAGGTGAAGTTCTAGGATTAGTTGGCGAGAGTGGTTCAGGTAAAACCACATTATCCAGTGCCTTATTGGGCTATGCACGATATGGAGCCAAGATTATTCAAGGCACAATTGAACTGGATGATGAAGATATTCTCAGTTTAGATGATCATGCTTTACGTCAAGTGCGTGGTTATAAAATGAGTCACGTCGCCCAAGATCCAGGAACAGCACTCAATCCAGCATTAAGTATCGGTCAACATTTATTTGAACTATTAGAAGTCCATCAAACACAGCTATCTAGTACGGAAAAATACCAAAAGGTTGCCAAAATTTTAAATGAAGTAGGATTGCCGCATGATGAGCTATTTCTAAAGCGCTATCCTCATCAGCTTTCGGGTGGGCAACAACAGCGAATTTTATTGGCCTTGGCATTCTTGCTACAGCCACGTTTGATCGTTCTGGATGAGCCAACCACCGCATTAGATGTGACGACGCAGACATTGGTGTTGAATATCATTCGTAAATTATGTCGGGAATATAACGTTGCTGCTATCTATGTATCGCATGATTTAACCGTTGTAAAAGATATAGCCGATCGAGTGATTGTTTTGTACTCAGGGCGGATTACTGAAGATGCTGTATTAACCGAGCTATTTGAAACGCCTAAACATCCTTATACACAAGGTTTACTGAACGCCATTCCTGATGTGGCTATCCGTAAATATTTATCTCCAATTGAGGGACGGGCACCTTCACCAAATGAGCGTCCAGTGGGATGTGCATTTGCGGCACGTTGTAGTTTCGCCACAGATATATGTCGTCAAAAACAACCGGAATTAACTCAATTAAAACATGAGTTTGATCCGCATTTTGTTGCTTGTCACCATTCGGATCATGTCGGTGTGATTCATTTTAAAGAGATTGATCATCAAGTGATTGAAAGAGAAATAGATCAGGAAACCTTGTTAAAAGTTGAACATATTAATGCATGGTATGGGCAGCAACAGGCACTTTTTGATATCTCACTTCAACTCAAAAAAGGCGAATGTTTAGCATTGGTGGGTGAATCGGGTTCAGGAAAAACCACTTTATCGCGTGTCATTGCTGGCCTGAATGAAAATGCAGATGGACGAATTACATTGGCAGATGAAGTCTTGTCGTTGCGTGGGCAACAGCGTCATTTGCAGCAGCGACATAAACTGCAATATATCTTTCAAAACCCTTATAAGGCTTTGAATCCAGCACATACGATTGGTCAGACATTAATTAAAGTTGTACAGCATTTCTTTAGAGCATCTCGACAAGAAGCCATAGAAAAAGTCACGCAGGTACTTAAACAAGTCTCTCTACCTCTACAAGTTCAGGAACTCTATCCAAGAGATTTATCGGGTGGGGAGCGACAACGAGTGGCGATCGCACGAGCTTTGCTGTGCCAACCTGAGATTTTGATTTGTGATGAGATTACATCTGCTTTGGATGTTTCAGTTCAGGCTTCTATCTTAAAACTGCTACAAGACCTCCAACAGCAAGGTGTGACCTTACTATTTGTGACCCATAACCTAGGGGTTGTTCGAGCAATCGCAGATCGAGTCGTCGTATTAAAAAATGGACATATTGTTGAATACGGCGAAACAGATCAAGTGCTTAGTCATCCTCAACATACATATACCAAAACTTTGCTTACCCATGCGCCAAGCTTGTTTAAAAACAAGGTCCTTGAAGTTTGCGCATAAAAAAGAATAGATTTTCTGGAGTTAAAAATGAACGACATTAACCAACGTAATTTTTTAGAATTAGGCAGTATTAGGCATATTCAAAGTGAACAAGAAGCACTTGATATTGCAAAAGAGGTGGCAGATCAACTGAATCAATTTGCTCGAGACCCCAGTTATAATAAGACCATACCTTATGAACAGGCACGCTTAATTTCAGAAGCTGGTTTAACTGCGATTATTGTACCCAAGCAATTTGGGGGCTTAGGTGCCAGTATTTCAACTTTGGTCAATGTGGTGAAAATTATTTCATCAGCAGATGGTGGTGTTGGGCAATTATTACAGATTCACTTCACCATGTTCCGAGGAATTCTAACTGGTTACGATGAAGACATTCGTGATCAACTACTTGGTGATATCTTAAGCGGAAAGCGTTTGGGCAATGCACTTGCAGAAGTGGGTGGTAAAGATAAATTTCAGCATAAGACGCGTGTAGAGCGAAATACAGAAGGGCAATTAATTTTAAATGGCAGTAAATTCTATTCTACGGGTTCTTTACTCGCAGAATGGATTTCCTTATTTGCGGGTAGTGATGATGGACCTGTCTCGATTTTAATTCATCGTGATACGCAGGGCGTAGAGTTACTCGATGATTGGGATGCGATGGGACAAAATAATAGTGTCAGTGGCACTGTTAATTTTAAAGATGTGATTGTTGATGAACGTTATGTTGCCAAGCGGAATACGGGTGGTTTAGGCACTGTTTTACGTACCGGGCTGACTTGGCCTCAGATTTTACATGCTGCAATGGACACAGGAATTGCCAAAGGCGCGCTACAAGGTGGGATTGATTATTTACAACATCATGCTCGACCTTGGGTAGAAAGTGGGGTCGATTCGCCTACGCATGAGCCTCATATCATCAAACAGATTGGTGAATTTGCTGTTTTGGTTCGTTCGGCTGAGGCATTATTGGATCGTTCCGCACAGATTTTTGAACAGCATTTGGCAAATGTAGAGGATGAAGACTTGCAAACTGAACTGATTTTATCGGTTGCTGCCACCCGTAGTCAGTCTGACCATGCATCTTTAAAAATTTCGAGTGAAATTTTTGGATTACTTGGTGCTAGTTCAACTTTATCGAAATGGAACCTAGACCGTTTCTGGCGTAATGCACGAACCCATACCACGCATGATCCAATTCGCTGGAGGCTATATCATGTTGGAAATTATTATTTAAATAATATTCCACCAGGAGAATATAACTCTGTACTTTTGAAGAAGCAGGCGGAAAATGTGACTAAATTTAATTAAACTGAGTTCGACTTAAATATTTCTATAACTTATTGAAAAAATATCTTGGTGGAATCTTACCAAGTTCTCATCCAATTTCAGGATAAGCTGTCGGCTCGACCTACTTTTGTTTCGGCATGAGGAGCGAAGCTCCGCAAGGGCAACCATCTTGCGCAGCTATCGCTGCTCACTGCAAAACCTGTTCATTTTTTGGATTTATTTCAAATGTATCGTAGAAACATTATTTTACGTACATCACGCAGGTTGCTGATGACGTTTCCGAGTATCATATTTCTTGTTGAATTCAGCTTAATTAATAAAATCAAGTTGTAAAAAAGGTTGTCATCATGACAACCTTTTTAATTTTAAAGTATTAAGCTACTTGAGTTTGAATAGAAATATCTTGTGCCAGCCATTCACGAACATTAATTTGTGCTGGTACAAAGTTCCAACGATAGAGAAAGTCACTCAAGTCTTGTAATGCAATAATAGAGATTTCATCAAAGTTAGTGTTCAGTTTCAGGTGTGCGTCAGCACCGTATGCTGCATCAACCCATTGTTCACTACTATTACATTCCTTTGCGAGATAACGATGAGTTTCATCAGCGTGCGCATGTGCCCATTGTTCTGCTTGTAAAACAGCATCAACAATCAATTGTGCCTGCTCTGGATATTGCGTTAGAAAATCTTCATCAACAGTGAGCGTTCTTGGTGTCCCATTATTGGAGCGTAGAATAGGATCTGGATGTGAACCAATATCAATAATCGTATGCAGGGCGAAATCATGAGCAATTTGAGCAGCATGTGCACCTTTTAGAAAAATGGCATCTACATCACCTTTAATTAATGCCACGATCTCTGCACTTGCGCTGATTTTATTGCGACTACCATAAAAGCTAGAATCATTTTCTTCTGGCTGCTGTTGCTGTGCGGCTAAAATATCTGCTCGTAAACAATCGACTAATTCCAGATCGTTTACCTTCAAATTTACTGTTTTTAAGGCATTTTCTAAACCACGAATCGCCTGTGCACGTGAGAAGTCAATAATTGCATCTTGATTCAGTGGAATTCCAAAACGTTTGCCTTTTAGATCAGCAACAGTTTTGATATTTGAATCATAACGTGTTAACAACAATTGGACTTCATCCGCCCAAGATAAGCCAATCACTTTGGTTTTTTGACCAGATGCATATGCCCAAATTGCAGGAATACTGCCGCCATGCCGAACAGAATTAGCAAGGGTATGGTTAAAATGAGAGTTACGAATATCCTTGGAATTTGATTCTCGAATTGATTTTATTTCAATCTGCTGCTTATCAAACTTTTCTTTGAGCCAACCCTTTTGAATTGAAATGCCTAAGCCTGTTGGAACAGGGCAACGTGTGTACCAAAGTGTGTTTAATGGTTGAGTTTGAAGTGTTGTCATTGTGACATCCTTTTGTGATTTGTATGCTTTAAAGCAAAAAAGGTGCCACTCATTAATTTATTGATATTTATAGGTTATTTTTAATATCTTTTTTTATGATGTTGATATATCAATTTTTGTTGCGATTACAGCAAATCAATTTCAATAGTGTTTTAAAATCAACACTCACAATAAATAAAGATCTATAAAATCAATATAAAACAATAATTTAAAATATTTTTTTAGATTATCGATCTGGCATGAATCTCGCACTAATACAAAATCTTAAATTTATTCTATCTTTTATGTTTAAAAATTATCCATTATTACGAAGTTTGGCTTTGTATCGATTTATGCCATTTCGTTTCTTATTGACGACGACCTTATTTGTTATTGCAAATATAGGGTTAGCACTCCAACAATATTCAATTGGTCATGCGATTGATACCTTAAGACATAGTGAAAGAGAAACCTTATTTCAACATACGCTTTCTGATCCTTTGAACCCCTGGTTTTGGTTCATTCTTCTTGCGAGTATTGCTGGCATTAGGGCTGTTATTCAGTATCTGGCAGGGTTAAGTGCTTTAAGCATTGGTCAGCAATTACTGAGTATTTTAAGGGAAAGAATCTTTTATCAAGTACAGCATTTAGATGTTTCGTGGCACTGGAAGCATGGGTTGGGAGAGGCATTATCTCGAACCACCCGTGATTCAGACAAATTAAAAGAAGCGCTCATCAATTTTTGGCGACAAGTGTTTGAGTCAAGTTTGGTTGTCATCGTGACCGTTGGACTCTTGTGTTGGTACCATCCTTGGCTGGGATTAGTTCCTTTATTATTTATTTTTTTAGGGCTTTGGGTCCTATTTAAGCTGACCAATCAATTGGTCGTATTGGATCATCAAGTTGCTTCTGCCTACGAAAAAGTCAGTGATAGCTTAGCGGAAAGTGTGAATGGGATTCGAGTGGTCAAAGCGTTCCAGCTTGAAGAGAAACTTTCGCAGCGCTTTAATCATGCTGTAGATCTATTTATTCATCATTCTATCCAGACCATCAGGACTAGTGCAAAACGATTACCTATCCCACAAGTGATTATTGCCTGCTCCTATTTATGGGTCATTGCTTTTGGTGCTTATTTAATTGGACAAAATCAGTTGCAAGTGGGGCAATTTGTGGCTGCCATTCTCATGGCAAATTTATTGGTGTTTCGTATTGAAAGCATTGGTCAAGTTTTACATATTTTTGCTGATGCACGTTCATCTGCAACAAGAATATGGCAAATGCTAGATCAGAAGTCCGCAATAGAAGATCAATTATACCCTTTGCCATTGCAATGGCGTGATGAGTTAAACATTAGATTAGAAAATGTAAGCTTTGAGGATAAAACAACGAATAAGTATATTTTAAAACACTGTCATGTTGAATTTCGAGCAGGTGAAATCGTCACTGTTGTAGGAAAAACTGGCTCAGGTAAAACGACTTTGATGAATTTACTCAATCGGTTTATTGATCCAACAGAAGGTCAAGTTCTGATTGGTTCTGAGCAAACAGGCTGGACCAATATTAAAGATTTAAGCTTATTTGAATTACGTCATTTGGTTCAGATCATTCCTCAAGAAAATTTCTTTTTTAGCGGCACATTGGCAGATAACTTGAGAATTGCGAAGCAAGATGCAACGGAGCAAGAGATGAGAGATGCGTTACATTTAGCGTCGGCATCAGAACTATTACAACGACTTGATAATGGACTAGACACGCTGATCGGGGACAAAGGTGTGACTTTGTCAGGAGGACAAAAACAACGTCTAGCTTTGGCCCGCTCTATTCTAAAGAATTCACCAATTTTAGCTTTAGATGACTCAACCAGTGCTTTAGATGCGACGACAGAAAAACAAGTTCTACAGCGACTATCAGCGCTTTCTAATAGTGGAAACCTTTTTAAAAAAACCATCATTATTAATTCTAATAAACAGACCACGATTGCTTTATCTGACCGAGTTATTGTTGTTGATCAAGGGCGTATCATTGCTCAAGGTACACATGTTGAATTAGTTCAAGATTGTTTATTTTATCGTGAGTTGATGGGCTTTCAGTTACAACAACAGGAGATTAATGCATGAATAGCAGTGTTAAAAATTTCCACCCATCTAAAAAATCTGCTGATTTACAAATCGAAGAAAATTTGGCAAATACCTCAATTCATAGAGGGGTGCTAACAAAACTTATTCCTTTAATTTATCCCATCCGTTACTTGCTGCTTGCCTTAATTGCTGTAGAAATTTTACAAGTGATGAGTGTTTTTGTTCGCCCTTGGGTTGTGAAATATATTCTGGACTCGGGCTTTCAACAAATTGCTGGAAAAATGATAATGCATCAGCCCGTTTTATTGATTGCGATAAGCATTCTGGCATTGAGTTGGATGTGTCGTTTTGCTTTAGCAGGCTTATCAAAATATCTTTCAGGCCAAGCAGCGTTGAAAGTGATTAATGGCTTAAGACGTTCTTTGTTTCAGCATATCCAAAGTTTAAATATTGGATATTTTGATCGTACCAAGGCTGGCAGGATTATATCGCGGGCCGATCGCGATGTCGAAACGCTAGAGCCAGTTTTAATACAAGGGCCACCAGAGCTACTTTCCGCAGTTTTGCGTTGCGGATTAGCTTCAGTACTGCTTTGGCATATCTATCCACCTTTCTTTTGGTGCTTATTTGCAACGCTACCCATTTTATTTGGGATGACTGCAATTTTTAAGAAATCATCGCAAAAACATTGGGGACGAGTTGCAGAGGAACGCAGTCGATTTACTGCTCATTTGGTTGAAACGGTAAATGGAGCTAAAATCATTCAGCAGTTAAATTACACCGAGACAAATCAATCTCGTTATCAGGGTTTATTAACAGATTTTAATAATTCTATTATTTATGGCAGCAAGCGGACCAGTTGGTTTGCTCCTTTTACAGGATTACTGTCAACGCTAGCTACTGCCGGATTTATTGTGATTGGTAGTTATGCTTATAGTGACGGCATTATTAGTATTGGCCAGTTCGCAGAAAGTATTTTTTATGTATTTTTATTCTTAGCACCCTTACAGGAACTGACTGATTTATTTGAGCGTTATGCAAATGGGGCAGCATGTGCACAACGTATATTTTTACTTTTAGACACGCAATCTAGTATTCAAGAACAACCGAATGCGGTGAAGCTTGAACAGTTGAATGGTCATATTCGATTTCAGTCGGTAGATTTTGCTTATACTCATAAACCTGTTTTACAAAATTTTAATTTGGATATTGAAGCTGGAAAAATCATTGCGATTGTCGGTCCCACAGGACATGGAAAAAGTACTCTGGTCCAGTTACTAACACGGTTTTATGAACCTCAGAAGGGTGGCATTTTTCTAGATCGTTATCCAATACAAAATATTCAGCTTGCCAGTTTAAGGCAGCATGTGAGTATTGTTTTACAAGATAATGTTTTATTTAGTGGAACAATTTTAGATAACTTACGTCTAGTTCAACCTAAAGCTTCCGATCAGCAGCTTATCCAAGTGATTGAAGAGTTGGGGGCCGATGAGATATTGCAACAGCTATCGCAGGGCTATTTCACCGAAGTTGGAGCACTTGGTAAAAATCTTAGTCATGGACAAAGGCAACTTGTTTGTCTGGTTCGTGCTTATTTGGCAAACCCTAAAATATTAATTCTAGATGAAGCGACTTCTGCAATTGATATTTATACAGAGCAAAAAATACAATATGCGCTTAGACGATTATGCCAAAATAGAACCTGTATTGTGATTGCACATCGGCTGAGTACCATTCGTGAAGCTGATAAAATTGTTCTAATTGAAAATGGTCATGTCGTAGAACAAGGTTCGCATGAGCAGTTAATTCAACAACAGGCAGCTTACTTTCAATTGTATCAGTCCTATCTACAAAATCAGCTGGTTTAAGCGGTTTGAAAATTTAAAACTGTAGTTTTATAAACATTTTTTTGAATCATTGTTTAAATTTAAACAATGATTCTTTTATTTTTTTTCTCAATATATTGATAATAATAAACAAAATACTTGGCATTGGCTTTGCTATATCGGTTTAGATCGTTAAGGAAGCTTATATGCGTACATATTTTTCTCATTTCATTCTTCACTCCTCACTTTTTGCACTGAGTACACTCACTGCCTCAATTGCTATGGCAAATGATCAAAAAAATTTGTCAGAGAAAGAGGATGTCATCACATTGCAATCTGTCGTTATCACTGGGTCTAGGCGGGCAATTCATAGCTCGCTCGATGCACCTGCACCTGTTGATATTTTAACTGCTAAAGAATTGCAGGAGACTGGCGCGACTGATCTTGCTTCAGCGTTAACACGGCTGTCTCCTTCTGTGAGTTTACCAACTTCTCCAGCAGGCGGGTTTGGTGCATCAGTTCCACCAAGTATTGCGCTCAGAGGATTATCTGCAGATCAAACTTTAATTTTGATTAATGGGAAACGTCGACATACAGCAGCGTATTTCACCCGCCAAGCATATGCTGGTGGAAGGGGAGCAGCAGTAACTGATTTAAGTTTAATTCCCGTGAGTGCAATTGAACGCATAGAAATTTTGCGGGATGGTGCTGCGGCACAATATGGATCGGATGCAATCGCTGGTGTTGTTAATATTATCTTGAAATCACGTGATCATGGGGGCGGGCTAAGCTATCAAACTGGTGGCTATACTCAAGGAGATGGTGAACAACATAAAGTTAATCTTTGGAAAGGTTTTTCACTACCTAACGATGGTGCATTGACGGTTGCCTTAGATTTAGGCAAACGTGAAGCTGCAAGTAACACGGCACCTGATACACGAACTTTTTATGATGGTTCAACTAAGGCCCAATATACAGAACAAAATACACCCTATAGAACATGGAAATTTGGCTCACCAGAGCAAAAAGATCAAGTCAATGTGACTGCAAATCTAGATTTACCTTTGACTGATGACGTTTCAATTTATGGTTTTAGTAGTTATGGACATCGCAAGACGATAGGTGAAAACTTTTATGAGCCACCTTCAACTAAAACAGTACTAAATCAATCCAGCTATTTTAAAGAACGTTATCCAGATGGACGTTCGCCGTTGAGCTTAGTCAGTGTAGATGATTTTGCAACGACAGTTGGAGTAAAAAAAGGGGAACAGAAGTCAGGTAAATATGATCTTTATGCGACTTACGGACAAAATAAAGTCAGCACAGAACAGGGCAATGGCATTAACCCAAGTTACGGCTCGAACTCACCTTCAAATTATGACTTGGGGGAAAATATCTTTGCACAATTAAATACAGGGCTAGATTATAGCCGTGATATTGCAATTGATGGGTTAGCAAGTCCGCTGACGCTATCTACAGGGGTGTTATATCGCTGGGAGCAATATAAGCAAAATGCTGGTGATCCGATTGCCTATACCCGAGGTCCATATTTCAATCCAAGCACAACTTTGGGAGTTGGTGTTCCTGGGATATATGCCGGAATTACTGACCAAGATCAACGAAAAATTAGTCGTGATGTTTATGGTATCTACCTAGATTTAGAAGCAGATATTGTTAAAAATTTGAATGTTGGTGCTGCCGTTCGAAGTGAAAAATATTCAGACTTTGGGTCGACCACCAACGGAAAATTATTCGCTAAATACGATGTATCACCTCAGTTTGCAGTACGTGGTTCAGTCAATACAGGCTATAGAGCGCCATCATTGGCACAACAAGGATATTCGGCTTATAGCGTACAAACGGTGCAAACCCCTTCTGGTTGGCAAGATGTGCAACAAAGAACTCTAGTTGCAGGCAGTGAGGCTGCCTTACTGATTGGCGGAAGCTCACTCAAACCAGAAAAATCCACGAATTACTCATTAGGTTTTGTGTGGAAGCCGTTTGCGAATATCTCAGCAACCTTAGACCTTTATCAAATCGATATTAAAAATCGTATTTTGCTTTCAGACAATATTACTGGAAGTGTAATCACCAATGCATTTGCCAATTCACCGTATTCAAATATTGCCAATGTAGCGTTTTTTAATAATTTACTAGATACACGTACTCAAGGTTTAGAGTTCGCGCTTAAGCATGATTTAAATCTTGAACAATATGGCAAGTTAAATCTGAATCTAGGTCTGGCCTATAACAAAAATGAAATCACTGAAACCAGAGATTCTATCACTACAAAAGGTGAGCGGATTCCCGTTTCAAGTATTGCAGGACGAAATACGCAAAGCCTGATTGAATCTACTGCACCGAAAACAAAACTGACATTTGGTGCGCTTTGGTCAAATCAAGCGTGGAGCGTCAATACTGCAATTCGTCGCTATGATAAATGGACCACCTTAAATAATACCAATACGGCATTAGACCAGACTTTTGATCCGCAGTGGATTGCAGATTTGGATATCGGCTACAAAGCAGATGTATTTGTGAAAGGTCTCAAGTTCAATTTAGGGGCGATCAATTTATTGAATAGCCATCCTGATAAAGCCAAAGATTCTTCGGTCGGCAACATTGTCAAATATAGTTTTAATGCACCTGAAGGTGCATTTGGAACGTATTTATATGGTCGTGTAAGTTACGAATTTTAAATCAAAAATGATGAAACAAATTTTAAGGTAAATGACAATGCAACATACTTTTTTATCAACGTTATGCAAATATTCTTTAATCACCACGATGTTAACTTCGAGCTGCTTAACCACGGCTCAACCTGCTCCCATACCTCAAGATCAATATGGAGATGGCCGAGTTTCTGAGTTTTATACGTGGAAATCAGCTATTCCAGCACAGGCTGGAAAATTATTAAAAACAGAAGCTATTCATAATCCTTATATTCGCTTGGCAAATGATAGTCAGGCGATTCGAATTCTTTATAGCTCTACCAGTGGTAAAGATAGTAAAACACCTATTATAGTCTCAGGAAGTATTCATTTACCAAAAGGAACACCACCTAAAGATGGTTGGCCAGTGGTGTTATGGGCACATGGTACGGTCGGTTTGGCTGATGCTTGTGCGCCATCATGGAATGGACGATCATACCGCGATGTACAATATTTAAACCGTTGGCTTAAAGAAGGATTCGCTGTTGTCGCTACAGATTATGAAGGGTTAGGTGTTGCAGGACCGCACTTATTAATTAATAACCCCATGCTGGCCTATAGTATTTTAGATAGTGGTAGAGCTGCTCTAAAAGCAAAGTTGCCACTTGCAAATAAGTTTGTGATTGTTGGTCAATCTCAAGGAGGCGCGGGAGCTGTTTCGGCTTCTTCCTATTCGGCTACGTATGCACCTGACTTAAATATTAAAGGTTCAATTGGTACAGGCGTGATTTATCAAGATCCTGAGGTGACACCTGAAAAGAATCAGTTAAAGTTAAACCCTTATGAAGTCAGTCCGTCGCTTGCTTATGGCATCTATAGTTTTTTAGTGACGCAAAGTTTATATTCAGAGATAAAAACAGAAGATATTTTCACACCTGAAGCAGTACCTTTAGTTGAACAAGCAAGAAATGCCTGCTTAACAAGCTTTATGGGGGATATTCAAACTGCGGGTCTTTCGCCAGCACAAGCGTATAAACCTAATCCACCTGCGAACTATAAAAAACTGCAAGAGAAACAATCGAATGATTATGGTTATTATCCGACATTAAAAATCAGTCACCCATTATTTATCGGAACAGGGGCAAACGATCGCACACCTGATGCCCGATCTCAAATGAAGCTCGTGGCCGATGCGTGTAAAGCGGGTACCGTGGTCGAAGGGCATTTGTATCATGGCTTAGGGCATAGTGAGACCGTCAATGCTTCATTACAAGATTCAATTCCCTTTGCTAAAAAGGTGATTGCAGGAGAAAATATTCAGGCTATTTGTAAGCCTGATTTACAATAAATATGACATAAAGACTTTCTCACTGGAGAAAATCTTTATTTTAAAAAGCCGCTCTTCAAAGATGTTGAAGAGCGGCTTGATGTTTTAAATGTTTAAGCGATACGCTTTAATCTTTTTGCAGCCTCTTCACGTACAGCAGGGATGATATAGCGGCCATAATCAACTGTATCATAGATCGGATCATAGCCTCGATTTAAAAAGGTGGTAACGCCTAAATCTACATAATCGATTAATGCTGCAATAATGGTGTCGGGTGTACCAACTAAGGCTGTCGTATCACCATAAGCACCTACAGCAGTTGCCGTGGGCATCCATAATGCACGATCATGTCGATCACCTTGTTGGGCTGCTGCCAATAAGCGTTGTGAACCGACTCCCTTGATTTTGTGCCCAGATAATGTTCCGTTATTTTGAAACGTTGGATTGTTCTGAATATCTGCAAGAATCTGTTCTGCTCGCTGCCAAGCAAGTTCTTCGGTTGCACCAATAATAAGGCGTACGGATAAACTCACAGGAGGCTGTGGTTTATTGGCTTGTTCTGCTGCGAGCTTTAATTTATTGATTTGATCTTTTACACCAGCCAGTGGTTCTCCCCAAAGTGAATACAAGTCGGCATGGCGGACTGCAATTTCATAAGCAATATCGGATGAGCCACCGAATGAAATCGGGATTGTTCCGTTGACTGGCTTTAACGGGCAAAAAGCATTGTCGAGCTTAAAGTATTTACCTTCATAGCTAATGGGTTGATCGCTTTTCCAGAGTTTCTGGATGATATCCAGATATTCACCCGTTCGTTCGTAACGTTGAGTTTTATCAACAATATAATCGCCTTCTTGAGGCTCTGCTGTAATCCCCGTGATCGCATGTAATCGAATTCTTCCACCACCCGTCGTATGGTCAAGTGTTGCAAAGGAACGTGCAGCTAGATTTGGAGTGACAAGAGCGGGACGATGAGCAATCATGAACCCGAGTTGCTCAGTATGCTGTGCCATATATGCTGCGATTTGTGTACTGTCTGGACTGCTTGGTCCGCTAGCAATTAGAACTTTATCAAAACCAGCATATTCATGCGCCCGTGCATGATAACGTAGATAGTCGAGGTCTATTTTATGACCAATACGTGTACCTTTGGTTTCTGACCATTGGTTAGGAAAAACCATGCCAACAAATTCTATGCTCATTATTAAACCTATTTTGTGGATTTTTAACCAATGAGCAAATTAAGTGCCAAATTTAACCTGATATAAAATAAGCGATTAGGAAATAGCATTTTAATTAAGTGTCTAAATTTGATCAGAAGCATTTATATTCTGCTTTAAAATCAACATTTCGTAAAATGAGAATTATATTCTTAATAAAGTTATAAGGTTAATTCTTAGGGTAACGAATATTTAAATCGTGGATTAAATATCTGTAATTATTATTTATCAGCTTTGTAATTGAATTGTACTATTCTATTTTAATATCATCCTAATCTATTTAAAGGATTAATTATGAAATCCTATTTGGATAATGATTATAAAGTAATTACTTTGCCAGATAACGGGGTACCTGTAAAACCAATTCGAGCAAAAGCAATTATTTTTTCAGATCAAAACTCCCGTAAATTGTTAAATCAAGTTGAAACCATTGCCCCAAGCTCTGCCAGCGTTATCATTCAAGGTGAGTCGGGCACAGGTAAAGAGTTGATTGCACGCGAAATTCATTTAAAAAGTGATCGTAAAAACAAACCTTTTCTTGCCGTGAACTGTGGGGCACTCGTTGAAACACTGGCTGAGTCAGAGTTATTTGGCTATGAAGCTGGTGCCTTTACAGGGGCAAATAAGACACGCGCTGGTATTTTTGAAACAGCCGATGGTGGTACTTTGTTCTTAGACGAGGTGGGTGAGTTGCCACTGTCTCTGCAAGTGAAGCTATTACGTGTATTACAAGAAAAAGAAGTGGTACGCGTAGGTGGGCGTAAACCGATTCCAATCGATGTACGTATTTTGTCTGGTACGCATGTAGATTTGCGTAAGGCTGTGGCAGAAAACAAGTTTAGACTCGATTTATACTACCGTTTGAATGTCGTGGTACTGAATATTTTGCCATTACGGGAACGCAAAGGCGATATTTTACCTTTAGTCGATTTTTTCTTAAATTCGTATTCTCAGAAGCTGATTACAACAAAGCCAAATATTAGTGACCGAGCTAGAAATGCTCTCCTAAATTATAGTTGGCCAGGCAACATTCGTGAGTTGGAGAACAATATCCATTATGCATTACTGATGAGTAGTGGTAAAACGATTGATATTGAACATCTGCGATTTTCTGAAGAAGGTGGATCCGCAGCATTACCAGATAGTGATTTAATTCAGGAATTTGAAGATATTCTGAAGCGTTTATTTCAGGAATATGATGGTGAAGCGTGGCATATTATTGAAGACAAGATTGTGAATACTGCTTTTTCCAGTTGCTGGAATAATCAGGTCAAGACTGCAAAAATGTTAGGTCTATCCCGCAATGTTCTGCGTAATCTTCTATCTCGGTATAATTTATTACCCAATAAGAATGAAAATGAAATTGCATAGAAAAAATATTCTATTTTAAGAACATCCATGTTTGAGCTATGGATGTTCTTTTTTTATGGTTGTTAATTTGGTGATCCATAAACCTAATTCAAATAATAGCCACATGGGGACGGCAAGGGCGAGCATACTAAACACATCTGGAGGGGTAATGAACATTGCAATAAAAAAGAAGAATACAATGATGTGTTTGCGATGTTCTTCTAATTGCTGAATAGATAGAATACCAATAAAAATAAGAATATAAGTCAAAACTGGAATCTGAAATGCTAGACCAAAAGCAAGAAAAAGCTTTAAACAGAAATCCAGATAGCTATTGATATCCGTCATTGGTAATACATTTTCAGGAGAGGCCAGAACAAAGAATTTTAAGGCTAAGGGTAAGATCAGACCATAAGCAAACAAGAGACCGAGATAAAATAAAGAAATACTGGAAAGGGCTAGAGCGACTCCAAATTTTTTCTCGTTTTGGTAGAGTGCAGGCGCAATGAATTGCCAGAACTGATACAGAATAAAAGGAATACTCACTAGAATTGCCAGATAAATATTGAGTTTGAACGGAGCTAAAAATGTACCCATGACGTCCGTTGCAATCATGGTTGAGTTAACAGGTAACAATGAGATTAAAGGTCGAGCAAGAACATGGTAGTTTTGTTGGGCAAGTGGTAGAAGCAGTAAAAAAATGGCAACAACAGCACCGATGCTATAGATCAAACGTTTTCTTAAATCTTTTAAATGCTCGCTATATCTCATTTCGGTGAGGTTTTCACTGACTATGTGTTCGGTCATGCCGCTTGATCCTCACTGAATTTATTTGCTGAGTTAAAATGAGTTAAAAATGGCGTCTTTAGCTTGTCATGTGAGTGGATATAAACACAATTCTGGGTGTACTTTGCTTTGGTCCCTTGTTCCAGAAAAACACTTGATTGTACATTTTCAATTTCTTGTTGCATGAGCGCGAGTTGTTGTTTGAGCTGCTCTTCATTTTGTTTTATTTTTTGCAGCTCTTCTTGCATGATTCTTTTTAGTTCAATCAACTCCAGTTCATTTTCTAGATCATGCTGGATTTTACTGAGGTGATTTCTAATTGCCCTATATTTTAATAGTACCGTTCTTAATGTTTGGGGAAGCTTTTCAGGCCCTAAAATAATAAGCGCAATAATGCCAAAAGCAAATAGTTCCCCAAAACTGATATTAAACATGACAATCTATCACTTATAACTTGGTCTGCTTTTCGCTATTTGATTCTAACGAAGTGATATCTTTGTATTGCTGGTTTTGTATTAGTTTTGGGTCATCAGAATTAACAGAGTCTTTAAAGTCCTTAATTACACCACCCAAATCTTTACCTAGATTTTTTAGCTTTGACGTACCAAATAATAAAATAACGATAACAGCAAATAATAAAATGTGCCAAATTGATAAACCCATGCTAAAACTCCTAAAATATATAATAATGACTATTAATATCACGATATCATCTGTTTTCTAAATCATATTAATATCGATCAATATTCGATTTAATTATGCGCTATGATCCAGTAGATGAAGTGCTTGATTACGGAAATTGAATAAGCTTTCACTGTCTTTATGTCTTGGATGAGTCAAAGGAATGGGGATAATTTCCTTGATTTTCCCTGGTCGAGCTGACATCACAATCACACGATCTCCAAGATAGACAGCTTCTTCAATATCGTGCGTCACAAGAATCATGGTGATTTTTTCATGTTGCCAGATACGTTGCAGTTCAGCCTGTAAATGACTCCGAGTCATGGCATCCAATGCACCAAACGGTTCATCTAGAAGTAAAATATCGGGTTTGTTGACTAGCCCACGTGCTATTGCTACCCGCTGTGCCATGCCACCAGACAGTTCATGAGGATAGGCATTCTCGAATCCAGTGAGCCCAACAATTTCGATATGCGCTTTCACCCGAGCATTTTTTTCTGAACGGCTTAACTCTGTTTCTTCCAGTGCCAAATGGATGTTTTCGGAAACGGTCAGCCAAGGCAGCAAGCGATGCTCCTGAAAAATTAAACCTCGTTTTAAATCTGTCCCTTGGATTGGAATTTGATTGAGTAAAATTTCACCTTGATAGTCTGGGTCTAGTCCTGCAATTAGACGCAGTAGAGTCGATTTTCCACAACCACTGCTGCCGACAATGGAGATAAATTCGCCTTGCTCAATGTCGAGATGAATACCATCTAAAACCGTTAATTTGTTCTGATCACGTTGAAATGATTTATTGAGTTTCTTAATCGAGAGTAAAGGAAAAGACATGTTGAAATCCTGATATGTATTTTTAAATTAAAGGCTAAGCCCGCCATTGCAGCAGACGTTTTGAAATAAGATGGATACTGGCAGTCATTAAAATACCGCTGATCGTGACCGTAATTGCGCATACCAGTAGAATGTCCATTTCGGCATTAATTTCAGCTTTCATCATGAGATTGCCTAAGCCTGCGCCTGCATTGAATAACAACTCACTTGCCGTAGTTGTAATCCAAGTAAAGGGTACGGCTAAGTTTAGCCCCGTTAAGATATGTGGTAGGGCTTGTGGTAAACGGATTCTTTTAAACTCGTGCCAAAATGAAAACCGATACATGCGGGCGACTTCACTGTATTTTTCATCGTAGTGACTGAGTCCTTGAAAGGTATTAATGACCAAAGGGAAAAAAGATGCCAGTGCAATAATAAAGATCTTGGCTTCTTCACCATTGCCAAACCATAAAGCAATTAATGGAGTCAAACCGAGCAGAGGAATTTGTCGAATACTGTTAAACAGCGGAGAAACGAGTGCATTTAAAATTTTTGAATAGGCGAGTAAGGCACCTAAAATTAGTCCAGCTGTTGAACCCAATAAAAAGCCCAAGCCCGCTTTTCTCAGACTACCCCATGTATTCAGCCATAATTCACCAGTTCCCAACAGCTGAAGAAAAGCAAAATAAATATGCTGTAAAGGGACAAAGGCATAGGCATGACTAGAACCTAGTCCTGAGTTGTATTGCCATAAAGCGAGCAATATCAATGGAAGTAATAGACCTTGTAATAGAACCACAGGCTGTTGTAATGCACCTTTCAAACTAAGTGATAGTGACATTATTTCCCCCTTGAACTGAGTGCAGGTGATATAAAGCGCTGTTCAACCAAACGTAAAAGTTTATCGAGGCTAAAACCAATCACACCTGTAATAAATACCCCGACCATCACTACATCTAAACGAAGCATTTGCCGTCCTAGCTCCATCATCTGACCAATGCCAGTACCTGCTGCAAGTAATTCAACGGCGACTAAAATCAACCATGCTCGGCCTAAAGCGATTCGCAGTCCACTGATTAATGGCGGTAATGTTGAGGGGATGACGATGTACCTAAGCCACGCTCGCGGTTTAAGTTTGTAGATTTGACCGAGTTCAATATATTGTTTAGGAATATTTTTCACTGCATCTGCTGTTGCCAAAGCAATCGGGAAAAAGCAGGCTTTGATAATGAGTAAAATTTTAAACAGTTCGCCAATCCCAAAAATGAGAATAAAAATAGGAATGAGGACGAAGATCGGAATCTGGTATAGGAGATTGAATAGAATATAAGTGTAATTACGGAATGTAGTGATTGAACCATAGGCAATTCCAAAAGCAATGGCACTGAATGCTGCAATAGAAAATCCATAAAACAACCGAAAAATACTATCCTTTAAGTGCAGTTGTAGTTCACCACTTTGCAATAAACTCATAAATGTATTCCAAACCGTTGCGGGTGGAACCAAAATTTGAGTCGGAAAAATTTGTAAAGAGCAAATAAACTGCCATGAGAGTAAAGCCAATAAGGGCGAAATCATCGAGAGTAGCCAATACAACCGCTCAGCAGAAATTCTCCTCCATAGCGGAGGTCTAACTACAACGATATTCTTTTCAAGGGGAGGGTTCACGAGCGTTTTCATCGCTTAGTCTCCCTGTTTCTTCTGCTGATCGTTTGCATGTAAATTTTGAATTGCTTGATCGGCAAATTTTGGATTTAACAGCTCATCTGCTTTTAAAGGCGTTTGAATCAACTGGTTTTTCACAGCATGGTCAATGACTTTGGCATAGTGCTGTTTAAGGAAATCAACTTTATATTCAGGTGACCAATCCTGTTGCCATGTACTTGCACTATTTTGACTTTCACGTTGAATCACATTTAAAGGTTGACCAAACTTGGTTTGACTTTGCTGAAATTCATCTTGGTGTTGGGATATCCAGTTCATTGCTCTAACTGTTGCATCAGCAAGTAACTGAGTGGTCTCAGGGTTTTGTTCAATATAGTTCTTACGTCCCCATAATTCTGCGCGCATTTTCCAGTCAGCAGGCAAGGATTGAGATGACCATATAATTTTACCGAGATGGCGGTCTTGTAAAGTTAGTGCATCACTTAAAGTAAAAAATGCATCCACACTTTTGGCAGATAAAGCTGCTGCGCCTGCTTGAGGGTTTAAGTTAATAATTTGAAAGTCTTTGAGGTTTAAACCTTTGCTTTGTATCAGTTGACCAAAATTGATTTCCCAAGGACGGCCACGGTGTAAAGCAATTTTTTTACCTTTTAAGTCCTCAATACTTTTTACCTGTGAATCAGGTGGCACAATCAGATAGACATTATTACCAATCCCCCCAGGCACAACAATTTGTGTTCTGACCCCAGTTGCATTCAGTACGACAGCTGGTAGGTTGCCATAAAAAGCAAAATCAATTTTATTGTTCAGGAAACTTTCATTCACTAAAGTCGCTACAGCAGCAGTTGTTACTGGCTCCCATTTCAACTCAATATGTTGTTGCTTTAAGGCCTTGAGAAAAATAGGGTCTTGAGAGATGAGTTGTGGTACGCCAATAAAGTCCAGACTACCTGATGTTCCATTGGCTACAACAGCAATACGCAACTGTTGCTGAGTAGGTTTACTCTCAGATGCTTGTTGGTTTTGTTTTGCATCGCAAGCAACGAGTCCTAAAAGGCTAAAACTTAAAAATAAGCTAGAAAGAATACGCATATCGTCATAAGAATTAAAAAATATAGAGGGATAGAGCAAGAACTAAGCCAAAATAATTAATACATAAAAATCAATTATTTATAATTTTTTAGATTGACTATTGTTTTTGAGTCAGTCATGTATGCTGTGAAACAGACATTTAAATGTATAAAAATGTTGAAATTTCAACACTACGTTTTGGTGTGTTTTTATAAAGTTTAAATAAAACAATAGTATATGTTAAAAAAATAGCGAATAAAAAGCGGCATGATTTCTGCTCATGACATAGCTAACGAACACGATGTCGTGAAATGTTTAATTATTGAGAACTATTATGTCAGTTGAGTTTTTATGGAGAATTCCTGTTCATGGGGATGGTCGTCGAGCACATCAGTTACATACCCGTGGTGAATGGAATCAGTTAAATCCAGCAATTCAATCTCCACAACGCGTGGCACCGCAACATGAAGATTCGTTGTTTGCCTACTATGATTATGTACAGCAAGTGGCAAAAGCAGCGGATATTGTTGGCTTTCATGGCGCATTAATCCCCGCTTTTCCTCATACTGAAGAGCCTTGGGTATTGGCTTCAGCATTGGCTCGGGAAACCAAACGACTTCGACTTTTGATTGCGATTCAGCCATGGTTTATTCATCCAGCCTATGCCAGCCAAATGGCTGCCAGTTTACAACGTTTAAGTCAGGGGCGAGTCGAGTGGAATGTCATTTCAGGTGGAGGCGGTGCGCAGCAACGCGCTTACGGTGATTTTATTGAACATGACCAGCGCTATGCACGCACCAACGAGTTTTTGGAGTTTGTAAAAGGTTATTCACATCGTGCTCCATTTGACTATGATGGCAAGTTTTTTCATGTTGAGCAGGGCGGGTTGAGATACCCAATGAATCAATATGATGTCCCTCGGTTATGGTTGGCTGGTGCGAGTGATGCCGCTCTACAAGTCGCAGGACGCCATGCTGATATTCATTTAACTTGGGGTGAACCTGTTGAGCAGCAGAAAAAAGTCATTGAACAGGCGCAAGCATTTTTTGAACAAAACTCGCCTGATCCTAAAGTTAAATTTGGTATGCGTATTGATATACTAGCAAGGCCTACACAAGAGCAAGCTTTTCAGGAGCTTAAACAGATGTATGAAACCATTGCTGTTGATGGTCACGCATTTGAACGAAAAGATACTGAGTCGGTTGGAGCAAAACGTCAGCAGGCCTTGGCGCAGGGCAATCGTTTCGAAGACTTATTTGTAAGTCCGAACGTTTGGGCGGGGATGTCCAATGTACGTGGTGGACCAAACTGTATTTTAGTGGGTAGCTATGAACAGGTTGCAGAGCGTTTGCAAGAATATATTGATATTGGTGTTGGTCATTTCATTTTAGCCAGTAACCCCCATTTGGAAGAAGCCTATCGGGTAGCAGAAGAGGTCTTACCACTGGTTGGATATAAATTAAAATAATAAATTTAGATCCCTTTGAGATATCAAAGGGATCTTGTTGTTTGAACAGCAAAATACTGTCTGAAAACCAACATTTTGAATATCAATTAGCTAAAAAATATTAATTAAAAAAATATAAATCAAATACTTATATTGTTGGCATGACTTGTGCAATTTTTTATTCAATATTTTATTTTTCATTTAAATCCTTATGAGTGAACTAATATTTAACTCGCATAAACGAGCACTGCTATTTGAACAATATGCACCTGCATCTGGTTCAAACAATATATCAGATCCATTGACACGACATTCCTTGGAGGTGATCCAACCATCGCCACCTCAATTGAATAAAGTGTTGATTGCAATTATTGCAGTTGCTTCAGCACATTTGGGAATTTGGTATATCGCAAAACACTTGCCTACACCGACTTTGGACATTCATAAGCCAGAACCCGTGGTGATTGAAATTGTAAAACCTGAACAACCACCCAAAGTGATTGAACCTAAAATTCCTCCTGTAACAGAGAAACCTAAAATTCCACCGGTTGTGCAAAAGCCAAAACCAATCGTTAAACAGGTTGAACAACCCAAACCTGTACAGAAAGCGGTGGAGCAACCTAAACCCGTTGCAAAAGCAGTCACTCAGCCTACCCCACAAAAAGTTGAAGAGGCTGTCGTGACCAAAGAGGTGGCACCTGCGCCTGTTCAGAAAGTGGTTGAACCTGTGAAGTCGGTCGATGACAACTTAGCTGTGACTGAAGCGAAAGGATATGCAGGCTATCTAAGTAATCCTGCACCCGAATATCCAGAACAGGCACTCGAACGGGGTTGGGAAGGTTCCGTGATTTTAAGGGTCAAAGTACTCGCAAATGGTAGCCCTGACACGGTCAGTGTCAAGCAAAGTAGTGGCAAAAAACTTTTAGATAGCGCTGCTGTAAGAACAGTAAAGCAATGGAAATTTTCACCCGCTTTAAAAGGTAAAACACCTGTAGAGGGTTGGGTCGATGTTCCAATTCATTATCAATTACCGAAATAAATTTAATTTTATAGATTAAGAGGATATTTACATGACTGACATTAATTCATTGATCCATGACGGCACCATCTGGTTATTGGTTGCTTTCTCAATTGTGACTTGGGCACTGGTTGTAATCAAAATCGTTCAGACCCAAAGAGCATCAAAACAAGATAAACGTTTCGTAGAGGCGTTTTGGAAAGCAAAAAATTTATCTGACGCCGTGACTAAATCTGAATCGGGCCAAGGACCAGCAGCACGTGTTGCAAATGCGGGGTTTAAAACACTGATAGAAGCAGATGAAAAAACACACCATGACTTGCAAAACAGTTGGAGCCGTCAGGACTTACTGGAACGTCACTTACGCAAACAAATTTTAACTGAACGTCGTCAATTAGAGAAAGGTTCAGCGCTATTGGCGTCTATTGGAAACAATGCACCCTTTATTGGTTTGTTTGGAACAGTATTCGGGATCATTCATGCTTTACAGGCGATTGCCCATTCTGGGAATGCAAGTATGGATGTCGTTGCTGGGCCAATTGGTGAAGCACTGATTGCAACAGGAATTGGTATCGCTGTTGCTGTACCTGCGGTGCTTGCTTATAACTACTTTGTACGTAAAGTTAAAGCGATTGGTGCAGACTTAGATGATTTTGCAACAGATTTTGTCAGTTTAAATCAAAAGGCTGGTTTTCAATTACCGACTGCTAAAACCAAAAATACGGCTGACAATACGATTCTGAATGATGCTTCAACAAAAGAAGTGAAAGAGAAAGGAGTATTTGCATAATGGCAATTTCAACCTCTCAAGATGATGATGTGGTGAGTGAAATCAACATTACACCGTTGGTGGATGTGATGTTAGTTTTACTCATTGTCTTTATCGTCACAGCACCTTTGTTGACCAATACGGTAAAAGTAAATTTACCTAAGGCTGCACCGACTCAGTCAACTGATCAGAATAAAGCTGTCGTGATTAGTGTTAATCCACAGGGTGAGATATTTTTGGATAAGGACAAAGTGTCACTTGCAAGTTTTGAACAAGAAATACAGTCACGCAAAAATAGCAACCCGAAGCTGGCTTTGAACCTAAATGCGGATGAAACTGTTCCTTATGGAACAGTTGCAAAATTATTGGCAAGTATTGAACGTGTAGGCGTAGATAAATTATCGGTGATTACTGTTCCTCAATAATCCCAGCCACATCTTAAATAGCTGCTTCGGCAGCTTTTTTAATTTATTCTACCGGCAGAATAAAAATCCCCTCATCAAGAGGGGAAGCAAAGTTAAACGGATGTGCTTAAGCCTTCCATAATTTCTCAAAACGCCACGTTGGAAAAATAGTATGTTCTGGGGCTAGGCCTCCAATATTTTTTGTGGCTGCATCAATGGTATGGCTAAATCCCCAGATCAGCATTCCACCACGTTCGTGTTGAATTTTCTGTGCTTGAGTCAAATACACTTTTCGCTTTGCTAAATCTGGTTCGGCAAGCGCCTTATAAAACAACTCACTATATTCAGGATCTTTAAAATTGATTTTATTGGTTGTTGAAATCGGTGCATCGTTGACAACAGCAGTAGATAAATAGGGTGTGCCGACATTGGTTGCGTTACTTGACAGTTGCCATTTATTGCGATCTGGTCCATTAAAAGTTGCAGCATCGACTTGTTTGACTCGTATATTTACATTGGCAAGTTTTGCTTGTTCTGCAAAGATCAATGCAGGCTGGGCGCTGCCAGCAGGTGCAACAAGTTCAACACTTAAACCATCTTTAAAACCAGCTTGTGCCAATAATTTTTTTGCTTGCTCAATATTTTGCTGACGTTGGGGTAAACTAAGAAAAGCAGGGTCCTGTGGTGAGTAAAGATCATTGGCAATACGTCCCTGACCATTTAACCCGCGTTGTACAAGCTCTTCACGATTGGCAATTAAACGAAATGCCTGACGAACTTTAGGATCATTAAAAGGGGCTTGTTGTGTATTAAAGTCAAAACCATTATGGGTATTGGTTTCAGAACGAATGGTTTGAATATGTTTCGCCTGTTCCAGAATTTTAATGTATTCAGGTGAAATGGCATTGGCGATATCAATCTGTCCTGCTAATAAAGCATTTAAACGCGAGACCTGATCTTTAAAATCAATCACCTCAAAACTGTCTGCATAAGGTTGATCTGCTTTAAAATAGTTTTCAAAACGGGTGAAGACAGAACGCTGACCAGGGATAAACTGTTTGACTTTATAAGGTCCAGCACCGACTGGATTGTGGATTGGATCAAAGTCGGTAGGTACGATTCCACCAAAATTCACCCAAGTTTCGGGGAGTGCAACGAAACCAGCAATTGAATTGATAAAAGGAATACGAACGGTATATTCATCTAATTTTTGAATGCGATCGCGATCAATCCATTGCACTAGACTTCGAAACGGTGAAGCGAGCTTTGGGTCAGTTAAACGTTTTACTGAGAAAATCACATCATCAGCAGTAATTGTTTTACCGTGATGGAATTCTAGACCTTTACGTAGACGAATGGTCCACTCACTCGCATTATGATTTGGTTCAGCAAATTCAGCCAAGGCAAGACGTGGGAGCATATTTTCATCCCATTCCCATAGCTTGTTATATATGGCAAAACCTCGGGTAATTCCTGCGCTTGAAGTAGATAGATGTGGATCTAAACTGCCTGACTGTTGTCCACCAATTAGACCCAATCGAATCGTTCCACCATGTTTGGGAGTGAGTGAAGATGGGCTCTGTACTTCAGTATCCGTTTGTGGTGATTGATCGCAGCCAGACAAGCTCCCTATTAAAGAAACACCACCTAATGCGCTAAGACTTTGTGCTAAAAACTTTCGACGTGACAATAGAATTGATCGGCTTGTCATTATAAATACTCATATTGGATAATCATCTGTTATGGACTTGCAGAATAAATGCCAATAATTTACTTATATTTATCAGTACCTTAATTAAAAATGGTTTTTGTTTACTGTCTTTATTTCAACAAATCTGTTGAAAAAATAAACATTTATAAAGCTGATATCTAAATATATAAAAATTAAAAACTATTAAATCAATGTCTTGGGTATTGTTTGAAGGTTGTTTAATGATTGGCATAGGCCTTGCGTAACGTACTGTAAATTTACTTTACTGAGTATGATATGAAGCAGCCTTTTCAATTAAAACCTTTAGTGATTGCCTTAGCATTTTCGGGGGCATCTTTACCCATATATGTTTTTGCCGAAGAAACCCAACCAACATCGGCAAATACTGAAAGTGATGTGATTACTTTGGCAGATGTCGTGGTGACTGGGGTAAATAAAAAACAAACTGTTGTTCCTAAACGTAAAGTGACTTCAATCTATGGAACGGATAGCTCAGTATTAGACACACCTCGTGTGGTGTCCCAAGTATCGGAACAACAATTTCGTGAAGATGTGATCCGTAGTGCAGATGATCTTGTTAAATATGCGCCGAGTATTACCCGAGGTGGAGGACAAAATGCCAATTTCGCACCACAGATACGCGGACAAAATTCAGAGGTCTTCCAGGATAGCCAACGAATTTATAGTACCCGTCATCCGACCAATTTAAATGCATATGAAGCGGCTGATATTGTAGCAGGGCCAACGGGAGTAATTTTTGCACCCACTTCAGGTTCAGGTGGATATATTAATTATCTCACTAAAAAACCTAACTTTAATAAAGCAGAAACAACGATTTCTGGTTCGGTTGGTTCAATCTATGCAGGAAAAGGTACAGAACCTAATTTTTCTGTCAGTATTGATCATACCGCCCCGATCTCTAAAGAACTTGCATTCCGTGTCAGCGCAACAGCCCAAAAAACCGATGATTATTATGACAATGTGAAAAATAATTTTAATGCATTCTATGGCGCATTGGCTTGGCGTCCAGATGACAGTCTACGTGTCGACTGGAACATCAGTTATGACGATTATTATGATTTTAACGTGACACATGGTTGGAATAGGGCAACACAACAATCTGTTGATAGCCGTCAGTATTACAAAGGCAGAGCGACGCCAATTATTCAAAATGGTTCAGCTTTCTGGTCACCTGTATTTGAATCTGGGGCTGCAAATTCCAAAGTGATTGGTTGGCAGAATCGACAAAAGAATGATAAAAACCAATATATTGCTGTAGGCCCAGTTCAAACAACACCTTTACCTAATGCAACAGCAAATCAGGCTGGAACGATTCGAGGTTGGGTCTATGATGCATCTATACCCGGTAATGGATTGGTCAAACTAGACGATAATATTTCTGGTCGAAGTGAAGATAAAAATAGTGCCAAACGTTTCAGCACCCAATTAAAATTAGTGAAAGATTTGAATACTCATTGGTCTGTTTCGAATAGTATGCTTTATCAAAATAGCAAGGATTTAGGTGATTCGGTTGGAAGTTTCTTTACTGATCTGGAGCATGAGTTATTTGATAATCGCCTAGAATTCCTCGCAGATTATGATTTCGAGTTGTTTGGGCTTAAGGTGAATAATAAAGGCAGTACTGGAGGAGCTTTTCGCCGTGAGGAATTTACTTCTTTAGCGGCAAATAATAGTTTTAATATTAACCCTTATGATCTGACCAATGATCCTTCTCAAAAAAATCCAGGGGATTTACTGGGCTTGGTTAACAATAGCAGTTCAACAGGAGGCTGGATTGGACAGGCGGGTGTTCCTCAAGATTCTCAATACTTTGGTTATTTAAATCTGCCAAGAATGTATCCAGTCGGCCATGGCTTATATGCTGAAAAAGGTGGTTTCCCTCCCAATGGAGGTGGTGCTGTTTATACAGGAACAGGGTCTTGGGATACATGGAGTGTGTTTACTCAGCAAAACTTTACTTTTAATGATGTGTTTGGCATTAATCTTGGGATTAATCATAGTTCAATCAAAGCCAAACTTGAAAACCTGTTAGTGTTAGTGCCGACAGATGTCCGTTCAGATCGTAATAAATATAGTTTGCTCAGTTATCAAGCCAGTACATTTATCAAGCCAACAGAAAAAACTACCCTGTATTTTACCTATGACAAGAGTACTGCACTCAACACAGGTGTTTTTGGCCCATTTCTCATTTGGGGGGCAGGCAATCAGCTCAATCCTTTAGCTTTTGACAGTCAAAGTGAATTAAAGGAATTAGGATTTAAATATGAGCCGATTATCGATCAACTATTTCTCACATTAAGCGGATTTGAGCAGAAGCGAGACTTATCGCCTGATACCAATGGCAATATGGCACGCTTTGAAGTGAAAGGGATTGAATCTTCACTACGCTGGCAGCTGCAAAAAAATATTGCGATAGGTGGAAACTTAAGCTATTTGCATGCTGAATATAGCTCAATTATTCCAGCTGGATTTTCTCCCTTTGGCTTCCATGCAGACAATGCGACTGTCTGGGGGGACAGTAATGGGTTAAACCAGCGTAAAGCAGGTCGTTATGATGCGGCGGGAATTCCGAAATACTCAGCCAGTGCTTATGTAGATTATCAACATCAATCAGGTTTTGGTGTAAATCTGTCAGGTTGGTGGACCAGTAACTGGTATACCAATTTAAGTCAGACGGTTAAAGTTCCAAATAACTATAATTTAGATTTGGGATTATATTATCGACAACCCCAATGGACAGTGGGCTTTAATATTCTGAATTTAACCAATGAACGTAATTTTGTGAATGGTTTAGCTGGGGCAAATAGTGAGTTCTTGCAGCCGATGCGTCCTTTGACGGTGCAGGGACAATTTAGTTATAAATTTTAAATACATGAATATTTCGAATTCTTAATAGCCATACAGTTGTATGGCTATTTTTTCTTTCATTTTTCAAAAACAAACAATGTTGGAATAACAACAACAACATAAGGAAAAATGTTTATCTATCAGCAAAATCTGATCACAAGTTTTACTTTTATTCCTTAAGATACTGAAAATTATAAAATAAATTAAGTGGCATAGAAGTTGCCAATATAAGAATAGATTTATTTAAATGGAGTCACCATGTTTAAGGTCACAAAAATTAGGCAGAGTATTTTAACTGCTATGTGGGGAGTAACAGCGAGTGTTTCGACATTGGCTTTGGCAAATGAAGAGATCGATACAGGCATCACAGCTGAGCAACAGGCACAGGTGGTCAATGCAAAAGATGTCAAAAAGTTAAGTGATGTGATTGTAACAGCACAATATCGAGCACAAAATATTCAAAAAGTTCCAACTGCGATTACGGCTGTTTCTGGTAAAGATTTGGCAGCCAAGGGCTCAACCTTTATTGGTGATGTTTTAACGTATACACCGAATGCAGCAGCGGAAAATCCAGATGGTGATAGTCGACCACGTTGGTATATCCGTGGTTTGGGTACAGGGGATGTTGCAGCATCGACTGTATTTCCAGTTGGAATTTATGCAGATGGTGTTTATTTGAATGCTCCCGTTGCAGGTGCAGGAGACTTATTTGATCTAGAGCGTATCGAGGTTCTACGTGGGCCACAAGGGACGCTTTACGGTAAAAATACTACAGCAGGTGCGGTTAATTATATTTCCAAAAAACCAACTTTCTCAGAAAAACCAAATGGCTATGCAACGATAGGTGTAGGTGATCATAACCTACGTACTTTTGAGGGGGCTGCCAATGGCAAAGTCTCAGACAATATTGCGGTACGGGGAGCTTTTTATTCTGAAGATCGTGATGGCTATGCAAAGAATTTAGCCAATGGCGAAGATTATGGTGATGTTGATAAGAAATCTTTCCGTTTCCAGATTTTAGGTAAAGTGAATGACCAATGGAATGCATTAGTCAATTTACATAGCCAGACCTACAATGGTTTAGGAAATAATGGTTCCTTAAGTATTGGGAAGTACTGGGGAATTTATGAAAGACCAGAGGGACGTAACACCAATTTAGATTTAGATGAAAGTAATAAAATTCAGCATGATGGTGCTTCACTCACTTTAAATGGTGATTTGGGAGGAGGTCACAGCTTTACCTCAATTACTGCTTTTGACAAGACCACACAAAAGTCGATTTCAGATGGTGATTACACACCTTATGACGTTGCACGTAGTTATAGCGATAATGAATGGCGTCAATATAGCCAAGAATTTCGAATTTCATCCGATGCGAACAAACGTTTAAGTTGGATTGCAGGATTACATTATTTTAACGAAGATTTAGATTCTACGGGTGTTGGTGCACGGGTCAAGAAAACGCTGCCAAATGGTACTGCTGCACAGACGGCATCAACCCCAGCATTTAGAGACATCACTTATAACCAAGCCACACAAAGCTTTGCCATATTTGGAAATAGTACCTATAAATTTACAGATAAATTTAAGGTGACTGGTGGACTACGCTGGACCAGTGAAGAAAAAGATATTGATCTCGATCTGACTCAGATTACAACAGGTGACTATACAAAAGGTAGTTGGTGGAAAAAAGAGGGGTATAGCAATGCCGTCTATAACCCAACTCCAAATGCGAATGGTTCAACAAGCCGTAAGAAAACATGGAATGAATTGACCTATGACATTACACCAGAATATGAAATTACACCTGATTTAAATACTTATTTCAGATTTGCACGTGGATTCCGTTCAGGTGGTTTTAATACTGGTTTATCCAGTAGCCTAACCCAACTTGCGGACGTTAACCCTGAATATTTAAACAGTTACGAACTCGGTTTGAAGTCTAGCTTATTGGATGGGGATTTAGTCGCAAATGCCAATATCTTCTATTACGACTATAAAGATATCCAAACCAACTTACTAGTTGCAACAGAGGGGCAAGGGGGCGGTGTTACTTCAGTTTTAGCTAATGGACCCAAAGCAGAAGTTAAAGGTGCAGAGTTAGAGCTTGATTATTTAGCCACTGAAAATCTACGTTTACGTTTTGCAGGCGCTTATTTAGATAGCGAATATACTGACTTTATTGACAAGAACCCAGTAACCAATGTGGTCAATGCTGACAATACTGGCAACAGTTTAGTCCGTTCACCAAAATATACCATCGGTGTTGGTGGTGAATATAGCTTCAATTTAAATGATGGTTCTCGTATTGTTGTTGGTACTGACGCAAGCTATCGTGACCGTGAATATTTCCTGGTGAATCGCCAAGACTATTCGGTTGATCCAATCCTAAGCCAAAAATCGTATACCTTGTGGAATGCCAATATTGGTTATCACAGCGCAAATAATAAATATCAGGTCAATACCTATGTTAAGAATTTGCTAAATGAAGAATATCAGGTACATGGTCGTCCAAATGGCCCAGCAGGACAATATGTTTTAACCTACGGAAACCCACGCCAAGTTGGTGTTTCTCTCACAGCCAAATTCTAACTGTTATACGGAGAACATCATGGGAATTGAATTTTTTACTCGTTTACCTTTGCATGGTGAGGCTGAGTTTTTGGCAGGCGATCCTCGTAATCGTGGTGATTGGGCGCGGGTATCTGGCGTGGAAAATACTGGAGCAACATCCAACTATCAAGTGGGTGATGACTTTACCTATATTGACTATTTAGCACAGGTGGCGCGTGCAGCAGAAATCAATGGCTTCGCAGGTGCTTTGATGGTCAATGCACCAACAGGAGAGGAACCTTGGACGGTTTGTTCGCTATTGGCCAGAGAAACCAAGCGACTAAATTTTGTGACTGCATTCCAGCCTTATCACTTTAGTCCATACAATGCAGTACAAAGTGCAGCAACCTATCAGCGTGCAACAGGTAACCGCCTCGTATGGAATATTATTAATGGTGGATCTGAGGTGATTCAGCGTCAAGTTGGCGATGCTACACCACACGATGACCGCTATATCCGCGCAACCGAGTTTCTCGATGTTGTAAAAGGCTATTGGTATAACGAATCCTTCCATTATCAAGGTAAATATTATTCTGCTGAGGGTGGAGGATTAAAATATCCACTCAATAAAGCAGAGTTACCCATCATTTGTACGGCAGGTTCTTCTGAAGCCGCACGTGAGTTTGGTGCAAAGCACGCAGATTATTATTTAATGCGTGCCGAAAAACCAAGTGAAATTGCAGCACTTATCGCTGATGTACGTAAACGTGCTGCAAAATATGGACGTGACAATATTAAGTTTGGTTTATCTATCGATACGATTGCTCGCCGTAGTGAACAGGAAGCTTTGGCAGAGGCACAACGTTATCTAGATGAGGCAGCAGAGAAGCAACGTTTACATGCATCAGCAGCCCATGCAGGGCTCAGATCAGCACGGGTACTTAGCTTTGAAAAAGAATATGCGGATAAAGATGGCAGTAAAAATGTGAATGATTTCTTCATTCATCCCAATGTTTGGTCTGGCTTTGGCTACATTGGTATCCCACCAGGTGTTGCTTTGGTCGGTAGCTATCAACAAATTGTTGAACGCATCAAGGAATATAACAGTATCGGAATCGACTTATTCTTCTTAGCCGGTTATCCGCATTTAGAAGAAGCTTATCGCTTGGGTGAACATGTTCTACCACATTTTAAAAATCAACGTCAGGCGTTACAGCGTATTCCAGAAGAGTCAAAGTACCGTATTGCCTAGATCACACTCGATCCTATTCAACCAAGGCTTTAAATAGAAGTCTTGGTTTATTCCATATTAGTCATCGTTTTATTTTTTAAAGGCCAAATATGTCATATTCAAATGATAAACCTCTCAACATCGTCGCAGTTTCAGGTGGTCTTAACAGCCCATCAAAAACTGAAAGCTTGATTCAAACTATTTTGGATGAATTAGCGCAAGCAATAGAAATAAATGTGAAGTTTGTAAAACTCAGTGAGATTGGGCCTTTGTTGGGTGGTGCAATTTATCGAAGTCAGTTACCCAAACAAGTACAAGATGATCTGGCTGCGATTGAAGCTGCTGATGCTTTAATTGTTGGTACGCCAGTTTATCGTGCTTCTTTTACAGGGCTGTTCAAACATTTATTTGATTTTGTTGAGCAGACCGCTTTAGTGGATGTCCCAGTATTATTGGCAGCATCGGGTGGAAGTGATCGCCATGCTTTAGTACTCGAGCATCAACTTCGCCCTTTGTTTAGTTTTTTTCAGGCACAGACTTTGCCTATAGGCGTTTATGCAACAGATCGAGACTTTACACCTGAATATACGGTCAAAAGTGAAGCATTGAATGAGCGTATTTTGCTTGCTGTTGCTCGAGCTTTACCAATTTTGCAATGGGCACCAGCTAAAGGATTGCGTGAGCAAAAGGTTAAAGCTAAATCAGAAAAGGCCAATCAAGATTTAAGTATCAATAAACAAGTTGAACAAGATTCCATACTGCCATCTGTAGAGGTGCCAGATTTAGATGTTGCTGAGGCAAGATTACATAGCAAAAGAGCTGTAAGTGTTTTATGACCTCTTAAATAGCGGGGAAGTACAGCAATTTTGTAAGAGTAAAATGAATATAAAGAGCTTTATGCAATCATGGATGATGCATAAAGCTTGTATACGATCAACAAAAAAATTAGAGTGTAGAAAAACTACTTTCTTATGTGTTTATGGTATCTCGTAGAAAACTTCCATCTTTAAATGCCTTACGTGCATTTGAAACAGCCGGGAGAAAGTTAAGTTTTCGTGCTGCTGCTGATGAATTGGGAGTGACTCAGGGTGCAATCGCACAGCAGGTTCGAGCATTAGAAGAACATCTCAAGGTTACTTTATTTCAACGACTTCCTCGGGGATTGTCTTTGACGCCTGAAGGAACAAAGTATCTGGTCGATATAACGCGTGCTTTTGATATTATTGCTGAATCAACAGAATCACTGCTAGACCAGCCAGATCGTGTAACTATAAGTGTGACACCAACGATTGCGACCAAAATATTGATCCCTCGATTAGGTGATTTTCATGCAGTACTACCTGAAATAAATTTATGCACACTTGCAACTGAAGCGATATCAGACTTTGATCGCGATCAAGTTGATATCGCGATAAGGCTTACCCAACAATCATTTCCAGAAAATCTAGAAGCACAATTATTGTTTCATCAAGAACTTATTGCTGTAGCGAGTCCTGATTTTGTTAGGGATCTAACGCTTCCTCTTGAACTTGAACAGTTGATTCGTATGCCATTGCTACATGATGCCCATGATCATTGGCCAAATTTTCTGAACACGAATTCGAAATTAGCTGGAGCTGTATTTAATCAAACAACATTGGCAATAGATGCTGCTTTGTCTGGGCAAGGAGTAGCTTTAGTATGTCGAGCATTTGTGGATGCTGATATTCAATCAGGAAAACTCATACAAGTCACTCTGGAAACAAAAACTGTCGAACCAAGTTATTATCTTGTCAGAAAAAAAACCTCTCATTCGAATAGCACAGTCGATAAAATTTGGCAGTGGTGCATCGAATATTTAGGTACGAAGCAAAAATTAAAATAGATACTTATTTGTGATGATTCGGTCAGTTCTAATTATGAAGGGATAATTTATCCCTTCAAATTTTGATTAAAAGTCATTATACAGAACGAGTTAAACCACCATCTACACGGATATTTTGTCCTGTAATATAAGCCGCGCCATCTGACGCAAGGAAAGCAACTGTAGCTGCAATTTCTTCTGTTGAACCATATCGTTTCATTGGAACACTTTGAGTGCGTTCATCTGTTTTTGGTAGGCTATCAATCCACCCAGGCAAAACATTATTAATACGAATATTATCAACAGCATATGTGTCTGCACAAATCTTAGTAAAAGCTGCTAATCCAGAACGGGCAACGGCAGACGTTGGAAATAGTGAACTAGGCTCAAAAGTCCATGCACTGGAAATATTTACAATCACGCCGTGTTTCTGTTGTTGCATGATCGGAATCACTAAACGAATAGGGCGTACGACATTGAGAAAATAAGTATCTATACCATCATGCCAATCTTGATCTGTTAATTCTAAAATTCCTTTGCGTGGGCCATGTCCAGCACTGTTAACTAAAACATCTATACGTCCCCAACGAGCAAGGGTTTCATCAATAAGGCGTTGAATATCTTGGATTGATTGATTAGAACCAGTAACGCCTAAGCCATTCAGTTGTTCTGCAAGAATTTCACCTTTACCTGATGAAGATAGAATTGCAACTTTGTATCCATCCGCTGCTAGTTTTTTTGCAACAGCTGCACCCATACCACTTCCAGCGGCCGTAACAATAGCGACTTTCTCAGTCATGATTTTTACCTCTAAATGTCATTCGGAATATGAAAGAGTTAACTAATTTTAAAATAATATTAAAGTTCAACAGTGTGCTGAGCAAACGATAAATTTTCGTTAAAGCCAGTAGAAAATCTATAGGCTTGATCCTTAATCAAATCAAGTTAAAAAAAAGGGCATCCCAAAAAAGAAGCGGAACAGGTCTAAATTAAAAGGGCTGTATCAAAGATACGGAAAGATTTTTACGTATTATTTTTCATACTAAATCGACAGGATTGTATTTCATTTAAACAAGCTCAAGCCACGTAGGTGAGAACTATGTGTAATCCTGAATATGTGCTGTTACAACATGTGTAAATTGCTAGATTCTCTCATGAGATTGTTCCAGTATAGGTTTAGATATTCGAATTTACAGGACAATGATCATGGCAATAAGACATCGTATGTTATTAAAATATCTTGCTATTTTAGGTTTTGTGGCAAGTTCATCCGTGATGAGCAGCATAACTTTCGCAAGTTCTGAGCAGGCCTGGAATAAACATGATCAGGAAATAAAAGCGGCTTGTATAAAAGCGAGTCAACTTAAAAATGCCAAGACAGTAAGCAATGTCATGCTGTTTGATGATCGTGTTGGATATTCGGCACTTCTGATTGAAGGAAAATATCCTCAAGCACATATGAAAAACAAAACAGGGCAAGAGCTTTGTTTATGGAACAAGACCTCGAAGAAAGCTTATTTAACCGAAACAAACATGAAAGCGCATTGAAGTCATAGCTTTGATAGCTACGATTTCTGTTTGGCTTTTTGGCGTAAGACATACAAATATAAGTTTTCTACTTTTTCACGTGCCCATGGTGTAGTACGTAAGAATCGCAATGATGACTTAACACTTGGATCTATGCAAAAACATCTAATTTCAATTTTATGACTTAAGCCTTCAAAACCACCGTAGTAATCCAATAATTCATCCAAAATGTCAGCAAGTTTTTTGCCATGTAGAGGGTCATTGGAGGTATTCATAATAGATCAACCATATTTTGGGAGACCATCATTATAACCTGAGCGAGTTGAAAAATCAGAGGGTTAGCATTTAAGCGTAATTAACGATGTGCGCTGAAATAGCAGGAGACATTCACTTGGGAAATTCTAGGCAGCCGACTTGTAAAAATTTTCTGCCATTTATGGAATGAGAACTCGAAGTCAGCAACCTGAATTATGATGGTAGAGATTCAAGTTACTGAGCTGTGGCAACAAACAGTATTGTGTAGGCCACAGTCTTAGATATTCTATTTAACATAATATACATTATACGAAATATTGTAATTGTTAAATATGGTGCTTAGCAACTTCTGCAATTACCATTTTCCTGCTATCCCAATGTCTGTTGACATACATTAGAAAGTTACACACAATGCTATTCACTATATAAGTATGCATATATCAATAACAATGCCTTCGATTTATCAATTAAAACCAGCATTTCAGAATTTACTTCGCCCATTTGTACAATGGCTTTACTCTAAAAAGATTACAGCGAATCAGGTTACGCTTTTAGCAATGCTAATCTCTGTTGTATTAGCTGTTGCACTTTACTGCCTGCATCTTTACCAACAACCTTTAATTCTGTTTTTATTCTTTCCTGTATGGATGTTAGTTCGTATGGGTTTTAATGCAATTGATGGCATGCTCGCACGTGAGTTTAATCAACAATCAAAACTTGGTGCATATTTAAATGAAATTTGTGATGTTATCTCCGATTCTGCGCTGTATTTATGTTTTTTGGGCTTAGCCTTCATTAATTCCTATTTATTGGGTTTTGTTGTATTTCTAGCGATTCTGAGTGAATATGCTGGCGTTATGGCTCCATTAATTGGTCAGGAACGCCGTTATGATGGTCCTATGGGTAAAAGTGATCGTGCATTTTGGTTTAGTTTAATTGCTGTGCTTGTCAGTTTCAGCCCGTATTTAATTGAAAATAATTACATAAATTCAATAATTTATATCTGTAATGGGCTGCTTATTTTTATTGCAGCGCTATTGGTTTTGACAACTTATAACCGTATTAAAAATAGTATTCAACTTTAAGGAAAATCAGATGCAAAGCTCACAAAAACATGTGTTTATCAGTCATGATGATACCCAATTAGCCTATCAACACTGGCCAGCAACTACAGAAAAAGAGACAAAAAAAGCAATTATCTTATTCCATCGTGGCCATGAACACTCTGGACGTATGGCACATTTGGTCAATGAGCTTAACTTGCCAGAATTTGATTTCTTTGCATGGGATGCTCGCGGACATGGAGATTCACCAGGTTTACGTGGCGATGCACCAAGTTTCTCTGCATGTGTGAAAGATATTCAATCTTTTGTACAACATATTGAATCGACATATAACATTGTATCAACCAATATCGCCATCATTGGTCAAAGTGTCGGTGCAGTTTTGGCAGCCACATGGGTACATGATTATGCACCAAAAATCAGAGCCTTATGTTTAGCTTCACCCGCATTTGATATCAAACTGTATGTACCATTTGCAAAAGCAGGTTTAACTGTTTTAAGTAAACTCAAAGGTAATTTCTTTATTACCAGCTATGTAAAAGCCAATATGCTAACGCATGATGTCGATCGTGCGAAAACTTATGAAACAGACCCACAAATTGCCAAAGCTATTTCTGTACGAATGCTTTTGGGCTTATATGCAGCGTCAGAACGTATCGTCAATGATGCACAAAATATCTTTGTTCCTACACAAGTTTTATGCTCTGGATCAGATTTTGTGGTATTCCGTAAGCCACAACAACAATTTTATGAAAAGCTTCCTCATCCACGTAAAGAGTTCCATGTACTAGATGGTTTTTATCACGATACATTAGGTGAAAAAGATCGTCATATTGCAATCGAAAAAATCCGTCGTTTTATCTTGCAAAGCTTTACTGAAGATTATCAGGCCCCAGATGTACTAAATGCCGATAAAATCGGTACAAGTTGTGCGACAGCTGAGCAACTCAGTAGCCCACTTCCCGCTGCTTCCATCAAAAATCTATTCTGGAATTTAACCAAGCGTAATTTAAAGCTCGGTAGTAAATTCTCACAGGGTTTAAAAATTGGTGAAGATACAGGTTATGACTCAGGCAGCACTTTAGATTTTGTTTACCGAAATCAAGGTGAAAGCAAAAACATTCTTGGCAATATTATCGATAAGCAATATTTAAATGCGATTGGTTGGCGTGGTATACGCGTGCGTAAACAGCATATTGAGCAGCTATTGGCAAAATATGCGAAAGCATTGACCAAGCAACGTAAAGATGTTCGCATCCTAGACATTGCTGCGGGTCATGGCCGCTATATTTTAGATGCAGTCAGTCAGCTTCCAACAACACCGAAATCCGTTTTATTAAGAGATTATAGTGAATTAAATGTTGAGTCAGGTACAGCATTAATCCAAGAGCGGAAATTGGACAATATTGCCCAATTTGAACTCGGTGATGCCTTTGACACGGCGTCATTGGCCAAAGTTAAACCTAAGCCAAATTTGGTGATTGTTTCAGGGCTTTATGAGTTGTTTAGTGATAATGACTTATTAAGACAATCACTCACAGGTATTCATCAAGCCATGCTACAAGGTGGCTTCCTGATTTACACGGGACAAATTTGGCACCCACAACAAGAATTTATTGCACGTGCGCTTACCTCACATCGTCAAGGTGATGCTTGGGTGATGCGTTTACGCTCACAAGCCGAAATGGATGCACTGGTTGAACAAGCTGGCTTTAAAAAAGTAGATCAATGTATTGATGAATTTGGGATTTTTACAGTTTCAGTTGCTCAAAAAATTTAAATAAAGACCTTTATGCAAAATAATATTTTAGATCGCCAGCCCGGTACTTGGAAATGGGGACTACTCTGCTTAGTCTTTTTAGCACCCTTTTTCTTTTTAACCTATGGTTTTGCAAATCAATATGCATCCAGCTTAAGTTATGTCCCAAGTATTGTGTTTGCTTGGGAACATCATATTCCGCTTTGGGCATGGACCATTGTGCCGTATTGGTCAATTGACCTTTTTTATGGCTTGTCACTATTGTTATGTTGGAATAGATTTGAATTAAAACAACATTCGCTTAGGCTATTGGCTGCCCAAATTATTTCGATCAGTTGTTTTTTAATTTTTCCCTTAAAATTCAGCTTTGAACGTGCTGAATTAGATGGTTTTTTTGGATTATGGTTTGATGTCCTGATGGGTTTTGATAAACCCTTTAATCAAGCACCGTCATTACATATTGTTTTATTAGTCATTCTCTGGGATTTTTATCAAAGACATATCAAGCCAAGCTATCGTTGGCTGGTTCATGTTTGGTCGTTCCTGATCGGACTTTCTGTCTTAACCACGTGGCAACATCACTTTATTGATATTCCTTTAGGGCTATTGGTTGGTGCACTATGTTTATGGCTATTTCCACTTACAGTGAAAGCACCTTATCAAAAAGATGGCTTACAGCAAATTACAGGCAAACATTTAAAATTAGGGTGTTTTTATCTGATTGGAGCCGTTGTTTGTATAGCACCTGCATTTTTATTTAAAGGTGCATGGCTATGGATGTTATATCCAGCAACCAGTCTTTTCTTAGTCGCTTTTGCATACTTTTTAGTTAGACCTCATTTTTTCCAAAAACAAGAAAACGGTCAAATGACTGTTGCTGCGTGGTTATTGTTTGCACCTTATTCTCTAATTGCATGGATAAATAGTCGTGTTTGGACCTATCGACATCCTGAAGACTCATTGATTCTGCAACTCAACAGCGTTGATCTGTATCTAGGCCGTATCCCAACAACTGAACATAGTAAGCAATATCATGGTGTATTTGATTGTTGCACCGAATTGCCTGCAAACAATATTCATCATTATGAGAAATACAGTACGCTTGATTTAATTCCGATTCAAAGCTCACAATTACTAGAAGCATCAAAAAAGTTTGATCACTTTATCCAGCCTTTAATACAAGAAAATGAACCGCAAAAAGCATTGATTTTTTGTGCGCTTGGCTATTCACGTAGTTGTAGTGTATTGATTGCATGGTTATTGCTACAAGGCCACGTATCTACCGTTGAAGAAGCGATTGCCTTAATACAACGATCGCGTCCGTGGATTGTTTTGAGTGAGACACATATTGCTGAAATTAAAAATTTCCAACAACTGATCTCTCAGGAGATACAGCCATGAAAATGAATTTTGTCGTGGTTAGCCAATTGCTAAAGCAAAGTCAGAGTATTTTAAAGTCAGGATATTTGGTCTTTGTCTTATCGATCATTACTTTATCTTTATTTTCGAAAATGCAGATCATAATTCCTCTGTTACTCGTTACTTTGCTATTGGCGATTCATCATTATCTCTTTGTTCGGATTGAGTTTGATCGTGGTCTATTACAGCATATGATTGACCAACCTGAGGAGGTGGAAACACTTACTCAGCAATTGGATCAATCCCTGTTAAATTTAAAATTGATTCCATCCAATAAAACAGATCGCGATTGGTCAGAACGCTTCAAAGGCTGCTTAAGTCTCTTAAAAATACAGATCGTCATTGTCTTAATACAGTATGCTGTATTTATTGTACTTTTTTATAAACTAGCACATAGATGAAGGTTGAATGAAAAAAAATATAATCACGCAATCCGTTGCTCGTTTTATTGCATTCTTAACCCGACGTGGTGCACGCTTGTTAACAGGTGCACGAAGCTTATGGGTCGGCTGTGAACCTGAACTTAAGCAACGGATCTATTATGCCAACCATAATAGCCATATTGATTTCATTTTATTATGGTCTTCATTACCCACCCACATCCGTCGCAAAACACGACCAATCGCAGCATCAGATTATTGGCTCAAAGATGGAATTAGACGTTTTTTGATTCAAGATACTTTTTCTGGTGTTACCATTCAACGAAATCGTAGTGATCAGCAAGATCCTTTACAGCCAGTAAAAGATGTCTTGGCAGAAGGCTATTCCATTATTTTCTTCCCTGAAGGGACACGTAATTTAAATGATGATGTCGAGATGCTGCAGTTTAAAAGTGGCCTTTATCATCTCAGCCAGCAATTCCCTGAGGTTGAAGTTGTGCCTGTTTGGATTTCTAATTTAAAACGAGTCATGCCTAAAGGCGCATTTATCCCCTTGCCTCTACTCTCTACTGTCATCTTTGGTGAACCCTTAGCACTTGATCAACTCACGGGCAAAGATCAATTCTTGCAGTATGCTCAGCAGCAATTATTGAAATTAAAAGAGGCTGAGAATCAATGAGTTTAGACAATTTACAACAAACTTATCTATTGTTTGGCATCTTTGCAGTTATCTTGATTATCGCCTCTAGTATCGGTTTTATCCTCAAACAAAAAGCAGGTACAGCCCCTTCTCCTGTCATTGATAACCTGAATGCGCGTATCAATGCTTGGTGGATCATGCTGATAGTCTTGGCAGCAGCTATTCTATTAGGAAAAACTGCGTTTATTGTCCTGTTTGGCCTTATTTCCTTTTTTGCATTACGTGAATTTATTAGTTTATTACCCACACGGCGTGGCGACTATCTGCCTTTACTGATTGCGTTCTATTTTGTTATTCCTTATCAATACTATTTGGTCTATACCAATTGGTATGGGTTATTTTCGATTTTTATTCCGCTCTATGTATTTTTACTGATTCCAATTGCCAGTTTAAAGCTGGAAGATACTACACACTTCTTGGAGCGCAGTGCCAAAATCCAATGGGGGCTTATGGTGAGTGTGTTCTGTATCTCACATGTCCCCGCTCTGTTAAATCTGGATTTACCCCAATTTAAAGGAGAAAAAATTTGGTTGGCAATTTGGCTGATTATGGTGGTACAAGCCTCAGATGTACTGCAATATATTTGTGGCAAACTTTTTGGAAAACATAAAGTTGCCCCTACACTTTCCCCATCAAAAACTGTAGAAGGGTTAATTGGCGGCATTGTTCTCGCAACCGCACTTGGTGTATTGATGTCATCACTCACCCCATTCAATTACTGGCAAGCGGCACTGATTGGTTTGATAGTTTGTATTTTTGGTTTCTTTGGTGGGCTAGTCATGTCTGCGATCAAACGCGATCGTGGCGTGAAAGATTGGGGACAACTTATTCAAGGTCACGGCGGTATGTTAGATCGTATCGACTCGATCTGTTTCTCTGCACCGATTTTTTTCCATATCCTTCGATATTGGTGGAGCTGATCACTAAGAACAAGATTGACCAATGCTAACTTCACGATAAAACTTAGGCGTCACATTGGTCCACTTTTTAAATGCGCGAGAAAAGTGGGAAGTATCGGCATAGCCTAAACGCTCTGCAATTTGCTCAATCGAAAGCTTGGTTTGTTTTAATAACTGCTCCGCCTGATTCCTGCGTACTTCAGCTACAAGACTTTGGAAAGACGTTTGTTTATTGCTTAACTGTCGCTGTAGGGTACGCTCTGAGAGATGGAGTTTTTCAGCGACCTGTTTCAGCGATAAGAAGCCAATATCTTCATCATATAGCAAGGCTTTGACTTGTGAATCCAAGCGATTTTTTTGATCCCTTTTCAACGCAAGCTTATCGGCATCTTGCTCACATTGTTGTTTGCTTAGCCGAGCCAATAAGGCATCTGCGGTCTTTAACGGGAGTGATAGCGATGCCTTATGAAAGCTTAAACAATCTTTTTCACACTCGAAACTGATATTTGAATAATTGAATTTATGAGTATTTTTATAAAAATCTGGTTTGTCTTGTTGAAACTTAAAATGGATTCCAAGTTTATTTTGGGCTAAATTTTCCAAAATTTGTGAAAAGCCTAAAATCAAGAACATCATTCCATGTCGGTTTAACTTAAATTTTTGTGAGGGTTGGTTGAAATACAAATAAGCCAAGTCACCTTCTATCTTTAATTTAGGTTTAAACACAGAACAATGTAAGCCAATAAATTGCTCTAGAATCTTGATTGCATCACCTAATGTGTCAGAGGCAGTTGCAGCAATGCCAACATGGCCATAGCAAGAAACTCGCATTTCCTCTGCAAGATAGAGACTAATCGCAGGTTCATGCGTTAACAACGCTGCTTTATCCAATAAATGATTGAAAATATCGAAATCTACATACCAAAACGGCGCATTTAAAGTGTGTGCAGAAATCCCCGTTCCAGACAAAAGCTGTTCTGAAGATACATTCCATTTTTGTATGACATCCACTAATAGGTTGACATAAGTACCGGGTAATTCTGGATTCATGTAGTCTCCATGAAACAGCAAAAAATTGGCGTAAAATGGTAAATATTGGCGGTTAATGAACTATGACATCTTTCTCGGTTTAAGCATAGTAGCTCTATCTAAAAAACTCAGATTTTAAACTGGTGAAATCATGCATATTTTGATCGTCCATGCGCATCCTGAACCGCAGTCATTTACCTCTGCGCTTAAAGATACAGCACAGCAAACCTTTGAACAGCAAGGTCATACTGTTGAGGTTTCTGACCTCTATGAAATGAACTTTAATCCTGTTGCGTCTAAAGATGATTTTGGCAGCCTGAATCAACCTGATTATTTTAATTATGCTTTAGAACAACGCCATGCATTTAAACAACAGCAATTTTCAGCAGATATCCAAGCTGAAATTGAAAAAGTTCAACGTGCTGATCTGGTTATTTTTAGCTTTCCTTTGTATTGGACGTCAGTACCTGCCATCTTAAAAGGTTGGATTGATCGTGTATTTGTCTCTGGTCTCTTTTACGGCGGTAAACGTTTTTACAACCATGGCGGCATGACTGGGAAAAAAGCCATGCTGTGTTTAACACTCGGTGGCCGTGAACATATGTTTGGTGAAGGTTCTGTACATGGGCCGATAGAGCATTATTTATCATCATTGCAACGTGGCACACTTGCCTATGTCGGCTTTGATGTACTGCCTCCATTCCTTGCCTATCATGTCCCTTATATCAGCCAAGAAGATAGACAAAAGATTGTGATTGATTTTGAGCAGTATTTGCAAAATATAGATGATCTACAGCCCTTAGCATTTCCATTACTGGAAAGTTTTGACGATAGAATGAATCCGTTATAAGAACAGTAATATAGAAGAAATCAATGGGATCAGACTCTTTCAAAGCATGAAAATCTCTGAGCATTACCGCCAAGGTCTTTCTTAGCTCAGTAGCTGATCCTCCATTTTTATCTAATTGCAAAAATAAAACCAATTACTCACGAATGAATAATTGGTTAAATTACTAATGATTAAAACTCTCTAAATTTTATTCACTATTTTACTACTACCATAGAGTTAAACACTTTAATTAGAAATATATACTTTAGGTCGTTCATCTAAAATAACATCGAAAATTGTATCATCAGTCACAATTAATAAATGTTCAAACTCTATGTTTTGATATAACTCACCAGCATCTGCATAAAAATCACTCAAAAAATATGAATGATTTGATATCCAAAATGAATTTTTACCAAGAGTAGGTAGCATTGCTATTGTTCTTTGTCTATAACTCTCATCTCCCACTCTATAAGAAACAGGCTGAGTTTCAAATTCAACTGTAACTTTAATGATTCCTTCATAAAGAGTATTTCTACTTTGGAGAACCTTAAAAAATAACTTCAAAGATCCCGCATAAGTACTGGTCATTCCTGTATATATTAGAAAAGGCAAATGCGTATCCAGTGGATACCATTCTTTATACGATTCTTTCATTATTTATACCTAATTTTGTCATCAGAACGTTTACCACCTGGACGTTGTATTTCTATTGTAGGAGAACCATTTGAGCTTGAGGGCCTAACATTAACAGGCCTACCATCTGGTAGTGTTCCTACCATACCACCTCCACCTATTGGTTTTACATTAGATGGATTTAGATTGTTAAAATCATCAACTGCATCATTAAAATCACCAGGTTTCTGCCATTGTCTTGTTCCCCTATTAGTAACAGGATTATCCGGGTCTGGAATCGCATCAGGCACAGGTGGTTTATTAAAAATAGCATTATAACCCCAGTCTATCGCTGGCGGTAATAAGTACCCACCGAGCCCCACAAGCGCACCTACTCCAGCCCCTCCAAGACCTCCTACAACAGTCCCACCTCCAGGTTCAATCACTGTTCCACCAAAAGCACCAGCTCTTGAGCCCATTGATGCACCTCGACTTGCCGCTGCTGCTGCACCTGCCCAAGTTACATTCATAGCTTGATAACTACTATAGTCAGTATAGTTACTCAGGAACCTATTTGTTACGTAATTTATGGATGAATTTGATAGATCAAGACCTGGTGAACCATATGAATTTGACAAAGCAAAATCATTCATTAGTCCCATCATTGAAAATGACAAACCACTCGGATCACTAAACATCACAGGATTACTACCCGCATAAGCATACGGATTCAAACCACCCTCCAACCCAATTGGGTCAGGCTCCATATAACGCCCTAATTCAGGGTTATAGAATCGGTTGTGGTTATAAAACTGGTTGGTTCCTACATCATAATACTGACCAGGGAAACGAAGATTAAAAGTAATAGAACCTGTTGGGTTACCTAGACCAAAGGCTCTTGCGCAACGACCAAACAACGGCGTGGTTAGCACTGTCCACTAAACGTCTTGGCGTATTCTGTCCATCACTAATAATGTAATAGATCTTGCTTGTTGTACCACCGCCATGAATTACTGCAATTTAAAATATAAAAACCAATTACTCACGAATGAATAATTGGTTTCCACCAATTAATTTAATCAGATAAAACATTAGATTTAATCAATATTTCTTATGATCAGACAATCTAAAATATACATACGAGTCATTGAAATATTTATTAATTATATAATCCTCCCATTCTTTTACATTTTGACAAGAAGCATCAATACTTATATTAACATAGGAGTTTGGTGCATCTATATATTTCATAAAAACTACAGGAAAACCTCCTTTCTCGTAAGTATGAGCTGCTGCTGCTTTCCCTAATCCCTCTATATAAAACTCGGAAAGATCAAGATTCTGTTTTTCATAAAATCTATAGATATTAAAGTCTACTACCAATATTATTTGATCACCTTTTTCAGACCAAATCGACTCTGTCATTCTTAACATCCTACTTTAGTTATCACACATTTTATTATTGCTTTATCATCAATTTGTCTGACCCCATAACCAGGCGCATACCAATTAACCTCACCAACAGGTTTAAATACTCCAGACCATTATTTTTGTCGAGCTGGTGTATAAAATAAAAAATCTCATTTAGTAACTAAAAACCAATTACTCACGAATTAATAATTGGTTTATAAAATTTATTAATTAGACATAAATATTAACTATCTTCTTCCTTGGGTTCTCCACAGGATGCACATTTTTTTCGAACAACAAAATCTAGACCATTCGAAAAGAAACCACTTTTACCAATAAAAAAACTATGTCCACACCATGGACATATATCCTTAGATAAAAAGTAAAAAATAGAAAAATATGCTACTGGGATTAAAATTAATGGAAGAAAAACCATAATATATTTTTCATTAAAACCCAAAATCATGGAGCACAATATTATAACTGAAGGTATTACAAAGAGAATCCATAAAAATTTTTTTCTTAAATTTAATAAATCTAAATATTTGGAATTCTTAATCTTTCTCACTTTTCACTCCATTTTTTACAAAATCACGAATGGTTATAGATCTTGTATTGTCCTAGGCATGTGTAAGCGAAACGCTAGCGAAAGTTAAGGCTTAAACTGCCAACATATTTGGTACTCATTTTTCAGTTGATAAAGCTAGAACTGCAAATGATGTTATAAAAAATTAACACCTTTCCTTTCAAAGGTGGCTGAAGCCATTTTAACTAATTTAAAAATTATAAATTAAAAATTTTTATGGTTAGACAATCTAAAATCTATTTTATAATTTTTAAGATATTTTTCAATTATTATACTTTCCCATTCTTCAATATTTTCACATAAACTATCAATATTTACATAAATACATGGATATATTGATTCTATATATTTAGTAAATACTATTGGAAAATCGTTAAATTCATAAGTATAACAAGCAAGGAATTTTCCGAGCCCATCTTCAAAACCTTCAAATAGCTCTAACCTCCATTCTTGGCAAAAAAATTCTAAATCCATTTCCACCATTAATATAGTTTGTTCATCGCCACTTGGCCATATACTTACCATACTTAACACCCCACTTTAGTGACAATACATCTAATAATAAATTTATCATCAATATTTACTCATCCTGCAATCAAGTTCCAATCAATCTCACTATAATTTTTAAATATTCCAGATCATTTGTTCCACCTATTACTACAAGCGCAGCTGCATGACCAAATGGGAATAGTCCATCCGCCGCCACCGCTCCTGCAAAAAATTAAGTATCTTGGTTGCATACTCTTTATCTAACTGGAAAAATAATAAACCAATTACTCACGGATGAGTAATTGGTTGAGTTTAAAAAATTAATTTTGGAATTTCTAGCTTCAAGTTACTACTCAAAATCAGTATATACAAAATCATATTTCCATAATCTTATTCAGATTGTGGTTAAGCTATTTTACTTACCCAAATATCGTATAGCTCTTTTAGACCTTTACTATCTCTATTCCCTCGACTGATTCCGTATGCTAATACTATTGAGATACGAATAGGATTAAATGGTACTTTGCCAAATCCTATTAAAATAGGCTGACCATAATCTACATTCCTCTTACTCCCCAAAAACTGCTCCCATTTAAGGCTCATATGATTCCGTAAAAAGACTTGGCTAAGATATATGCCAATATCATACGCGAGAGAGAATGTGGTTTCGGTTAACTCCTCCTCAGGGATATCTATTGGAAACGTCAACTGAGTCTTCAACTCATCTAATTCTTCCTGTGTTTTCTTTCTAACTTCAACATGCCGAGCAAACCATTCACCCAAGGTGTTTAAGGATTCAGGGCTAAAATCACCTTGCCAGTTTTCAAAACCTTGTGTAAATGTCACAACATGTTGTAGTGCATTTAACCGAACAGAAATATTACCTATAAACCACTGATAATATTCATTAAGTTCCTTCTTACTCATTTCTGAAAATCTTAAGCTAAAAGGCGGTTGTACCAGTTGATAAATCATTATTAATAATGCTCCTTGATTTTAATACCTGCATTTTCAAGAGCTCGTCTTAATTGTGCAGATGGGCCGCTTCGACCAGTAACAGGACTAGTAAAGAAGTTCCATGTTGCGCCATCAATATCTCTTGACTTTATCAACTCAGCATCCTTAGCAATCTGGTTACGTACACCAGATGTCAGAGAGGTATAACCTACTTTCGATTCATTAGCTATACCACCAACTAATTGATCAACATAACGCCCATCTTGACTAGTTGAGAAATAAACTTGTAATTGCCCATCTAGTGTTTTCAAATAATTTTCACCTACCGCACCTGTGACACCGATTTTGCCAATCAAAGCCGTTACCAGTCGCCCAATTATAAGTTTCAAAAAGTAAACCACCGAAAGCTGTTGTTGTATTTAATCCATTTGAATCAATCTTATTGATTGGGTCACTACCGGCATAAGCATACGGGTTCAAACCACCTTCCAACCCAATTGGATCAGGCTCCATATAACGCCCTATTTCAGGGTTATAGAATCGGTTGTGGTTATAAAACTGGTTGGTTCCTACATCATAGTACTGACCAGGGAAACGAAGATTAAAAGTAATAGAACCTGTTGGACTGCCTAAACCAAAGGCTGTTGCGCAATGACAAAGCTTCAATCGCTTTGTTTATCATTGCTTATCCCATGACCAAAGAACGGCGTGGTTAACACTATTCCCTAGTTCTGACAAATAAAACCAATTACTCACGAATGAGTAATTGGCTAATGTATTTTGAAAATTTAATGATTTCTTATAAAAAATTAGAAAATATTAAATTTTAATTTAAATTGAATTCTCTACCACCCAACCAATTTTAGGGTGAAATTCTATATAAATATTATTAGGTGCAAAAAAATGAACAACCTCAGTATCTTCTTCATCCTTTATTGCATAAAACAAAATATCTATATTGTTATTTAAAATCAATTTAATATCCAAGCCATCGTTAATCACTTTAATTTCCTCTATATAACCTACAAATAGATCCTGTATTTTCACATCTAACTCTATTTTAGTAATCTCCATTTCTTTACTACTAAACAACAACTTATTATCTTGATAAATTTCCCAGTTTGATGAATATGTACCGACTTCCCATTCACCATAAAATGAATCAATAGTCTTTTTTGTGTGAAAAACTTTTTTTCCAAATCCAAGACTAATACTCTTCCATTCGCCCACTCTTTTTCTACAGCATGACTTTTGAAGAATATCAGTTAAGATTGTAGGGATTTCTAAATGCTTCTGCTTATTCATCTTTTTAATCACTCTGGAATCGGTTTTTGTAGTTTTTAAAATAACTTCTCAGTATCTTATTTGATTGATCTTACATGATCAATTGCGCTAGGATATTTCAAGGTTTGTTCAGAAGCTGGTTCTTCCTTCTTATCTAATTCAAGGATAAAAACAACTACTCACGAATGAATCATGGGTTTAAAAACTTTGTAAATTAGACATAACTATTAACTATCTTCTTCCTTGGGTTCTCCACAGGATGCACATTTTTTTCGAAAAACAAAATCTAGACCATCAGAAGTAGATCCTCCATTCTCATCTAATTAGAAAAATAAAAAACCAATTACTCACAAGTGAATAATTGGTATATTATATAATTTAAAATAACATTTAATTAAAATATAGTTTTTTCATCAGTGCATCTGAAAAATACTCGATTTTATGATTTGGAAGTTCTTTTCTTAACTCTTTACAAATTTCAATTCCTTGTTTATCAAGCCTATCTATATCTCCTCTATTGGAATATTGATCAAAATGTGCTTCTGCATATAGCTCAAGCCAATTCGAAATATCTTCTTGTAACATTAAGGATATATTCAGATCAGAAATATCTACATATCCACCTTCAATCACGTTGCGAATGCCTGTTCCACCATACATCCCATCAACCAATAAATATGTCATATTTAGTTCCTCGGCCTAAAGAAACGATGATCTATAATACCATCTTTATTCAAACCTATTTCAAAAACACCATCTTTATATGTTTGGGTTCGAATACCAGTAACTGGATTTGTAATCACCTTACCTGTCATTGAACCAGGGTATTGATAAATATTATATCCATTCTTCTGTGGAAGTGGTTTTGCAGACAATATTACATCATCAAAACTATAGGGAAAGTTATGACTGACTGGATCTTCAACTGCACGAGCACGGACTCGATCTGCATATTTAAACTCATGAGTAAATGCTTTAAATTCAGGAGTAACATACTTCGTCATTTGCATGACATTATCTATCTGTTTAACACCCTGCTGAACTGTATTCTTAATAACAGAACCACCACCGAATGTCCCAAAATTCATTAGGTCTTCAGTTGCTGACCACGCTATGTTTGCATATTTATTATTGAAAGATCCTTGCCCATTGTAGCCATCATAAAATGCACCTTTTACACCTTGCCAATCAAAACCATTACCAGTCGCCCAATTATAAGTTTCAAAAAGTAAACCACCTAAAGCTGTTGTTGCATTTAATCCAGTTGAATCTATCTTATTGATTGGGTCACTACCCGCATAAGCATACGGATTCAAACCACCCTCAAGCCCTATCGGGTCAGGCTCCATATAACGCCCTAATTCTGGGTTATAGAAACGGTTATGGTTATAAAATTGATTTGTGCCTACATCATAGTACTGACCAGGGAAACGAAGATTAAAAGTAATAGAACCCGTCGGATTCCCTAAACCAAAGGCTGTCGAGTCCCATGCCCAGACAACGGCGTGGTTAGCACTGTCTACTAACCGTCTTGGCGTGTTCTGCCCATCACTAATAATGTAATAAATTTTGGTTGCTGTACCACTGCCATAAATTGCTGCAATGGGCTTATCACCGAGCCAAACATATTCTACAGATACACCATTTTTATCATATTCACCAATTAAATGACTTTGTTCATCATAAATAAACTGGGTCATTGCAGTGACGGCACCATTTACAACCTTATCTCTAAAACTACGTTCATTTTTATGATTGTAGTTCATGTAATAATAGTCAGTGCTAGCACGGTCGACCTTGCGTCTTCCTCCATTATCATAAGTTGGTAAATATGTTCCAAAGTTTAGTTCTGCATTGCTGGTATGGCTAATACTTTGGGCAACACCATCCTTGGTTAAACTAGCAAGTTTATTACCCGTATAGGTATAACTTGCATTTGTTGCTGGTTGCATATGCTGACCATCTGCACGCAGTCCAGTTCGGTTGCCGTTTTTATCATACGTATAATTGATGCTATAGACTGTAGATGCCGCAGTTCGTGCTTCGTAAAGTAATCGGTCTGCTTTATCATAACGATAATTGTCTCTGGTTCCATTATTGCGAGATAGCTGAATAATTCTTCCATCCCAATCATAAAGATATGCTAGGGAGTAATTTACAGCGTTTGCATTGTCTTTATTTACAAGGCTATTGATTGAACCATCACTATTATAGCTTTGCGCATAATTGGCATTACCTGAAGCTCCCCATTGCCAAGCTGCAATTCGATTTGCGCCGTCATAACTTATATTCCGAACGATCGCACTGCCATTCAGATTAATGCTACTCAACATTCCATTTGCTGAATAGCCATAGGTAATATTTCTCCCCGAAGGCAAGGTTATAGACGTTGGTTTACCTGCAAGGGTATAACCATAACTGACATTGAGGGTTTGTCCAGGCTTAGCGGCATATCGATTAAACAACTGATTAACAGTAGATTTTTGAACAATACGATCATAGGCATCATAACTATAGGCTGTATCAACATCATAATTGATGACACCTGCCACTTTATCTAAACGCCCATAACGGCTTTGATCATAGGTATAATTATCACTTACTTGATATTCACTTGCCGTTGTGCCACTGCTGGCTGCACATACAAAAGCAGCATAACGACCTAATTCATCTAAGCTGTTATAGTTACATTTTCGAGCTCCATGTAACCTTTGTGTGAGTTGGTCTGCTTCGTTATAACTATAGCTTTTAGTACCATAATCACTATTAATTTCTTGAGTTAAAATATTACCATTACGGTAGGTGAATGGATTTGTACCCGCATTTAACGCATCTTTAGACGTTATAATATTATCTTGTAAATCATAAGCCTTGGTATCTATATTACCTGTTCCATCGGTATGACTTATTAAACGGTTGAAGCCATCATAACTCCATTTTTCAATAATTCCTTCTGAGCTAATAGTTTGAGTTAAATTACCATTCGTATCATATACAAATGCGGTGTTTTGTTTTGTGTTATCACCACCTTGTTGTATTCTCCCAATTCGTCCATTTGCATCTATATCTTGATATGTTTCACTCGCAACTATACCTGCACTGGTCAGGCTTTTTTCACTTGCGAGTTGCCCCATTGGGTGATAGGTTTTTTGAATCCGATTTCCGTTGGGCAAAGTTGTTTGGATGAGGCGTCCAACCGTGTCGTAACTAAACAAGGTCGTTTCGCCATCTGGGTTCTTTTCACTTATTTTTTGTTTAAGCGCATCATATACATAAGCAGTGGTTTGCCCTGTAATCGTACCTGTGCTACCACCTACACCTATTGTCTGGCTTTTGAGTGTTCCATCTACATTATAAATAAACTGTTCTACCAACCCTGTTGGATTAACGACCCTTTCTGGTTGAGCAAAGTTATTGTAACCAATAAATTGTGTCGTTCTCGCTACACTTTTTACTGTTTGAGATTGGCTGGCTAAGTTCCCATAATTATCATAAGTATAGCTAACTTTATCAGCTGTTCCTGCCCTTGGTCCATCAACCGTATTAATTAAACCATAGGTAGGTTTAGTGACATCTGTATAGAAAGTATAGTCAGTAACTTTTGACGTACTTCCCGTCTGTGACGATGTTTGAGTTTGCTTAATAATCTGACCATTTCCATTCACTTGATTGGTAATGGTCAAATAAGGTGTTGTAACTGTGGTTGGAATCAGATAGGGATTTACTGAACCATTGGTTAGGTTTCCATAGCTATACGTGGTTGTTTTAGTTGGAAGTCCTGCAAATACATAACTGATACTAATTGGCCGAGCAGAAGCGTCAATATCTTGATTGATTTCTAATCCATTTTGCATCACGGCTTTTGGCATTAAATCATACCAACTGTGCATTGTAATACTTTTGGGAAGTTGATTGTCGACAGTCAAAGCAGGGAAAGTCCCTGAAACTGTAATCTCAAGCTCCCCATCATCATTATATTGTTGCCCAGACTGACTCACTTTCACTTTAGGCTTGGGAATCATTGTATAAGTGACACTACCCTGAATTGTCCCATTAGGTTTGGTCGTCAATACCGCAGTACGTGCATTATCATCATAGTTAACGGTGTAGTCACTAATCGTACTACTGCCAATTGGGGTTCTTACTTGTAAAGTTACTTTTGCGGTGGCATAGGTTTTTGTATTTGAATTATAGGTCAGGTAATTCTGGGTGACTAACCATTCACGACGCAATACATCACTTGCATCCTTCACAGAAGTGAGGGTCGCGGCATTGGTATTACTTATGGTTTTACCTTTATAGGTTAAATAGCCATCAATCCCCCATTGTTTTATCGCGGTATAACCAAAAGTGGTCTTGCCGCTTGCTGTTGAAGTTGCTGTGATTGGATAATAAATACTCCCTGTATTGCCATTAGCATCTTGGCTATTATAGGAAGCATAAGTGAACGTTGCATTTTGTTTTGCACCAATGCCACTGGTGAGTTCAACCTTAGTTACTAACCGTTTCTCAGCGATAGTTTGTGCTGTTCCCGCTTGATAGGTTCGCGTGAAGGTTAATTGGTTATTACGACCATCTGCTACAGCCAACATATTCATATTACTGTCATAGCTGAAAGTGAGTTTATCGCCTTGCGGTTGTTGTACACTAGCAATACGGTAGTACCCTGTACCTGATTGAGTAACTTGACTTGATGTTGTTGTAAATGTTGTCCCTCTATAATTAATTGTAAAACTACCATTGGAATTTTCAGTAAGCTGATAACCATGTGTTTCACATGACCATACTAAATTCGCTCCATTAGAGAAAGCAAGATTCCCTAAGACATCAGTAGAATAAGCTCTTAATACGCCACCATTACAGAATGTTCGATTGGTATTATTCAACCAGATATCTTGTCTAGATCCTGGAAGACGAATCGCGTAATAACCTAATTTAGGATTAGAGGTATCACCTGCACTATAAAATCGAACACTGTTTTGGTAGTTGTCAGTCCAACCACCTGTTGTTAGAAATTGGTCAAAATAATCATTGGATGCGGATAAGCTATTACGTACTGATCCAACATAAGAAATAGCATAGGGTAATTTTCCAGAAATCAGTGTTTGGCTATGCGTAATTTGCCCACCAATTAAACTCACTCCAGGCACTTTTTCTTGAATCTTTAAGGAGTTACTGACAGCATATGCTTGTGATACAGCATCACCATTCGTTGTTGGTGCTGCGTATGCGATTGTGTAGCATAGCTGGACAAATAACCCCATCATTAAGGCAATTATTTTTTTCATTAGATGTCCAAATTTAATCTTTAATCAATTATTAATAGTTTTTGTAATACGGTATTGTTATTCCGTATGGCTAACGACTTGAGGTGAGGTTCTCATATCTTTTTGCACATCAATAGTTGCACCACTATGCCCTTGCTCTGGTAAAGATTGATTTTCGTCTTTACAGCCGACTTGTAGAAGTAGCAGTAAAATCAAGAATGGTTGTACTGTGTATTTTTTCATTTTTATTTCCTTTATTTATTTGATTTTAAAATCGCTTAAAATCCACACGATTATACTAGAGGGGTCTGTATAAAAATTAACAATAGAGACATAAAGTAGTGCAATTACGTCGATATTTTTATTGAAAATAATGAATAATGTCACATAAATTAGAGGTAAAAGTAATAGCAATGGATAATTTATGGCACCCCACCTTTAATCAACATTGATAACCTTCCATCACATCACAACAGCGAGACTTTAATTTTTCTAAGACTTTAATATGCACACTTGCTTCGCAACAGCTTTAATCACTTAAAAAATTACATTGAGTGATCTTAAGGCTTTATGTCTCATCCGAATACTGCCATTCCAAAAGCTTTTAGCTCATTTTACTGCCCATTTTCATATGAAACGTCAATGAATCGTCATAAAGATGACACTGTGCTGTCACAAGGCCTGTCTAGTGTGTTGTCATCTTTGTTATGGATGAAGCAGATGTTGAAAAAAACCAAACGATGGCTGGCATGTCTTTATGTTTTCCCCATTCTATTGGCACTCACCGCGTGTAATGACTCAAACGACGATCAGGTCGCAGCGAAACCAGATGAAACCAAAAAACCAGTCATGCGCTGTGCACCATAGGCATAAAAACAACTAAGATAGGGAAAATATCGTGATTAATCGTCGTCAATTTTTAGCAAATACACTTAAAACTGGTTTTGGTGCTGCCGCTTTGACCACCTTTCCAGCTAGCATTCAAAAAGCATTAGCCATTCCTGCCAACAACAAAACAGGAACCATTCAAGATGTAGAGCATGTGGTGATCTTGATGCAGGAAAACCGCTCATTTGACCATTACTTTGGAACATTAAAAGGCGTCCGCGGTTTTGCAGATCGTTTGACTATTCCTTTGCAAAATGGTCGCACTATTTGGCAACAGCAACGCAGTAATGGTGCCTTACTAACACCCTTTCATTTAGATGGCTCAAGCAACAATGCGCAACGTGCGCCAGGCACTAACCATACTTGGGTAGATAGCCAAAAAGCATGGGACAATGGCCGTATGTCAAACTGGCCAACCTATAAAACTGATTATGCCATGGGGTACTTCAAAGAACAGGAAATTCCCTATCAATTTGCATTGGCAAATGCATTTACCATTTGTGATGCTTATCACTGCTCAATGCATACAGGGACAGATGCCAATCGCTCATTCCACTTAACTGGCACCAATGGTGCAGTACCGACCAGCACTGCCTTTGTGAATAATGAATGGGACTGGATTGATGGCGATCCTAAAACAGTTGATGTTGGCTATACATGGAAAACCTATGCTGAACGCCTAGAAGAAGCAGGAATCAATTGGATTTGTTATCAAAATATGCCAGATGAATGGGGCGATAACATGCTAGGTGCCTTCCGTACATTTAGAAAAGCCAACATCGATTCGGGTTATCCTGTTTCAAGTGGAGGTGCACCAAACAGCCCTTATAACGCAGCCGCGCAAAACTTGCCTTACAAAGCCTATGATGCAACCACGGATAATGCCAAGAATCCGCTTTATAAAGGCATTGCAAACACCTTACCTGGCAATAAACCTGAAGAGTTTTTAGATGCATTTAAAAATGATATCAAAACTGGCAAATTGCCACAGGTATCATGGATCAATGCGCCTTCAATTTATTGTGAACATCCTGGTCCATCTAGCCCAGTACAAGGTTCATGGTTTATTCAGGAAATTTTAGATGCTTTAACAGCCGTGCCTGAAGTTTGGAGCAAAACCGTATTTCTGATCAATTTTGATGAAAATGATGGTTATTTTGATCATGTTCCATCTCCATCAGCACCGACATTGCAAGCAGATAATACTTATGCAGGCAAATCAACCCTCAGCCAAGCAGATATGCGTCATGAATATTATGTGCATGATGCACCGCTAGGCAGTACCAGCCAACCTAAGAAGGACAATGCTGTTTATGGTCCTGGCCCCCGCGTTCCCTTATTTGTGATTTCACCTTGGAGTCGTGGGGGGATTGTCAACTCACAAGTATTTGATCATACCTCGGTATTGATGTTCCTCGAAAAACGGTTTGGCGTAAAAGAAAGTAATATCAGTCCTTATCGCCGTACGGTATGTGGAGATCTCACCTCTGCATTCAACTTTAAAACGCCAAATGAGGATGTACTACCAACACTAAACGGTAAACAAACCCGTGAGCAAGCCGATCAACTGCGTAGCTCACAGCAGAAGTTACCCAATGTTCCAATTCCAACCAATTTACAATTGCCAATTCAAGCCAGTGGTATTCGTCGTTCAAAAGCTCTGCCTTATGAATTGCATACCAGTGCACGCTGCCTGAATGACGGAACCGTCAAACTGCTGTTTTCAAATACAGGGACACAAGGTGCGGTGTTTCATGTCTACGACAAATTAAATTTAAGTCGAGTTCCACGCCGTTACATTGTAGAGGCAGGAAAAACACTTGATGATGTCTGGAATGCGCAAAAAGACAATCAAGGCTTATACGATCTTTGGGTAATGGGCCCAAATGGCTTTCATCGACATTTCAAGGGTGATCTGAATCGTAATCAAGATCTGCAAATCAATCCTGAGATTCGTGTTTGCTATGATATTGCCAACGGCAATGTTTATGTCGATCTAAACAATACGGGCACTAAAGATATTGAGTTGGTGATCACTCCTGTGGTTTATCGTACTGATGCACCACTGAAACTAACTGTAAAAGCAGGACAAAGCACCATTCAGCATTGGGAATTGAAAGATGCTTGGCAATGGTATGATTTTGCTGTGACATGTACTCAAGATGCTAAGTTTTATCGTCGCTTTGCAGGTCGTGTTGAAACAGGTGAAGATTCTGTCAGTGACCCAGCAATGGTCTAGGACTTAAAAAAGAATAATCACTTAAGCCCGTTCGGTTTTCCTAAAACTGTACGGGCTTTTATTTCCTATATCGATCAGGTCTCATTCAGACTGGATACTCGAACTCTTAATTTTTATGCTGTAGCTTGTAACACTCATCCAAAGCCAGTTCATAATATTCAAGCCCTTCCTTTGCCGCTAAGAATGCTTTTCTTTGCAATACAGGATCTTTATCACATAAACGCTTAATCAGCTCCATCGCCTCATAGGGATGAAGATCATCATAATGTGCATGTGCTCTTAGCCAAGCGAGAGAACGCTTATTAATATTGACTTCTGGGTGTTGGGTATAGGTTTGAATTCCTTTATAGACTTGAATGGTCCAATCACCAGTCGCCCACTCTATCGCGAGATTGGTTGCAGCAATACTCTCTGCCAGACTTCCACGAAAATTAACATCCCACAAGAAGTGATTCACCGCATTCATTGCAACAGGTGGTTTCACGTTATTCAACATCTCAACGGTTAGACCAAAGCCCCCCGCCCAGTCCTGATACCAGTTCAAATGTCGCTCCTCAACCTTGATGTTTTGAATCAGCCAGTCCCGGGTTTCCGTTACCCCATCCAGTGAAAAAGCAGTCGCTTTCGCTAAGGAACCTGCCATATAGGAAGGGAAATGCGCGACTAGAGGATAAAAATTCAATAAGGCTGAACGAAAGCATTCAAGGCTTAAACAGCCATTGGCCATATCTAAGAATAGCGGATGTTTACTCACCCGTTCTTTTGAGGGTAATAATTCATCCCAGAATCGTTGCGCCCAACCCGAATGGGGTGTAATTTCTAATTTTGTTCCATATTGATTCATAGCAGTCATTGCGATGCATCCTATTTCGTATGACTTAATCCAATCATCTTCGATGATTGCTGCTTTTTTATAAATTGTATCCTAATATCGCAAAGATACAATCTCTTGTGATTTAGTTTGTAACAGTTTTTATTTCTTGAATCTAATTTAAACTTGAATCATTATATTAGGCAATGACCCTTATATAAAAATTAATATTTTTTTATAATCTAATACACATTCCATTTAAATCAGTGTAACGTAGTAAAAAAATAATCCCTATTTTGACATTTATAACAACATTTGGGAGTGGTGAGAGATAAGATGAAGTTGAAAGCTTCCAATATTTTGGGACAAGAACAAATCGACTTGTTAATTTCTCGCGGGCTAAATTTAGTTTGGTTTCCTAAAGAATTAGAAGTGATCTATCGAGATCAGTATAGAAATGAGGCTGCGCATGAGTTCCGCTATCGCGCCCCTATTATTTTAGGTTTATATCTATTTCTAAGCTTCGGTATTTATCAGGTTTTACCTACAGACCTACGTATTACTTGGATGGCAACCTACGGTTGGGTGGGTATCATCATTACATTGGCATGGCTGCTTTCTTTCCTGCCTAGCATGAATAAGTGGTTTGATTACTATGTTTGCATCGGTTCAACGGGTGCTGTAGCAATCTCTTTCACCATCATTAACGTATTGGAACAAGGACAAAATAATGTCCTGTTTCATGCTGCGATGATGTATGCCGTGGTCATCATCTATGCCTTTGTTGGAATGCGTTTTTATACTGCAATCATTGCTGGGTGGGTTGGTGGCCTCATTGGTATTATTGCCAGTACATGGTTTAGTGGTGCAATTGACTGGACCTTCTTGAACCGTACATATACGTTCAGCAGTTTTCTGGGTATGGCACTTGCCTATGCGACTGATCGGCAACACCGTGAAAACTATCTGCAAAACTGTATGATCGAACTTAACCGCTTGGAACTGATGCGACAAGCACAGCAACTCTCTATTTTGTCTCAACAAGATGCTTTAACGGGTCTCGCCAATCGACGTTACCTAGATGAGGTATTGGAAAATGAGTGGAAAAGAGCAACACGCCATGAAATGCCGATTACCATCATGATGATCGATATCGACTTTTTTAAGCTTTACAACGACACTTTGGGGCATATTCAAGGTGATCAGTGCTTACGTCGAATTGCCATCATGTTGGGTTCCATCGCCTCTCGTAGCGGTGATCTTGCCGCACGTTATGGTGGAGAAGAGTTCCTGTTGTTATTTTCGATGACGGATCGAGATCAGGCCATCACTCAGGTACAAAGACTAATGGAGTTAGTACGTAATATTGGAATTTTGCACCCACGTAGCAATGTTTCAAAACATGTGACCATTAGTGTAGGCGTTGCAACAATGGTTCCCTGTGTAGGTGACAGTCTTTCTGAGTTTGTTGCACAAGCAGATCATGCATTATATATCGCAAAAAGTAATGGTCGTAATCAATATCATATTGCAACATCAGATAATATGATTTCTGAAGCTTTATAATTGATCCATTATTATTAAATGAATATTAAACTAATATTTAATTAAAGTACTTTAAAATGTGATGCAAGCCGCAGATATAATAAATTATATGTGCGGCTTAATATTTTTATTACGGTTCGATTGGTTTAAATGGAGCAACAACATCTGCATTCTGTGCACGATGTCTTAAAAAGTGATCCATTAACACGATCGCTAACATCGCTTCTGCGATTGGTGTAGCACGCACCCCAACACACGGATCATGACGACCTTTGGTCAATACATCGGTATTTTCTCGCTCAATCGTAATGGTTTTACCTGGTGTGGTAATACTTGCAGTTGGTTTCAACGCAATCGCCACACGAATGCTTTGACCGCTTGAGATTCCACCTAAGATACCACCTGCATGATTAGCAAGGAATCCATCTGTCGTCAGTTCATCACGAGTTTCATGGCCAAATTGTCCTGCTACAGCAAAACCATCACCAATCTCAACGCCTTTAACCGCATTGATACTCATCATGGCATGGGCGATATCTGCATCTAAGCGATCAAATACAGGCTCACCCCAACCCACAGGCACTTTTTCCGCAACAATTTCAAGCTTGGCTCCACAACTGGTTCCTTGCTCACGTAAAGCGGTTACGAGTTGCTCGAAACGAGGAACCGCATCCACATCACCACAGAAAAATGGATTGTTTGGTACTTCTGCCCAATCCAGTTTTTCAGCGACTTCATTACCAATTTGTGTGACATGTCCACGAATATCAATACCAAATTTTTCAGCAAGATATTTCTTAGCAATTGCACCTGCCGCAACACGCATCGCCGTTTCACGGGCGCTCGAACGACCGCCACCACGATAGTCACGGAAACCGTATTTCTGAGTGTAAGTGTAATCCGCATGGCCTGGACGGAAAGTTTGAGCGATATTGCCGTAGTCTTTTGATTTCTGATCCGTATTACGGATCAATAAACCAATCGATGTTCCTGTGGTTTTACCTTCGAAAACACCCGAGATAATCTCAACTTGATCTGGTTCTTTACGTTGCGTTGCAAACTTCGAAGTTCCCGGTTTACGGCGATCTAAATCTTTTTGCAGATCGGCTTCACAAAGCTCAAGACCAGGCGGCACGCCATCGACAATCGCCATCAAGCCTGCACCATGTGACTCACCACAGGTCGTTACTCGAAACAGTTGCCCAATACTATTCCCTGCCATGCTTTAACCCCTTAGTTTTGAACTGATTGCTGAAATACTTCTTTATAACGACGGCATTGTTCAGCAGTTAAAGCAAAAATACCAGAACCGCCTTTTTGGAAAGTTAACCAATGGAAGTCAACTGTATTGAAGTTCTGACGCATTGCCCACTCAGAATTCCCCACCTCAATCACGATCAAACCATCTTCAGTTAAATAATCAGCGGCTTGAGCTAACATCTTGCGGACTAGATCTAAGCCATCTTGACCTGCAGCCAGTGCAAGTTCAGGTTCATGCAAGAATTCTTCTGGTAAATCAGCCATATCTTCTGCATCCACATACGGTGGATTACTGACGATCAGGTCATATTGATTTTCAGCAGGAATTTTTGAGAATAAGTCGGATTCAAGCAACGCAACTTGGTACTGCTTATCGTGATGCTCAGTGTTGATAGAAGCCACTTCCAACGCTTCTTTTGAAATATCAGTCGCGTCGACTTCTGATTCTGGATATGCATAAGCCAATGCAATCGCAATACAACCCGAACCTGTACACATATCTAAAATACGTTGTGGTGTTTTTGGATTGTTGTTTTCAGGCAAGTTGTTTAACGCTTCCAACATACGCCCGTTTTCATCTAGGCAATAAGGTGCAAAACGTTGTTCAATCAACTCAGCAATCGGTGAACGTGGAATCAAGACACGCTCATCTACATAGAACGGCTTATTGAAGAAATAAGCCAAGTTCAATAAATACGAAGTAGGAATACGATCATTGATACGACGTTCTAACAAGCTCAAAAATTCTGCTTTTTCGCTTGGTAAAAGTTTGGCATCCAAAATTTCAGCATCTGCTTTCCATTCAAGTGATAGCGTTTGCAGTACCAGTGCAGAACTCTCTGCAAAATAATCTTGAGTACCTTGACCTAAGTGTGCGTCATATTGACGAAGTGCGGTTACCCCAAAACGAACAAAATCTCGAATGGTTACTAGGTTTTCAGCCGCTTCTTGTAAATGTTCAGGGCTGATTGTAGGTCGCTCCACTTAGGCGTCTCCAAAAGTGCTAATTGCAAAACGCTTTATTCTAACGGGATTAAGGTCGTTTTAACAATAAAAAAACCGCCTCTCTACAAGAAGCGGTCAATTAAAACCAGATATTGGATAAGAACTTATAGACCTAGCTTTTCAGCTACATAATCAGAGTCTTTATCACCACGACCTGACAGGTTGACCACGATCTTAATACGCTTATCCATTTTAGGTGCTTCTCGTAACGCCCAAGCTACAGCATGTGAACTTTCCAAAGCAGGTACAATGCCCTCAACACGAGAAAGTGTCATAAAAGCATCTAAGCATTCCTGATCAGTTGCAGTTTCATATTGCACACGACCTAACTCTTTCAGGAAACTATGTTGTGGGCCAACACCTGGATAATCCAAGCCTGAAGCGATTGAATGAACAGGTAGTGGCTCACCTTGATCATCTTCCAGTACATAACAGGCCATTCCATGAATTTGACCTGGTTTACCTAAAGTTAAGGTTGCAGAGTGCTTATCGGTATCTAGACCATGACCCGCTGGTTCTACACCCACCAATTTTACTTCTGGCACATTTAAAAATGCCGTGAATGCACCAATCGCATTCGATCCACCACCAACACAGGCAACCACATAATCAGGATTTTGTCCAAAACGCTCATTGGATTGGACTTTGATTTCATTGCCAATAATTGATTGAAAATCACGAACCATTTTCGGGAATGGGTGTGGACCGACCACAGAACCAATGGCATAGATATAGTTTTTAGGATCTTTTAAATATTCTTCAAAAGCGCTATCCACCGCATCTTTTAAGGTTGCTGTCCCTTGAGTCACTGAAACCAGTTTAGCACCCAAGATTTTCATCTTCACAACATTCGGATGTTCTTTTTCAATATCGACCTGCCCCATGTGGATTTCACATGGGATACCGACCAACGCACAAGCCGTTGCTAAAGCCACGCCATGTTGACCAGCACCTGTTTCAGCGATGACTTTACTCTTGCCCATATATTTGGCAAGCAAGGCTTCGCCCAAACAATGGTTAATCTTGTGAGCACCCGTATGATTAAGATCTTCGCGTTTCAGATAAATCTGCGCACCACCCAATTGATCAGACAGGCGCTTGGCATGGAACAATGGACTTGGACGACCTACATAGTTTTTGAACAAGTCATTTAACTCATCTTTAAACTCATCCGTATGACGAATCTCTTCGTAAGCCGCATTAATTTCATCCATTGCTTCTTTTAAATGTGGTGGAATGAACTGACCACCAAAGTTTCCAAAGAAACCTGCTTCATTCGGCAAAGCAACGCCATTAATTTGATGTTCCATGTCTTTTCCTGTTCTTATAAAGTTTTAATATAAATTTTAACGTGAAAGATAGCGTGTCATGTCCTCAAGGCCTTTCAAGGTCATTGGAAACATGTGATTCTCAAAAATTTCTTTAATCCAGTTAATGGTCTGGGTGTAATGCCAATAAGCTTCCATTTCAGGATTCAACCAAGCGGTTTTGTCGAAATGCTGACGTAAACGCCTAAGCCACACTTCACCCGATTCTTCATTCATATATTCAACTGAACCACCCGCAGATTTTAATTCATACGGTGCCATACTGGCATCACCGACTACAATGACCCGATAATCACGACCATAGGTATGGAACAGATCCCATGTATTCATTCGTGTTGAACTACGACGATGGTTATCCTTCCATACATGATCATACAAACAGTTATGAAAGTAGAAATATTCGAGGGTTTTAAACTCTGATTTGGCTGCACTGAATAGCTTTTCACACTCGGCAATATAGGCATCCATTGAACCACCAACATCAAACAGTATTAACACTTTAATACGGTTACGACGCTCTGGAACCAACTGGACATCCAAGATCCCTTGCTTAGCTGTTTCACGAATGGTGCCATCAACATCAAGCTCTTCCGCTGCACCTTGTCGCGCAAACTTACGCAAACGACGTAAAGCGATTTGCATCTGACGCGTACCCAAAACTTGATCATCATCAAGATTTTGGTATTTACGTTGTTCCCATACTTTGACTGCGGAACGTTTACGCCCTGGCCCACCGATGCGAACACCTTCAGGATGGTCACCAAAAGCACCAAAAGGCGAAGTTCCTCCAGTGCCAATCATACGATTGCCACCCTGATGCTTTTTATGCTGTTCACGTAAGCGTTCTTCCAGCATTTTCATCAGTTCTTCGAGAGAACCTGCTTTTTTTAATTCTTCACGCTGCTCAGGTGTAAGGTGCTTTTCTAACAGCTCGAGATCAAACCAATCTTTAGGTAACTTATGAACTTGTTTCAGCAACTCATCCAAATCAAAAGTTTCGATGCCATCAAAATAATCTTTCATGGCACGATCAAACTTATCAAAAAAGCGCTCATCTTTGACCAAAACGGTTTTAGCCAACTGATAAAACTGTTCCTGATCTGCAAACACAAGACCTGACGCTACCGCCTGATTAAGATCAATGAGCTCGCGTGTTGTTACAGGTACGCCATATTTGCGTAAGGTGTAAAACAATCGCACAAACATTTGTAAACACTCTTAACGGCGTGACATAAAGGCTAAACGTTCAAGTAATTGCACATCTTGTTCATTTTTAATCAAGGCACCATACAAAGGTGGAATCGCCTTTGATTTATCGTGGTTACGCAATACATCTTCAGGCATATCATCTGCCATCAACAAGCTTAACCAGTCGATCAGTTCAGACGTTGAAGGTGGTTTCTTCAAATTCGGAACTTCACGTAATTTAAAGAACACCTGTAATGCTTCACTGACTAAGGTATTTGAAATATTCGGGAAATGTACTGCGATAATGTCACGCATGGTTGCATCATCTGGGAACTCGATATAATGGAAGAAGCAACGACGCAAAAATGCATCTGGTAGCTCTTTCTCATTATTCGAGGTAATAATCACGATTGGGCGTTGTGTCGCAGTAATGGTCTCGCCTGTCTCATAAACATAAAATGACATTTTGTCGAGTTCATGCAATAAGTCATTTGGGAATTCAATATCTGCCTTGTCGATTTCATCAATCAACAATACACAACGCTCTTCGCTGGTAAATGCTTCCCACAATTTACCGGGTTTAATATAGTTTTTAATATCGTAGACACGATCATCACCTAACTGGCTATCACGCAAACGTGATACAGCATCATATTCATACAAACCTTGCTGCGCTTTAGTTGTAGATTTGATATGCCAAGTAATCAGCTTCAAACCCAAACTTTCCGCGACTTGCTCTGCAAGTAGGGTTTTACCTGTACCTGGTTCACCTTTCACCAATAATGGTTTCTGTAAGGCACGAGCAGCTTTCACTGCAAGTTTCAGGCTATCGGTCGCAATATATTGATCTGTACCAGTGAAGTGTTGTGTATCAGCAGACATTTTAAAACCTTATTTTTCTATATTTAACATCGTATCTAAACTGAACGTGCAGTTTTATTTGCAGTGTATTTTGACCAGCAGAAGCCGATCAGTAACCCCGTACCAATGACAAATAAAATCAATGATAAGTTTGACCAGACTAAGACATGCTCTTTAGTAAGTACACCAAAAAGCAAACCAAAAATTGCTGGCGCTAAGGCCGAGTTTGGACCTTCAGAAATTGTTGGAGTCGCAAGAATTGCAAAGGCAATAATCCAAAGGATGCCACCAATTGGATTGGGTAGCCGTGACATCAAACGATACCAGCACCACAATGCAATGAGCGTTCCTGTAACATAAACAATGATCGCAACATTTTCTTCAGGAAACTGATCCAGTACTGAAAGAATGTTTGACCAAATTGCTGTTAAAGTTTCAAGCACCGCGTAAGCCCTCTGGTTCTACCGCATTTGGATTAATCAATCCTTCTGGCGGCATTTGAATAAAAAAGCCTTTGGTATTTAATGAATCTAAAACATGTAAAACATTGGCACGTGCAAGTTTACGCTCATTATGAAGTTCTAAATGCATGACAAAAGTGGCTTTGCCGAATGCTTGTAAAACGGTTTCTGGAACACCTTCAAATGGGTTTTCTTGTTCCTTGTCATCAGGATAATTTGGACGAGCAATATACATATACATTTCATCTTTCTTGCTCGATCTATAAATATCGCAGTGCATGTTTACTCACATCTATTAACAATCAAAGACAGCATACATGAAAATAAAAATGGATACATTAACGATTGTTAACGCTAGAGTCGTGTTTTTAACTCATGGTATAAGACGGTCTATTTTTGACCTTGTCCTAACATGCTATCTTTAGTTCAGAATATCGTGAAATAGCATAATAATAAAAACTCAAATGATTGAGCTAGCAATGAAAAAACGCCATGATGGTTAATCAATAGAGCAAAAAAAGAGCTAATTTCTTAGCTCTTTTCTCTTTTAACGTGCGGCTTTCATTTGCATCGCAAGATATTCAATATCTTCTTTTAACAACGCAATCAATGGTTGCGTCAAAATGTCATAGCGCCAGCCCATTAAATAACTCGGCAAAGACTGTTCATCTAAATGGAATACCACATGTTCATAGATGGCATGCATCCACTTCTTACGCAGTAGTACTTCTTTGGGTATCCCAGTTTTTAGCACTACACTTTCAATCAGCGCATCAATTTTAGGTGCAACTTCTTTAGAATTACTCTTTATTGGTTTAGCCATACGTAATGGCCATTCTTCCTCTGGCGGTAAGAACTTGAGTAAATCAAGAATCATTTTGCCATGTTCACGCACAATATTCGGACGAATATCTTTAATCCGAGCAAGCTGAAAGTTATTACGTGGATTTTTTTCCACCAAATCAATCATGGTCGAGTTGCGAAGAATAAAACTGCGCGGCTGATTCAATGCTTTGGTAATCTGCTCTCGCCATATACTCAATTGCTGTAACTGCATCAGCTCACGGCGTGAATGTCGATAGTTACCAATATCGGTATACAATTCTGCCAGTGGGGTTTCCATCGCAATTTCTTTGGTGAGATTCTGGCAATCTTCCAGTACGTATTGATATAAACCTTTCGCTTTTAGATCTGTTTTTAGTGCATCTGCAAGTTTACTTAAATAAATCACATCATTTGCGGCATAACACATCTGCTCTTGCGTCAATGGTCTTGCCAGCCAATCCGAGCGAGTTTGATCTTTTTCAATTTCAATATTCAAACAGGTCTTCAGTGCGTTCTGATAACTGACCTGTAAGCCATGCCCGAGAAATGCCAGTGCAACTTGCGTATCAAATACATTATTAAGTGGCTTTTGGTCTGCATAATGATAGATCAGATCAATATCTTCACTACAGGCATGAAAAACATTCTGTTGTGCTGCAAAAATTTTTGGCCAAAACTCGGTAAAATCCAAGCTTGCACCATCAAGTAATACAATTTGACCGTTTAAATTGATTTGGCAGACACCAAGTTTAGGATATAAGGTGTCAACCTTAATAAACTCAGTATCAAGTGCATAGACAGAACACTGTTCCATCTGATTGAGGAGAACAGCTAAATCTTGTTGCTGTTGGATAAACTGAAACATGTGTGCTCAAATAAAATAATATAGAACCATGCGCAATAGAACTGTCTAAACCAGTCATTGCTCAACTGAAATCAAATACAAAAAATTAGTTGGTATTCCATATATACAACATGAAATCACTCCTCTTCCATTCATCAGAAAACGAAAATCCTTTTCGCTCGCTCATAGTGCCACAAATTACGCTAAATAGATCTACGATAATGTTAGACAATATGTAAAATTTAATTATTTGTTTAAATTAACAGCATGAATTTAATATAAATATAAAAAAATGCGAATGAAAGCTATTATTTCATCCGCATACGGTTATGTACAGCTTGGCTTAAGGTATGGCTATCTACATATTCCAACTCACCACCTTGTGGTACGCCTTGTGCAATTCGGGTCATATGGATCGGTAAATGTTTGGTTGCTTCAACCAAGTAATGCGCCGTAGCCTGTCCTTCTACCGTTGCATTGGTTGCCAAAATCACCTCTTGAATTTCACCAGCACTGAGACGTTGAATCAGATACGGAATTCCAATCTCTTCTGGGCCGATACCGTCTAATGGAGAAAGGTGTCCACCGAGAACGTGGTACTTTCCACGAAAACTCCCGCTCTGCTCGATTGCCATCACATCTGCCGGTGATTCAACCACACATAACAATTGTTCATCGCGCTCTACTGAGGCACAAATATCACAGATTTCATTTTCTGTTAATGAATGACAAATACGACATTCATGAATATGGCTCGAAGCTTCATGTAAGGCATGTGACAATGCAAATGCACCTTCACGATTTTTCATTAATAAATGTAATGCCATACGCTGTGCGGATTTAGGACCAACACTTGGTAATATACGTAATGCTTGAACTAACTGTTCAAATCGTTCACTAAACACAAATCAACTCTCATAATCTCCCCAAACCCCTCTTTATTTAAGAGGGGTACTCCTCCCTTTAAAAAAGGGAGGTTGGGAGGGATTTAAAATAAACCAGATAGACCCGGTGGTAAGCCCATACCTGAGTTTGCACCTTGTAACTTCTCTTCAGAAATCACTTCAACTTGACGTGCTGCATCATTCATAGCCGCAGCAATTAAGTCTTCGATCATATCTGCTTCATCTTGTAACAAGTCAGGACTGATTTCGATACGCTTAACCACATTACGGCAAGTCATGGTTACTTTAACTAAACCACCGCCTGCTTCCGCATGAACTTCAGTTTTTGCAAGCTCTTCTTTGGCTTTTTTAAGATTTGATTCCATATCTTTTTGCATGCGCTGAGCTTGCTGCATGAGCATATTAATGTTCATAAGTTTCTCTCGTTAAATTAAATCTAAACCGCGTGATATGTCGCGAATAATATCATCAATGTCTTCTAAACCAACAGACACACGAATCAAACCTTCTTCAATTCCTGCAGCTTGTTTAGCTTCAGCTGACATTCTACCATGCGAGGTCGTTGCTGGATGCGTAATTGTTGACTTAACGTCACCTAGATTACTGGTAATCGACAAGAAACGGGTGTTATCGATCACAGTCCAAGCACCTTCACGTTGGCCTTTCACCACAAAAGATACAACACCGCCAAAACCTTTTTGCTGTTTTTTCGCCAACTCATGTCCAGGATGATCAGCTAAACCAGCGTAATACACTTTTTCAACTTTTTCGTGCTGATGTAGCCATTCCGCCAATTTTTGTGCACTTTCACAATGCGCTTTCATACGAATGCTGAGTGTTTCCAAGCCTTTCAAGAAAATCCATGCATTAAATGGACTCATCGAATTGCCCAAAGTACGAATCACACCATTTACTTCTTCAAGCAAGTCATTTTTACCAACCACTGCACCACCAAGCGCACGACCTTGCCCATCGATATATTTTGTTGCTGAATAAAGCACTAAATCCGCACCAAACTTAATCGGTTGTTGTAATACAGGCGTACAGAAACAATTATCCACTGCAAACAACGCGCCATTGGCATGTGCGATATCAGCAATCGCTTGCATATCACCCACTTGTGCCAAAGGATTAGACGGCGTTTCAATAAATAAGATACGAGTATTTGGACGAATCGCCTGTTTCCAGCCTTCTAGATCATCTAGATCTACGAAAGTGACATCAACTGCAAATTTCGCCACATATTTTTCAAACAACGCGATGATTGAACCAAATACTGCACGAGAACAAATGACATGGTCGCCTGCTTTTAAATAGGCCATGCACATTGCATGGACTGCTGCCATGCCTGAACTGGTCGCTACTGCACGCTCTGCACCATCCAGTACCGCCAAACGTTTTTCAAATGCCTGTACCGTTGGATTGGTATAACGTGAATAGGTATTACCAGCGATTTGCCCAGAAAATTTTGCAGCAGCATCAGCCGCACTTTCGCACACAAATGATGAGGTCAGAAAGATTGGCTCACTATGCTCACCTTCAGAGGTACGATCATGCCCTGTGCGAATTGCCAGTGTTTCTAATTGGTATTCTAAATCATCGCTTGGATTCATCGTTCTGTATGCCTTATGATCATAATGATTAAATGTGCCAATATTTTGATCGCCTAGGGTATTTAAGGTCAAGGCGTAAGATGAAATTATCGCTTAGACTTCGTGCAATCTTGACTCATGATGAGACATTCTAAGATGAAATCGCTTGTGGAACAGCAAAAAATAAATTTTAAACATCTGGCTATGCGTGTATTCGATGCCGACAAACTGGTTTTGTCTCAATCGACACCGTATCAAGTGATTGCGCAATTTAAACAAACCCGTGTTCGTTTTTACGCTTCAGAAAATAAACGCTATAAAGAACCATTGGTTTTTGTCGCGCCTTTAGCGATCAATATGGACATCTATGATTTATATCCTTACCGCTCATTGGTCAAACATTTTCAGGAAAGTGGCTTTGATGTTTATCTAATAGATTGGGGCAAACTGACTTATAAAAATTATCAAATTAACTTCTTATCTTTTATTGATAAGTTTATTCCTAAATGTATTGAAGCCATTCAACAACATTCCAAATCTGAAAAAATTTCACTGCACGGTTGGAGTATGGCCGGCATTTTTGTCACGCTTTATACCGCTCGTCATCAGCCAAGTGTGGTGAAAAACCTTGTGGTGTTAGGTAGTCCAATCGATAGCTATGCCTCTGGTTATATTGGCAAACTCTATAAGACTTTGGCTTATCTGACCACCCGTAATCCAACCATTAAAGATTACATCTATAACCGTTTACCAAAATTAATGATCCACTCACCTGGATTTTTAAACTCGCTTGGATTCAAACTGTTAGACCCTAAAGGCTGGATTGACGGCAATATCCAATTACTGAAAAACTTAGATAATCTAAAGTTGGTACAAGAAGATGCAACGCTTAGCCACTTCTTAAATAACATGATTGATTATCCAGGTGGTGTGAACCAAGACATGCTGTTTAACGTCTGGCTGCAGAATCCTTTAAAAAATGGCGCAATTCAGCTCAAGAACAAAACCATAGAACTCAAAAACATCAATTGCTCTCTATTTGTGGGTGCAGGTAAAGGCGATCAACTGGTCACTTCTGAGTCTGCGTTTCCACTGACCCAGTTGACAAGCAGTCAAGATGTCACGTTTACTCTTATTCCTGGCGGGCACTTAGGTTTAATGTCCAGTCAAAACAGTTCAATAGAGTTCTGGCCAACGCTAGCGACTTGGTTAGCCGAACGATCGACGCAAATAAGAAGGTAAAGTATGACTCAATCTGTTGCATTCATTGGTTTAGGTGCTATGGGCTATCGCATGGCAGCACATCTTCCTAAATATTTCGAAAACGTTTATGTCTGGAATCGAAATTTTAGTAAAGCAGAACAACATGCAACAGAATATGGAACTCAAGCAGTTGAACTCGCTCAAGCGGTTCAGGCTGATATTATCTTTTCTTGCTTACCAACCAGTGATGACGTTGAAGCCTTAATTGAAGGTATTGATATTAAATCAGATTCGATCTGGATTGACTGTACCAGTGGCGTGCCTGAAGCTGCACGCCGTTTGGCTGAGAAATTGAAAGTTAAAAATGTGGACTTTTTGGATGCACCTGTCAGTGGACAAACCATTGGTGCTGAAAATGCAACTTTAACGGTCATGGTTGGCGGTGATATCAATGCATTTGAGCGTGCTTACCCTGCAATGGCAGCAGTCGGTAAATTAATTCAGCATGTCGGTGAATCTGGTGCTGGCTTTGCGGTAAAAGCAATTAATAATATGTTGCTCGCTGTAAATTTATGGTCTGTTGCTGAAGGTTTTAGTACCTTAAAAGCACATGGTGTCAATCTTGATGCAGCTCTGAACTGTATTAATGCTTCTAGTGGCAAAAGTCTGGTTACAGAAACTATTTTTCCACAACGTGTACTGAGTCGCGAATTTCCTGTCACCTTTGGTCTGCCATTACTGGCGAAAGATACCGGGATTGCTCTTGATCTCGTCAAGGATGCCAAGCTCCCTGCTCCGATTCTATCATTAACACAAAGTTTGATTCAGGCGGCCAACCTCACTGCTGAACCCGATAGTGACTTTTCGGCAGCCGTTAAATTGTATGAATCTTGGAGTAAAATTACGCTGAAATAAGAAAATTTTAACCTAAAATTCCTATTTAAAAATGTTAAAAAACCGCTCTGTTGAGCGGTTTTTTATGGGGCTAAATTTGACACATTAAGGTCAGCAAATCCAAAATGTCTTTTCTCATCAAAAACAAAATTTCTTTTTCGATGTAATATAGCCTTTGAACGATCTGATTATCGTGATTTAAAATTTTTAGTCATTAGAGCAAAGTTATCTAGGATGGTAAGGATGACCATTGAATTACATGGAAAACTTAATGAAACTTGTGAAATAAAAGTATTGGTTGGCCTAATAAATCACTTTTTAGATCACGCTAATTTTTTTGGAATTGATCGACAAATATTACTATTACACAGTGGCCTTACAGAGCAGCAACTGCATGATTCAAATCAATGTATAGCCCTTCATTACCTTGAAAAACTTGTAGCCTATACATACTCGATTTGTAATGATCCATTGATTGCATTGGCTTTTTTCAAAAAGATGGACTCCACCGCCTATGGTGTATTGGGACACTTAGTACCCTTATCTGCTAATTTAAATAAAGCCATAGAAACATTAAAAGAATTTCAGCCATTAATCGGGTGTATTGGCGATATATCCCTTCAAGTTAGCCCCGAAATTGTCTATTGGAAGTGGAAATGTAGATCAAATGATCCAATATTCAGCCGCTGTGCGAATGAGTACAATTTATTGTGGTGGATCAGCTTAATCTATTTGGTTCGAAATGAGGATTTTTCTGTACTTAAGGCGGTTCATTTCACGCATAGCTTACTAAAACCTGAATTGCAGAACTACTATGATGAATTCTTTGGATGTCCTGTCCACTTTAATCAACTGGAAACAGCGTTATTATTACATCCTAAGTCTTTAAATATGACCTTAAAAACTGGGAATGCAGGCCTATATGATAGTGTGAGATTATTCGCCTCGAAATTATTAGAGCAACAAAAATTTGAGCAAACGTTTGTTCAACAAGTTAAGTCACAAATTTACCTACTCCTCTCTCATGATCGCCTATCTCGTGAAAATGTAGCGGAACAATTAGGTATCACGGTTAGAACCTTAAGTAGAAAATTACAACTCGAACAAAGTTCTTATAGTGATCTACTCGATAAAGTCCGATTCGAGCTTGCAGTCAATTATTTAGAGAATTATCAACATTCCATATTATTCATTGCTAAAGCATTGGGCTTTTATACCAGTCATTCCTTTATTACTTGGTTTAAATTACAAACAAATTTGACGCCAAACCAATATCGTAAAAATTCGAAGGCAAAAACGATTGCAGTTTAAAGTCTATTCATCAGTATCTGATCCTTGCTCATTTGTCCTATTTTAGAAATGACGTGGCTCAGATGCGTTATTTTTCGCACATAAATTAATAATATGATGAAATAAGAGAACATCAGTTGTCTTATTACTTGTTTCAAGTGTATTTGACGATATAGCCTCTTTATTGTTGTGTTTAAAATTCTAAGAAAAACAAAGCAGACATAACGTAATTTTATAAGGATCTTTTACCCAAGAACATGCCAATAGTCATTTTATGATTTAAAGGTACGCACGGATTTGGGTAGACAAAAGGGAGTTAGTATGAAAGCGAATCGAAAATACAAGCAATCGATAGGATTAATCTTGCTCGGATTCTCAATTTCAGGTTGTGGCGGAAACAATAACAACATGGCAGAGATTTCCCCTGAAACAGGAGGTTCATGTCCAACAATAATGGATGAAGCATCTTTTACTGATGCAAAAACTTTAGAAAAACTCGTACAAGTTGGACCTGAATTAGCACAATTACGATCGACTGGTAGCCAAGCACACAAACAACTGGTGGACTGGATTGAACTTGAAGCGAAGAAAATACCCAATATGCATGTTCAGTCAGACAGTTATGAGATTCAACGTTGGCAACCTTTACTCAGTGCTGAGAATGGTAAAGGACGCAGTTTATTTCGCTCAGGGCAGTTATCTGTTAATGGTAAGGAGATTCCAATTGCTGGGGCTGTTCCTTATTCATTCGGTACAACATTAACTGGCAACACGGGTCAATTGGTTTTCCTAGCAAGCAATCAACCAATAACAGCTGAACATAAAGGGAAAATTATTGTACGTGAAATTCCAACATCACAAGATCCTGTATATGCCAATATGGTTGCGCCGCCCTATATATTTTTATTTCAGTTTGCAAAATATTTAAGCCAATCTCTGAATGAACTCAAAGTACAACGATATGACAAACCCTTTTTAGCGGGTGAGTTAATGAATAAAGATCTCATCACAGCGGGTAAGGTTGGCGCCGCTGGTATGATTCTTGGATTTGATGTGCCTAGAGAACAAATACAAGATTACTTCGATCCGCATAACGGTTTGCATTATAAGCTTCCTGCTGTCTTCTTAGGGTCGGATGAACTTGCTGAAGTAAAAGCATTAGCTTTAACAAACACTCAGGCTAAGATTACTGTTCAAGCTGAGAGAGATACAACCACGACTCGAAATTTGATTGCAACGCTACCCGGTCAAAGTAGTGAAAAAATCGTATTTGTTGCAAATACAGATGGTAATACTTGGGTACAAGAAAATGGTGTAAGCGGTATGCTTGCGTTGGCGCAATATTTTGCAAAATTACCATTAAAGTGCCGACCTAAAACTTATGAGTTTGCATTTAACACAGCCCATCTGCATATGTCTAAAGAAGGAACTTTTAGATATATGGAACAACTGAATCAAGAATATAAGGCAGGTAAAGTCAGCTTCGTTTTTGCTGTTGAACATTTAGGAACGCGTGAGATCATTGCCAAGCCTAGACAAGACGGTGGTTTTGGACGGACTTTAGCTTTTACAGGGAAAGCTGAACCCCAAGCATGGTTTGTTCCTGAAGACCATGCTTTAATGCAAAAAGTCGCAATTGAAGCAGCACAAAGACGTAAATTACCAGCGGTCATGATATCGACTGGCCAAGATGTGCCCAATACTCAACGTACCCCTAGACAATGTGATTTTGGTGGTATTGGGAACGCATCACACAAAAACTTAATTCCGACCATGGCAACGATTTCTGGCCCATGGTCACTTTGGGCACCATCATTTGGTAAAGATGCAATTGATTTCAATCTCATGAAAGATCAATTACTTGCGATTGGCGATACCGTTCTGACTTTACAGAACCGAACCAAAACCGAAATTGATGGTCCCTATACCGCGTGGAGAGCTGCGAGTGATGCTGGAAAATTAGTTTGTTCTCACTCAACAAATAATGGTGTAGAAGATGCCCCAAACGCCGTAAGTGAATAATAGAGTTGGCGGATTCTTTTATAGCCTTACGTTAAAATATAAAAAACCACTCAATAGAGCGGTTTTTTAACTTCTAAATTTCAAAAATCTTGTTAGGTGAAAATACATTTTTAAATGATAAAATTATTCAACTCGCTTGAGTCTTTTTCCTGCTTCATAAAAACAATCTCATCTACCGATGCACAAATCATAATTTCATCTCCAAGAGACCACTCTGCTACTCTGGCCGCTAGAGCAGCCGGCACACTGTCTGAACCTGGTCCAGCGGGCACATCATAAGTTGCATGGGCATCATGAGGTAACCACACAGCATAGTCTCGCGCTAAAGCAGCACGTGCTGTTGCAGCTACGCACATCTCTGATAAAACACCACATATGGCTAAAGACTTCACATTATGGTCATCTAAGATCTGTTGAAGTGATGTTCCTTTAAAACCATCATCTTCACTTTTCCGTATAATCACTTCATTAGGCTGTGGAGAAAAAAATAACTCCCAACCAATTTGATACGGCTCATCTAAAGTACCAATCTCCCCATCATTTTGTAGGAAAATCACTGGCGCATGGGCAGACCTTGCTTTAGTAAGTAAAATACGGATTGAATCAATCAATTGCTTTGATGCAGGCACAGCTTCCGCACCTGATACAAAAGCATTTTGCATATCTACAACAATCAAAGCGTCAACAATATGTGCTTGAATTGAAATAGCGGTCTCCTCTATTGATCCAAGATCAATTTAGTTATAGGTCTTATTTAGTATTCACATCAATTTTGAAAATCTTTCCATTACAAACCAAGACGGTATAGATCTGCATATCAATTTCATAAACATATTCTGTAGCTTCACATGAGCGACGACCTTCTTTGTGAATGAAATATCTTGGGTAAGATTTTCCCATTTTTCTAAGTAAATCACTTTCGCTATCCCCTAAATTAACAAGTTCATAGGATGAGCGCATTGAGTTTGTGTCTCTAGCAAAAGTTGCTGTTGTTATTAAAACTGAAATTATTCCAAAAATTATGTAATTCATTTTATAAACCATTTGTTCTTAGTATGGTCAATTTACCAAACGGTTAAAAAAAAGTCATTAAAAGAAAGCTTTCCTGTTGATTTCTGTTTTAACCTGCCTATTCATAAAATTTATAGACAAGATAGAAGTACAAAAAATAATCAAACCTATTTAGCAAATTGGAAAATTATTAGCACTCAGCTTTTCAATTCCATATAGCTATCTCTTGAGGGGAGTTATCTACAAAATCCGTGTTTCAGTTTACAGACTAAAGTATACAAATTATTGTTTTTTCTATATAACAAGAAATGAACCTTCAAAAATGAGCATATCCAATGAAGTCTGTAAGACTTTTATACGTAAGTAAAATTAAGAATATTGACTCAAACTTAAAAACTGATTTGATTAAAATCCTCGATGAAGCCGTAGATTTCAATTATCGTAATAATATTAGAGGTGTCTTATATTATGGTCATGGATATTTTGTACAATGCTTAGAAGGTCAAAAAAGCCTTATTGATGATTTGTTTTATAATAAAATTGTGAAAGATCAACGTCATATCAATTGTGAAATCCTCTATTACATAGAGTGTGAGAATCAATTCTTCTCGCAGTGGTCTATGAAATTTTCACCAATTAACCAGAATATCTCAGATTTTTTCATGAAGTATCATTTAGAAGAATTTAACCCATATCTACTAACAGCCGAGACAGTTGAAAAATTTGTTTCTGTTTTAGCTGGTGAACCTGAATATGATGTAAAAACTTATATTTCATAAATGTAAAACATTCGATCTGAACTAAAAACTAAATTGGTAAAAGATATCTCTACTAATCTTTTACCAATTGGAATAAAGTTTAACAAAAATAAATTGAAGTCATTACCCAACAGTGCTTTTATAGTACATGAAGAGGACGACCTCTTTGTTCAATTTTTCAAGCTTTAGGACGACCTAAAATATTAATAATGAGGTGTCGAAATGGCTTGGGCTTATCTAATTTTAGCTGGTATTTTTGAAATCGTATGGGCATATTCTATGAAAATGTCTGATGGTTTTAGCAAACTTACGCCAAGCATCATTACGATTGTATTCATGATCTTAAGCTTCGGTTTATTAGCTGTTGCAATGAAAACGCTTCCTTTAGGGACTGCCTATACGATTTGGGTAGGTATCGGAGCTGTTGGTGCATTCCTGATTGGGATCTTCTTGCTTCATGAACCAATGGGATTTTTACGCCTATTAGCCGCCACCTCCATCATATTTGGTGTGGTACTGATGAAAGTAACTTCTAACTAGTTTAGGTCGTATAAAGGCCCTCATTCGGGGGCTTTTATAATACTTTTAAACAGCAAGATATCCCCTATTGTTCTAATCCCCAAGAACCAATAAAAAGTCGCTTTGAGTATTCTGCATTAGTCGCTTAATTTGGATTAATAAAATAGAAATATACAATCAGAGTAGCTAGCAGAATGCTAGCAACTGTTAAATAAAAACCTGCAGTATTGAAGCTTTTCAAGAATTTCAAAATAGTCATATTTCGCAAAATATTGATAAGTTAAGAGAATTATCACATAATTTCACGCTAATTCAAATTTCAACCGAACAAAAAACAACCACCCACTTGTTTTATTCTTTGCCAAAAATTTAATACGTATCAGGTGATTTTTTACCCCCTTTGTAAATACTACCACTTCAATAATACGCTTTTATAAATCTCTTCATTCATAATGATTTTTATAAAATAATCAATCATGTAAACAATAGTTATACCTTTAAGAATAAATTTCGTTCAACTTCACGACGTCTAACCAGCCCTTTTAGAATTTTCCCTCCACCTTTATTCCACACATGGAATTGATCTGCTGCACCCACATAGTCACTTGTATTTAGTTTTTTCAGAAGTGTAGAGTTTTTGAAAGCTGTTTGCCCAATGTTATAAGTCAAAGAAACTAGCGCATCGAATTGATTTTGAGACAGTGCAACAGTTACTGCATGGTTGACAGTAGACTGAAATCGATTCAAGTCATGTTGAAAAAAGAACTCTGCCTGATCCAAACTACAATAATCGCTCTTCTCAACTCGAATACCGTTTGGATAAACAGTGGTGCCAAAACCAATGGTCCATATACCAGTACCGTCATCATAGGCTTGTAATTAGGCGAATACCATCAACACTTATTGTCATTGCAGAATCAATACCAACCGCTTCAACAACATCGCTTGCAGTTGCAATATTGCTTAATTTCTTATTAGCGAGTCTCTTTGCTCTGCTTAATCTGCCGATACCTATTTTTCTCAAGCAATCAAATATCGCTTTCATCAAGTATCCTTATGTACTCGCTATATCGCTTACAAGTTATGGCGTCCAATGAAATAATGTTGATCAACGTACACAGCATCAAATTACCCTGACACTTTCGTTCAACATTCATTAATTCGGATTGATATAGTAAAAATATACGATAACAGTGGCTAGCAACAGACTCGCAATAGTCAGGTAGGATCCAATCGTATTAAAACTTTTCAAAAATTTTAGAATATCCATAATTCACTGTTTCTTCATAAAACGAGTTAATTATCACACATTCAATTATAAATTATGAGACGAGTTATGCTAAAAAATTATCATTTCGACTAAACCTTGGTCTAATCTGAGTCAATATTGACGCTAACGCTAACCATGAAACACACCAGTCTTGGAACTTTAAGCACTCCCATCAAAGATTAGATTTTAAAAATTAAAGCTTAAGCTTATAAGAATTGCTAAATTCTCAAGACTCCTCTATGAGTGATGCTTCCTTTAGGCTATATGGTTTTGTTAAATTTTTTTAGCGTCTAAAATTATTCGATTTTCTTCCAAAAAATAACGGATAATTTAAACTCATGTTTAATTAAAAATGCACAAGCGATAAGACCAATACACACTGAAAATAGTGTTAAGTCTAAAAGTACACTACTTAGTACAAGAACTATCAGTGCAAGTAAATTCAAAATATAAAAAACAACAACGCCGATGTTGTCATTCATTATGTTCCCCAAAACATAATTTTAAGTGCATATAAAATAATTACATTACAAACTTTATACAATATGGTTTGATTATTGAATTTTACGCATAAGATCTATAGTTTAAATGGTTTTTATGTTACACAATTTTACATTAATTAAGTTAATAGAAATTTTACGTTCGTAGACCATTAAAAAGCCCACTCTTAGAGTGGGCTTCCCCTTAATTCTTTTTGCGCTGAATGAAGGTTATTGTTGTTTAGTTTTTATAAAACAACAAAGCAAATATAGATAAAAGTGTGACTTAAATCAACAAAATTATGCGTATTTCATAAATATTTAAAAGTTAATCTACACAATAAAACATGTACTGGCATTTATATTAGAGCTCAATCCAAAGCGTTTCCTGTGGTAACAGATTTGGCTATAAACACAAGAACCTAAGCACAATATTTCATATACAAATTTAATTAAAATAACGCATTACCTGATCGTAAACACGATAAATAAATAAGCACATTTTCAGATGGCTTTATGAAACATTAGTCTCTATCCAATGGGAACTGAAAACTTGAGCTGGTTGTCTTTTGTCTTTCCGTTCTAGAGATGTTTGATTCTGCTGTATGGATTTTTGTCGAGAGTCTCAGTCTGAAATTACATCTCTATTACGCGCCTTCTGTAATGAATTTAGTTGCTGCTCGTACTCTTTTCTTGCACATTCAAAGCAAAAGTATCATTATTTTCAGTGGATATTGCGGTTTCAAAACAGCTGTATTTATAAGAAAATCTTAATTTTTCTTTAACAATATCAAATAAGTAAAGTTATCTTTATATTTTACAATTCCTAAATAATTCTTTCAGATTTAAGTCGTAAGGGTTAAAGCATCAAATAATTGGATTTCTATTCGTTATCTTATTCATCCTATCAATACAATACTTATATTTCTCTTCTTTTGTTTCAATTCCAACTGTATGGATACATGAACAAAAGTGAAGCACTTGCTGATATTCAATATTACTTGGTACATCTACTCCATAACATTGACTATCAATTTCACTTAATTTGGGCGCCATAATCCATTTACCTGTTAAAAATGGATAACCGAACCCGCCCACCACAATGATGATAAGTGTGAAAATAGGTAGATTGTTTTTAATAAATTTCAGCATTATTTTGATTCTGAGCAAAAACCCACCTATTGATGAGCAATAATAAAATTAAAGAATTGCTTTCTGATTCACCCTAAAACGGTTGGCTGTTATTAGCAAACGCCTAAAGACCAAAGGCTCTCACACACCGTTTTCGCTTTGATAGCTAAATCATCGATCATATTCGCACCATAGAAATTATATAGCTGTACAACCAAATAGAATAATACAAAATCAATTTATTATAATTTGTTGTTTTACACAAAAATTGAAAAGCTATTGATATATAAAACTTTTCTATATTATAAGGATGAATTATGGAGTAAAATTACACTCGTACTATACAGTTTCATTGATATTTCATTAATAAACCTTATATTGGTATATACGTAGCAATCAAATGCCATATGAATAAATTCCATACAGCTTTGATTTATACTTTTTTGATTAGAGGAACACCTCATGAATAAATTGATGGTTGCAGTATTTGCTGGTTTAGTTACCTTAACAGGTTTTAGTGTACAAGCTGCGACACCAGAACAAGAATGTAAAAAGTTACAAGATGACTCTAACCTGATCTATGCATCTAAAGGATTCTGTTTCAAAGACGCTGATGCCAAAGCTAAGTTCGGTAATGAAAATTGCCACACAACTAAGCCGAAGTTCTCTGACAAAGAGCAGCAACGTCTTGATGAAATTAAAGCTCGCCAAAAAGAGCTAAACTGCAAATAAGCTGTTCTATATAGTGCTTTAAACGCTCTAGCTCACTCTCTAAATTCTGAGAGTGAATTTCAATTTTTTATTTTAAATGCGCCCTTTAAAGGATGAATCATGGCATACGATGACCAAAATATTTTTGCACGCATCCTTCGTGGTGAATTACCTGCAATCAAAATCTATGAAGATGATCAAGTTCTCGCGTTCATGGATATCATGCCCCAAGCAGATGGTCATGCTTTAGTGATTCCAAAAACTCCTGCTGTTACTTTATTGGACTTACCTGCTGATGCTGCAGCGTACACCATTCAGGTCGTGCAAAAGATTGCTAAAGCAATGGAAACAGCATTGGAAGCCAAAGGCATTGTTTTGATGCAATTATCTGGCGCAGCTGCTGGACAAACTGTACCTCATGTACACTTTCATTTGATTCCAAGTTCAGTGCATGAGCTTGGTCGCCATGCAGCAAAAATGGGTGATCAAGAAAAAATTACTGCGCTTGCTGAAAAGATCAAAGCTGCGCTCTAGTTTTTGATTTTAAAAAAGACGGAGTTTTACTCCGTCTTTTTTTGCTTTCTAATTAAATGAAAAATAATAAGAAATATAATTATTACCAAATATGAATCGTCATCAAACTGTCATTTTTCTTTCACTTCTCTGTCACAAAGTTTACCGATACTGCATACAAGTCAGTGAGCTATGTAACTTTATGTACATAAGCAAGCTCATAACAGTAACTAAGGCATCAGCCATTTACAAAAAGTGTTTTGGAGAAATCTCAATGAAAAAATTGCTTCTTGCTGCTACTGTAGCAACTTTAGCCATGAATGCAGCGCAAGCAGCACCAACATTGTATGGTAAGCTCAATGTGACTTTAGACCAAATTGATAAAAATGGCTTTAAAGACGAAAGCGTAACAAAAGTAAACTCAAACGCTTCTCGTATCGGGGTAAAAGGCGAAGAAAAATTGACTGATAACCTTTCAGCAGTTTACTTGATTGAATGGCAATTTAATGCGGATGGTGATGGCGATCAATCATTCAGCAACCGTAACCGTTATGTAGGTATTAAATCTGAAGGTATCGGTACTTTAAAAGTAGGTCAGTTTGATTCTTACTTTAAAAATGCAGCAGGAAACAACCAAGATATTTTTAACGATCACAATGAGCTAGATATGACAGCTGTATTAGCTGGTGAAGATCGCTTAAAGAACGTGATCGGTTTTGAAACTGATAAGAAACTGTTAGGTGGCTTAGCATTTAACATCATGTTCCAACAAGGTGAAGAATCTTCAGCTGCTGACAGTGCTGCTAAAGGTAAAAAAGGCAGCCGCGATGGTTTCGGTGATGGTGTATCAACCTCTATCACATATGAAAATAAGAACATTGGTTTAGCTGCAGCTGTTGCAGGTAACTTTGGTGTAGCATCTAAATATAGCGCTTATAGCTTATCTGATATTTATACAGATGCAATTCGTGTAACAGGCTCTTTAGACTTAACTCCTGCAGGTGTTGATGGCTTAGTGTTTGGTGCATTATGGCAAACTGCTCAACCAACTGATGATACTGTCACTACAAGTGCTGGCACTCCTGCAGTTGTGACTTCATATAAAGGTTTACAAGAAGATGCATATGGCGTAACAGCTGCATATACGGTTCCATCAACACCAATCAAGTTAAAAGCAGAATATATCTCTGCAACAACTGAGTCTAATGGTCGTAAAGATCGTAAACAAGATCTTTATGGTGTAGGTGCTGACTATCAAATCAACAAACAAACGCGTTTCTACGGTGTTGTAGGTCAACAAAAACGTGATTGGTTAGTAAAAGATGATAAGAAAACTACAATCGGTTTAGGTATGGAATACAACTTCTAATTTGAAGTTCAAGTCATACAAAAAATAAAAGGGCATTTTGCCCTTTTATTTTTTGCTGTTATTTTTACTTCTTTAAGAAACCGCTCACCAAATTCAACACTTGCTGAATATCTTGATTGGCTTCTTGAGGATTGGTGCTATTCCCTTGTGGAGTTAAAGAGTCAATCACTTGTGGTAAAACAGAAGCAATTGCACCATAAATGGCTTGCTTAGGTGCTTGAGTTTGTTGTGCAACCTGCTCAACATCTTGCTCATCAAATAAACTTTGAATGTTCTGTTCTGGAACATCAGCGGCACTCTGCTGTTGCGGATCTACCCAACTTTGCACTTGATTAGATAAACCTGCATTTTTCAGTTTATCCAATGCACCTTGCAAACCACCTTGTTTTTGAATCCAAGCTAACACCAATGGTAAAACTGCAATCAATAAAGTTTGTGCGGTATTACCACCAGCTGCATTACTTTGGGTTGAAGTATTTCCACCACCCAATTGGCCCAATACTGAACCCAAGATTCCACCCAAACCACCTTGCTGGCTCTGTGTATTTTGTTGCTGCCCACCAAGTTGTCCTAAAACAGAACCTAAAATTCCGCCTAAACCACCCGCTTGGCCTGATTGTTGCTGACCGCCTAAAGCTTGCTTTGCTAAAATTTCAACAATGTTGGTTAAATCAGTCATGACTTAAACTTTCCTTTGGAATTATTTATCCAAAAAGCATACGCTGCTTTGAAAGTACAAAACAAAGTTAAATTGTTAAATTTTGCAAGAACTTGCAACACACCCTCGCCTGATCTTATTTACCTAAAGTGTAGACATTTAAGGACTTACCATCGAAATTTATTCCAATTTTCAGGATTCGCCCAGAACTTGGAGTTAAACCAATCAGGTACATGCTTATAAGTCAAAATATTAAATTGCCATAAAGCAAAATCACTGCCGTGTGTGGTTTTATCAATCAATTGAGTAAAGCCAAGCGAACGCAATAATTTTTCATCCCCCAATTTACTGACGACCACAATTCGTTTTGCCATCAGGTCACGTAACTTCACCAACAGCTGTGATTTCTGCGTTTCAGTGATGTTTTGCATTTCTTCTGTATCAAATAATACAAAACCTAAATCATAACGCTGCGTAAATGGCAGACTTAAAAAGTCAGTTACGCTAAAATAATGCCATTGAATTGAAGCATTTTGGTCAATCTGCTGACCTATACAAAGTGCAGTATGAATGGGCTGTTCTTGAGATAAATCGTCTAGCATAGAAGTGATGACATTTTGTTCAGCCATAACTGCAACCCTTGATTGAAAAGATGAGAGTTTATTAATGGAACTACAAGGCATTTGTCATAAAATGCATGCAGCGCTCAAAACGCATAGTGTAACTGATCAATCAACAAGCAAGGCAAATGTTGAATATAAATTTATATTAGATCGTTCAGAAACTGACCTTCCTTTTGTTTTAGGTCAAGAAATTGAGATCGAATGGACTGGCAATATTTTTTGTACCTCTTGCGGCTCAAAAACCCCCAAGTCTTATTCACAAGGTCACTGCTTCAAATGTTTTAAAACAAAAGCTGAATGTGATCTTTGTATTATGAAGCCTGAAACCTGCCATTATCACTTGGGAACATGTCGTGAAGACCAGTTCGCACATGATGTTTGTTTCCAGCCACATATTGTGTATTTAGCCAACTCAAGTGCCTTAAAGATCGGGATTACCCGTATCGTCAATATGCCGACACGTTGGTTAGACCAAGGCGCAACGCAGGCATTGCCAATCATGAAAGTCGGTTCACGTCGTTTGTCTGGGCATTTGGAAACGTTAATCGGTACACAAATCGCAGATAAAACCGACTGGCGTAAACTGCTCAAAGGTGAAGCTGAACCTTTAAATCTGCTTGAGCAACGTGATCAAATTCTTGAAGAATTCGCTCCGAAAATTCAAAGCATTCGTGAAGAATTCAATCAGAACCTTGAATTTAACGAAAGCTTGGAGTTCTTAGAAGATGAAACGCCACGTGAATTTATCTATCCTGTTGAGCACTATCCTGAAAAGATTAAATCGCTGAATTTGGATAAAACACCTAAAATTCGTGGCGTGTTGCAAGGAATTAAAGGTCAATACTTATTATTTGATATTGGTGTGATCAATATCCGTAAATATACTGGTTATGAATTGATTCTTCGTGCTTAATCAATTCCAGAAAAAAGGTGGCTTAATTGCCACCTTTTTATTTATCCTGCATTCAGACAATTGAGAATTGCATGTACTGGATCTTCGGTATTACCCGAGATCAACTGTTTGTGCATACTCAAATGTTGCATCATTTGGATATGCGCCGTTTCATGATCCATTAATTTTTCAATTTCAGTGGCTAAATGCTGCGGCGTTGCATCTGCCTGAATCAGTTCCTCAATTACTTTTTTACCCGCAATAATATTTGGCAATGAATAGTACGGAATTTTCACCATGAACTTCGCAATCAGATAGGTCAACCAGTTTAACTTATAGAAAGTCACCATTGGACGATGCAATAACATTGCTTCAAGTGTTGCCGTACCAGAAGCTAATGCCACAATATCACTGGCATTCATCACCATACGACCAATTTTTGACTCTGCATCACTATTTTCCAGTACATGAATTTTAGACTTCAAGCTCGAATCTAAATTTTGAATGCCCTGTTCAATCTGATGCTTACGCGCATCATTAATTGCTGGAATTAAAAACTCCAGATCAGGATGCTTTCGATGAAGAATTTCAGCTGCACCAGTAAGCAACGGTAGCAATCGTTCAATCTCTCCACGGCGACTTCCTGGTAATAAAGCAATATGGGTTTTATGTGCAGACAAGCCCAATTGATGCTTGGCTTCAATAATTGGATTTTTTAACGGCAGTTGCTTTGCCAATGGGTGTCCAACGAAGGCAGCAGCAACCTCGTAATTTTCATAAAATGTTTTTTCAAAAGGAAATAAGCATAAAACTAAATCAACACTGCGCTTAATACCATGTACACGACCCTGACGCCACGCCCATACCGATGGACTGACATATTGCACGGTTTTTATGGGTAGCTGTTTTTCTTTAATCGTTTTTGATAAACGTAAATTAAAATCGGGCGCATCAATACCAATAAAGATATCAACGGGATGCTCTGTCCAGCGTTCGACTAAACCATCACGCACAGCAAACAGCTTTTTTAAGTCTTTTAGGACTTCAACAATACCCATCACTGAAAGAATTTCCATCGGATAATAACTGTGAAATCCCTCTGCGATCATTTGTGGGCCACCAATCCCTTCAAATTCAGCATCGATGCCTTGTTCGCGAAAACTGCGCATGAGTTTCACCCCTAGAGTATCTCCAGAAACTTCCCCCACCACGATACCAATTTTTAGTTTTTGCTTTAACAAGACCCAAGCCCCACAGAAATGTTTAAATGATTCTAACAGAATGATTTTACATCGAATCACCCTAAACCGTGCAAATTGTTCACGATTGGTGAAAATCAGTTCTGATCTAAGATGGCATTTATTATTTAAAATACAATCTAGATTTACGATAAATGAAGAATTGATTGAGATTCAGCTAAGATTTAACATAAACAAGAATCATTTCCATGTGTGATTTATTTCTCCCTTCTTTCGCTTCAAGACCCTTTATGGCTAAATCTGCATCTACTCCGCTTGTCTATCGACTCAGCATCTTCTATCGCTTTGTGCTGAGCTTTGCGCTTGGCTATCTCTGTATGATGTATTTAAGTATTAGCCTGACCATGTTATTAACAGCGGTCTTGGATAAAGCGGAAGCCGTTTATCTGGCAGCATTTATTGCAACACTCTTTTATTTAGGCTTCATCATCATTAGTTTTTGTGCAAACTCATTACTCAAACTCACTGTGATCAGCCTAATTTTGACAGGTGCTTTGTTTGGCTTATCTGTAGGTTTAAATTAAAAATGCAAAATAAAGGTGTTCGCCAATCAATGGCATGGTTACATGCTTGGACAGGCTTAATTTTTGGTTGGCTTTTATTTGCCATTTTTTTAATGGGTACCAGCTCATATTATCGCCATCAGATTAATCTTTGGATGCAACCGCAACTGGCTCAATATCAAGTTAATCAAGATATTGCTATTCGTACAGCAACAGATTATTTAGCCAAGAATGCGACTGATGCCAAATCATGGTATCTCAATATTGCCAATCATGAAGACCCAGTCAATAAAATGTATTGGGAGAAAGCCAGTGGTGGCTATGAAAGCCGTAGTTTAGATGCCAATACAGGACAAGAGCTTCAACTCTCAGCAACCCAAGGTGGAGATTTCTTTTACAATTTTCATTTCCAGCTCTATGGCGTGCCCATCATGGTTGGGCGATTGATTGCCTGCCTCGCAGCATTCATCATGTTGGTTGCCTTGGTTTCAGGCATCATCACACATAAAAAAATCTTTACTGATTTCTTTACCCTTAGAACCTTTAAATCACAGCGGTCTTGGTTAGATTTTCATAATGTTTCTTCTGTGTTGGCACTCCCATTTTTCCTCACCATTACCTTTACAGGCTTGGCGATTTTCTTTTACCTCTATCTACCTTGGGGAATGAAAAAAGTCTATCCAGACAATCCTTTTCAATTTTTCACTGAAATCAGAACAGTTAACCAAGCAACGACCGATACAGCGCCTAATAAAGCTGAAATGTTACCAATCAACACGTTATTAGAAAAAGTGAAACAACAATGGGGAGATGAAGCCTTAGCATCAATTGAGGTCAAAAACCCCAATACCGATCAAGCCATTATTACCTTTAAACAATTAGAAGATCGATCGATCACATTAAATCAGGCACAAATTACCTTTGACGGTACTGGAAAAATTCTCGGAAATACCCGTAATAATAGTGCTGTTGCAACCCTACACTCGGGTGTTTATGGTATACATATGGCAACATTCGCACAGCCTGTGCTTCGCTTCGCTTTCTTCTGCTCAGGCATTTTGGGCTGTTTGATGATTGCGTCTGGCCTATTGCTCTGGAGCTTAAAGCGTCAGATTCAAAACAAATCTGATCAATTTCATTTTGGCTATTATTTAGTGGATCGCTTAAATGTTGCTGCATTTATTGGTCTTCCAACTGCAATGCTCGGCTATCTATTTGCCAATCGATTTGTCCATGTGACTGAAACTGCCCCAAACTATGAAATCTATACATTTTTCTGCGTATGGGGACTGAGTTTTATCCTCGCTTTATTGACGAAAAAGCAATATTTATGGAAATCACAGATCTGTATTTTCGGCTTGATTGCTTTGGCTCTACCTGTCTATAACTTGGTGTACTTGATTCAACATCAGTTAATTACCGATTTACACAGCTATTGGATATTCTTGCGGATAGATTTATTCCTACTGGTCTGTGCCCTATTTGCCGTGTTTATTTTTAGAAATATTCAGCCGATTCAAGTGAAATCTGCTCAGAAAATCAAAGCGAAATTAGCCAAAAATGAGGTTCAAGCATGATTATTTTGAGTCTTATACTGACCTTGATCGGGATGCTATTGCTGTATAAATGCAGCTCCAAACAAATCACTAAAACCAAACAACAGATTTTCATTCACTATCAAACACAACTGAGGGTCTTAGCTTATCTTTGCTTGTTGCTGGCTGGTAGCCTGCTTTGTTTAGAGTATGGTAGCTCCATTGGGTTCATCAGTTGGTGGATTTTCGCTACGCCTGTGACCTTTTTATTGGTGTTATCCGTGAATGATCTGAAACCAACTAAAAAACTAAAATGATTTTGCTACAACAGCTATCCTCAACTTCTGCCAAGGATAGCTTTATTACTTAAAAATTAATGCCCGTGATGGCTATGGTCTTCCTGAGAAGCCGTTTTATCTTTGTCATCACAGCATTTAATCTTTTTTTCACAGCACTCTTTTTTTGTGGTGGCCTCTTTTTCCTTACAGCAATCACTTGCAGCAAAAGCAGGTACAGTAGCGGTCAATAGAAGCGTTGAAAACAATACAGTTTTAATATTAAACATAATCATGTCCTTTAAATAAAAATAAGAAATTTGAATTTATAAAAACAGGACATGATTTGGGGGACGATAAGGTAACTGGTAAATCCCTAAAGTCAGTTGATCTACATAAGCTGAATTTTCGGTTCTAACCAATTCTATGCTTCGCTCAATGGAATGATGGCTATGTTCAAAAGTTGCAGCGATACAGCACAGACTCTTTTGACAATGCGATGTATCCATTTTGCCACTATCCATATAGTCATGCTTCGTCATCGTAGGCATTCCACAATCAGACATTGCAGCATGATTTGAAATCACTTGCGCTACGGCAGATTGACTCTCTTCATTCATAGACACAGCCATTGCATAGCTATTGGTGATAAAACACATAGCTATCAGCAATGAAATGAGGCTTCGAATGAAAATAGACATAAGGCGAAATGATCAAACATACAATCCATGTATAAATCTCAAAATAAACCAATCACAGCGTATAACGCAAGCTAATCTGAATAAAAGACGATCTTAAAAGCCGTAAATTTGACTCTCTTTAGCTTTTTTTTGCATAAGCAAATCATTATTCATCACAACGAGTTATCTAAAAAAAGCATAAGATATGCTGATTTTTGCATAATTAGGCATATTGTCGATGTTTGGTCCTATAGAATTTATTATGGCTGGGGTATTGGTTGGCTTCTGTGTCGGTATCACAGGTGTCGGTGGCGGTTCATTGATGACCCCAATCCTGATTAGCCTGTTTAAGATCGAACCACATATCGCCATTGGTACTGATCTACTTTATGCCTCGATTTCTAAATTCTGTGGTTCAGTCGTTCATGCAAAAAAACTGAATATTGTCTGGCCAATTGTACTTTGGCTGTCTTTGGGCAGTATTCCTGCCTCATTCGCAACCTCTTGGGTGCTTGAACATTATTTAAGTCAATCCACCCATTATAAAGCTGTATTGACCATGGTCTTGGGCTTTATGTTGACCTTGACTGGTATCTCAATTGTCTTCCGTGCACAGATAGAAAAGTTCTTTGACAAGTTCCGTAACCGTGAACAAGCGGATATGGAAAGTGAACAGCATGCATTGCAACACAAACGTCATTACATTGTGATTATGGGTGTTGTGCTCGGTATCTTTGTAACCTTATCTTCTGTGGGTGCTGGTGCTTTCGGTATCATGGCCTTAGTGCTTATGTTCCCGAACCTTCCTATGATCCGTATTATTGGTTCAGACGTAGTACATGCGGTATTACTGACAGCAGTTGCTGGTCTAAGCCATATGTCTTCAGGTAATGTCGACTTTAGCCTGTTGATGTGGTTATTGGTGGGTTCAATTCCAGCCATTATTGTTGGTACACTCATCAGCTCACGTATGCCAGAACGATTGATCCGTAAAATTCTAGGCATTACCCTATTTGCTTTGGGTGTGAACTTTATGGTGAACCCAATTAAGGCAAAACCAAAGCCAGTTGAAACACATCAAGCGGTTGTGGTTCAGCAAACAAACCATGTAACAACAACTGTTTAAGCGTTACAATGCCGATTATTTCTACATAAATTATGCTTTTCGCTAGTTAATCAATCGGCATTTCATGCTATATTCGTAGACAAAATAACCTTTTCTTTCGATTGAATTTGTGACAGCAATGAATACTCTACAGTCAAATCCAGTTTCTCAGCCAGATATCGACGACGTTAATATTAAAAGCATTCAAACTTTGATTACCCCAGCAGAACTGAAAGCTGACCTCCCTTTATCTGATGCTGCTTCTCAAACTGTGTTACAAGGACGTGCAACTGTACGTAACATTTTAGATGGCAACGACAAACGCTTGTTTGTTGTGATTGGCCCTTGCTCGATTCACGATCCTAAAGCTGCACATGAATATGCTGATCGCCTTAAAGTCCTTAGTGAAAAAGTAAAAGACACTTTATATCTAGTCATGCGTGTTTATTTTGAAAAGCCGCGTACCACAGTTGGTTGGAAAGGTTTAATCAACGACCCTGACATGAATGACTCTTTCAATATTGAAAAAGGCTTGCATATCGGCCGTGGATTATTGATCGATTTAAATGAAAAAGGTTTGCCATGTGCGACTGAAGCACTTGATCCAAACTCACCACAATATTATCAAGATTTGATTTCATGGTCTGCGATTGGTGCGCGTACCACTGAAAGCCAAACTCATCGTGAAATGTCATCAGGCTTATCATCTCCTGTTGGCTTTAAAAATGGTACAGATGGTGGTTTAACCGTTGCGACCAATGCGATGCAATCGGTTAAACATGGTCACAGCTTCTTGGGCCTGAATGAAAATGGTCAAGTTGCGATTATCAATACTAAAGGCAACCCTTATGCACACGTGGTATTACGTGGTGGTAATGGCAAGCCGAACTATGATGCGACTTCAGTTGCAGAAGCGGAAGCAGCTTTGGCAAAAGCGAAAGTCAGCAACAAGATCATGATTGATACCAGCCATGCCAACTCAAACAAAGACCCGTACTTACAACCTTTGGTTTTGAAAAATATCACTGAACAAATCCTTGATGGCAACAAATCAATTGTTGGGATTATGGTGGAGAGTCACTTAAAAGGTGGTCGTCAGGATATTCCTGAAAACCTCTGTGATCTTGAATACGGTAAATCAGTGACTGATGGCTGTATCGATTGGGAAACTACTGAAAAAGCATTACTCGAAATGCATGAAGCATTAAAAGACGTCTTACCAACACGTTAAGCTTAATCTGCAAAATAAAAGCCCATACAACATGGGCTTTTATTTTATCTATTATTTAAACTGGATAAGCTTGGACAGATTTTAAAATTTCTTCTTTTGCTTTCTGCACATTTTCCCAGCCAATAAATTTGACCCATTTACCCTCTTCCAAGTCTTTATAGTGTTCAAAAAAATGTTTAATCCTCTCCAGAATGAGAGGATGAATGTCTTGAATATCTTTTATAGACTCATATAGAGGAGAGACTTTAGTATGCGGGACAGCAATAATTTTTGCGTCCATACCATGTTCATCCTCCATATACATGACACCAACAGGGCGACTCCGAATCACTGAACCAGCCACCACTGCATATGGTGCAAGGACTAAAACATCTAAAGGATCGCCATCTTCACTGAGTGTTTGCGGAATATAGCCATAATTCGCTGGATATACCATTGCTGTACTTAAAAAACGATCAACAAATAAAGCATCATATTCTTTATTCATTTCGTATTTGACAGGTGCATGATTTTCTGGAATTTCAATCAAGCTGTAAAAATCATCAGGAATGTTTAAGCCTGAAATTATATTAGACATTATTATTCTCCTTATTTCCCACACTTCCAAATTCAATGGCAGTTTTTGTATAAAAAAGTGAAATATTTTCTTGAGAAATTGATGAAAACAATAAGATCTCTTGTTCAGTGTCTAAGACAAACTCAAGCTGTATCGGACGGTCAGCCAGTTCAAAAAAATGAGCAGAGTGTAAATGGCCTTGTCGATCAAAACTTTCAACACCGCTATTTACAGTTACACCTCTGAGTCCTAGCGATTTAGCTGTTTCAATAAGCCACTCATAGAGCTGCTTTCCTTTATATAGCTTATTTTCTTCAAGATAAAACTTTCGTAAAGAACCTTTCATACGCATCTCCAAAAAATAGAATGCGTAACCCTACGCACCCTATTTAATTGTTATAAATTCAGGGTTACGTAGGCATCATTAGCCAATGATTGGCGGTTTTTTAAAGGAAGAATGCCATTTCCTTATTTTAAGTTATTTATCTTAGTACGATCTTAAAGCATTTGCAATTTAGGATTGAACCAATGATTTGACTTCTATATTTATATGAATCCCTAGTGAAAAATCATTTAGTTAATAAAAATATCAGCCTACATGTAACCAATATGTTTTGAAGTGTAATATTTTTTTAATTATACTGCTGCCACATTTCTCCTACGACGTATCGCTGATATGAAGTCCAGTTTTCGTCAACAATTGCTTAAGTGGCGTGCCAGTTTCGGCGCGATTACTTTGCTATGTTTACTCTGGCATATATTCTTACCAACGATGGTCCATACAGGCGTCGTACCTACACTTTATGCAATGCCAAGCCATTGCCAAGTCACAGAAATTCAAAATGTCTCGTTGATGTCACAGACACATTCAAGTCATCATCAACATAGCATGCACGATATGCATCACGCACCGCAGCTAGAGCATGCCAAACATGCCCAGCTCAGTGAATATGCACAGCAAGTTTTTGCACTAGCGAGCCAGATCATGAAGCATTGTCCTTTATGTTCCCATGGTCTAGATGCTGCTGCTATCGTCCCACTCATTGCATTCATCATTATATTTCTACTGGCTTGGTTCAGTCGCGTACGCTGCCTGTGCCATACGTGGACAGAAGATCTGCACATCGCCCGTATCTTTTATATTTTCCCCACCAAACAAGCCCCACCACTCACTTTATAAATCGCAAATTTTACTTCGTACCTCGTAAATAACGGGGGTGCGTCCTTATTTATTGCTTTTTATAGAGTTTAAAATGAATACTCAATTCCGTTTGTCTGTATTAGCGGCTGCGTGCCTTTCTGCTGGCTATAGTAGTGTTATTTTTGCAGAAACCGCACCATCTAATGCCACCAAAACCTTAGCCACCATTGTAGTGACTGCCAGTCGTGAAGGTGAATCGATTAATAATACCCCTGCTGCGATCAGTAAAATTAACAGCAAGGACATTGAAGATAAACATGCAACCTTTATTGGACAGGTGCTGAATCAAACCCCAGGCGTGTTAATGAATGACTTGGGTAATGAACAGCATATGATGTCGATTCGCCAACCGATTATCACAGCAGCCGTTTATCAATATTTAGAAGATGGGATCTCGATTCGTCCTGTGGGTGTGTTTAACCACAATGCCTTATATGAAGTGAATTTGGCGGGTATTGATAGCATCGAAATTTTACGTGGACCTGCCAGTAGCTTATATGGCAGCAATGCGATTGGTGGAACAATTAATTTCCTCACCAAAGCACCGAGTGCTACACCCACAGCCGACCTTGGCATTAGTGCCAGTTCTGAAGGATATCGCCGTGTCGATGTCGGTGCATCGAATAGCTTTGATAGCCAATGGGGCGAGCATGGTTTAAGACTTTCAGCCTATGCCAGTGATCGTGGTGATAGCTGGCAAGACCATGCTGAAAGCAATAAACAGAGTGTGACGCTTAGACACGACTGGCGCATTTCTGATGCCACACAGATCAAAAATATTGTCAGTTATAACCATTTAAAAGCGGATATGACAGGTAGTTTAAATCTGGACGATTATCGCAAACGCCCTGGATACAGCTACCAAACTTTTACCTATCGTGAAGTTGATGCCACACGGCTTTCTTCTCAAATTAGCCATCAATGGAATGATCAGCAACAAAGCCAAGTTACCTTATATTATCGTGACAATACTACCGAACAAAATCCAAGTTATAACATCCGTACTGATGTTAAAAATGGCAAACCGACGGGTACTTATAGCGGACAAACTACCTATAACGCTTTTCAGTCCTATGGCTTAAATGCTCAGCATTCAGCGGCATTTGATCAGGTCAAACTGATTGTTGGGGCGATGGCTGATCATTCACCCAACCAAGCCAAAACCAATGATATTCAGGTGTTCCGAGACCCGAATACCTTGGTGTATACCGGTTATCAACAACGCCAGCCCTTACGCGACTTTAATGTAGACGTCAATAACCAAGCCCTCTATGCACAAGCCAATTGGCAAGTGTTACCGACTTTAAATCTCGTTGGTGGCGCACGCTATGACTGGATTCGTTATGACTATGAAAACAAATTAACCCCATCAAAAACCACAGGCGCACCGAATGAAAAACGTGATTTTCATAAAGCCAGCCCTCAAGTCGGTTTTGTATGGAACATCACGCCAGCAATTGATCTTTATAGCAACTGGTCGCAAGGCTTTGTACCGCCAGAGGTAAGTAGTTTATACGGTGCAAATTTGGTGACACCAGACTTAAAAGAAGCCACATTTAATAACATCGATGCAGGTCTGCGTTTTAAATTATTCGATGATCGCTTAGACGGTGAAATCACCTTATATCGCTTGGAAGGCGAAGATGAAGTGATCAGCTATACCAAGCCAGATAATACACGCGAGCCACGCAATGCAGGTAAAACCTTACATCAGGGAGTTGAAATTGGGGGAAGTTGGAAGCTCAGTGATCAATATGATCAGCGCTTAAAACTTTCAGGCAGTGTGGCCAAACATGAATATAAGCAGTTTCAACCCTCGAGTGTTTTAGATTATAGCGGCAACACCATGCCAAGTGCGCCTAAAACATTTGGCACGCTTGAATATCAGATCAAGCCAATACCTGAGCTATTACTTTCTGCGGAAGCGGTTTATGTCGGTTCTTATTGGATCAATGATGCCAATACGGAAAAGTACGATGGTCATACTTTGCTGAATCTGCGTGCCAATTACCGTAAAAATGCTTATGAAATCTATGGCCAGATCCTAAATGCCACAGATAAACATTATGCAGAAAGTACCTCGTTTAGTAATAACCAAGTCAGTTATACCCCCGCTGCGCCAAGAACCTATCTATTAGGGCTACGTTATCATTTCGGGAAATAAGCAATGAATGCCAAACAACTGAAAAAACTACTGTCTTTACACCGTAGTTTTGGGATGGTGTTGGGCGTTCTCGTTTTACTTTGGTCTTTAACAGGTGTGTTGCATCCGATGATGAGTGCAACACAACCTCAGCCTGTGAAACGAATGCCTCCATCTCAACAATTGGATCTAACACATGCATTAGCGGCAACCGATGTTTTAAAGTTACATCAGATAACACAATTTTCAGCATTACAGGTGATTGAATTAGATGCTCAGCATATTGTCTATCGCATATTACAGCCCAAACAAAAGATTGCTGAATACTATGATAGTCAGACAGGCCAATTGCTGATTAATGCCGAACAACAGGATGCTGAGCGTTTAGCGCGCTGGTACACGGGTCTCTCTCAACAGGAAATCGTATCCAGTCAAATCATCACCGCATTCAGTGATGATTATCCGAGCGTGAATCGTTTACTGCCTGTTTGGCGTGTTGATTTTCAAAATGGTTTACGTGCCTATGTGGATCCTTCACAAGCACGACTGGCCACGCTGTCTAATGATCAAAAGATGTGGATGGCAAAAATCTTTCGCTTAGGTCATACCTGGACGTGGGGTGATCAAGCTTGGACAGGTCAAACTATTCTCATGCAAATGGCTTTGATTGGCATACTGTGCATGCTTTTTATGGGGATTGGCTTATTCTTTAAGATTCATAATCACCGCAATCACCGTCTAGGGCAAAAACCGATCCGCTTTCTACATCGCTATTTAGGCATCAGTTTAAGTGTCTTTATTCTGCTTTGGGTGCTCAGTGGTTTCTATCATATTTGGCAAAAAAAGCCCGATATTAAAAACATTCAACCTGTTTTCCATACTGCTGATCTAAGTACCGAAGCATGGGATCAGGTCACTCAGCAGCCCATTCAACGTCTGGATCTGGTTCCAACCACCTTTAGCCAGACACATACTCGTGCTGCATGGATGATTCAAGCCGTTGGACAAAGCCCTTTGCAAGGTAGCATGACGGCGGCAAGCAAAGCGCATGATCATCACACGACTAAAACAATAGCTCCCACGATTCAGTTTATAGATGCTGGTAATGGTAAAGCGCTTGATATTCTTAAACAAAGCAAACAATTAGCCGCAAGCTATTTAGCTTTACAACCAGAACAGGTTCAACAGGCCTCATGGGTGACAAGTTTTGGAGGAGAATATGGGTTTATCAACAAACGCTTACCCGTGATCAAGGTTGAAACTCGTTTAGAGAATCAACTCAGACTGTATATTGAACCGAGCAGCGGTGTGATTGCAGCTCAGGTCACGCAACAAGATGCCTTAGAAGGATTTAGTTTTGCTTATTTGCATAAATGGACATGGTTGCCAATAGATAAAACACTTCGAGATATCATTCTGGCTACAATTGCAGCACTGGTTGCCTTACTCGCTGTGCTGGGTTTCTTGGTTCAATTGCGTAAACGTTAACATTCATTATTAAAGTGATCCTTCTGTTTGCAGGAGGATCACGCCAACTCAAGCGATCAATTTCTAAATGATATAGAACGAAGCAACCACCGCACTGAGAAGCACGCTAGTTTCAGCCAGCTCAATTGCAGCGCCCACAGTATCACCTGTAATTCCGCCAATACGTTTAATGAATACTGATCGCAAATAAAAAAGCATCACTAAAAAAACCAGTAAAGCAATTAACCCAAGCCATTTAAACATACAAAGCAATGCCATTGTAATGACAAAAACCATCCAAAGTTGTTTTTTAGGCATAAAATCTGTCATAGAACGGCCTAAGCCTTGAGCACGTACATAAGGCGTAGTAAGGAATAAAAACAGTGGCACACTGCGCCCAAGCATAGGCAAGACGATTAAAAAAACAGCCATTTGTTGTTCCAGCAAAACGTATAAAGCCACCAATTTCAGCAAGCAGACGACGACTAAACTCAGTACCCCGATTGGACCACATGCAGGGTCTTTCATGATTTTCAAGGTTCGTTCAGGATCACCAAATCCACCGACCCATGCATCTGCTGTATCCGCTAAACCATCGAGATGTAATCCACCAGTCAGCCAAATCCAGAGTACGAGGATTAGTGCTGCGCTCAAGATGATCGGAAGTTTTGCCAATAACATCGCAGATGCAAACAAAATCAACCCAAGCAATAAGCCCACTAAAGGATAAAACAGCATGGCCTGACCATTCTGCTTTGCGCTTGGCATCGTTTTGAGTTCAATTGGTAAAACGGTCAAAAACTGCAAGGCAATCCAAAAAGGTGTCATGCAACCTCTCAATCACATCAGGTTCATCATGCATGGATTATGAAGAAATAAAATTGGGAATAGCAAGTTATTCCCAAATGAAAAGGCTGAATATCTTAGATTATTGAATTTGATAACATTGTTTAAGCTTTAAATAGTCATAATAAAAACTGTTAGTGCGATAACGTGCATAGTTACAACTTGACTTAAATAAAGTTTCTTTCTCGTTATAGAACATCTTCACCAAGGTTGTGCCTTGCTTGTCTTGATAGATATCCCACTGTAGATTCGCTGCCATTGGTGATACCACCTCACCTCGCCAAGTGCTGCTGTTGTAACTATAAGTTTGACGTAATGGTAAAGGCTGCATCATATTGTGCAACTCTAAACTGGTCGCCAATGGAATAATGATTTCAGCATGGGCAAACCGTAATACCGCGCGATGTGCTTGCTGCTGATCTACAATCGCATCGACTTGCTTAAATAAGTCCTGCTTTAGACCTTGAGCAATTGCGCTGGTGACGTTCTTCGATTCGCTAAAACTTGGTCCTTTACTATAAAAATCATTGGCATCGTTAAATTCAGCATAAAATTTTGCTGCATCTACAGGCATATATTGATCAAAATCAACACCTTTCAGTTCAGTTTTCATACCGCCAGAAATTGAATATAACTCATATAAATAAGCTGCAGCATCTACAGCACTGGCTATACTGTTTTTACCCTTGCCTTTTTCAGTGATGGTTTCACCTTTAGGTGAAGTAACGCTATATGAGCCCGTATTACTAAATACATAGCCTGTGGTTCCCAATTTTTTAATAAACTCTACTTTAAACAGTGGATTCAATACGCTCATTGCAATCTGTTCAGCACGGCTATTTTTCGTAAGTTCATTTAACTTATTGAGCAGATCTGCATCATCTTCTTCAAAATGTTGATAGGCTTGACTGGCATCGTAAATCGTCTGTTGTTGTACTGATAATGGCTGTACTAAATCTTGCTCTTTATTCAAACTATGAAAATAAAGTTTAAAACGATCCACCCCGCCATCTTCAATCGTTGGCACACTGCTACTGGCTAAACTGGTGTATGAAACTAGGGTGATGTGTGCCTTTAATTGCGGTTGCTGTTGGATCAATTCAGCAGTGAAAAATTTGGCACTATCTACCGCACGGTCTACACCCGAACTCTGTACTAAAATTGATGCAGGTTGCTGTGCTGCGGCTTGAAATAAATTGGGAAGTCGTTGCAATAAACGATCAGCAATACCGCGATGTTCCTGAATACCTTGCATGGTTTCATTGCCATAGCCAAACTGACGGATGCCATCCACACCATAACCCAGAAGAATATTGGCCTTCATCATGCTTTCCAAATCTGCCCCCAGCTTTTCGCCTAAAGGTGTGAGTGCATTTTCAGCTTTGGCTTGTTTCCAAAGGTTATACAGCGCTAAATCATATTTAATACTGGATAAACCGCGAGAGCCATGACGTGCAACCAGTTCAGTAAATACAGGCTGAAATCCTTGCGGAATGGCTTCATATTTTTTGAGATCTTGTTGTGGTTGGTATGGCGTTTTAGTCTGATAGTATTTTGATGCTATGCTACTTTCTGGTGTAGTTTTCGATTCTGAATGATCATCATTATTACATGCCGCCAATAAAATACTTGCGCATAACACACTGCTTTTCAATAATATATTCATGAATGATTTGCTTATAGGTCAAGAAATGCCATGTATCATAGGCAGTGGCAATGACAATTCGATTACATCAACCAAGCAAATCTTGGAAATAGAATAAGATTTTATCTCGGCTAAGTTGCGATATTTTCAGAAAATTGAATTTGATTTTCAACTTGAGTTAAATTTAAAGCATATAACTTTCCTAACTCTGCAGGCATGGTTAATAGATCATCCAGCTTTTGCTGACGTGCCAAACAAGTCAGCAACTTAATCACCCCGCCATGCGTCACAACCAATGCCTTGTTCCAGTTGTGTTGCTGCATTTGAACATAAATTTCAGTAAAACCATGCATAACTCGCTGCTGGAATTGATGCAACGACTCCCCATTCGGTGCATGATATTGGGTTGGAAATTGCCAGAAATTAGCCAATCGCTCAGGTGCCGTTTCATAAATGGTTTGTGTCGTCATACCTTCCCAATCGCCAAAATACATTTCCTTGATTTCAGCATTGAGTAGCAAAGGCAATTCGAGTTGTTTGGCTAATGTTGCCGCAAAGTTTTGGCAGCGTTGCAAGGGTGAACTGATGATCACATCCCACTGTACATGAGCATCGAGATGTTGCTGAATGGTGGATTGCATTTGCAACCAACCATGTTCAGTCAAGGCATCATCGAGATGTCCACGCAAAGTATGGCTGAGTGTGGTTTCACCATGCCGCAGCAAATCAAGGTGCAACTTTATCACCTGTTACAGCAGCTTCAGCAAAGGTAGCCATTTGGTTATGCAGCACGCAAGCAAGTTGTAGCATCGACAGTGCAGCTCCTGCACCACTGCCTTCGCCGAGACGCAAATTCATATTTAAAATAGGCTGAGCTTCTAAGGCTTTTAGCACACGCTGATGACCATATTCAGCCGATTGATGTCCAAACAGCATCCATTCACGACTTTGGGGTTGGATGCGTACTGCGCATAAAGCGGCAACCGAACTAATAAAACCATCCACCACGATTGGCATACCGAGTTGCGCACAGCGGATATAAGCACCCGTCATTGCAGCAATTTCCAAGCCGCCAACAGCAGCCAGGATTTTTAAAGCATCGTCTGCAACATCCATTTGATGTCGCTTCACCGCTTGATCAATGACAGAGATCTTATGTTGTAGCTGTTGGTTGTTAATTCCAGTACCCACACCCGTCATTTGTGCGGCATCTTCGTTCAACAATAAACATGCCAGTGCTGAAGCTGAACAGGTATTGCCTATCCCCATTTCACCTGCAATAAAAATATCAGCAGCTTGTACTTTGGCGCGATCAACGCTGTCTTTACCCAGTTGTAAAGCTGCAAAACACTCTTGTTCCGTCATTGCAGCTTGTTGAGCAAAATTGGCTGTACCTGCACGAATGCAGTGGCGCTCAACCCCTACATAATTATAAGCTTCACCCACTGTGCCGCAATCAACAACCTGTAAATGTGCATGATGATGTTTGGCAATCACACTAATAGCTGCACCGCCTGAGGCAAAATTTTGCAGCATTTGACGGGTCACAGCTTGCGGATAGGCTGAAATGTTTTCTGCAACCACCCCATGATCGCCAGCAAAAATAGTGATCCAAGGTTGTTGAATCTGAGGATGTACTGTGCCCTGTAAGCTCGCCAATTGAATGGCAAGCTGCTCTAACTGCCCTAAAGCCCCTGTGGGTTTGGTCAATTGCAGTTGACGTTGTTCAGCTTGTTGTTTTGCATCTAAATCAGGTTGTTGAACGGCGGCTAAAAACCATTGTGCTTGTTCAGTCATGTTATTTCTCATTTTTTAAAATCATTGGAAAGCCTGCTACACAAAACATGACTTTATTGGCGAGTTGCCCCAAGGTCTGATGCAAACGCCCTGCTTCATCCACAAAACGACGGCTGATTTCTCCCATCGGTATTACTCCAAGCCCAGTTTCATTACTGACCAGAATAATTTGAGACTGTAGTTGCGGTAAGACTTCGAATAGTTTTTGCATCTGTTGTTGCTGCAAGGCTGGGTCTTCAGCCAATAACAAATTAGTCAGCCATAAGGTTAAGCAATCGACCAAAATCAGCTGATTCGTTTGATCGCATTGCAAGAGTCGATCTGCCAGATAAATCGGTTCTTCAAGCACTTGCCAATGATCAGGACGTTGCTGTTGATGATGCTCAATACGCTGCTGCATTTCTGCATCTAAGGCCTGCGCCGTTGCAATATAAGTGACGGATAAACCTGTATCTTTGGCGGTTTGTTCTGCCAAACGACTTTTACCTGAGCGCGCCCCACCTAAAATCAGTTGCAACATATCTAACCTAGTTCAATTTGCTGATAAGGATACAGTAATCCTTGTAAAATCTGTGCCTTATAATAGCCAAAAGTCAGTTTTTTGACCTGAATCTTTATGGTTTTTAACGAAAGTTGTTGTATCCGCTGCAATACCCTATCACTTGGCCAAGCTTCACGATACAAACCTAAAGTAATGTGCGGACAATATTCAAGTGCTGCGACCTCGTCTGATACATGGGCAAATTGCTGACGAATTTGGGTGAGTACGCCCTGCTGATCTTGAATGTGCAGGAACAAGGCACTGTTAAAACTATCTATTTGCGTGATTTCCAGCTCAAAAGATGTGAGCTGTAATGCTTCAATCAGCTTGATCTGCTGCTGTAATTGTCGAATCTGAAAATCATCATCGTATTGCTTAACAGCAGGCTGCAAGAAACCGCAAACAAATAAAGTAATGTGATATTGACGTTGCTGTGCAGGAAGCAATAGACCTGAAAATTGTGCTTGGATTTCATCTAAATAGTGAATCAACTCAGGTTGATCAATCTCAATATACCAAAGCCCATAATCTGAACGCCCCAAATGCCATTCGGGATAATCACGCATTTCGGTCGCAATCAACTGGGTCTCTGCTTGTAATAACACAACTTCAGCATTCTGTTTAACGTTGCGTTATTCAAACATAAACCCAGATAGAAGTTAAGGCACTTTCACTGTGATCATTGCTTCTTATGCAGAAAGAGGTTTTAGCTCCTCCAACTGTGACATGAACGTATTATCATTGAGTTGAGCCTGAATCCCTTGATAGAGCTGGTTTAATAGGGCTTTCTTCTGATTTTCAGTAATATCCATATGCTCAATATTAGTCTGGACATGTTTTACAATCTTAATCTCTTCCAGCCCAAGCATTTTCAGAGCATAGGCATAGCCATAAATTGCACCTTGCATTAACTTCTGGTAAGGAAGTTGTTGCTGCACATGAGATTCTAAACTGCCTAGAACGCGCTCATTTAGATTGAGCTTTCTAAGCGGATCACGGGCTACACGCTCACATGGATCTTTATAGGCAGCTCGGCAAGAATGCAGAAAACTTTCCGCCATACGATCCAGTTCTTTGGCTTGGTTGGGAATCATATTGGCCAAACCCAATTTAACTTCGTTGACCACTTGTTCTGCATATTTCATGATTTTTGGATCGGCCATGGCGATACCAATGGTGTCATGTCCAAGTGCGCTGGCATACCACGCCAACATGGCATGACAGCCATTCCATAGTCGATTTTTAATAATTTGAATCTCAGAAATCTGATCAACTAAAATCATTTGACGCATTTTGCTCAACAATGGACTGCGATTTTCCACGTAAATCGGCATATCCATTTCACTATGGAATAGGATCAAATCCATATTTTGTAAGAATTGCCCTGTTTGAAACTGCCCACGCATGTCTTCTAAACAATGGGTAATCTGCTGTTCTTGCTTTTCAGTCAGAGCGGTTTCCTCTGAAAGTTCAATCGTTTCTGGATTGAGATCATTTTGATATTGTTTAAATAAATTGTGCTTGATATTGAGCTGACGATATAAGGCTTGATCAGTCAGTTTTGACACCATTCGATTGACCACGGTATCGCAAAAATAATGTTCACTTAAAATATGTTCTGCAATATCTTCATCCGTCATGGAAAGTAAGGCTTCACGGATATGTTTTAAGACCAAATACTTTGCGCACACTTTATTCAGAATAATCAAAAAGGTAATGGGCTCATTATTGTCTGCATCTGCTGACATAAAACGGGTCAATAGTCCCTTCGCAATCGTTTTCGCCTCAGACTCAATCGCTTGTTCTGGTAAACACAGTGCAATCAGGCTGGATTGCATATACATTTCTAACATTTGCTGTTCATTGTCAGCATCAATCACGGTGAGATTATCAATACGCTCATCATATGAAGACTGTCCATATCGAATACTATAGCTGCCAAAACTGTTCACGGATTCCAAATAAAGACGATTTCGAGTTGAGGCCAGAATCCGTTTTGGCCGTGTATAACCATCCCAATAGGACAGGATCTGTGCTACATAGCCCCCACCAATGGCACCAAAACCATGAATCCCAACAGTCAATTGATTGATACTTTGCGGAAATAATTCTTGTAATTGTGGCATGCCCATTTCAGGAATATATTTATCCAAAGCATTCAGACAGTCATACATGTCCTGATAGTAAAAATTTGCTTTAGAGAGCATATGATCATTGGGTTCTTTAATGTCTTTGAATAAAATCGTGATACCGCCAGCATCAAAGGCCGAACAAATCCCGTTTTCCGAATCTTCAAACATTAGACATTGTTGCGGTTGTAGGTTTAGTTTCTGTGCCGCTTTTAAAAAGATTTCTGGATGCGGTTTACCCTTTTCTACTTCATCCCCACAGACCAACAGATCAAAAAATTTATAAACATTGGCATTAATTAAATATTCTTCTGCAATCGCACGACGACTGGAGGTCGCAACTGCCATTTTTAAACCTGATTTTCTTAAGCGTTCCAGAACTTGAATCAGTCCTTTTTTAATCGGTACACCATTTTTTCGCACAGACTCTAATTCAACCTCATCCGCACGTTTACGAATGGCAGTATAAGGAACGTCTATACCATAAAACTTTTGTGCTAGCTGCTCCGATGCTTTCGCACTTAAGCCCAGACACTGCATCAAATATTCATCTGAAAATTCCTGTCCAATCAGCTCTTTTGATGCTTGTTTCAATGTCTGGAAGCGTAAGCGCTCAGTATCAAACATTGTTCCATCCATGTCAAAAAGGGCTCCTTGAACAGGATAATCATGAAAAATAAGCATCATTACTCCTTTATCTATTTTGTTATGACGCTTTATAGGGTACATAAAAAATCCCTTTAAAATCTAAAACGTCAATAAATGAAATAAATTTGATTAAAAAATAAACATAAAGACAACTCATAACAGCAATATGTGACTGAAACAGTCGGAATACTTGCATTATGAGAAAAATAATGAACGTTTTATCGCCAAAATATTCAAAATTGACGGAACAGATGAGAAGATCGCATCAAAAAAAACTGTCCAAGATATGTAGTCATATAATTCATAAAGGCACTATGACTTTAATTGCCTTCTTAACATTTGAATTTCCATTTCTCCAAAGGAGATGGCTAACATTAACCAAAAAAATATCCGTAACGATGACGGATATTTTTCTTATATCAATTGCTTAGTAGTTAAAAGTATAGCTTAGGCCATACGTGCGCCCTTCAGCAGGGATTGCCAATAATGGGTTTCCGTTCGATACAGCCGCTTGTTGTGCAAATACAGTATTGTATTGGAGGCCCCAAACATTATATACACCAAAATCTACACGCCCTTTCCATGCAGGAACATGTCCTAATACATCCATAGTGGCATAGCCTTTAATTTTGGCTGCACTATTCGCATCTGCTTTAACAGCAGCCTGGAAAACTTTATCCTGACTTGTATTTGCTTTCGCAACTAAATCACGATCGTCATTATAGGCTTTGTTAGTTCCCTTAATGGCTTGCATTTGGACACGGATACCATAGCCCTCATCATTGTCCCATTCAGCAAATAGCGTCCCTTTTATTGGTGAAACCGCAAATGAATTGAGTTCATGCCACTGGTTTGCGGCATCTTTATATTGACCACGGGTATAGCTTAAAGTACCACCAACCTTATAACTGTCCATAAATGGATAACTGACGGTTGCTTCGGCACCATAGACACGTTGATCGGTGTCTACAATTTTTGCTGCTCGGTTATTAAATTGTACCGTTTTATCAGAGGTATTATAAAAACCAGTTAAACCAAGATTGAGACCATCATCCTGATTTAAACGCCAGCCTAATTCATAACTATTTACCGTAATAGGCTGAAGATTTGAGGTTGAAACGCTATAAGTCGATACATCACGGAGCATACGCTGCACGTCAGGGAAACTAAAACCCTGAGAAAAATTAGCATACACTTGCTGACCATCGTTGAGTTTATAAACTGCACCTAGGTTAAATAATGGTTTATCGTCATGTGTTGAACCAGCAGGAACTGTTACTGACTCTCGACTAGGAATATAGGCATCTGTTTCCGCTTGAATATACTGATAACGAATACCAGCTTGAATGTTCAATTGATCACTGACGGCAAGGTCACCTTGTATAAAAGTACCAATATTTTGAATTTCTGTATTAGGACCATATCCTTTACGTACACCTGTAGGTGTATAAACTAAATAAGGATATTTCGTCGCAAGGATATCAATATACTGTTCGTCTTTTTCCCAATCATAGTCCAGACCATAGGTCAGTTTTAGATCTTTATCTGCAATATTAAAGTCTGACTGCATGGTTGATCGTAAACCCGCAACCTTGATTTCCGATTGAGACTGATTCACCGAAGTTACAGCTTTGGTTGTTAAACCATAAGGGAAAAATCTTGCTTTCTCATTACGGTAATAAGCTTCAACATTAAGGACTTGACCTAAAAAATCTTGATTTTGATACTGTGAATTTATTGCATAGCGTTCAGTAAATAAATGATCACTCAACTTCAAACCTTTAATTGCTTTATAGCTTGGTGTTCCCATATCATTACTTGTTCCTGTTGTCGGTAAGTATGAATAATCTGGGCCGTAATCTGTATCTTGTTTGTCTTTATAATATTGTGCGCCAAAGCTTAGGCTTTGTTTATCTGTTAAATTGAAATTTAAACGTCCATTTACATCGATGGTATCCGTGTCCATGGTGCTGCCTTGCCAAGGACTTAAAGAAATTCGATTACCATCGCCATCAAACTGAGAACCACGGCTGGTAAAATTTGCACCTAAAAAGCCATCTACATTGCCTTGGCTAAAGGAAACTGATTGCCCCACTTCATATGCTAAACCATCGCCTCTGAATGTATCCGAAGAAGTAATCCCAACTTTAGTTTCAAAGCTCAACGGTTTTGAGGTGTCCGCACGTTTGGTAATAATATTGATAATACCGCCCGTTGCGCCAGAGCCATAAATACTGGTTGCCCCAGAGATAATCTCAATGCGCTCAATCATACTTGGACTGATACTGTTTAGCTGACGCGAAACATCTCTTGAACCTGTTTGTGAAACACCATCAATCATCACCAAAACATTGCGCCCACGCATGGTTTGACCATAATTACTGGTCGTACCACTACTTGGTGCAAGTGATGGAACAAGTTGTGCCAAGACATCTGCAACTTTTCGCCCAGCTATGGCTTGCTGTGCAATCTGTGTTTGGTCAATGGTCTGTACCGTCCCTGCAATTTCTGCAATATTCTTCGGTGTACGGGTTGCAGTCACAACTATTTTTTCTAACTGTGCGACAGTTTTCTGTGATGACTCTACTGCCACAGTAGCATTTGCAGAAGCAGTTTCTGCATTCGCATGTTGCGCAAGCATTGTCATAACAGCAAGACAACATGGTGTCATTTTAAACAGTACTTGTTTTGCCCTAGACTCATTATTGACTTTCATTTTCTCGTTTCTCCAAAACCCTAATATCACTCAAAAAGTATCCAAAATGCAGGCCATAATACTAAATAAAAACAATAATGAGAATTATTTTAATAAATGATAACTTGTCCATATTTATTTCATTCAGTTGTTGGCACCGCCCTGCTAAATATATTTCATTGGTTGCATTCGATCTGATAAACAACAAACCTTTTACATCACAATGATCAGTTAACTATGCATAAAACATTCAATAACTGTATTCATCCAACCAATATGAAAATAGATATTTTTTACTCTTTTAATCAGCTAAAAGGTGCTTTTGTTGTTGGCTTATAAAAAACCAGCAAAAATACAATCCAATGGAAAGCATTAAAAATAAAAGTAAATAGAATGGGAAATGAGTGCTAAAACGGTATAGGAATGTACTGAGTAATGGGCCAACAATTAAGCCCAATGCCTGTGTCGCCGTACAAAAACTTGCCATTTTAACCTGTGATTGCTGAGATACAGCTTGAGCAGCGCCTGTGGTAAATGCTGGTAATAAGCACGCGACTGAAACCCCATAAAAAATATAACTGGCCTGAAACACAAAAATTGTAGGTGCATAGAGTGAAAGTAATAAGCCAAAACTCATTGTGACTAAACCAATGATAACCAAACTATTTAATTTAAGCTGTAAGACTTTCACAATTAAAAGCTGGGTTAGCACTAAACAAACACCGACAATTAACATACATTGAGAAAAATAAACCGCACTCTGTTGGCTACTAAGATAAAACTTATCCTGAATATAAAAGCCTGCTGTCATATTTAAAGTCACAATCGCAACATATGTCGCAAAACCAAGAACTAACCAAATAAAACTCTGTCTGAGAATCGACTCATGTTCAATGCTACTCTGTTCTTCTTGTTCCAGCTTCGAGCTATTAGTTTGAATTTTTGGGATTTTACTAAACAGGATGCTAAGTGCAATACTCACTAAACCCAGTAAAGCCACTGCAATCCACATCGGAAAAAGTAAACCACCAAATAATAAAACTGAGGTTGCAAACGGGCCTACAATCATCCCAAAACTATTCATCGCACCAAACATCGCCATTTGCTTGCTACGATCAGCAGCTTCACTCGCATGTGTCATTACATAGCTTTGCAGACCAATTTGTGGCAAAGCCATAAAAATGCCCGTAGATGCTCTGCTGAGAACCAATAAAATAAAAATAAGCAGGCTTGGTAAGATTGCTTGTGTTCCTACATATAAAATCAAGGTAAAAATAGCCCAAGTAAAGGTCATTCCCCAAAAACCATAATTGACGAGTTGGTTGGGAGATAGCTGATTATTCTTTTTCGCAATCCAGATCGATGCAATTGCCATACAGATTGCCCCTGCTGAAACAATCACACCACCTTGGAATTCAGATAAATGTAATTGTCGTGTCAATGGGGCAAGTAAAGGGAGAATCATGGAAAAACAAGTTCCATTGATCAAAGCAGCAAGTGCTAAAAACTTTAAATTATTGTTCATCATGAAATTCATCAAAAGAAAAGGCATCTAAACAGATGCCTTTTTGATTAGATTAGTATTTGAGGGTATAGCTCAAACCATAAGTACGACCTTGTGCTGGCAAGCTCGACATAGCCCCATAAACAGATTCCGCAGCTTGGCTAAATACAGTTTTATATTCCGTATTCCAAACATTATAGACACCAAAGCCTAGCGTTCCTGGGCCAGCTTTTGCATTGGCAATCACATCCATTACGGCAAAGCCTTTAATTTCGCTTGGTAGTTTGATATTTCTTCGACCTGTTGGATCTATATTTTTATAGTCTTTCATTTCTTTTGTGGCTTTATCAGTACCACTTACAGCAAGTGCTTGAACACGGAGACCAAAGCCATCTGTAAATTGCCAATCCGTATACAGCGTACCTTTTAAAGGAGAAATACGGGTGCTATCCAACTCTTGCCATTTTCCATCTGAATTTTTAAATTGCCCACGTGTATAAGCGACTGTACCTCCTAATGACATACTATCAGTTACTGGATAATTAACATTTGCTTCAGCACCATAAATACGTTCATCAGTATCCACAACATCAATGTTATATGCAGGGGCACTATTAAAACGCACGACTTTATCTGAAGTATTATAAAAAGCAGTTACACTTGTATTAAGACCACTATCACCTTGTAAACGCCAACCTAATTCATAGTTATTGACCTTGATCGGATCAATATTATTACTATTTACAACGAAATTAGCTGGAACGTCACGAAGCATACGCTGCACATCGGGAATGCTAAAACCCTGTGAAAAATTAGCAAAAACTTGTTGAGCATCATTTAAATGATAAACTGCACCTAGATTAAACAAGGTTGCATCATGTTTAACTTTACCACCAGCCAATGCTTTTGCTGTGTATGGGTATTTTAAATCGTTTGTTAGAATATCAGCAGGAATAGACTCACGATATGGCGTTGAATCAGAAACCTTACTGTCTATTCGTTCATGGCGAATACCAGCTTGAACATTTAATTTGTCTGATACTTCATAATGCCCTTGTAAGAAAGCACCTAGTTTTTTAACTTCAGTATCTGGTCCAAATTGGTAGGTTTTTTCAGGTTCAAAATTCAGACCATTACTTGCATAAAACTTGTCAAAGTTAAACCGACGTGCAGTTGCCTTATCTTTTTCATTTTCGTAATCCACACCATAAACCAAGCCCAATTTACGATTTGAAATTTCAAAATCTTTTTGTAAAGCTGTACGTAAACCCCATACATCAATTTCAGATTCTGACTGTAAAACAGCATATCCTAAACGGACAGCTTTTAAGAAATCGGGTGAGCGTGGGTTAGCATAATTTGGATAAAGTTGTGCTAACCCACCATTTAAAGTGCCATGTCCAAGTGGAGACACTGTTGGAAACCAACGCCCTTTTTCATTACGATAAAATGCTTCAACATTCAACTTTTGGCCCAATATATCTTGGTTTTCATATTGGGTATTAATTGCATAACGTTTTGTTCTAGGCTGAGTGTCTAATTGTAAACCTTTGACCGCTTTTAAACTCGGTGTCACCGCCGTTGGAAATAATAAATTGGCGGCATTATAACCAGAAATTTGACCGTAATCGGCGCCATAGTCGCTGTCTTGTTCATCATTATAATATTGTGCACCAACGCTAATACTTTGCTTGTCAGCAAACTGCCAACCTAAACGACCATTAACATCGATAGTTTTCGTATCTTGACGATCCGTTTGTGCAACTTCAGGTCCAATTCGGTCACCGTGGCTGTCTTGAATCTCACCGCGTTTGGTGTAGCTTGCTCCTAAGAAACCATTCCAATCGCCTTGTTTAAACGCAGCAGATTGATATGCTTCATAAGCCAAAGCATCATTTTTAAAGTTATCGCCTGACGTTACACCGAGTTTTGATTCAAAATGAACACCCTCAGTCGACCCTTTTTTAGTAATGATATTGATGATCCCGCCTGTTGCACCAGAGCCATAAATACTGCTGGCTCCAGACACAACTTCAACACGTTCAACCATATCTGGGCTAATACTATTTAATTGACGTGAACTATCACGCGAACCCGTTTGTGGTACGCCATCAATCATATATTGGACTGTACGGCCACGCATGGTCATTCCATAGTTACTGGTTGTACCAGAACTTGGTGTTAGCGATGGAACGAGTAAACCTAAAATATCTGCTGTACTTTTACCCGCAGCGGCTTGTTTTGCAATATCTTCTTGTTCAATGCGATACACCGTACCTGCAATTTCAGCAATACTTTGTGCTGAACGCGATGCTGTCACTACAATAGGTGCAAGTTGGGTTGGTTTCTGACTTGTTACAGCAGCAGTCGTTTGAACAGATGCATCTGTTTCAACTGTTTGAGCATATAGCTGAGTACTGATTGCTAAGCTTAACAGCGTTAATGATGTCGAAAGTGAACGTACTTTCATAAATTACCCCTAGGTGAGTTGTTCCGTTTGTTTTGCTTTGTGGATTAACACTTGGCTGAGCAAGACACTCAACACAGATGCTGCTGCGAGAATGAGATAGAAATTTCCATAACCAAATGCTTTGGCCAAGAAACCAGACATTGCACCGCCAATGAAATAAACCAGGAGTTCAAAACAGACCAAAATAGTGAAGTCTGTTCCAGCTTGCTCCTTAGAGCTGGTATGCATGAAGTGGGCATATAAAGCAGTCATCGCGATATAACGAATCGCCAAAATAACTACAACAAATAGCCCCAATAACATGTGCCACTGATTAAACCAGCTGAGTAAGACCGCGATGCCCAGTAAGGCATACACCAAACTGCGTGCCCAACCAGCCCAAATCAGTAATTGTGTTGCTGCTATTTTTTTTAGTAAGAACGCAGCTGTCACTGCCGCCAATAAACCAATGCCCGCGCCAATCACAGACATCAGTACACCAATCTCTGCCAATGACCATTTTTGATCAATCAACATCGGATTGAGCATGGCCATTGCGGGTGCTTCAACTACGCGATAACAGACAATCAAAGCCAAAGCCCATAACATCTCAGGACGCTTAAAGGCTCGGATCAGACTCGGCGCTTGCTTGGCAATTTTTTCAGTATTGGTTTTTTCTTTAATTTGAAACACTGCAAGCATGGTCAGTGCTGTCATTGCAGCTAAACAAATCAGCGCTGTTTGCCAACCATACAATTGATAAAGCCACAAAGTTGCAGCACCACCAATCATACTGCCCAGTGCCACGCCAATACTTTGCGCCATACTGCCTAATCGGTATTCAGATTCAGAAAAGGTTTCAACGGTATAACCATCAATCGCAATATCTTGGGTTGCGGCAAAGGTTGAAATCCACAAACCGACTATGACAAATACACTTAAACCATAATCGAATTGTGTCAAAGCTAAGGCAACGACACCCAGAACCAATGCAATTTGGGTGAATAAAAGCCAAGTTTTACGTTTACCAAGTGCCTTAAAATAAAAACGATCAATTAAGGGTGCCCAAAAAAACTTAAATGCCCATGGGATATACAGCAGCGACAACATGCCAATCCAGCGTAGATCGACCCCTTGATGACGCAAAATCGCAGGTAAGGCAACATTGTAAAAGTACAGCGGTAATGCATGTGCAAGGTACAGTACGACCACCACCGATAAACTCAGTGCAGAGACTGTTTTTATAGGTAAACTCTTGTCTGGTATTATTTGTTGATTCATGAATACCTCTGCATCGCCCACTGCACGGCATCGGCTTTTTCTACACTGACAAAATAAGGAACATGCCAAGCTTTTTGCAAAGCTGGCGTGTCTAATCGAATACGATCTGCCTCATCTTGGGCAATTCGGGCAAGGCCTAAACAATATTGATAAAAATCTTGTTTATATTGTTTGTACCATTTCCCCTGAATGACCCGATATTCTTCGGGAAATTCAGTGTTCGGTTCGGTTTGCATAATCAGCACAAAATTTCTTTTTTGTTCGAAATATTGTTGAATATGCATTAACCATTGCTCAAATTCTGCCACTGAGACATGCGCTGCAAAGCGCATGTCCAAGATATGCATCTCATTGATGGATAGGCTCATGTAACACTCAGGATTTTGGCTGGCTGATCAGCTAGCTGTTGTTGTGAGGTTTGGTAATATTCACCAAACTTGTTATAGAAAGTTTCTCTAAAGCAGTAATACAACATTGCCGTTTTTTCTGGCATAGGAATGAGACGTTGAGTCTCATAGCAAAGTTCTGCGACCACAGCGGCATAAGGTTTAACAGTATGGTCAGGCTCACCCACAATTTTTTTCGCTTGTGAATGTTCAAAAATATAGAAGCTGAGCAAACGAATGGTTGGGCGTAAAAAGCCTTTACCAAACACCGACTTATCACCAAACAATAAATGCCAACCTAGATCATTGTCATCACCATCGTAATAACGACCTAAACGATCACGTTTACCTTCATAGATCTCGGTATAGCCCACATCTTTACCATCTACCCCCACAATCAATAGACGTTGATGGTCATCTGCTAGCATCTTGTCGAAATAAACCTGCAGATCCAGCTCAGATTTATTCAGCTGCCATTGCGGAATCACGTGCGGCTCATGCATCCACTGATGTAGCAAAGGAATATCTTGTGGATATTGCACTTGGCGTAAGTAGTATTGTGTGCCATCTTCGTGGTATTCAAAGTAATCTGGTAATTGCTGAGAGATTGTTTTCATATCGAACCTTTATAAATTTAGTAAAAGACTTAACCCGCTTTAGATTCAGCTTGCTGAGCTGACCATATCGCCAATGTTTCGGGACTGACTGGATTTGCAATTGGATCAAGGAAAACAGGAACTGGACGCTCTGCTTCATCGTTATAACTGGTGGTAAATAAACGAACACGGTTCAAACAAATTTTGGTGTACGTTGGGCGTAACATGGCAAATTTTTCAGCACGTTCAGCCAGCTCTGGATGTTGTTGATTAAATGCAACAATGGTGTTGGAAATGGTCTGCCAGAAATCAAGTTCTGAATATTCAGGATAGTCTTGTAAAAATACATTACAGATATAACGGTAATGCACCATGAACAGTCCTGTAAAAATGAAATGACTTAAATCAGTAGCATCATGGCGTAATAACAAATCACCTTCAGACGGCAATTGAGCTAACTCTGGGAAATCCTCATCAACCAAATTGATGTCATCAATGAAGTCTTTTAATACCAATGCTTTTGGCACACCATTTTCATGCACTAACATGGTGTTTTCGCCATGTGGTGAAAAAGCTAAACCATAGCGATACAGACAAAGCAATAACGGACTCAAACAGACTTGTGCAAATTGTGCTAACCAAGCCAAAGGACTTAAACCAGATGCTTGAATCAGTACACTTAGGATCGATTGACCTGAAATGTCTCGATGCAAAAGTGCTGCCTGAGAAAGCACTTGTTGAGATTGATCAACATAGCGATCAACACTTTCACGCCATAAGCAGCCAAACAATTCTTTAAATTGGTAAGGTGCGCCTTCGATTTGGTCAAAACATGGTTGATGAATCGTCAATGTCGCAATTTCACCTAAGAAAATCACACCGGTATTCTGTAAGTCTTGATCTTGCTGATGAATTTGCTTTAACCATCCAGTTACGGCTGGAGCTGCAAGATTACGTTTTGATGGGAGTCCACGATAAACAGCGGTATTGAAAATACTGACAGGCAGCTTAATGTAATGACGTTGTAGGTTTGATGTGTTGCATAATGTCCGAATAGACTGCATTGGCACATAGCTGTCTTGGCTAATGTTCAGTTCAATAATTTTTTGATCGACAATTTCATTGGCATACGTTGGAACCAACCACTGATGCCATTGCCAAGCATGTACAGGAATCAAAAAGTAATTTTGCGGATCTAGGTTTTTTTCTTTCAAAATATTGATGAATTGTTGCAGCTCATTTGCATCAAACTCATGTTGGTATAAACCACATGCATCCCACTGCTGTGTGCTGCGGAACTCTGCCAAATCACGATGTACTGCCAACCATAAGACTTTAACTTCAGGTGATAATTCTGGTGCAGCGCTTAAATAGTCATCATAACCAAAGCCCATGCGCCCTTTACTCATGATCAACCAAGGATGACCACGTAACATACCTTCAACTTTATAATGTGGTTCAGTCAAAACTGCGCGGCTTGGTAAGCGTGCTTCATTAAACAAATGTGCCTCTGCCAACCAAGTATTATTCATTTCCTTAATCAAATACGCTTTGGTAAATGGCTTTACATCGGAGCTATCAGACATTGCAACAATAAACTCATGCAAATTCCAAGCAGGCTGATCACTCTGCTGGCCATTGCTTACATCACGTACTGAGCCTTCCTGAATATTCCAGTGACCAAGTAAATATTGGTGTCCTTGGAATTCATAATGACGATTGCCTAGATCTAACTGATAACGTCCTGCTGATAAGGCTTTAACTTCAATAATTTCTTCATATAGAAACTCTGCAATCGCCATCTCTATGAGACGCTGCCCAGCGGCACGCCATTGCTGCTGATTAATTTTTAAAGTTGCAAAGTTCATATCAATTTCTCATAAGTTGAATGTACAGACACAGTTTGTGTACGTGTATTTGCACAACGACTACCTGTATGTGCTGTAATCGTGCTTTGTTCTGTTTTCTTTAAAATAGAGTGGTTTTGGCTTACAGCTTTTTCAGAAGTACCATCTGCTGAAAGTACTTGTTCATCTGCCATTTGAATTTTGGGATTTTGAGTAAGTCCAAAATGCTGAAAGGTCTGTGCTTGTTGACCAAGTTCATAAAGCGACTCGCCAAGCAACTGGTTAATAATCGTGGCTGCACGATAAGCACCAAGCCCTAGGTCTGGTGTGCCTACGCCATGGCTATGCATTTCCTGATTTTGAACAAAAATATGGCCATTCAGATGATGTACAACTCGATAATCCTCAGTGATTTGCCAGCGCTGTTTATGATCAAATTCAATATAAGGTTTAAGTAACTGCATAAAACCAAAGTCAGGTGTAAAGTAACCTGTTGCGGCAACAATGAAATCACAATCTAAGTGGAAAGCCTGTGTCGTAGCACGATGTTGGAAATGTAGTCGAATTTTTTGTGTATCTAATACTTCTGCATCTTTCAAATCACATTGGCTATGTAAATGTGTCTGCAAACTTTGACCTGCAATGCTACGGTGATAAAGTTTCTGATAGATTTCACGAATAGTTTTTGCACTGATTCCCTTATACAACAATGCCTGCTGCTGCAATTGCTGTTCTTTCTTCTCGACCGGTAAATCATAAAAGTGCTGTGCATAGTCTGGGCTAAAATGCTCCAGTCCTAATGGTGCATACTCCATTGGGAAAAACCCTTGAGAACGCGTAAACCAGTGCAGGTCGAACTGATGATTAACCACATCCTGCTGCTCATCAAACAGATCAATAAAGACTTCAGCTGCGGATTGTCCTGAGCCAAGTACGACCACGTCGCCGTGTAAATCTGTATCGACATGTGTCATATACTGCGCTGAATGCAGACATTTTTGTGGTTGCAATTGCTGAACTTTGCTCAAACATTCAGGCAGGTAAGGTACATTCCCACTACCGATGACCAGATGACGGCATAAATAACTTTGCTGAACACCCTCCGATTCCACAAGAACTTTGAAACCGACTGTTTGAGGCTCAATCTTCAAGACACGAGATTGGTATTCGATACAATCAAGCTGTTCTGCAACCCACTGGCAGTAATGGTTATACTCGCAACGTGGAATGTGTGGCTGCTCTAAAAAATAAAACTTATATAAACGTTGTTGATGACGCAGATAATTCAAGAAACTAAATGGGCTGGTTGGGTCGACCATCGAGACCAGATCTGCCATAAATGGAACTTGCAATACCGTATTGGGTAATTGCATTCCCGCATGCCAGTCAAACTGAGCCTTTTGCTCAAAGAATGCATAGTTAAGTGAGCTTTTGTTCTGTAAAAGACTCGCCAGACTTAAGTTAAAAGGTCCTAAACCAATACCAATGAAATCAAGCATAACTGACATCCTTCTGTGAAATACGCAGTGGATTTGGCAGTTCTACATAGACAGATTGGTTTTCGACAGGTGCGATGAGCTCATCTAATTCATGTAAACGTGTTAGCAAGTTACCTTTATAAGGTAATGTTGCATTAAACAATAATCCTTGTAATAAGGTACTTTCAGGATATTGCTGCAACTGCTCTTGTAAGAAAGTTGTTAGGTGCTCCAGTAATTCATCTTCAGTGATATAACCTGTTGCGCCAATCGCATTGATAATGCCAAACAAGGTATTGCCAAAGAAATAATAACTAAAACGTTCATCCACAAAATCTTTAGGGCCTACAGCAAATGCCTTTTCTTTCAGCTCAGGCAGTGCTTTTAAAATTTCAGTCGCAAACTCTTCAATATAATAGAAACCTTGATTGTCACGTAGCCATAAGGTTTTTGGGAAATGGTTCTCTAGTTCCAACAACACATTCTGCTGATGTGATTCGAAAGCCATACCGTAACGATGATATACATACATCAAAGGTTGCAAACTAACTTCAAGGAAGCGATTAAACCAATCTAAAGCGATTTCTGAGAAATCGCTTTCGTGATGTGCTTTTGCAATTTTTGCGAATAAAGCATTGAAACGATTGAGTGGTTTACTCGGATGATCCTGACATAAAGATGCAATACAGGTTACTTGTTGTTGAGGATGGAATGGCTGATCTCGGAAAATACAAATACTTTCGTTCACCACCTCATCATCAATTTTTAAAGCAATCCATGCTGGATCATTCACCGCTTTTAAACTTGGGCATTGCTTTAAAATATTCTGACCAAATTCGCTATGCCATAAACGATGGGTTAATTCACCACGATGGCATTCTTTGGCTAAATTGACACGAATTGAATTGGTAATCATCACCGAAAGCGACGGCTTAACCATCCACGGTGCATTAAAACTTGCAAGTGTTCGAATCGAAGTCGTCGGAGAAAATTGCCAGCCACGCAAACCTAAATCAACCAATTGACCTGTTTGCTTTAAACGCTCAAACCAAGGTTTGCTTTGTAAATAGCGTGCCTGCCATGGATGCAAAGGCAGTAGTTTATATTCCGCATGCGTTTTTAATAAATTAAGATCGCTTTCTGACAAATACCATTGCAACGCAGTTTTGAGCTGACTTGAAATAGCTTCATCTGTTGCACTGCCCTCGGAAATATAATCTTGATGTACTAACCAATAATGAAGTTGCGTCTTACCTTTATGCTCAGGTGAAAACTTTAACCAATCTTCATGTACAAAACCTGTTCTACTTTTCGGTGCTGGATGCATACTGTGACCGAGGATTAGTGCTTGCTCTGTTTCAATAAAGTTTTGCCCAGCTTTGACCAAGTCATCAAAATCATCTTCACGTTGTACTAAAAACTGTTGCAGTGCATCACGACTCTGAATCCATTTATCTAACAAAGAAGCTGCATCTAAGGAAATAGGAGACTCAAAAACCAGTTCTTCAAGCAAGAGCCCAACGATTGCAACAGGACTGAATGTCTTGATTTGACCCTGAATAATGATTTGTGGAAGATTTTCTAAACGATGTCGCCCAACTCGACTGACATAAGATAAAGGAAAATTACATTGTGCTTGAATAGAATGGATAGGGATTGATAACAGCGTCAAACCTTGGCTAAACGCTTGTTGTTGTGGACTTTGCTGACTTTTATCTAGCAAGTGACCTTTGCCAGTTTCTTGCGTATATGCATTGACGAAATGTTGCATCGCCAACCGATTGGCAAGTGATTGCATCTGACGGTATCCTCTTTCAAGAGAGTTAATTTGTTTTTCGAAATGTTTTAGGCCTGAAACACATCTTAAGCATAAGGGAGGCTATGATTAAGATGCGATTAATGATAATTATTATCATTTATAATTTCAATTCCATTACAGAACTTGAAAAATAGTATTTAAACAATTGAATTAAATAATGTTAACTAGAAGAAAAGAATGAAAAAGATACAAAAAGATAATAATAATTCTCATTAAATAAAATGATAATTTTTCAATTGCTAATTGTTTTTGTAGATTTTAAAAAATCAAAAATAACAATAATTTATAAAAAACATTGTCTTTAAAATATATTTAATTAGTCTAAAACATCAAAGAAACCCGCTCCAAGCAATTTTGCAAGTTCCTGTGGATTAAGTCCAATATCTAACCCCCTTTTTCCACCACTCACATAAATTTTGTCAAATGTTGTCGCCGTTGAATCGATCACTGTCTTCAAACGTTTCTTCTGCCCCAATGGACTAATTCCTCCGACCAAATATCCAGTTAAGCGTTCGGCATCTTTCGGATTTGCCATTTGTAGTTTTTTACATCCAACAGCCATCGCCACTTTTTTTAGATTAAGTTGATGGTTTACAGGTAAAATTGCGATGAAATAATTTTTTTCGTCAGTCACCATCAAAGTTTTAAACACCTCTTCGACGTTTAAGTTCAATTTTTCTGCAGCTTCGAGTCCAAAGCTTTTTGCATTAACATCATGTTCATATTCATGAATAGAGAATGGTATTTTATTTTTTTCCAATAGTTTACAAGCAGGCGTCATAACAATTCAGTATTTTTGTTGAATGGTGGTCGTGTGATAAGTGTAGCATTTTTAGATAAAAGTTTAAATTTACTTAGGCTATTTTAGATATAAATCTATTCTTGATAAATGCTATCTCAACCTCATATATTTGCTAAAGGTTAGATCATAGGCTCAATTTCATTATGAGTTATAAGCATAATAATTTAATGGCAATGCGCCAAAATTATTGGGATGATGAATCATCTTCAACTGTACTGGCTGAAAAGCAATTACTCAGGATGTTGCTCGTTCAAGAAGGTATCTTTAAGGATGCGACTTTAGACGATACCAAGTATTTTTTCTTTACACTCCCCAGTATTATTATTGTTAAGGCATATGCTGTTGGTTTTCATCATAGCCAAGTAAAACAGATGTTAATGAAACATATACATAGCAATCGAGCCGCACTGATGCGGAAATCTTCGCTTAAGATTCAATTTAAAATTTAGGACAAATGTATAGTAAGTATTAAAATTTTACTTAGGCTATTTTTATGAAGACCCCCCTATTGCATAAATTTAGACTGATAATTCAAGAGATTGAACTATTTTAATACGTTCAAAAGCTGTAATATCCGCTACAATCCAAGTCTCGGCTTTTAACCCTCCGATTTCAGCATAGGACTTTTCTTTCATGTCAGATCAGAACGATAAGCTTAAGAATCTAAAAACCTCATCGGTGGATCGTCGCTTATCTATTGCAAAAGCTTCTTTACTTGCTGGAACACGTTGGGCGACTGCAAGTGCTACTTCTCTATTCTCTAGCGAAGAAGAAAAAGAGAAAAAACGTAAAAAAGCCATGGCTGAACAGGCACACTATTTAGTTTCTGAAATTGGTAAGTTAAAAGGTTCAATTGTTAAGATTGGGCAAATGATGGCTTTATACGGTGAACATTTTTTACCTGAAGAAATCACACAAGCCTTAAACACCTTAAATAATCAAACAGTTGCATTGGCTTGGCCAGCAATCAAAATACATTTGCAAGAGCAACTGGGTGCCAAATTAAATGACCTCACGATTGATCATGAGCCAATTGGAACAGCCTCCCTTGCTCAAGTACATCGTGCAACACGCAAATCAGATGGTTTAGAGTTAGTACTTAAAATCCAATATCCAGGTGTTGCAGAAGCAATTGATTCAGACATGAATCTTTTCAAGAATATGCTGAAACTAACTCGCATGGTGCCACAAACCCGCGAATTTGATCAGTGGTTTGATGAAGTTCGTGAAATGATGCACCGTGAAGTCGATTATGGCATTGAAGCCGCGACGACGCGCCGTTTTGCCGAACGTTTGAAAGATGACCCTCGTTATGTTGTACCGCAAATTGTTGATGAGTTCTGTGCTGACAAAGTACTTTGCATGACTTTTGAGCGTGGCGTACCTGTCAATAGTCCAGTGATGCTGTCTCTGCCACAAGAACGTCGAAACCAACTCGGTGAAGCATCTTTAGAAATTGCTGTGCGAGAATTGTTTGAATGGGGCGAAATGCAGACCGATCCGAACTTTGGTAATTACCTCGTTCGATTAGGTAATGGTGACGATGTTCAAGATAAAATTGTGCTACTCGACTTTGGTGCGATTCGCCAATTCGATAACAATTTGCTAACTGTCGCTCGTAATTTGATTCATGCAGGTTATGACCATGACAAAAATGCAATGGTTAAAGCCATGACTGGCTATGAATTTTTTGATGGTATGCCTGAAAGCATTAAACCTGGTATGGCTGATGTATTCCTGATTGCGACGGAAGCATTTAGCTGTCCGAGCAACAATCCAGATATGCCAGTTGGGATTATGGATGATCAAGATCGTTATGATTGGAAAAAAAGCCAATTACATAGCCGTGTAATGCAACAAGCAGGACAATCTATGGCTTCCCGCTATTTCTCGGTTCCACCCAAAGAGTTTATGTTTATCAGCCGTAAATTCATTGGCGCATATACCTTTATGACTGTGATTGAAGCGAAAACCAATGTACGGAAAATGATTCCACAGTTTACTGAATAACTTAGCAATACCATAAAAAGGCTTGCCTAAGAAATTAGACAGGCCTTTTTCATTTGCCTTACACAACCAATTTAGACATGCACCTCTTCAGACATGTTTTTAATTTCATAAGGTAAACCTACATAATTCTCTGCCAAGGTCGTCTGACCTGCATGCGAGCCAAGAATATAACTCAGCTCAGCCTGCTTAATTTTATGGTCAAACTCACTTTCTGTTTCAAAGCGATGCAATAAGTGTGTCATCCACCAAGAAAAACGTTCAGCCTTCCAGACCCGTTGTAAACATTTTTCTGAATATTCCTGAATGCCCTGATCTGAGCCTTCAACATAATATTCAATCAATGCACTGGATAAATATGCAATATCAGAAGCTGCAAGATTCAAACCCTTTGCCCCTGTAGGCGGAACAATATGCGCTGCATCCCCCGCTAAGAATAGCTTTCCAAATCGCATGGGTTCTGTCACAAAACTGCGTAGCGGAGCAATGCTTTTTTCGATTGAAGAACCTGTTACCAACTTTTCTCGGCTTTCGGTGTCTAAGCGCAATTTGAGCTCTTCCCAAAACTTTTCATCAGACCAGTCTTCAACTCGATCTGTCACAGGAACTTGTAAATAATATCGACTACGTGTTTCTGAACGCATACTGCATAGGGCAAAACCGCGTTCTGACTGAACGTAAATCAACTCATCGGCAACAGGTGGTACATCAGCTAAAACACCCAACCAACCAAATGGATAGACTTTTTCAAAGGTTTTAATCTTATCTTCTGGGATAGTTGCACGACAAATACCATGATAGCCGTCACAACCTGCAATGAAATCACATTCGATCTGGATGGTTTTACCTTGATGTTCAAATTGCACTTTAGGTGTTTGATAAAAATCACTGACCTGTACATTTCGTGCTTCATAAAATGATTTAAGTTGCGCGGCCTCCCGTGCCATCATCAAATCTTTAGTTACTTCTGTTTGACCATAGACCGTTACCTGCTTTCCACCAGTCAATGCAGATAAATCGACGCGATGCTTGTGACCATTGCTAAGTATCTCAATGCCTGAATGCGGCAATCCTTTCTCGTTTAGATGTTGATCTACACCAGCCTGTTTAAGTAAATCAACCGAGACTTGTTCCAAGATGCCAGCTCGTATCCTCGAAGCGACATAATCTCCACTACGTTGTTCAATAATAATATGCTCAATACCTGCTTTGTATAAAAGTTGCCCAAGTAGTAATCCAGCTGGACCTGCACCAATAATTGCGACCTGTGTTGTTAAAATTTCCATCACTTCATCCTTGTTATTTCCTGTCATTTAACTTACTGCTTTTAAGTTTTGTACACGATATAGCCAAGTTAAAAACAACCGTTTATCATCTCATTTGTCCGAATAGCGGACAAAACATCACAATAACAGGAATGGAAGCATGGTTAAGGTTGAAGCTGTGTTAGATCATCCCAATTCGCAAGAACAGATTCGTCAGGAAGACTATATTGCGGGTTTGGCAAAGGGCCTAGCTTTACTGGAGGCTTTTGGTGTTGATCGACAACGTTTAAATGTCACGCAAGTGGCTGAACGGACTGGAATCAGCCGAACAGCAGCGCGGCGCTATCTTAAAACTCTAAAATACTTAGGCTATTTAGACACAGACGAACATTATTATTGGCTCACCTATCGTGTGTTACGTTTGTCGAGTTCTTATTTAAGTTCAGCACATCTGCCTAAAATTGCCCAATCCTTCCTTAATCTTTTGTCTGCACAAACGTCATTAACCTTTTCCCTGGTGGTCTTAGATGATAACGAGGTGGTGCCGATCGCTCGTAGTTATCTGCCTCAACAAGATAATCTCAGGGTGAGCCCTTATGGCATGCATTTAGGCAATCGCCTACCTGCACACGCAACGTCAACAGGTAAAGTATTATTGGCCGCCCAATCTGAAGCTGCTCAACACGACTGGGTAAAAACCTTCGGTTTAAGACGTTTAACCCCCTTTACCATAACGGATGAAAGTAAGTTCTTTGAGGTACTGAAAGGTATTTCACAAGCAGATTATTGCCTCTCCAAAGAAGAACATGAACTCGGTGTCATCGCAATTGCCGTGCCTGTGATCAATGCTCAAGGAAAAGCGATTGCTGCTCTAAACTGCATGTCACAGACCAATCGTGTACAGGAAGACTATTTGATTCAGCAAATTTTACCGCTGTTACGTAACACCGCCAATGAGTTACGCAATGTGATTTAAAAGTATTTGTCCCTAGAGTTTTAGGGACGAATCACAAGGAATTTGTTAACCCTACTTAAAATGGATAATGTGGCGCTTGCGCCTGAATCGTCATCCATTGCCATTGGGTAAATTCATCCGCATTTGCAGGCCCGCCAATCCGGGTAGTATTGCCAGATGCTCCAAATCCACCAAAAGGATTCACGGTTTCATCATTCACGGTTTGATCATTGATATGTAATAAACCAACATTTAATTGTTGTCAAAGTTGCATACCACGACCAACATTAGCAGTAATAATCCCCGCGGAAAGCCCATAATCACCTTCATTTGCAAGTTCAATTGCCTGTTCATCGGTGCTAAAAGGAATCAGAACGGCAACAGGACCGAAAATTTCTTCTGTAAAAATCGGATTGTCTTGCTTTACATCAGCTAATACCGTTGGTTCAAAGAAAACACCATTGGCTTGTCCACCAACTTCCAATTTTGCACCATACGCAATTGCATCATTGACCAACTGCTCAACCCGTTGTGACTGCTTGGCATTAATCAAAGGTCCAATGGTGACATCCGCATTCAATGGATTACCCACCACAAAACTCTTAACTTTTTCAATCACACGTTGTTTGACTTGATGATAGATCTTTTCCTGAATCAAGATTTTTCCAGAGGTCATACAAATTTGACCTGAATGCAAAAAAGCCCCCCACGCGATATTCTCTGCTGCAAGCTCAATATCAGCATCGTCCAGAATAATCAGTGAGTTTTTACCACCAAGCTCCAAAGAAACCTTTTTGAGTGTCTTGGCTGCATTGGCACCGACAATACGTCCTACATGGGTTGAACCAGTAAATTGGATACTGGCAATATTTTTATCCAAGGTCAGTGCTTCACCCACTTCAGCACCACCTGGCAGTACATGTAGCAGTCCTTGTGGTAAACCAGCCAATTCAAAAATACGGGCAATTGCATAACCACTACAGACAGCGGTGCGCTCATCGGGTTTAAGCACAACCGCATTTCCAAGGGCTAAGGCTGGTGCAACCGCACGTAGCGCAAGATACAACGGAAAATTAAACGGTGAAATCACACCAACGACGCCTAGAGGAACACGTCTTGCTAGACTTAATTTCCCTTGAGAAGTCGGCAATAGCGTCCCCTGATCAGCCGCTGGTAATCCAATACAATGCTTTAATACCTGTATCGAGATATTAACCTCAAAACCTGCTTTTAATTGTAGCGAACCACTTTCTTTTACCAGCCATTCAATGATTTCAGCCTGATGCTCCGTTAGGATCTGAACTGCGCGCTCAAAAACTACCTGACGTTCTTGATAACTCAGTGCCCACCATTGCTTTTGTGCAATCTTGGCTTGCTGAGCTGCATCGACCACATCAGATGCATCTGCATATCCAATCTGCCCTAAGGGCTCACCAGTCGCAACTTCAACCACTTGATAACCGTTTTTGGCAGATTGCCATGTACCACGAAATAATTTTTGATCCCAAATTTCTTTTGTTAAAATAGACATCATTAACCTCGTTGTATTTCCTTAAATAAAGCATTCATTTTTAGAGGGATTTATATCCAAAAATGTACTGGCAAATGCTTGCCTGTATTTTTCTGACCAAGAAGTAGAAAAATTTACACTCCATCATCAACTAATATTTAAAAACAAACTGTTGCTTTTTGATGTCTTGTTATCGCGGAAGTTTAAAAAATTGATCAGCTCAAATGTTCTATTTATGCTTTTGTTGGCTTGATTTGGTGATCTGACTGAAAATCCTGATAGGTCTTACGATCATGTGAATCTTCAATCAAAGGCAGGACTTCTATCATGCTGTTTAAACAACGCTGCGCCAAGTGGATATATTCATGAGTGCCCTTTATTTTCCATGCGCTTTCTTGTTCTGTTAAATCTCGCACAACTTTTGCTGGGCTTCCTATTGCCAGTATATTGGCAGGAATTTGATCTTCGCTTTTGACCAAACTATTTGCGCCAATTATGCTATTTTCACCAATCTCGGCATAATCCAGAATGACGCTATTCATACCAATCAGCACATTTTTACCAATACGGCAACCATGTAAAGTCGCAGCATGACCAATATGTCCCATTTCTTCAACAAGGGTGACACTTTGCGGAAAGCCATGAATGATGCAACTGTCCTGTACATTGGCATTTGCTTTGATATGAATACGGCCAAAATCCGCTCGCAATGAAGCAAAAGGACCAATATAAACTCCAGCGTCAATAATCACATCACCAATTAAAACTGCTGTGGGATGCACAAATGCACTGGGGTGAACCACAGGAATCACCCCATCAATGCTATAGCAAGGCATGACTTAATCTCTCATTACTTTGGGTTAAGCCACCAAAACGACGCCAGAAAGGCGCAGTTGCATTCGGCATTGGCCCTTCCGATGTTGCCGCAACCGATAAGAAATAGTCATCTGCCGCTTCAAAGACTTTTTTGTAGATGTTCATGGACAATGTACGGGCATTGACCGCAGGCCAGTCCGCGGATAATAGCTCTAAGGGCAAAGCAGGATCTTTCAGTAAAATACGACGATAATAATGAATCAGTAAGGTCCTAATCTGAAAGGCTTGAATCGGTTCAATGCTTTCGTCGCCCTGCATCAAAATCACGCCAATTTCTCTAAACATATCCAAAAACTGCAGGTAGCGTTGACGTAACTCATCAATCGGCCAATTGGTTTCTAACATACGACCAATCGTTTCGGTAGAGTTATTAAACAGTTGTAAAGTTTCAGCTTTAAACACCACCACCTGCTCACTCATATTTAAGTCAACCAGTAGCTTTTGCAGTTGTAAACGATTTGAACCTGGATAAGCCATGAGATTGGTAGAAATATTGGCAAAACCCAACCATTCCAGTTCTTTCTTTAAAAACGCCTTATTGTCTGTATCCAGACTCGACATCAAAATCAGATCCCAAGAATGATCCCACTCTTTCATCTGATCATTATAAATCCGTTGCTCAGCTTGCAAGTATTTGGAACGACTGGCATCCGTAATGCGATAGAAACTGGTCCTGCCAATTTTATCTGAACCAAGCCAGTCATTTTTGACCAAACGAAAAACAGAAGTTCGTACAGCACGATCATTAAAATCAAACAACTCCATTAACTGAATCAAGCTGGCAAGACTGATATTTCCACCTCGATGCAATACTGAATCGCCAAAAATAGTCGAAATCAATGAGGTACCACTTAAGGGTTCATTCTGAATAATTGAATCAATAATTTGCTGTAACTTTACACTCATACTTTTATCTTGGCATTTAGATTCAGGATATAGGGAATACTATACCCTGAATGATTATAATGTTAAGCAATCTGACGCATATCAATGACGCGTTTTGCTTTACCCTCAGAACGTGGCAAGGTCAATTCATTCACCACTTCCACCGTAACTGAAATCCCAATCATGGTTTTAATCCGCTGCATCAACTGCTGAGCCAATTGCTGTGCCTGCTTGTCACAGTTATGGCACATTTCGGTACGGATATGCAAAGTATCCATATGCCCTTTCTTTGCGACCAGAATTTCATAATTCGGCACCAGACTCGGTACTTGCAAAATCTGTTCTTCGATCTGGGTCGGAAATACATTGACTCCGCGAATAATCAACATGTCGTCACTACGCCCTACAATCTTGTCCATACGACGCATCGCCATGTTCTGACCTGCCAATAAACGGGTCAAATCGCGAGTACGGTAACGAATAATCGGCAAACCTTCTTTGGTAATCGTGGTGAATACCAGTTCGCCTAATTCACCATCCTTACACACCTTACCTGTTTCAGGATTAATGATTTCAGGATAAAAATGGTCTTCCCAAATGGTCAGTCCTTCACCTTCGCCCAGACATTGCATCGCAACCCCTGGCCCCATGATTTCCGATAAGCCATAGATATCCAGTGCTTTGATATTTAAACGGTCTTCAATCTCACGGCGTAACTCCTTAGACCAAGGTTCAGCACCAAAAATACCAACTTTTAAAGAGGTATTTCGTGCACTACCCAACTGTTGCTCTAGTTTTTCAATAATACTGACACAATACGATGGTGTGACCATAATCGCAGTCGGTTTAAAGTCCTGAATCAATTGCACCTGTTTTTCAGTCTGCCCACCAGACATCGGAATTACGGTTGCGCCTAAACGCTCAGCACCATAATGTGCGCCTAAACCACCAGTAAACAGACCATAACCATAGGCGACCTGAATCATATCTTTGGCACTCAAACCTGCCATACGTAGGCAACGCGCAACGATATCCGACCAAGTATGAATATCTTTTTGGGTATAACCAACGACAGTGGGTTTCCCAGTTGTGCCAGATGAGGCGTGTAAACGGACAATCTGTTCCTGCGGTACGGCAAACATACCAAATGGATAGTTATCTCGTAGATCCTGTTTGGTGGTAAATGGAAACTTTGCGAGGTCATCCAGCGTTACAAAGTCATCAGGATGTACACCAGCATCATCGAACTTTTTCTTATACACAGGGCTATTGGCATAGACATAGGTCAATGTTTCTTTTAACCGTTTGGTTTGAAGTGCTCGCAACTCCGCTAGCGTGATTTTTTCTACATTTTCTATAATTTGGCTATCCACTGCCATCTCTCCTATATCGTTATTTCACGAGAACCGTCTAAATTAATTTAAATTTTCTAAAATAAGGGCCACACCTTGACCAACACCAACACACATGGTGCACAGTGCATATTGCCCACCACGTCTTTTTAATTCTCTAGTCGCAGTAATTACCAAACGAGTCCCACTCATACCTAGGGGATGTCCAAGTGCAATCGCACCACCATTCGGATTGACACGCGCATCATCATCCTTGAGACCTAACTCACGCATACATGCTAAAGATTGGGCTGCAAATGCCTCATTTAGCTCAATCACATCCATTTGATCTAAGCGAAGACCTGTTTGTTTTAAAAGTTTCTGAACAGCTGGAACAGGTCCAATGCCCATATATTTTGGCTCAACACCTGCACTTGCAATCGCGAGCACACGTGCCAAAGGCTTTAATCCGTGCGTGTCTGCAAACTGGCGATTGGTCAATAAAACACAGGCCGAACCATCATTGACACCAGATGCATTTCCCGCAGTGACTGAACCGCCCTCTTTACGGAATGGCGCTTTGAGTTTTGCCAAGCCGTCTAGACTCGTCTCTGCTCTTGGATGCTCATCCTGACTAAAAATGGTGATGTTCTTTTTACGATCGACCAGTTCAACGGGCAAAATTTCATCTCTAAAAAAACCATTTTGTTGCGCCGCTGCCACTTTCTGTTGACTACGAATCGCAAACTCATCCTGATCTTGTCGGCTAATCTTGAATTTTTCAGCCACATTCTCAGCCGTTTCGGGCATGCTGTCTGTGCCATAGTCAGCTTTCATCTTTTTATTAACGAAACGCCAGCCAATGGTGGTATCAAATATTTCCGGACTGCGTCCAAAAGCTTCGGTTGGCTTTGCTTGAACAAAGGGCGCTCGGCTCATTGACTCCACACCACCTGCCAGTACAAATTGAGATTCGCCCGATTTAATTGAACGTGCAGCCAAGCCGACAGCATCTAAACCAGAGGCACAGAGACGATTCACCGTCATTGCAGGAACTGCCTCAGGTAAACCCGCTAGTAAGGTTGCCATACGCGCCACATTACGGTTATCTTCACCCGCTTGATTGGCACAGCCTAAATAGACTTCATCTAAATCTTGCCAAGGTAGATGCGCATATTTTTCTTTTAAATGTTTGATTGGCAATGCCGCAAGATCATCAGTACGCACCGAACTCAATGACCCTGCATAACGTCCAATTGGGGTACGAATAAAATCACAAATTAAAACGTCTTCCATGATCGCTCCTGCTTATGCACATTCTGTTAAATTTTTTGAATAGTCAGCAATCACACTTTGCTGCTTTGCCACGTATTGCTTGAGATAAAGACTTGCACGATATTTTTCTTCGCCGTAGATGGCATATAAATTGTTTAACGTTGCCAAGACATAGTCAGCGCCCAATTGCATCATCCATTGATACGGTCCTTTAGGATAGTTCACTCCATATTTCATGGCATTATCAATATCTTCCATAGTGGCAATCCCATGCAGACTGGCTTCACAGGCTTCATTGATCAACAAGACAATGGTACGTAAAGTTAACAGTGCGGGATGATCGCTAATCCAAAGTACCTTGATCTGTTGTTGAGCAAAAAATGCTTCTATTTTTGCCAGATCTTCAGCTTGGCAAAGGTGGTTATGACTAAGAACCACCGCCTGTGCCTGTTCAAAATGATGATGCCAATCCATCAATATCGTTTTACGATTTGGATAATCGATATTGGCAGATTCTCCCTGACTTAGACGCAAATCAACATCATCAATTTGGATAATATTTTGATTGCTTGCTAAAGTACGACTTAAGCCGAGACGTTCTAATACATGCGGACATTGAGCCCATGTACCTTTGACTTGAACATCAGCATGAAAAGACGGCGCCGTAATAAGCTGAGGATGAAAAGTCGCATACTGTTTTTTTTCATCATAGCGATAAAAACCTTGCTTTGATTTACGGCCCCACGTACCTGCATCTACCAATTCTTTCTGAATCAGGCTTGGACGATAACGCGGCTCATAAAAGAAGGCTTCATAAACACTTTGAGTGACTGAGAAATTAACATCTTGCCCAATTAAATCAGTTAACTCACACGGTCCCATCGCAAAACCACCACACTGCTTTAAGGCATAATCCAGCTGGTCATAGGTTGTGACCTGTTCTTGCAAGGCACGAAATGCTTCTGCATAAAACGGACGGGCAATCCGATTGACGATAAAGCCTGGTGTTGATTTGGTCAGTACAGGAATTTTATTCCAAGCCAGCATCAAGGCTTTTAAGGCCTGACATAAATCAATTGGCGTTTTTAAGCCTTGTACAATCTCCACCAGTTTCATCACTGGTGCAGGATTAAAGAAATGCAGTCCAACCACTCGCTCAGGATGCGGAACAGCAGATGCAATTGCTGTCACTGAAATAGATGAGGTATTGGTGGCAAAAATAGTGTGATCACAACAAATACCTGCAAGCTGTTTAAACAATGCTTGCTTCACTTCCAGCTTTTCAACTACAGCTTCTATGACTAAATCAACATTTGCCAGTGCTTCCATTTGATCAGCAATGCTCAAACGTGAAAGTGCTTGCTGTACCTGCTCAGAGGTCAGTTTGCCTTTTTCTGTCAACTTTGCGAAAGTCTGATGCAATCCATCAACCGCCTGTTGGGTCTTTTCACGATCGAGATCGTAGAGAACAGTCGAATGACCATTGACCATTGCCAATTGAGCAATACCGATCCCCATTGTTCCAGAGCCAATCACGGCAATTTTGGCATCAGACAAATCTAGATTCATCATACTCAGCGCCCCTGAAAGTCAGGCTCACGCTTATTCATGAAAGCTTGCACACCTTCACGATAATCTTCTGAGCGACCTGCGATACGTTGTAAATCTCGCTCCAAGAACATCTGTTCATCAAAGCTGTTATTACTGGATTGGTGAATGGCTTTTTTGATCAGTGACAGGCCAAAGGTCGGCTGTTTGGCTAAACGTTCTGCTAGTTCAGTGACTTTTGATTTCAGCTCGGCATCTTCGGCAACATCCCATATCATGCCCCATTCTTTTGCAGTTTCAGCAGGAAGTTTATCTCCCAACAACGCCAAGCCCATTGCACGGGCTTGACCTACCGCACGCGGCAGAAACCATGTCCCACCTGAGTCAGGAACCAGACCTAAACGACAAAATGCTTGTACAAAGTTGGCAGATTTCGCTGCTACAACTAAATCACAAGCCAAAGCGATATTTGCACCAGCGCCTGCAGCTACTCCGTTCACCGCACAAATCACGGGCTTCGGCATATTCACAATGGTTCTAATCAACGGGTTATAGTAAGTTTCAATCGAATAACCCAAATCAGGTGCTGCAGCATTTGGATCAACCACACGATCGCCAAGATCTTGACCTGCACAGAAACCACGGCCTTCGCCACTAATCACGATGCAGCGAACCTCCTGTTTCTTGCTCCAAAGATTCAGAACTTCGGCCACCTCGTGGTGCATCTCCACGTTAAAACTATTCAGTGCTTTTGGTCGATTAAAGGTTAAATAACCAACAGCATTTTTTTCTTCCACGATAATATTGTTATAGTCCATCACTCACCTCTAAACACTGGTTTTCTTTTTTCAAAAAATGCATTAATGCCTTCATTCCGATCTTTAGTTGCCGCCAACCAGACAAAGTTTTGCCGTTCGGATTTCAATCCCTGACTTAATGTAATTTCGTGAATACTTTTAATCGATTGTTTAATTACCCGAATCGCCAAGGGTGCTTGCTTGGCAATTTTGCTTGCCAGTTGCATGGCATATTCCACCGTGAGTGCAGTTGGTACCACTTCGCTACAGATACCATGCTGCTGTGCTTGCTTGGCGGAGATCATTTCCCCTGTCATCGCCCAACGCATAGTCAATTGTTGCCCAACCAACCGCGCCAAACGCTGTGTGCCACCAGCGCCCGGTAACATACCCAAACCAATTTCAGGCAATGCAAATTTTGCATTTTCACCACACAGTACAATATCTGCGTGTAAAACCAGTTCAAATCCCGCGCCCAAGGCATAGCCATTCACAGCTGCAATAATTGGTTTACTGAACGCATCGATCTTCTGCCATAGCTTTGGACGGATATCGAGTTGTAAAGCTACAGTATCCATTTCGGCTAACTCAGCAATATCTGCACCTGCTGCGAAACAATATTGATTGCCTGTTAGAACAATGGCTTTGACTCGGGCATTGTGTTCTGCCTGTTCAAGCAATTCGCATAAATATTGCAAAGTCGCATTATTTAAAGCATTCCGTTTTTCAGCACGATTGAGGGTTAATAGCATCACACCATCAATTGTTATTTCGGTTTTGATCAGCTCTTGCATAGCTACCTCTACTCATCAAAGCTCAAACGGACATTTGAGCTTTTAGGTAAAGTTTGGCAACTCAGCACATAGCCTTTTTCGACTTCGTCATCTTCAAGACTGTAGTTCAAGAACATATCAACATCACCAGAGAGCACCTTACAACGACAGGTCGCACATACACCGCCTTTACATGCATAAGGTAAATCTGCACCTGCACGTAATGCTGCATCTAAAATGCTTTCATCGTCCTGAGACACTGACACGATCAGTTCACGACCATCCAGTACAATATTGATTTGCTCTTCCTTACGATTTGCATCGGCATCGACTACTCGTTTACGGACATGACCGGTATTAAAACGTTCAGTATGAATCTTGTCTTTACTTAAACCATAGGTCGGTAACAGGCTTTCGACTGTGTCCATCATTTCATCTGGACCACATGCAAAAACATGGTCAAAATTACTTTCTAACACCTCATGCTCAAATAATTGCTTGAGCTTGTTTTCATCGATACGGCCATTCAGCAGCTCGCTGTCATTGAATTCACGGGAAAAAATATTGATCAACTGAAACCGTTCTTTAAATTGATCTTTCAAATCCATAATTTGCTCAGCAAACATGGTTTGTTTCCATGAACGATTACCGTAGAGCAAGGTAAAATTCGATGTCGATTGTTCAAACAAAACCTGTTTAATAATCGACAAAATTGGAGTAATCCCGCTGCCCGCAGCAATACCTAAATAAGCTTGCCCACCTGTTCTGGCAGCCTTCTGAAAAAACACGCCTTGTGGTGGCATCACATCAAGAACATCGCCAACTTTTAAAAAATCATTGGCCCAATTTGAGAATTGACCTTGATCCATCTTTTTCACCGCGATACTGATATCTTCTTTCGGTGCATAACTACAGATTGAGTAGCAACGACGAATCTCACCAGCCTCAGTTAAATGACGAATCGTTAAATGCTGACCTGGCTGAAATTTAAATTGTTGTTGTTGCTCAGATACAAGATCAAAGGAAATACAAATGGCCTGATCTGTCTGAGGCGTAATACTTTTTACTTTTAAGGGAATAAATTGGCTCATGGCTGATTTCCTTATCTAAAACTTTAAATACATTTAAAATAATCAAAGGGCTCAAGACAGTCCTGACATTTGTACAAGGCCTTACACGCGGTCGAACTAAACTCCGTGAGCAGCTTGGTATTTAGACTTTTACACCGCGGACACACCACACCATCTTTTAAATGAACGTGTGTCCCACACTGATGAGCTAAACCCTCTGGTGGCGCGATACCATAGTCTTGTAACTTCTTCTTGCCTATTTCAGACATCCAGTCGGTTGTCCATGCTTCAGATAAATCAACGATCACCTTCGCAGGGATAAGGTCTTCTGTGGCTAAAGCCTCGACAATCTGCACTTTTAATAAATCCGTTGCAGGACAGCCACTATAGGTTGGTGTTAATCGAACAATAATTTCTTGCTGATCATTCAGTTCCACCCCACGAATCATGCCCAAATCCACTACAGATAAAGCAGGAATCTCAGGATCACTCACCGTTTGCAGAACATCCCAACACTGATCGATACAATGACGAATCATTTGCATGGTTCAACTCCTTGTCTTACCAAGTCATTTCAGGATAAGTGCGTTGAATGGCTTGCATTTCAGCCAGCAAATATCCTAAATGTTCCGTATGTAGACCTTGTTTGGCACCACGGCGATAAGCACCATTTGCAGGAACTGTCAGCTCAAATCGTTTTAATTCTTCAGCAATTGTCTTGTCCCATTGTGCTTTTTCATTAGACAAGTCACTGATTAAACCCTGCTCAACCAGTACATATTCTTCAGCCGTCAATTCAAACAACTCTGCACTAAAACGCCACAAGCTATCTAATGCGACCTGTACACGTTGATGTGCTTCTGCTGTACTTAAGCTCAGACGCTCCATCCAACTGGTTGAAAAGCGAATATGGTATTTCACTTCTTTCAATGATTTCATTGCCAACGCGGCAATCTCTGCTACGCTGCTTTTGCTTAAAGACGTCATTAATAACAAGTGATAATGATCCATTAACCATTGGCGTACGATGGTTTGAGCAAAATCACCGTTTGGCTGTTCGCATAACAATAAATTGAGAAATTCACGTTCTGAACGGAAGTAAGCCAACTGATCTTCATCTCGCTGTGCTGCTTCATATTGCCCAGCTAAAGTTAAAAAGTTTCTGGATTGTCCAAGCAGATCCAGACCAATATTCGCCAAGGCAATATCAATCTCTAGCTCTGGCGCATGACCACACCATTCTGCTAAACGTTGCGCCAACACCAACTGGCTATCGCCAATATGTAATAAGAACTTAGATAAAATAGGATTATTCATTTCCATACTCCCTTACATATGCTCGATGCCATCAGGAATATGATAGAACGTAGGATGACGATAAACTTTGTCTAGCGCTGGTTCGAAAAATTCAGCTTTTTCATCTGGCTGTGATGACTTAATCAATTCAGAACGAACCACCCAAATACTGATTCCCTCATTACGACGGGTGTACACATCGCGTGCATGTTGCAATGCAATTTCATCATCAGATGCTCTTAAACTACCGACATGACGGTGACTGAGACCTTGTTTGCTACGGATAAATACTTCGTAAAGCGACCAGTTATTTTTATCTTCCATTTTGATGTCCTCAATTTTGTCCATAAATTTTACTTAGGCGACTTGTGTTAGGGCTTGCTGCTTTTTAGCGTAGATAACAGCTGCATCTCGAACCCATTTACCGTTTTCCCAAGCTTTGCGTCGTGCTTCTATACGCTCGTGGTTACATGGACCTCGACCAGCAATCACTTCATTGAATTCGTGCCAGTTGATTTCACCGTGAATATAACGTCCCGCTTCTTCATCCCACTTCAAATCAGGATCTGGAACTTCTAAACCAAGCTGCAAAATTTGAGGAACCGTGTTGTCGACAAACTTTTGACGTAAATCATCGTTACTGAATCGCTTAACTTTCCAAGCCATACTTTGCGCACTGTTTGGAGAATGTTCATCACTCGGCCCAAACATCATCAGTGCTGGCCACCAAAAACGATTTACAGCGTCTTGTGCCATTTGTTTTTGTTCAGGTGTTCCAGCAGCCAGTACCATCATGGCTTCAAAACCTTGACGTTGATGAAAGCTTTCTTCTTTACAGATACGTACCATGGCACGTGCATATGGGCCATAAGAGGTACGGCACAACGCCACCTGATTCACAATCGCTGCACCATCGACCAACCAGCCAATCGCAGCAACATCGGCCCACGTCACCGTCGGATAATTGAAAATTGATGAATATTTCATTTTTCCATCAATCAGTTTTTCCATCATCTGATCACGGTCAGCACCTAATGTCTCTGCAGCACTGTAAAGGTAAAGTCCATGCCCTGCTTCATCTTGAACTTTTGCGAGTAGAACCGCTTTACGCTTTAAAGTCGGTGCACGCGTAATCCAATTTCCCTCAGGTAACATGCCAACAATTTCAGAATGACCGTGTTGCCCAATTTGGCGAATCAACGTTTTACGATAAGCATCTGGCATTTCATCTTTTGCTTCTATCGTGATGTCATTGGCAATATTGTGTTCAAATTTCTGATACTTATTTTCCATGTGTCAATTTCCGTTAGGTCTCAGCCTTAAATCTATTTTTCGATACATTAAAAATAAAGTCAACAACATTTTATGTATCATATAATAACAAGATTGGAATTTAGCATTAAGAAATTGTTTTAATTAAATATATTTAACAAATAAAAATTAAAATGATTTCTTTCTTATAAATTTAAGTTGACATTTTGCTTAATCAGCGTGAAATTATGAATCATATTTTTAGTATTTCAAAAATTGATGTATCAGATAAAAATGGAGTTTACTCATGCTTGATCAAACACTATTAGAAGGAACATCTAAATCAGCAGCAGAACAACAGCCTGTATCAAAAGTGGTTCAGCTTGGATCTTTTGTATATGGAACGTGGCATTCAAGCCATGAAGATGCACGTACTGTTGTTCACGCCATTAGCAATGAGCCGATCTATACTGTCAGCAGTCATGGCATAGACATGCAACAGGTTGTTGAATATGCCAAACAGAATGGTACAGCACTGGCAAACTGGACCTTCCATCAACGTGCCAATGCTTTAAAGCAAATTGCACAGCATTTACTTGAGCATAAAGAAGATTTTTATCAGCTTGCCTATGCGACAGGCGCAACGCGTAAAGATGCCTGGATTGATATTGAAGGTGGAATTCAGACCTTATTTGCCTACTCAAGTCTGGTACGCAGAGAGCTGAATGATGAAAAAATTATTACGGAAGACAGTTGGATTCAACTCTCAAAAAATGGCACTTTTGGTGCCAAACATATTTTAAGCCCGAAAGCGGGTGTGGCAGTTCATATCAATGCATTTAACTTCCCCATTTGGGGGATGTTAGAAAAAATTGCCCCGACGCTATTGGCTGGAGTGCCGTGTATTGTTAAACCTGCAACTGACGGTGCTCAACTCACCCAAGCAGTTGTTAAAGCGATTGAAAATACGCAACTTCTACCGAAAGGATCACTACAATTAATCTGCGGACAAATTGATGATCTTTTTGATTATCTTGGCCCGCAAGATTGTGTAACCTTCACAGGGTCAGCTTATACAGGCCAAAAGCTACGCAACCACCCACACCTCAACAAATATTCAATTCCTTTTAGTATGGAAGCTGATTCTGTCAATAGTGCCATCCTAAGCCCTGAAGCGGATGAAACCACGGTTGATCTGTTTGTACGTGAAGTTTTCCGAGAAATGACCACCAAAGCAGGACAAAAATGTACTGCCATCCGCCGAGCTTTTGTGCCACAAGCACAACTTGAGCAAGTACAGCAAAAGCTGATTGCCAAACTAGAAAAAGTGATTGTAGGCGATCCACAGAAACAAGACACCACCATGGGAGCACTAGCCAGCCCTAAACAAAAGCTGGATGTTGCAAACAAAGTTACAGAACTAGCTAAAGATGCAAAAATTGTTTTTGGTGGTACAACAAATCTTAAATTTAATACAGATACCCCTGAAAAAGGCGCATTCTTCCCACCAACACTTCTTCTCTGTGAACAACCCTTGCAAGCCACGCATGTACACATCACCGAAGCCTTTGGTCCAGTGTGTACGCTTATGCCATATCAATCCATTGATGAACTTGCCGATCTAGTGGCACGTGGTGAAGGTAGTCTGGTTGCCTCCGTAGTTAAAAATACTCATGAAAACATTGAGCAGATTATTCAGAAAATAGCACCTTGGCATGGTCGAGTTCATATTCTGGATGAAGAGTCTGCTAAAGAAAGTACAGGTCATGGCTCGCCACTGCCTCATTTGGTGCACGGCGGTCCTGGTCGTGCTGGTGGTGGTGAAGAGCTTGGTGGAATTAGAGCGGTAAAACACTATATGCAACGGACTGCGATCCAAGGTTCACCAAATAGTTTGACTCAAATTACCCACTCATGGACAGCAGGCTCTGACATCCAGCAAGACCGCGTACATCCTTTTAAAAAGGATTTTGATGAATTGGTCATTGGTGAGCGTTTACTGACAGCGCGTCGTACAGTTACCGAAGCAGATATTGTCAATTTTGCCTGCTTAAGTGGTGATTATTTCTATGCACATACTGACAAAATTGCAGCAGCAGATTCATTCTTTGGTGAACGTGTCGCGCATGGCTATTTTATCGTATCAGCGGCAGCAGGATTATTTGTCGATGCCGCACAAGGCCCCGTGATTGCCAACTATGGCATGGACAATTTACGTTTTGTTGAGCCAGTAAAAATTGGTGATTCGATCCGTGTTGAACTGACCTGCAAGCAAAAAACACCAAAACCACAAAAAGACTTATCACAACCTGCACATGGCGTGGTGGTATGGGATATCAAAGTCAAAAACCAGCGTGACGAATTGGTTGCCACCTATGATATTTTAACACTGGTTGCTCGTGCAGCTTAATAGATCAGCGTTGATGGATACGTGATCGTCTCCATCAACCAATCAAAATCTAGTACCTATCAATCAGGAAATCCAATGAGCGCATATATTATTTTGATTCGTAAAGAATTAAAAAATAAAGATGAGATGAAAACCTATACATCCTTAGCACGCAAAGCCAGCCAAGGTTTTTCAGCTGAGCCGATTGTGTTTTATGGTCAGTCGATTGCTTTGGAAAATATTGAAAGCGACGGCGTTGCCATCATTAAATTTAGCAGCATGCAGGAAGCTCAAAATTGGTATCACAGTGATGCCTACCAAGAAGCAAAAAAACACCGAGATTTGGCAGGTGAATATATGGTGATTTTGACGGAAGGTTTAGATTAATCGTGTTGGTAAATAAATAACAGATTCAGAAGACTGAATGACAAAGCGATTCTAACGAAGCTAAGCCTCTGTCATTTTGGTCAATTTTTTTTTATTCTATTTTTTATAGTTTTTTTTAAAATATTAAAAAACAGATAGATAAAACAATAAAATTACTAAAACCACCCTTTATCTTTATCAATTATCGACGTCAAAGAAGACATAGTTTTTTTCATTGGAGCATGTCAGCATAATTTTACAACCATCCTCCAGGATAAAACCATGTCGAATATGATGAATAAAGCGCAAGGATTTGGGCTATCTTTGATCACAAAAATCGCGGGAAGCGAAGTACTTGATCAACTCAAATTAAGAAAATTTGTAGAGAAATCATTATATCAAGGTTCAAAAACGGGCTTTAAGGTACTTACAAAAACACAAAAAGCATTTAAGCCTCAAGCGATAGATAAACAACGCCTCCCAAATCAGGTCAATAAAAATCTGTTTGATCTCAGTCTGACTGAAGAACAGCAAATGACGGTTGACGCGATGTCACAATTTGCGGAAGAAGTTTTATATGCTTTGGCGCATGATGCAGATCATCATGCTCAGTTTCCAGAAGAACTATGGCAGCACCTAGTCGATTTAGGCTTGAATTACTATGCTTTACCAGAAGCTTTAGGTGGTGTTGCGGCTGAACAAAATATTGTTAGTAATATTCTGATTGCTGAAAGTCTGGCCAAGGGAGATTTTAGTTTAACCGCCGGCCTACTCAGCAGCTTCAGTGTCATCAATGCGATTACGCGTTGGGGTTCAACCCAAGTCCAATCTATGTATTTACCTGTGTTTGCAGAAGATCCCGATGTCACTGCAAGCTTTGCCTTTCAAGAAGCTACCCCTGCCTTCAATCCATTCCAGTTAAAAACCACAGCAACCGAAGCTAATGGACAATTCTATATCACAGGTGAAAAAACCTTGGTGCTTCTAGGTGATACTGCGGATGTATTCCTTGTGAGTGCAGAGTTTAATGGTCAGCCTGATATTTTCGTGGTGCAATCCAATGAAAGCATCTCCATTAAAGCCAATCCTGCAATGGGATTAAAAGCTGCAGAAACAGCAACACTACAGTTCAATCAGACTCCTGCCTTACGTTTAGGTGACTCAGACTTCGATTACACTGCATTTGTTGATCTCGGTAATCTGATGTGGTGTGCCATGGCTGTTGGGACCTGTGAAGCAATCAAAGCCTACTGTATCAAATATGCCAATGAACGTACTGCCTTTGGTGAACCGATCTCGCACCGTCAAAGTGTTGCCTTTATGATTGCCGATATGGCGATTGAAATCGATGCCATGCGTATGTTGGTACTCAATGCAGCAAGCTTGGCAGAAGTTGGCAAACCGTTCCACCGTGAAGCGTATTTGGCCCGCTTACTCTGTGCAGAAAAATCAATGAAAATCGGTACAGATGGTGTACAGATCTTAGGTGGTCATGGCTTTACCAAAGAACATCCTGTTGAGCGCTGGTACCGTGATCTACGTGCAACTGCCGTTTTACACTCAGGCTTACATGCTTAATTGACGATCCTAGGAGAATACAATGAACTTACAAAGTCCTAAAAAATTCAAAATGATGGTCGATCAAGCACATGAAGTTGCATTGAATGTGCTCCGCCCAATCTCACGCAAATATGATAAAGCTGAACACGCCTACCCTAAAGAACTCGACATGCTTGCATCATTAATTGATGGTATGAATGAAGGTGGTGAAGGTATTAATGCTGGTGCAGCAGTGGGCAAACGAGGCGAAACGGAATCTGGCAATAAGAATGGCAACAATATGTCAACCGCACTGGGTGTGATTGAAATGTGCTATGGCGATACAGGCCTATTATTGAGTATGCCCCGCCAAGGTCTTGGAAATTCTGCTATTGCCGCTGTCGCCAACGATGAGCAGTTAGAACGCTTCAAGGGTACTTGGGCAGCCATGGCAATTACTGAGCCTGGTTGTGGTTCTGACTCTGCGGCAATTCGTACCACTGCGACCAAAGATGGCGACGAATACATCCTCAACGGTGAGAAAATCTTTGTCACTTCAGGTGAGCGTGCAGACTCTGTGGTGGTTTGGGCAACTTTGGATAAAAAACTAGGTCGCGCTGCAATCAAATCTTTTGTTGTGCCAAAAGGCACAGCAGGAATGAAAGTCGAACGACTTGAGCATAAACTGGGGATTAAAGCCTCAGATACGGCCGTGATTAGCTTTATCGACTGTCGCGTTCCTGCTGCTAATTTATTGGGTAATGCTGAAATCGATGTTGCCAAAGGCTTTGCTGGCGTGATGGAAACTTTTGATAATACTCGCCCACTGGTTGCAGCAATGGCGATCGGTTGTGCCAAAGCCTCTTTGGAGCGTATCAAAGAAATCTTTAAAGATCAGCTTGATGCAGACTACAAAACACCATATTTACAGACATCAAACCTTGCTGCACAGATTTACCGCATGGAAGCTGAATGGGAAGCGGCCCGCTTGTTAACAATCAAATCCACGTGGATGGCGGACAATAAAAAGCCAAACTCTAAAGAAGCATCAATTGCTAAGGCAAAAGCGGGTCGAGTATGCAATGAGATCACACTGAAATGTGTCGAACTTGCTGCAAGTGTTGGTTATGCTGAGGATGAGTTATTAGAAAAATGGGCACGTGATTCAAAAATCTTGGATATTTTTGAAGGGACACAGCAAATTCAGCAATTGATTATTGCGCGTCGTGAACTCGGTAAATCATCAAGCGAATTGAAGTAAAAAATTAATTCGAAAAATAAAAAGGACGTTGCAATAACGTCCTTTTTACTACCAAACCAGCACTTATCGCATAGTCACAAATTCTTCCGCAGAAGTTGGATGGATTGCAACAGTATTATCAAAGTCTTTCTTGGTTGCTCCCATTTTTAAAGCAACGGCAAAGCCTTGTAAAATCTCATCCATACCGAAGCCGATGCCGTGAATACCAACAATTTTTTCATTATCGCCTACACAGACCAATTTCATTTTGGTCGGTTGACGATGTTGAGTAATCGCACTGTACATCGCGGTAAATGATGAGTTATACACTTTTACCGCCTCCTGACCATATTGCTCAATGGCTTCCTGCTCAGTAATCCCCACCGTTCCGATTGGAGGATGGCTAAACACCACGGTTGGAATATTGTCATAATCCAAATGCTCTTCTGGTTTATGATTAAATAATCGTTCGGACAATCTGCGCCCAGCAGCCACCGCGACAGGTGTAAGTTCCATTTTTCCAGTAATATCACCTACCGCATAAACGCCCATTTGGGATGTATTCTGAAATTTATCGACTTGAATATAGCCTCGTTCGTCGAGCTGGACATTGGCTTTCTCCAGATTTAAATTCGCAGTATTTGGCTCTCGACCCGTTGCCCAAATCAAACAATCAACCGTGTGGCTTTCACCATTCTCCAAATGCAGTACAACACTACCATCAGCATTTTTTGTAACTTTTTGAGGCACAGCTTGCGTATGCACAGCAATCCCATCTGTCTGCATCACTTCAACTAAGGTTTCACTTAAAAAAGAATCAAAACGCCTTACAGGTAAATCCTTACGAATAAATAATCCAACCTGAGAACCTAAAGCATTCAACACACCCGCTAACTCAACCGCAATATAACCTGAACCAATCACTGCGGTAGTTTTTGGTAAAGCACTTAATTCAAAGAAGCCATTCGAATCTATTCCATATTCCACCCCATCTATCTTAGGTAGTGAAGGCTGTGTACCTGTTGCAATCAGGATATGATCTGCTGTGAAGCGATCACCATTAACTTCAATGGTATTTTTATCAATAAAATAAGCTGCCCCCTGAATAAGATCAACTTGATTTTTACTTAGGCTATTTTGATAAGATTGATGAATTCTATCAATATAGGCCTGCCGATTTTTGATTAAAACCTGCCAATCAAATGACTCAACTTTAGTATTAAAACCATAGTCAGGACCATATTTCTGAATCGATTCAGCGACATGGGCGGCATACCACATCACTTTTTTAGGAACACAACCAACATTGACGCAAGTCCCGCCTATTTCAGATTTTTCAATTAAGGCACATTTTTTTCCATACATCGCAGCACGATTCACTGATGCAATGCCACCACTACCACCACCAATCGCAATATAATCATAATGTTTTGTCATCTTTGCCTCATAAACCAATTACAAGATTATTTTTAAGTTATACATAGATATACAGTAAGAATATTCAAAATCTGTACTTGGTTAAGCTTTTTATACAAGAAAATAAAAAGGCACTGACGATTGCTCATCAGTGCCCTGCTTTGGGAAAGCAGTTTAGATTATGCTGTAGTTGCTGTCTCTGTAGAAACTTCAATGAGAGACTGATCAACCACACCAAATTTCTTAAACAGTTTTGCACGACGTTTTGGGAAAATATTGGCTTTATTCAAATCACCTTTGTAGTGATCAAATACACGCTTATCCATCATTTTTGACCATAGAGGTGGAATCAAAGCAGGCAATAACATACTTGCATAACCACTTGGTAATTCAGGTGCTTCATCAAAATGACGTAATGCTTGGAACGGACGTGTCGGATAAGCATGATGATCTGAGTGACGTTGCAATTGATACAAGAATAAGTTGGTCACAATATTATTATTGTTCCAGCTATGTTCTGGCATGGTACGTTCGTACTTACCATTCTTGTCTTTCTGGCGTTTTAAACCGTAGTGCTCGATATAGTTAATAATCTCGAACAAGCTAATGCCATAGAATGCTTGAGTCGCTAAATAAGGAATGACGCCTTTACCAAACAAACCGACCATCGATGCATGAAAAGCAGCACTCATGCCCCAACCTTGCAATAATTCATTTTCAGTTGACCAGAACTCTTTACCTTTACGTTTTAAACGATTGGTTTCAATTTCAATTGCAGATTTAAAAGAACCAACTACTGTCCGCGGCCAGAACTCATAGAATGTTTCACCCATTTGTGAAGATGCAGGATCTTCAGGTGTAGCAGCACGTTTATGGTGGCCATAAGGATGTTCAATTCGGAAATGGTTATAGCCTGTTGGCACAAGCGCTAAATGCGACAGAATATGATCAATACGATCATGTTTATGACTGAGTTCATGTGCTGTATTAATCGCAATTCCGTTGATTGCACCCATTGATATCCCTAAAAAAATCTTATCAATGAACGATGTTTCTTTACGGCTAGTTAAATAACATGCATATACATTAGCTGCATACTGCAAGGGAATAAAGCTTTTCACCAAGCGAGAGTAATAAGGGTCTTTTTCTAACAGTTTAATATCTTCATCTGTTGGATTATTGGCGTCTTTTCCAATAATAGTATCAATCGTCGGAATGACGATATGTAAAACAATTGGTCCGCCTAAAGCAAAGATTTTTTTCAATGGACGTGGTGCAAATTGATAACCTGCTAAAATACCTATCCCGATTGCAGGTAAAGCCGGGCTAATGGCCCATAAATAACGTTTACGATCCAACTGAGTTTTTGACTTTGGAATGCTTACTGGCGTAAGTTCTTGCTCAACATTTACTGGCGCATTCATCATCGAATCCATGTCTTTGTATATATAAGTATATTTTGAGGAATTATCGAATTCATGACAGTTGCAAGCGTCCAAAAAAGCTATGTCAAAGTCTTTGGCATCATCCTCCCTGTTTTTGTCCTATAAACACATATTGAGTTATTAGCGGAGCTCTCTATAATTTAAATGAATACGTCATTAAAAAATCATATGGATGCTTTAAGTAAAATATTTGCTGATATTCATTTAAATCACACTGAATATATCTATTTGAAAACTCAAGGAGAATGGAGTTTTATCTGCCAGGATCAAACCGCTTTAATCGTTCATATTGTTTTGGTGGGTTCTGTTTTTATTCAAATTGACGCGCAGAATAGTTTAACTGCACATGCGGGTGAAATTATAGTAATTCCATCAGGAAAGGCGCATACAGGTGCAGATAATGCCATTACTAAGCTAGTCGATGCCGTTGATATTTCAAAACTGTTCGATGGTCACAAAGAAGATGCCATCGAATTCGGTACTCATTCATCAGAAAAAAATCTCATCCTGACCGTACGCTGCCAGATTGATACAATCATGGCTCGTCCTTTTATTCAGGCTTTACCGTCAATCATCCATCTCCAACATGGCGATACCAATGCACCTGAATGGTTACAAATCGGATTACATTTTCTGGCTCTTGAAACCCAGAATATTCAAGCAGGACGCGATATTATTATCGATCATTTGGTCAATATCTTATTGATCAAATGCATTCGAGACCATATTCAGCAAATTTCTAGCCAACATGGCTGGCTTAGTGCTTTAAACCATCCAGAACTCAGCAACAGTTTGGCCGCAATTCACAATCATCCTGAAGATGCTTGGACGGTTGAGTCTCTTGCTGAACAGTGTTGTATGTCACGCTCAAAATTCGCAAGTTTATTCCACGAAGTAATCGGAGAATCCCCGCTTGCCTATTTACAACAACACCGTATGCGTTTAGCAAGCCAATATTTACGTAAAAGTAATTATTCTGTACAGCAAATTGCCAATAAAGTGGGTTACTCATCAGAAACTGCATTTAGTCAGGCTTTTAAGCGTACTTTTGAGCATTCGCCGAAACAGTATCGACAACAATTTGTGGAACAGGAAAATTAGGCATAAAAAAAAGACACATGAGTGTCTTTTTTTTCAATCTAGCAATTAACGCACAATCCCGCGAGTTGATTGTTCTAAAGAATCAATAAACAATTGCGCTTCTGGCGTTTTCACTAAAATTTCACTACGAATCTGTTCAATTGCCTGCTCGGTAGTAAGACCAGATTTATAGATCAGCTTATAGGCTTCTCTTAGACCCTGAATAGTATCTCTAGACCAGCCCTTACGACGCATGCCTTCAATATTCATACCGTATGCACGCGCTGGATTTCCAGACGCCATCACATAAGCGGGAACATCTTTAAGAATTAAAGCGGCCCCACCGATCATACTGTAAGAATCAATCTTACAGAATTGATGAATGCCTGCATTACCACCGACAATCACATGATCACCAACATGCACATGCCCAGCGACACCCACATTATTGGCAAAAATATTATGGTTCCCAATTACACAGTCATGTGCAATATGTGTATTCACCATTAATAGGTTGTGACTACCAATCTTAGTAACACCATGATCCTGAGCTGTTCCTCGATGTAGAGTACAGTGTTCACGAATCTTATTATCATCACCAATTTCTAACCAAGTTTCTTCACCTTGATATTTTAAATCTTGGCAAATTTCCCCAATACTTGAGAACTGGAAAATATCATTATTTTTGCCAATTCGGGTAAAACCACCAATAACAACATGTGAATGTAATTTTGTACCAGAGTCAATACTTACATTTGGACCTACAATACAATACGGACCAATTTGTACATCAGATGCGATTTCTGCAGACGGGTCAATAATTGCTGTAGGATGTATTAAATTTTGACTACTCATGTCTGCTCAATTTTCTGGTGGGAAATAATAATCTCTGCTGTCGCGGCAACCTTACCATCGACACTAGCGGTACAATTGTACTTGTAAATGCCACGTTTTTGCATCACAAGTTCAGATTTTAAGATAAGCTGGTCACCTGCAACAACTTGTTTTTTAAACCTGATTTTTTCAGCACCCGCAAACAGGAACAATGAACCTGCTTTTGGCTTTTGATTTGTAAGTACAAAACCTAATATACCAGAGACTTGTGCCAAAGCTTCAATAATCAATACGCCCGGCATAATTGGGTAAGTTGGGAAATGCCCTTGCAAAAACTCTTCGTTAATCGAGACGTTTTTATAACCGACAATGCTATTCTCAGTTACTTCAGTAACACGATCAACGAGTAAAAAAGGATAACGATGTGGTAAATATTCACGAATGGTAAGAATATCCATAGGTAATTCAGGCATTGTGAATGCTGGTAATGTAGACTCAGTCATAATAAATTATTTACGTAACTTAAGGGTTGATTCAAGGGACTCTAATTGAGCTTGCATATGATCAAGCCTTTTGGCGATTTGGGTCAATGGCACATCTGCTAATTGTCTTAAGCGCACAATCGTCTTTTTCCAGTGACTATTTTCAAAAAGTCCCATGCCAGAAGAATACGTGCCAGCTTCAGAAATATTTTTTGTGACCATTGACATTGCTGTAAGTGTCACGTTATCTGTGATTTCAAGGTGTCCAACCACGCCTGATGCACCACCCATGATACAGTTTTTGCCAATTTTCGCGCTTCCTGCAATTCCACAATTGGCAGCAATAGCGGTGTTCTCGCCAATCTGAACATTGTGAGCAATTTGCACAAGATTATCAATAATGACACCATCTTCTAAAATTGTGTCATCGAGTGCACCGCGATCAATACTACAATTTGAACCGATACGGACATCATTGCCAATACGAACTGAACCAAGTTGCGCGATACGATGCCACTTGCCTTGATAAGGTGCAAAACCAAAACCTTCAGTACCAATCACCGTATTGGCGTGGATACGAACACGATCTTTTAATTTTGCTGCACCTGTTATGGTGACATGTGCATCAATAAAGCAATCTTTACCGATTTCGACATCATCATCAAGAAATGCATGTGCTTGGATAATCGTGTTGTTGCCCACGACGCAGTTTTCACCGATGACAACATAATGGCCTACATAAGCATCATCAGCAATAATTGCAGAAGGATGGATTCGTGCAGTACTCTCGATACCGCATAGGGTTATCTTTTTTTCAAATAAATGTGTAAGTGTGGCAAATGCCAAATAAGGATTATCAACAACGATAAAATTTTGTTTGCTTGCAAGCTGTTGTTTAAGTGATGCTGTCACAATATATACGCCAGCCCGACTCGCTTCTGCTTGTGCTAAATATTTTTCACCATTTACAAAGCAAATATGCTGTTTTTCTGCGTGTTCTAAGCTAGCCAAATAAGAAATTTGGAAATCTTTGTCACCGAAATGCTCACCTTTGACAAAGTGAGCAATTTCTTCTAAACGATAAGTACGTCTATTCATTGATTATTTAATTGCGTTAACCTTTTGAATCATTTTATCAGTTAAATCATATTGAGCGTCAGAGGCAATCGTAGAATTTTTATTCAAAATAAAGTCTAAGTTACTTTCTTTACGCAATTGTTCAGCAGCTTGCTTCACACGTGACTCAAAAGTTGTATTCATCGCCTGTAAACTTGACTGAACTTTAGTTTGTAAACCTTGTTGAGTTGAGTTGAATTCACTTAACTTTGACTGATATTGAGCAGTCAGTTTTTGAATATCAGCCTGATTCATTTTTTGACCATCAGTCTGTGCTTTCTGTTGTAAAGATTCTAACTCTTTACCCAATTGCTCCAGTCGAGTCGAAGTTGGTTTAACAGACTGAGTTAGGCTCGCATTTTGTTGTTTTAGATAAGTGCTACTTTCAACAACTTTCGCTAAATCAACTACGCCAAGTCCTGCAGCATTTACAGATGCAGAAACCGTGAATCCCAAACCTAACACGAGCATTGTTAATGTTTTCATTATGACTTCCTTTATATATTTTACAGCACTAAACAAGGTCGTACTTAGAAAGTACGACCGATTTCGAATTGGATAGATTTAGTATCATCGCCTTTTTTATCATTCAGCGGGAATGCATAACTGAGTGATAATGGACCAATCATGGTAATCCATGTGAAGCCGACACCAACACTATAGCGCATATTACCAAAATCTAACTTATTGTTATCTTTACAATATTGCTTAATATCAACTTCCTTACCATCAATTGTGACATTACCTTTTGGTACATCACACTGAGTATCAAACACTTGAGCACCCTCAGCAAACAGCACTGGACGTACTTGACGAGTCCAATCACCCTTAAATGGTAAAGGAAGTGCTAATTCTGTACCGAATTGAACGAGTGCATTACCGCCCACTTCTTCTGGATCAAGGTCATTTTGTTTAGTTTCTTGGAAAATTACACTTGGATATTTTGGACCTAAAGAACTGTTGTCATAACCACGGACTGAACCATAACCACCCGCATAGAAGTTCTTATAGAATGGTAAATCATTACCATAACCCAACTTACCATAACCACGAAGTACAAAGCCGCCCCAGAGTGACTTGAATGCTTGCGCATCATAAGTCATTTTTTGATAATCAACATCACTACCTGGTAAGCCGATTTCAAGCCCAACACGATGTGACATACCAGATGTCGGGAAAATTGGACGGTTTAATGTGTTATATGACCAACCCAAGTTCAAGTTATAGGTCAAGAAAGTGCCTTCGAATGCACTGCCATATGGTCGGAATCCACCATCACAAGTTCCAGGTACTTCAATCGTTTTAGTAGGATCTTTAGGATCTGGCTGAGTTTCTGGCTTGCCTGATGGACACCAAGTTGATTCTGCTGTCTGCTTACCACCATTCGCCAATAAATAGTCACGGATATAAGTCGAAACACTTGGACCCGTTCTTACTTTAGTTTGATCAATACCTAAAGAGGCACTTAAGCTTTGGTTTTCATCAATTGGATAACCAAAACTTACACTACCACCAATACTATCGGTGACGTAGTTGTTAACGTTATAGTCTTCATTGAGCTTAGTTTTACGGTAATAAACATTATAACCACGACTAACACCATCAATGGTGAAGTACGGGTCAGTAACACTTAAGTTATAGTAATCTTGCGTTTCAGAACGTGACAAGTCGATCGCAACACGATTACCCGTACCCATAAAGTTGGTTTGGCTTAAACCTGCTTGGAAGGTTACACCACCATTTTGCGAGTAACCTACTGCAAGTGTGGTCGTACCCGAATGTTGTTCTTCAACATTGACATTTAAATCAACTTCATCAGGTGAGTTTGGAACACGAACAGGTTTCACATCAACCGTTTTAAAGAAGCCCGTACGCTCTAAACGAACTTTCGATAAGTCAATTTTCTCGTTGCTTGCCAATGCGCCTTCCATTTGACGCATTTCACGACGTAACACTTCATCCGCAGTTTTACTGTTACCTGTGAAGTTAATACGACGCACTGTTACTTGTTGACCAGGATTGATGTAATAATTTAAACCAACAATACCTGTTTGATTATTAATATCTGGTACCACATTCACTTCGGCATAGTAATAACCAGCATTACCATATTTGCGTAGTAATAATTGCTTAACCGCATTTACTTTTTCTTGAGAATAGGTTTCGCCATCTTTATACAGTTTAAGCGCTTGTAACTCTTCAGGTTTATACAGTGCATCACCCAAGAATTTCGTTTCGCCAAACTTAAATTGACTACCTTCATCTACAGACACTTCAATAAAGATATGCTTCTTATCTTCACTGATATTCAGTTGAGAGTTGATGATATTAAAGTTGATATAGCCTTTGTTTAAATAGAGGGCACGTAAAGCTTCTAAACTTGCAGCCATCTTTTCACGTGCATAGCGGTCATTACGGGTCACAATAGAGGCCCAACCACTTTCCTTCACTGCAAAGGCTTGTTTGATATCACTGTCACTGAAAACAGTATTACCAATAATATTGATATCAAATACTTTAGCCGCTGTACCTTCATTGAAGTTCAGCTTTAACTCAACACGGTTATTTGGACGTGCAACAGTTTCAACCGTCACATCAGCGTCATAACGACCTTGCTGTGTATATTGTTGTTCTAGCTCAGTTTCAATAGTCTGTAGCGCAGACTTCTTAAACACTTCACCTTCAGCAATACCCATCTTTTTTAAACCTTGTTCTAAGGCTTCTTTCGGAATGAGTTTATTACCTTTAAATTCCAATTTTGAAATCACTGGACGTTCAACAACTCTAAACACCAGGACATCTTTTTCTTTATAGGTTTTAATATCGTCAAATAAACCTGAGGCATATAAAGTACGGATCGCCTCAGCAATCATAGGATCACTGACTCTATCGCCACTATTTATTGGTAACATAGAATAGATACTTGCAGGTGTTAAACGCACTAAGCCATCAATTCGTATATCTCGTGCAAGAAACTCATCTGCTGCGTATGCTTGTTGTACCACTGCCATCGCACTAACCAGTGCCAAAGGCATTAATAAATGTGTGTGACGCATGCCCATATATTTTCCAGTAAGTTAAATTCCGTTTGCGTTGTTATAAACGCATGAAGTCGTTAAATAAAGCCAAAAGCATCATGCTACCGAGCAGTACCATACCAACTTTTAGACCAAACATCTGTATTTGTTCAGAAACAGGTTTACCACGAATTGCTTCGATAAAGTAATAAACTAAATGACCACCATCCAACATAGGAATCGGCAATAAATTTAGAATCCCCAAACTTACACTCATCAAAGCCATGAATGAAATAAAGGTTTGCCACCCCATTTCCGCACTTTGACCAGCAACTTTGGCAATTGTGATTGGGCCAGATAAATTATCCAGACCTATCAGTCCACGCACCATTTTAATGATGGAGTTGAAAATCATACCCGAAAGCTGTGTGGTCTTTTCAAATGCAACAACAAGTGCTTCAACTGGTGAATATTGAATGGTTTGCTTGTAATCATTCGGAATCGTGATTTTACCTGCATCACTTTTCACACCAAGCATACCTGTGGTATTGCCCATATTATCGCGCTGCCCTTGAGGCATCACTTGTAAATGCACAATTTGGCCTTGACGTAACACATCAATATTCAAGAGCTTTTCGGGTGACTTTTGAACAACATCCACTACATCAAACCAATCTTTCATTGCAACATTATCAATTGCAACAATTTGATCGCCCACCTTCATGCCTTGACGCACTGCCGCGCCATCCGCACTTAGCTCTTTCACAATTGCAGGAATAACGGGACGATATGGTAGGAAACCAAGTACATCTAATGGAGATTGGCTTTGATCTTTTAAAAATTCTTTGATTGGTAAGCTAAATTGTTTTTCAGTCCCAGCACGATCAACAATGATTGAAACCTGTCCAGTCTCACCCACTCGATTGACCAAAGCATAATTCAACTTTTCCCATGTTGATGTTGTTTGACCATCAACCATCAATACTTTATCGCCAACATGCAAATCGACTTGTGCTGCTGGCGTATTCGGCATCACTTTACCAATACGGGTATTCAGTTGCTCTTGTGCGGGTAAGAATAAAATCCAAAACAGAAATACAGCAAAAATTAGATTAATCAATGGGCCTGCAGCAACAATCGCAATCCGTTTCCATGGAGATTGACGGTTAAATGCATAAGGTAAATCTTGCTCAGCAACATTCCCTTCGCGCTCATCCAACATTTTGACATAACCACCAAGCGGTAATGCAGAAAGTTGATACTGAATGCCTGATTTTTTAGATTTCCATTTCAGCAAAGTTGGTCCAAAACCAATGGAATAGACTAAAACCTTAACACCTAATTTGCGAGCAACCCAATAATGACCAAATTCATGGATTGCAATCAGAGGGCCAAGCAATAAAATCGCTGCAACAATCATAAACAGTGCATTCATACGATTTAGCCTCCTATACCCACAATATACTTTTCTGCAATTCGTCTTGCGATCATATCAGTCTGCAAAATGATGTCTATATTTTCTGCTTTAGCATTTTGTACAGTTTGCAAAGTATTTTCGACAACTTGAGAAATCTGAGTAAATCGAATTCTTTGTTGTAAAAATGCCGCAACTGCAATTTCATTGGCCGCATTTAAAATGGTTGGTGCTAAACCACCTGCGCGCATCGCCTGACGTGCTAAGTCCAATGCTGGAAATTTAACAAGGTCGGGCGATTGGAAATTTAATTGAGCCGTCTCAAATAAATTTAATGCAGGAACATGTGTTGTCAAACGTTCTGGCCACGCCAATGCATGTGCAATCGGCGTGCACATATCAGGATTACCCATTTGTGCCAAAGTTGACCCATCCACATATTGCACCATGGAGTGAATAATACTTTGTGGATGAACAACAACTGTAACAAAATGTTCTGATATTGAAAACAAATGACAAGCTTCGATCAATTCTAAGCCTTTATTCATTAAAGTTGCAGAATCCACCGAGATTTTTTGCCCCATAGACCAATTTGGATGCTTACATGCCTGTTGCGGTGTTACATCATTTAATTGTTCTAAGCTGTGATTCAGGAAAGGACCACCAGATGCTGTTAGTAGAATTTGCGAGACACCCAATTGTGGTTGTCCCGTTCTTTCAGCGTTTAGATAATTATGTGGTAACGACTGGAAGATTGCATTGTGCTCAGAGTCTACCGGCAATAACAGCGCATTATTATCTTTTGCAGCCTGCATCATGATGTCGCCAGACATCACTAATGATTCTTTATTTGCTAATAAAACACGCTTACCTGCTTTTACAGCAGCGAGCGTTGGCAACAGACCAGCCGCACCCACAATCGCTGCCATCACAATATCGACATCTACATGTTCAGCAATTGTGATCAAGCCTGCTTCATCAGTTAAAATTTCAATTTGTTTTAAATTTTCTTGATTAAAGCGTTGTTGCAACTCAAATGCTTTTTCATTCGGTACAACAACAATTTTCGGATGATATTTTTTACAAATTTCTAAAAGTTCATCTAAACGACTATATGCAGAGACTGCAAATACAGTGTATTGGTCTGGGTGTTGTTCCAATACTTTTAAAGTACTTTGTCCAATTGAACCCGTAACACCCAATATACAAACAGCTTGAGTCATTTAAAGATCTACACCAATAAGTTTTAATATATACATACCTGTTGCAAAAATTGGTGCCGCTGCCAATAAAGAATCAATACGATCTAATACACCACCATGCCCTGGAAGGACACGACCAGAATCTTTAATTCCAGCACGGCGTTTAATCATTGACTCAAACAAATCACCCAACACCGAAGCAAACACGGTAATAATTGAAAGAATTAAGAATAAAATAAGTTGTATAACACTTAGATTGAGATAGAAATACTGTACAACCAACATAATAATAATGGTTGTCGCGATACCACCATACAAACCCTCGACAGATTTATTTGGGCTTACAAAAGGTGCAAGTTTTTTCTTACCAAATTTACGCCCAACAAAATAAGCACCACTATCAGCCCCCCATACCAGCAGGAACAAATACATCAGCCACCATGGTGAACTATGCCATACACCATAAAGTGCTGTCACTGCAGCAGAAATCAGAATAAATCCAACGACATGTAATGAGACGTTGTACCAGCTATCAGATTCTGGGAAATTCTTAACCCAATAGATACTGCCCAACCAAGTGAGAATGGATGCCGCCCACAGCAAAAGAGCTACATCATCAAAAAATAATGCCAGTGTTGATACTGCTGCCACACATCCACCATATACCCAAGCTTTAGGTTTTGACACAGGCGATGTAATTCGAGGCATAAGCTTAAACCACTCATAACCTGCAACCCCCGCGGCTAAAATCATAAGCACAAACATTGGATAATGTGATTGCGTTGCAAACATGCAACTTAAAACAACAGCAACTAACACCAATGCGGTAATAATCCGCTCTAACATTATTAATTCTCTATTTTCGCTTGTTGAATCTGTTCTGAAGTTTTACCAAAGCGTCTTTCACGTCCTGAAAAAACACGAAATGCGTGATCCAACTCTTCTATAGTAAATTCTGGCCACAAGGTATCAGTAAAATACAACTCTGCATACGCAGCTTGCCATAATAAGAAGTTGGATAATCGGTAATCTCCGCCTGTACGAATTAATAAATCCACAGCAGGTAGATCATTTAGACTGACATATTTATCAAATAAATCAACATTTATCTGATCTGCTTGAAGTTTTCCGGCGAGCACTTCTTGCGCAATTACTTTTGCTGCATGCGCCATATCCCACATACCACCATAACTAATGGCAATGGTGAGCGTCATTGAATCAAAAGCTGCTGTTTTCTGCTCTGCGTATTGCATTAAATCACGCAAATCATTTGACAACCGAGAACGATCTCCAATGAAGCGAAGCGCGATATTGAATTTTTCCATACGAGGCAACTGCTCATGAATTGTTTCTTCTAACAATCTCATTAACAGGTCGACTTCGTACTGTGGTCGATTCCAGTTTTCGCTTGAAAATGCAAAAACTGTTAATGCACGGATACCTTCTTTTTTGCAGTGCTCAACAATAGGATCCAAGACATTTTTGCCTTCTCGATGCCCATCGCCTTTTTGCATTTGCTTTTTTTTGGCAAAACGATTGTTGCCATCCATGATGATGGCAACATGTTGAGGAAGAAGCGGTTCTTCTTGCAAGGTCATAGTAATATCAGACCTTCATCAACTCTGCTTCTTTCGCTGCAAGACGCTTATCAACCTCTGCAACATATTTATCTGTAATTTTCTGGATTTCATCTGACGCACGGCGATCATCATCTTCAGAAATTTCTTTTTCTTTCAATAATGCTTTGATATCACCCAACACATCACGACGAATGTTACGAATCGCAACTTTGGCATTTTCAGCTTCAGCACGTGCAACTTTTTGCATATCACGACGAGTTTCTTCAGTTAACGCAGCCATTGGTACACGGATTGCGTCAGCAGTAATTGGATTCAATCCTAAACCTGCTTCACGGATCGCTTTATCAATCGCAGCAACCATAGAACGCTCGAATGGTTGTACCAATAGTGTACGCGAATCTTCAAGTCCAACGTTTGCCACTTGATTCAATGGAACATCAGAACCATAGTAAGAAACCATCACACCATTTAAAATAGATGGGTGCGCACGACCTGTACGAACTTTAGCAAAGCCCAACTCTAACGAGTCAAGCGATTTCTGCATACGCTGTTCGCTATCTTTTTTGAGATCGTTAATCATATGATCTTCCTTACTTATTCATAGGTATTACAAAATATTTAGACAGTAGTATAAAGAGCTTTATGGCTCACGTACATGACGGTTTATTAACATTTCACTGATGATTGTGACAGAGAATATTTTTTAGACAATACAAGGCATGTTTTATGAAATTTAGCCATTCTAAATAAATTAAACATAACGCAGTAGCGCCAAAAATCTTTTACCCTCAGACTTCTGACTAAAACATCCACAAACACCGCAATGAAACTCAACAAGGTTATCGCCATTATTTACGCTTCATGCCTAGTTTGTGTTGTTTTAGTCTATAACACAGTGCAGGGTGAAATCTTAACGAACTCTAATTAGTAACGTGAGTACCCTCTTTTTCGCCCATTACTACAGAAAGTAATGCACCAGATTTGTTCATGTCAAAAACTTGCAATGGAACATTATGGTCACGACATAAGCAAATTGCCGTAAGATCCATTACACCAAGTTTCTCATCAAGCACCTGATCGAAAGTTAAATGGTCATATTTAATGGCATCATCATATTTGCTCGGGTCTTTGTTATAAACACCATCAACCTTAGTTGCTTTCAAGATTAAGTTTGCTTCAATCTCGATACCACGCAAGCAAGCAGCTGTGTCCGTGGTAAAGAATGGATTACCTGTACCTGCAACAAATACGCATACTTCGCCTTGGCTTAAATGACGAATGGCATCACGGCTTGAATAAGATTCAACCACTGTACCAATCGATAAAGCTGACATTAAACGTGTTTTGATATTACGACGTACCAATGCATCACGCAGTGCCAAACCGTTCATCACAGTCGCCAGCATGCCCATTTGGTCGCCAGTAACACGGCCAACAAGACCGTCTTTCTGCAATTGGCTACCGCGATATAAGTTACCGCCACCAACAACAATACCTACCTGTACACCCAAACCAACCAAATGTGCAATCGAAAGTGACATCTGATCTAATACTTGGGCATCGATACCCATATCTTTATTTCCTGCTAAAGCTTCACCAGAAAGCTTTAGCAAAATTCGTGCATAACGTGGATTTTTAGAAGCTGACATACCTATACTCCAAACCGACCAATCTCAAAATTTTCTTAAATTTAATTCAATATCAAGCAGATTTAATCCGAATTAACTTTGCATACAAATCATATTCATCTGCATCGGTAATTTCGACTTCCAGCAAATCGCCAGCTTTAATCAGACTCTTATCAATATCTTCAACAAAAACGTTACCATCAATTTCAGGCGCATCTGCATATGAACGTGCAACTGCTACTGGGAATTCATCCTCTAGACCATCCACCAACACGGTCATGGTTTGACCAATACGTTTTTGCAATTTTGCAGCAGAAATCTCTTGCTGAACTTCCATAAAACGTTCATAGCGATTTTGCTTAATTTCTTCTGGCACATGATCAGGCAGATCATTTGCTGTAGCGCCTTCGACTGGTGAATAAGTGAAACAACCAACTCTATCAAGTTGAGCTTCTTTCAACCATTCCAATAACATTTGGAAATCTTCTTCTGTTTCACCAGGGAAACCAACCACGAAGGTTGAGCGAATCACCAATTCAGGGCATTTTTCACGCCATAATTTAAGGCGTTCTAAGGTATTTTCACTATGAGCTGGTCGCTTCATCAATTTTAAGATGCGCGGACTGGCGTGCTGAAAAGGAATATCTAAATAAGGTAGGATTTTGCCCTGAGCCATCAGATCAATCGCAGCATCCACATGCGGATACGGATAAACGTAATGTAAACGCACCCAAATTCCAAGCTGACCAAGTGCTTCACACATGTCATAGAATTTGGTTTTTACTGGTTGACCATTCCAAAAGTCCAGCTTGTATTTAGTATCTACACCATATGCAGAGGTATCTTGAGAAATCACGAGGACTTCTTTTACACCAGCACGTTTGAGTGCTGCAGCTTCATCTAACACCTTACCTACAGGGCGAGACACTAAGTCCCCACGCATGCTTGGGATAATGCAGAATGTACAGCGGTGATTACAACCTTCTGATATTTTTAAATAGGCATAATGCTTGGGTGTTAAACGAACACCTTGCTCAGGAACCAAATCAATAAATGGATTGTGCTTTGGCGGTGCAGGTACATACTCATGCACTGCTTCCATTACATCTTGATACGCTGCCGCACCTGTTACTTTAAGAACATTTGGGTGCATTTGGCGAATTTTATCTTCGTCTTTACCTAAACAACCAGTAACGATCACTCGACCGTTTTCGCTCATGGCTTCGCCAATGGCATCTAAAGACTCTTGCACTGCAGATTCAATAAAACCACAGGTGTTAACAACAACCAAATCTGCACCGTCATAATCTGATGCAACTTGATAACCTTCAGTCTTTAACTGAGTTAAAATTCGTTCAGAATCTACCAATGCCTTAGGACAACCTAAAGATACAAAACCGACTTTGGGGGTCTTCATGAATCTGCGCTCCACTTGAATCGGCGTATTGTATGACTTTTCTTTGTCTACGCATAGCTGCAATGCCATCTCTTTGTGTAATGCACCAAAATACAACCAAAATTTTAAACAAAATCCAACAACGCACCAATTTGGGACATAATAAAATATTGAAATAAGCAGATGTATGTGAAAAATACCGTATAAATCGTTTATTTCAGAATTAAGTGTTTGAAATTTAGTTAATACAAAGTTGGCTTGTATTTTGCATAAAGTACATTTTAGAAGTTAATGGCTATTCATTAAAATTTATATTTATTGCGCCATTTTAAAACAGGACGATTCACAAATGGATCAACAGAACACTATCGACTATCGACTCTTAGTAGATAATCTGAGCACTGCCATTTTATTGGTCGATAGTAAGCTTAATATTTTTTATTTAAATTCTGCTTGTGAAGCATTATTTGATATCAGCTTGCTCCGTGCTTCCGGTCAGCCTGTATTAAATTTGCTGCATGCGCATGATGATACTTTCAATACACATGAAGCCCTATTAAATACATTAGAAAGTGGTCAACACTACACGCGTCGTGAAGCAGTAATCAATGTAAATTTTAAACCGATCCATGTCGATTACACAGCCTCTCAATTGAATGCAGGCAAAAGCTATCACCCGTTGCTGTTAATTGAACTCAATCCTATCGATCGTATGTTGAAAATTTCCAAGGAAGAAAACCTAGTTCAACAACATCAAGTCGCTCGACAATTGGTCCGCGGTGTAGCGCACGAAATTAAAAATCCACTCGCAGGTATTCGTGGTGCAACTCAATTACTTGCACGTAGTTTAAATGATGAAAGCTATCGTGAATTTACTGACATCATTATTAGCGAAGTCGATCGTCTTACCAACTTGGCTGACACCATGCTCGGCTCACGTCAGTTACCAAGCTATGAACATGTCAATGTGCATGAACCTTTGGAACGTGTTCGTTCTCTCATTGCAAATCAAACCAAGAAGAAAATTAAGATCACACGGGACTATGACTTGTCCTTACCTGATGTCATGGCGGATCGAGACCAACTGATTCAAGTCATGCTCAACATCAGTGTCAATGCGGTACAAGCCATGACCGAGAATAAAGACTTTTTTATCGACTCAGAACCAGAGCTGGTTTTAAGAACCCGAATCCAGCGTCTTGTCACCATTAATGGTGTTCTAAATCGCTCAACAGTTCGCATTGACATTGAAGACAATGGCCCTGGTGTTCCAGAAAGCATTCTAGAGTCAGTTTTTTATCCACTGGTTACAGGCCGTGCCAAAGGTACAGGACTGGGTCTCAGTATCGCTCAAAATATTATGCATCAACATAACGGAATGATTGAGTGTCAATCAGTTCCAGGAAAAACCGTATTTAGCCTATATCTACCTTGGGAGTTAAACCATGTCACGAAATAAAATTTGGGTAATAGATGACGATCGTGCCATGCGCTGGGTACTTGAAAAAACCTTTAAAGAAGAAGGTTTTGACGTCACCAACTTTGAAGAAGCACAAACTGCACTTGAACGCTTACATGATGATGCGCCCGATGTGATTTTAACGGATATCCGTATGCCGGGCATTGATGGTTTGACCTTTTTATCCAAGGTGAAGAACACGCATCCCGACCTACCCGTGATCATTATGACGGCACATTCAGATTTAGAGTCTGCCGTATCAAGCTATCAAACTGGTGCATTTGAATATTTACCAAAACCTTTTGATATTGATGAAGCACTGGCCTTGGTCAATCGTGCAATTTTGCATATCAATAAATTACAACAACAAGAAGCAACCAAAACCGCTTCACCCTTACAATCGACCGAAATTATTGGTGAATCACCTGCAATGCAGGAAGTATTCCGTGCAATTGGTCGCTTATCACAATCACACATTACCGTATTGATTAATGGTGAATCTGGTACAGGTAAAGAGTTGGTTGCCCATGCACTGCATAAACACTCACCTCGTCGTGCCAAACCGTTCATTGCACTGAATATGGCAGCTATTCCAAAAGACTTGATTGAAACTGAGTTATTTGGACATGAAAAAGGCGCATTTACCGGTGCAAATACACAGCATCAAGGCCGTTTTGAACAAGCCAATGGCGGTACTTTATTTCTTGATGAAATCGGTGACATGCCATTTGAAACGCAAACACGTTTGCTTCGTGTTTTAGCAGATGGTGAGTTCTACCGCGTCGGTGGACATATCCCAGTTAAAGTGGATGTACGTATCGTTGCGGCAACCCACCAGGATTTGGAAAAACTGGTGAATGAAGGACGTTTCCGTGAAGACTTATATCATCGTCTAAACGTCATTCGTATTCATATTCCAAAGCTGTCACACCGCAGTGAAGACATCCCAATGCTTGCTCAGCACTTCTTGGCACGTGCGGGCAAAGAGCTTGGAGTCAGTCCAAAAATCTTGCGCACTGAAACCACAGACTATATGCAACAACTGCCTTGGCCGGGTAACGTACGTCAGTTGGAAAATACTTGTCGCTGGTTGACGGTGATGATCACGGGTCGTGAAGTCTATCCAGAAGATCTGCCTGCTGAGCTTAAGCAAGCCTCTGTACATAAGAACAGTGATGCTCAAGCAGCTTCAAACACCAGCCCAGCTTTGGTTGAGCGCATTGCTGTTCATCATTGGGATGAGTTATTGGCGCAATGGGCGATCCAAAAGCTTAAAAATGGTGAAATGAAACTTCTAGACATCGCAACACCGATGTTTGAACGCACGTTGATTAATGCTGCACTACAACAAACTCGCGGACGTAAACGCCATGCTGCTGAACTTTTGGGTTGGGGACGCAATACCTTGACCCGCAAGCTCAAAGAGCTTGGCATGGATTCCAGCGATGACGAAGAAGACGACGAAATCCGTTCTGCATAGTGAAAAGCAATAAAAAAAGCGAGTACTAGAGACTCGCTTTTTTTATTTAAATTGAGATGTTTTGAAACACTCATCAATTTCATAGCCATACAATAGATATGGTTTTTGCTATACTAGAAGCAACCCAACGATCCTCAAGTAGATAATGACTGATATTTGCTATCCAAGCTGTGCTAAACCTCAAACTCGCCGCGGAGAAGAACGTCGCCTTGCCCTATTATTGTGCGCAACCGATTTATTCCTAGAGAAAGGTTATGAAGCCGTGTCTTTGGATGATATCGTCAATCATGCGGGGGGCTCAAAAACATCCATTTATAAGTATTTTGGCAATAAAGAAGGCTTATTTACTGCGATTTGTGATTATCGTCGAGAAGTTTTCTTTAAAGGCGTTTGTTTCCCTTATACACCTGAAAAACCTGATTTAAGAAGCTACCTCACACAAACCCTTCAACGTTTTTACCACCACATTATTCAACCTGAAAATATCGCTTTTATGCGGATGTTTACCGAGCAAACCCAAAAAGACATACAACTGGCGCATTATTTCTACGATCAATGTGCACTTAATATTCAAAATACCATTGCTTTTGCCCTTGAGCATGCACATAACAGTGGTGAGATTTATTGCACGAAACCAAAATTTTCTTCGACCATGTATTTTGGCATTTTACGCGATGTCGAGTGGCGCAATTTAATGGGTTTAGACGTACCAGCTGATGATGCTGAAATTATTGATTATATTAATTATTCTATAGATTTATTCTTAAAGGCTCATCAAAAAGTCTAATTCTTTTGCATTTTCTTGAACGTATAGTATAGTATTCAATTCTTTTTTATCCACCACTCGTCAAACAGCAATTAATTATTGTTTTTATTCAATAATTATTGTGGGAGTAGCTATGGCGCTTCGGCATTTTCTAACTTTACGTGACCTATCTTCATTAGAACTGCAACGCATTTTAGATCGCGCACAAGAACTTAAACGCATGCAACATAGCAATACGCTATACCAACCTTTTGCGGGTAAAGTTTTGGGAATGATTTTTGAGAAATCGAGTACACGTACACGTATTTCTTTTGAAGCTGGCATTTGTCAATTTGGTGGTAGCGCTATTTTCCTTTCACCTCGCGACACTCAATTAGGTCGTGGTGAACCGATTGAAGATTCTGCACGTGTAATATCGAGTATGCTGGATATTGTGATGATCCGTACTTTCGGTCACGATATTGTGGAACGCTTTGCATCTTATTCAACTGTTCCTGTGATCAATGGTCTGACTGATGATCACCACCCTTGCCAGCTCCTTGCAGATTTGCAAACCTTCCAAGAACACCGTGGTAGCATCGAAGGCAAAACTGTGGCTTGGATTGGCGATGGTAACAATATGTGTAATTCATATATTGAAGCAGCACATATGATGGGCTTTAAGCTTAAAATCGCATCGCCAGAAGGTTATGAACCACAAGCAAGATTCCTCGCTGAGTTTGCCGACTGTGTAGAAGTGTTTAATAAAGCCGAAGATGCTGCTGTAAATGCGGACCTCATCGTGACTGATGTATGGGCAAGCATGGGGCAGGAAGAAGAACAGAAGTTACGCGAAAAAGCATTCTCAGATTTCCAAGTCAATGAAAAACTCATGGACTTAGCGCACCCTGATTGCTTATTCATGCACTGTTTGCCTGCACACCGTGGTGAAGAAATTTCAGAAAATATGCTAGACCACAAAAATGCTGTGGTTTGGGATGAAGCAGAAAACCGTTTGCATGCTCAAAAAGCGTTGATGGAATTCTTACTGAATGAGAATCTAAAAAAAGACTAAGTTAAAAAAAACAGCATCATTCGATGCTGTTTTTATTTGTGCGTTCTAAATTGAACACTGAAATAAAAACACTTATAGTAAGACAAGCCCATTAGATTAAGTTTCTCAAGATATGAGAACTTCACTCAATACGCAGCGTACGTTATGACCTCACTAGAACAAGCCTTATCTCAAATACCAAGTTTCTCATTGGTGCATGAGCATCTGTTTAGCTCTGCTCAACCAACTGCTGAGCAATTACAACAGATTAAAGAATATGGTTGCAGTACTGTCATTAATCTTGCGACCAGCAAATCAGATAACCATCTATCTGAGCAGGATCAGATCTGTCTAGACTTGGGATTAAACTACATTCATATTCCAATCGGATGGGATATACCTTGCTCTGAACAATGTCTCTTTGTTTTGGATCTCATAGATCATTTGGTTCAAAATGAAATTATTTGGCTACACTGTGATGACAATATGCGTGTCAGCAGTTTGATGTATCTCTACCGCCAGTTCTATATGAATATTGACCTACCAACTGCCCAAGAACTTTTACACCAAATTTGGGAACCGAACGAAACTTGGACAGGCTTAATTCATAGCATTACTTTACAACTGCAAGGCCGTAAAGCAACACAAGAACTTGAACAATCATTAATTAATAGCAATCATTTTGCTTGATGCGAAATTAACACTGTTGCGGTCGCCAATATACCTTCTTGACGACCAGTAAATCCCAATTTTTCAGTTGTTGTGGCTTTAATACTGATTTGAGTCACATCAACATCTAAAACATCTGCAATACTTTGACGCATCTCTAAATTATGCTTTGCTAATTTAGGGCGTTCGCAAGCAACCGTAATATCTGCATTGTTGAGCTGATAACCACGATCTAAAATCAATTGATAAACATGTTTAAGTAATAAACGACTATCTGCACCTTTGTATTCAGGGTCCGTATCTGGAAAATGCTGTCCAATATCCCCAAGTGCCAAAGCTCCCAATAAAGCATCACTCAGCGCATGTAAGACCACATCCCCATCCGAATGTGCCTTTAAACCATGCGTATGTGGAATTTGAACACCCGCCAAAGTAACAAAATTACCTTCTTCGAACGCATGCACATCCATCCCTTGTCCAATCCGAATTTGAGCAACCATATGATTTTCCTTTTACAATATACCGAACAAATCTTGTATTCAGGCTTTCTATTTCGCTATAGTACGTTGAGCAAATTAGACTGAAAGTATAAGTGATTATGCTGTTTAACACTGTAAGAAATCAATTAAAGAAATCTGGCTACATCATCACATTGAGTTGTTTTTGCTCAACATTTGCCTATGCAGAATCCATTGACTGCAGCAGCAAGGATTTGGCAGCTCAAAAAATCTGCTCCAAGCAATATAAAGAGCAGCGCCTGAAGCTCAATGCCAAATTTTTAACTGCTTATTTGGTGACCGATGCCCCGTTACAGTTATTACATGACACCCAGACACTCTGGCTGAATCAAGTACAGCAATGTAAAACTAAAAACTGCTATCAGCAGCAATTTGATGCACGTTTGGATGATTTGAATTTTTATACCTCAATGAACCAAACCTTAACACAGCATTATTTGAAATATGAACACGGTAAACTGGCAACTCAACCTGTGCATTTACAGATCCACCAGCTGGATAAGGATAAACTCAAAATAGAAGGCACAGCATACCGCAACCCTAACAATCGTCTAGAAACTCAAACATTGTCTTTATTGGCATATAGCACACCTGAACAAAAAGGCCAAATCATCGATAATGAAAAAAAATGCCAGTATCAGTTTGATTTTCAAAAAGCCTTATTGATTATTAAATCGGAACAGAAAGATTGCGGCAGATTTACTGGAATCTATCGTTTGTACGATTAATAGTTTTAACATTTAAAAGCCGATGTTTTCACATCGGCTTTTTTGATTCAGCTTGGGAATTTTTCTGCAATCTCTTGGCTAATCAATACCGCTGTTGCAGCAGATAAAGTCCAGCCCAAATGTCCATGTCCAGTGTTATAAAACACTCGTGGTTGCTTACCCTGTTTTACCACAGGCAGCATGTTCGGCATCATTGGACGCAAACCTGCCCACGGCACAACATGCTCAGTCGAAATATCAAAGTTTTGGTTGACCCAATTAATTAAAGGCTGGATACGATCTGCACGAATATCTCGGTTATATCCATTAAACTCAGCGGTACCTGCAATACGTAAACGATCAGCACCGAGGCGAGAGGTCACAATCTTGGCGCTTTCATCCAGCAAACTCACCCACGGTGCATTTTTTACACTACGCTCATCTTTCAGCTGCACCGTAATTGAATAGCCTTTGACAGGATAAACATTCACACTATCACCGAGCATGTCGGCTAATTGGTAACTTCCTACACCACCACAAACCAAAACTAAATCGGCAATAATTTCAGTAATTCCATCCGCACTTGGATTGACATTTTCGGAACTATTTTTGCAGTGAACAACTGCTTTGTCTTGAGTAAATTTGACATCAACAACATCTAAGCCAAAACGATATTTCACACCATTTTGCTGAGTTTTTTCAGCCAAGCCAACAGAGAATTTATGAATATCTCCTGTTGCATCCCCAGCCGTGTAATATCCCCCAAAATAGTCACCTGTTAGCGTAGGCTCAATGGCTTTCATTTCATCAGGTGTAATCGCATTTCGCTCCAGTTTGCCTTCAACCAGCACATCATTGACCTTTTTGGCAATCTCATAGTCTTCCTTAGTGTGATACATATGTAAAATGCCACGCTTTTCCAAGTCAAACGAAATACTTTCTTTTTCTGCAATCTCAAACAAGCGTTGTCTCGCCAGAAGTGCTAAACGAACAGTCTCAATGGTATTGGCTTTATAGTTTTTAATATGTGTTAAAAATTCAATCAACCAGCGATATTTGTGTGCACTAAAAGATGGATTGAGCAATAAAGGTGCATCCTTTTTACTCATCCACTTAATGCCTTTAAGTACCGTTGCCTTTTGATTCCAGACTTCGGCATTACAGGCAGACAACTGACCACCATTGGCAAAAGAGGTTTCCATGGCTGGAAAGAGATGACGATCAATTACCGTCACCTCATAGCCTAATTTATTTAATTCATAAGCAGACGTTACACCCGTAATCCCCGCACCAATGACAACAACATGTGGCATAGCAAACTCCTAGAAATGTATAACATTTCTTAATGCATAGCCCCATCTGTCATGGTACCTGAGAGTTTTGGCAGATGATTACCAATTAATCATTGAGCCTTCCCCTTCGGTGAGTGTTTATCATAGAAGAAAAAAATTGTTAATTTCTACAAGTTGAGCACTGCTCTCCAGATTGTATTTCTATTATTACAGTCCTTCTGCCTGAGAGTTTCCGGGGTCGTTGCTCCTTCGGCGAGTTCATTGAAGAACTTCTCTCCCGCAATAATATTTATATCCTTATAAGCAATATATATGCCGCCTAAAAATACCGACACTAAATTCTTGTAATTGTTTGTAGATGAAGAATTGTTCTATTTCAAATAACTTAAGCAATAAAAAAGCAGACTGGAGTCTGCTTTCAAATATTAAAATTTACATTGCAAAATTTGCTCAGGAAACCGTCCTTTCCAAAGTTCACGCAATGTTGGTAAATAGAATTTCTCCCCAATCATGACCAGTTCAGCATCGATCAGCGCATGAATTTCATGCATCAACACATAATCCAAAGCAATCAATGAAAGTTGTGGCTGCGCTTGAGCAATTTGCTTACGTCGAACTTGGGCTTTTTTTACCAATTCATTGGCAAAGTTTTTATCTTTATAAGTTGTAATCGCGCTTAAACGTAGCTCAATAATCCCCCAACCTTCTAATAACTTCTTAAAAACCTCGAAGTCTTTTGATGTTGCCTCCCATGTTACATTTTCTAAATTATTATCTTCAGGCAGAACGGGCAATAATAAATCGGCAGTACTTGGGAAAATTTTCTTTAAATTCAACAGAAACTTAACAGGATTTTCATTTGGAAGATCAGAAAATTGGATGTTGGTTTGGGTATCTGTTAAATAGATATTCAGCATAATGAAGCAACAGTCAGGTAAATCAAAAGGATATTGTACGCAGTTCACTTTATAAAAACTACTCATAAAAAATCCCTCTATGATTAGAAGGATTTTTTCATTCATCTATAAGACTTATTTGCTATTCGGTGACACCATATTTTCAGGTTTCACTACTTCATCAAATTGTTCAGCAGTCACTAAACCAAGTTCAACGGCAACTTGCTTTAAGGTTTTATTTTCCTTATAAGCTGTTTTAGCAACTTTGGCTGAGTTTTCATAGCCAATCACTGGATTCAATGCAGTCACCAACATCAATGAATTATGCAAGAAATAATCAATTTTCTCGCGATTTGGCTCAATTCCTACTGCACAATGATCATTAAAGCTATTACATGCATCACCCAACAACTGAATCGATTGCAATAAGTTATAAGCTATCACAGGCATAAATACATTTAATTCGAAATTACCAGATGCACCTGCAACGTTAATCGTTGTGTCATTGCCCAAGACTTGAGCAACGACCATGGTCATCGCTTCACTCTGGGTTGGATTGACTTTACCTGGCATGATACTTGAACCAGGTTCATTTTCCGGAATACGAATTTCTCCGAATCCACAACGTGGGCCACTTGCCAACCAACGAATATCATTGGCAATTTTATTTAAGCTTGCCGCAAGTGTTTTTAATGCACCTGATGCAAACACAGCAGCATCACGTCCAGCTAAAGCTTCAAATTTATTCGGTGCAGTAACAAAAGGTAATCCTGTAAGCTCGGCCAATTGTTCAGCTGCTTTAACCGCATAGTCTGGATGTGCATTCAATCCAGTACCGACAGCTGTACCACCTAAAGGCAGCTCATATAAACCTGCAAGCGCTTGCTGTAAACGTTTTAAGCCATGTTCCAACTGGGACACATAACCACTAAACTCTTGCCCTAAAGTCAAAGGCGTCGCATCTTGTAAATGAGTACGACCAATTTTGACGATATCATCAAATTCTTCTGATTTACGCTGTAAAGTAGCTTTTAGCTGCTCTACCGCAGGAATCAGTAATTCATTGATTTGAATACTTGCAGCAACATGAATTGCGGTTGGAAATGAATCGTTGGTCGATTGCGCACGATTGACATGATCATTTGGATGTACTGGTTTTTGCGCACCCAAGACTTGCCCTAACTTTTGATTGGCAATATTGGCAATCACTTCATTACAGTTCATGTTGCTTTGCGTACCTGAACCTGTTTGCCAGACCACTAATGGAAATTGAGCATCCCATTGACCCGCAATAACTTCCTCAGCAGCACCAACAATATATTGGCTTAAGTCTTCAGGCAATTGCTTCAACTCAGCATTGGTGATTGCAGCGGCTTTTTTTACCAGACCCATCGCACGAATCATGGCACGCGGTAATCGCTCCTGACCAATTTTAAAGTTCTGTAAACTCCGTTGCGTTTGCGCACCCCATAAGGCTTCATTAGGTACTTCAATTTCGCCCATTGTGTCGTGTTCAATTCGCATTTGCATAAACAACCTCTGCTCTATTTGGTTAAAGTTCTTACGGGCTGAAGCAAAGTGATGCTTTGGCTAGTTGCCGTTATCCTAATCAAAGCAGATATAATTGTAAATAAGAATCATTATCTTAATTACCTTTTAAGGTATTTAAATAAAACCGCCATTCATCTTCGATCATCTGGGTTAAAGATCGCTTTGGCGACCAATTTAGTATCTTGCTAGCTTTATCTATTGATGCACCTAACTGCGCAAGCTCTTGATGCTGAAATACTGCGGGCTGAGTATGCACACGCGTTTGCGTCACTTTTGCAATTTCAGTTAATAAGCTTTGAATCGAGGTCAATTTTAAATGCGCAATATTGAAAGACTCTAGACAGTTATTCTGCGACCTTAACCAATTCAATGCCATTAAAATAGCATCACACGCATCTAAGACATGTAAAAAACTACGCTCAACCGTCCCATCAGCCGTTGGGGCTTGATTCTGCAACTCAATATATTCTCTCTGCATTGCTGCAACTTGTAAGGCCAAAGGAACAATATTCTTTGGAAGCTGAGTGACAAACTCACCCAAGACACCATGCTCAAACGCCCCGACTATATTTGATAAGCGCAGATTCACTATGCGCCATTCAGGATCTACTTTGTAGGTATCGGCAATAATGTCCTCAACCATTTGCTGTGATCGAATATAAGGATTCGGATATTTGTAATTAAATTCAGTATCTTCAGAAAGTACTGCATCAGATTGACCATAAACAGCTAAACTTGAAAGATTGATTAGCTGTCTAACTCCCATGCGTTGCATCGCCCTTAACAGGCTCATGATACTACTCACATTATCATTATAATATTCGAGCGGTTTTAAAGCAGACTCTTCTAAAGATTTAAAACTAGCAGTATGGATGACAGTATCGATTGAATATTGTTCAAAAACTTTATTTAAAGCGGGTGTATTTCGAACATCAAGTTTTGCAAATGGGATATACATCCCTGAGATATATTCTAAACGTTCTAAAGTTTGTAAGGTTGAATTGGCTAAATTATCCACAATGACGATTTCTTGCCCATGAGCCAAAAGGCTCAAAGCAATATGTGAACCAATAAAGCCTAAACCACCTGTCAGCAAAATCATTGTATAATTACCTTCCTTTATATCTGTCCATCATTTTTTTGCCAACTATGACCATAGTGAATATTCAATGAGCACACTATTACTAATAACTTCTTCGCCTACTTCAATTGTGGCTTGGCATGCTTTTGGTTTAGCTCAAGCTTTACAAAAAAGGCATGAAGAAATTCGTGTCTTCTTTTACCAAGATGGTGTTCAGGTTGCGAATGATTTACAGTGGCTTCCCGATGATCAACGCAACCTAAAACAAGAATGGCAAAAGCTCGGCATTCGACTCCCTGTCTGTGTCAGTGCAGCCCTTGCTCGGGGCATCACTGATGCGGACAATGCAAAACGTCATTCACTTCAACACTACAACTTAGCCAGTGGCTTTGAACTTGTCGGTCTCGGAGAGCTTGCTGACGCAGTACAAAGCTGTTCTCGTTTAATTCAATTTTAATTAAAGTTCTTTACTAGAGTGTTGCTTTGAAAAGGTAAATTGTGTGAAATCTGTACTCGTCATTCTAACCCAACCTAACTTAACAAGTTTGCAAATCAATGAAAGCTTGTCCGCAACTATGGTTTTAGCAACCTTTGGTATTTCTGTCAAAGTATTATTAAAATGTGCTGCAATTAACTTATTAGAAAATAAATTAGAATTTAATCAACTTTTACACGAATTTAAAATTGCAGCCAATATGGTTGAAAGTTTTGAGTTCTATGATTTAACCCCAATTTTAATTGAGTCTAAGAATCAAGAGCTTAGTATAATTAAAAATACAGATCAGGAACTTGAATTTATTGATCTCTGTCCTGAGTTTATCCAATCATTTGATCATATACTGTACTGGTAAGGCGACCTCATGCAAGCGACAACACTGTTCCTCGTGCAATCTAATGCTGACGAAATCTGGTCGGATTTAATTAAAATGGCACAATCTGATGACTGTATTGTGATTATGGGTAATGCGGCGGTGCTCGTGCCTATATCAATTACAGAGACTTACCATAACATTTACTGTTTAAGTAATGAGTTCAACCTGCTTAATGACGAAGCTAAAACTCAAATTCAGGCGATCGATTATGCACAGTTTGCTGATTTGATCCTCAAATTCAAACGTTGTATTTCTTTGAAGTAAAATCATTTCGATTCATTTTTTAAAATTTTTTAGGCTATTTTATGCAGTTAGAGTTAGACCAAGACGGCCATTTAATTGATTACACCATCTGGAATCAAGACGTTGCACAAGAATTAGCCGAGTCTTTAGATGTGCAGTTAACCGATTGGCATTTTGAGATTCTTTATGCAGTACGTCAGTTTTATCAACAGTTTGGACATTCACCGGCAACACGTCCGCTGATTAAGTTTTTAATGAAAACCGTTAGTCCTGAGATTGATAATGCAGTATTGCAACAAAAATTTAATACAGGTTTAGTCGCTCGACATTTAAGTCGCTTGGCTGGCGTCCCTAAACCTGCTAATTGCTTATAATGATTTGCACTATGCAAATTTTTTAGCACATGCGACACAGGCAATCACTGCGATGGTCACAACAAACATCGCAGCACTAACCTGTTCATGCAATAGCACAGCGGCAATGACAAGACCAAAAATCGGTTGTAGAAGCTGTAATTGTCCAACTGTTGCAATTCCCCCTTGTGCCAAACCCTTATACCAAAAGAAAAAACCAATCAGCATACTAAACAAAGAAACGTAAGCTAATCCAAGTTTTGCTGATGTTGAAATTTGTGTAAAGCTCACAGGCATATACAGATATGAAATGAGTAGCATGATCGGCAACGTAATAATCAAAGCCCAGCAAATTACTTGCCAGCCACCTAAATGCTTAGATAATTTTCCACCCTCGGCATAACCAAAACCACAGAATACGATTGCCAATAGCATGAAAATGTCACCATAGTTAAATGCCCAACTCCCCGTTTGGACTAACATATAACCAAAAACCAGTGAAGCGCCTAAAACTGCAAATAGCCAAAATACTAGATTTGGTCTTTCCCCACCTCTTAATACACCAAAAATAGCAGTTGCCAAAGGCAATAAACCGACAAAGACAATCGTATGTGCAGCACTGACGTACTGAAGTGCTAATGCTGTAAATAACGGAAAGCCAACCACAACCCCAATCGCAACATAAAATAATGGCAACCAATCTTTTCTTTCAGGAAGTTGCTGACGTGATAATAAGATCAATGCCAAACCAAGAAGACCCGCAATTGCGGCACGAGCAGCAGTTAAAAAGGTAGGGCTGAAATCCATAACCGCAACGCGCGTGGCTGGTAGTGAACCAGCAAAAATAATCACACCGATCAGACCATTCATCCAGCCACGACTTAAAGTTTTCATTTAAATTCTCCGAATCTATATGAAGAATTTAAACTGTGATATGGTTTAAGCACCATACACAGTACAGTACAATTCTAAATAACTGTATTGGCTTATTTACCCATACAGTTTAAAGGTAGATCGTGATGAAAAGTACAAAAATTGATTACGTGATACAGCACATTCATGAACAAATCAAAACTCGTTCATTGCTACCAGGTTCTCGCCTACCTTCAGTTCGTGCTTTAGCTGCCGTACTTCACTTATCAGTTTCAACCATTGTTGAAGCTTATGAACGTCTTGCCTCTCAAGGGATTATTGAAGCGAAGACTGGTTCGGGCTTTTTTGTTGCAGGACCGCTTGCACCCTTGTCTATCTCTGAAATCCATCCAAAAATTGATCGAAGCATCGATCCTTTATGGATTTCAAGACAAGCCTTGGAAGCAAAACAAGGTGTTCTAAAACCGGGATGTGGTTGGTTACCTGATGACTGGCTGCCACATGAAAATATCCGCAAAGCGATTCGTAAAGTATCCAAAGCTTCTCCAAACATTTTGACTGATTACTCAACACCCTTAGGTCTAGCACCTTTACGCGAATTACTTTCAAGAAGAATCTTGAGCAAAGGCATTGAAGCGCGTCCAAATCAGATCTTATTAACCGATTCAGGTACGCAGGCCATCGATTTAATTTGTCGCTATTTCCTTAAACCAAATGATGTGGTTTTGGTTGATGACCCCTGTTATTTCAACTTTCATGCCCTACTCAAAGTTCATCAGATACAAATCATCGGCGTGCCTTATATGTCAACTGGACCTGATCTTGAAGCATTTTCACAGGCGATCCAAAACTACAATCCACGTCTCTACATTACCAACTCAGGCATTCATAACCCGACTGGTGCTGTGTTAACGGCATCAACAGCTTATCAGGTGTTAAAACTGGTTGAGCAATCCAATTTGATCGTGATTGAAGATGATATTTTTGCCGATTTAGAATTGCATAATGCTCCACGTCTCGCAGCTTTGGATGGCTTATCTCGTGTCATTCATATCGGCAGTTTTTCTAAAACTTTGTCTGGCTCAGTCCGTACAGGCTATATTGCAACCAAAACGGAATGGATTGAGGATTTAACGGATATCAAAATCGCGACTTGCTTTGGAGGAAGTAATTTATCTTCAGAAATTTTATATGCCGCTTTAACAGATGGAAATTATCGTAAATACCTAGAAGAATTGAAGGTACGTTTATCTAAAGCTATGGATGCAACAATCAAACAACTTGAGAAACTGGAAATCAAAATCTGGGTTAAACCCACTGCAGGGATATTTTTATGGTGTGAATTACCACATCACTTTGATACAGCACGTATCGCACAGCGCTGCTTAGACAATGGCGTGATTTTGGCTCCAGGAAATGCATTTAGCCAAAGCCAGAATTTCAAAAACTTTATTCGTTTTAATGTTGCACAATCACTACAACCCAAAGTTTTTGAGGTTCTGTCTCATGCCATTCAACAAGAGACAGAACGACAAAATTTATAAATCAGGCACTTTGCTTTTTTTGCTCTATAAATGCGAAATAACCGGGCCCAGCCGCGACACGAACATCTTTGGCTTTAATCGGTTCATCACACTCAGAACACACCACTTTGGGGTTGATTTTCCGACCACAACTTTTATGGGTAAATTCAACAGGTTTACCCAGTCCCATATCCATCCATTTATCGGCCCATTGCACCATTGAGAGAATGATTGGATATAGATCTAAACCTTTATCTGTGAGTTGATATTCAAAGCGCTCTTGACGATCAACATACGGTACTTTAGTCAAAATTCCATGCTCAACCAAACGTTTTAAACGCTCTGAAAGTACATGGCGTGTAAGCCCTAAACTACGCTGAAAATCATCAAAGCGGCGTATACCCATAAATGCATTACGTAAGATGAGCATTGTCCAACGATCACCTAATACAGAAAGCGTCCTCGCCACTGAACATGGCTGGTCGCCAATTTCGTCCCATTTCATTATTATCACCTAATCATTTTTTTAAAGTTTTATTTGAAAGACATCTATGTCTTGAACCGTCTTGTTTAGAAACTAAACAATATAAAATATACACTAAACCACCTTATCCATCAGATGCAATATTGGTACTTGGCTAAAAATACCAATATTCAGCAATTTTACATAAACTCATCAAAACAATTTAGTTGTAAATGAATAGCCCTGAAAGGATTTGTCCTGCTTCCAATTTCGTATTGGCTGGGATACGTACCAAACTATTTGCTTGCATTAAGTTGCTCAGCATATGCGATTGTTGTTTCGCCAAGCTTTGTAACTTGAGCTGCCCTTGATCAAAATAAGCATGCATTCTTAAAAAACGTTCCCGCGCATCCGATTTTAAATCATGTGTTAGTACACCGCTCAACCATTGCAAGGGTTGACGTTGGTTCTGCATGGCATCTAGCAATGCTTTGCCATAGACTTGCATACACACATATACAGCGGCAGGATTACCAGGTAATCCTAACAAATAGCAACGATGATCATGCTGTGTGTATTCAGCAAAGAAAAGTGGTTTTCCTGGTTTTTGCTTCACTTTCCAGAAAATTTGTTCGAAACCTGTTTCAAAGGCACACGGACGAACAAAATCATAATCGCCAACAGAAACACCACCCGTGGTAATAATCAGATCATATTGTTGTTTTAAGCGCTCAAAACTCTGCGTTACCACTGCAGCTTCATCTGCAATATGTAAGATTTCTGCATCTATTCCATAGTCTTGCAACCAAGCTTTCAGTAATGGACCATTGGCATCAAAAACTTTCCCTGCCTGCAAGTCTTCAGGGGTTTCAGCAACCTCATCACCTGTAATGACCACAACCACTTTAGGTGCCGGAAAAACATCAATGCTTTGTACACCTGCCATACTCAGTGCGGCCAGTGCACCAATATTGATTTTCTGCCCAACATCCGCCAATTGCTGACGACGTTGCACTTCCTCACCAACAAAACGGATATCAGCTTGGGCTGAAATATGCTCAGTCAGTCGAATGGTTTGATTAGCTTCAACGACGACAATTTCTTGTCGAGCAACATGCGTTGTTCCTTCAGGTATTTTCCCACCAGTAAAGATACGAATGGCTTGTCCGTCTTTAAGCAGATACTCAGATTCACTCCCCGCTTTAATTTCACCAATCACGTCAAAGACTGCATCTTGCAGATGATCAGCAGCACTATTCAGGGCATAACCATCGACTGCACTTTGTGAAAAACTCGGTAGATCCACATTTGAACAGACAGCTTTGGCTAAATAACGATTAAGACTATCGGCTAAAGCCAATGTCTCAACTTTTAAAGCTTTCGGTTGGGTTTGTACCAACGCTAATGCCTCATCAATACTGATCAAACCTTTTTCAGCACCACATCCTGACATTATTCATAACCTCCCGGATGTGGTAAATCACGACAAACATCAAAAATATGAACCAAGGCTGGTAGGATTGCCGCCATTGATTCGCTCGCCCCGCCACGGCTTCCCGGTAGAGTCACCAACAAAGAGCGATCAATAAAGCCTGCAACACCACGCGACATCGCTGCATATGGGGTTCGTTTTTGTCCAAAAGAACGTGCCGCTTCCATTAAGCCATCGAGTTTGCGCTCCAATAGTGGTTCTAGAGTATCCACAGTGATATCACGCTTGCCAATACCCGTACCTCCTACCGTCATAATACATGCATAAGATTTGGTCAGCTCTAAGACTAAGCCTTTTAACTGATCAGCTTCATCGGGCAAAATTTGATAATGAATCGGATCAAAGCCTGCTTCCGTCAAGGTATCCACCACAGACTTACCTGCAGTATCGGGTTTACGACCCGCTGCAACTGTATCTGACAGTACAATTACAGCCGCAGAAACAGGTTGGCGTAAAGTACGTTTAAAGTGTGATTTCCCACCCTTTTTCTTCAGTAATTTACATTGATCTAAACACAGCTCTTCTGGCTCACAATGCGGTTTAAGCATGTCATATAAGGTTAAGCCCGCTAGGCTCGCAGCCGTAAGAGCCTCCATTTCCACGCCTGTTGGGCCAATGGTTTCAACTGTGGTCAGAATTACCACATGGTCATCATGCAGTTCATAATCAACATCAGCGCGGTAGATCGGTAATGGGTGGCAGAGTGGAATCAGTTCATCGGTACGTTTAGCTGCCAAAATACCTGCGATACGTGCAGTTTTTAAGGCATCACCTTTTTCGGTATTACCGTCTCGCAATAACTGAATGCAATGTGCGGGTGCATGTAAGATCGCTTGTGCTTCTGCAACACGATAACTCTCGGGTTTCATCCCAACATTTTTCATTTTAACTTCCTGACGCTTTATTCGTGTGTATGCTCATGGCTACAATTTTCATGATGATGCTCGGGTAGATCCCTCTTTAATAAAGGGGGACTTAGGGGAATTTTCGCTTGAACATTATCGGTTTGATCTTTGCGAATACAGCAACCCTCGACATATTGACTGGTACCATCCATAAAAAACTCTTCTTTCCAGATCGGTACTTCATGTTTGACCCGCTCCACTGCTTCTTCACAGGCTTGAAAGGCTTCACGGCGATGTGCTGCATAGGCAATCGCGATAATCGCGGTTTCACTGACATCCAAATAGCCAATCCGATGCATGACACGTACATAAGAAACCTGATATTTATCTTTGATTTCCTGTTCAATTGCGCGAATCATCTTTTCTGCGACAGGCGTATAAGAGGTATATTTCAGTGCTTTAACCGCTTTCCCTTCGTGGTGATTACGGACAGTTCCAATAAAAATATCAACCCCACCACATTCAGGAAAAGATTGAATCGGATCGAAGCGATCAAGGCTTAAAGCCTGATCTTGAATACGGGCAAATTCACGCATGTTTACCCTCCCGCCACTGGCGATAACAAGACCAAAGTACAGGATCTATCTAATGCGGTTTGACGTGTCACAATATCCTCACCAATCGCACAGGCACATTTTTCCATCGCAGGGTTAGCATCTGGATAAAGACTCGTAATATGTGATAGTACATCTTTGACCATTTGATCTTTTGCAAACTCAAATGCTAGTGCTTGGGGCAATAACCGTTCAATTGCGCCAAAGGCTTCTATTTTTATCTCAATGGTTTGCATATCTTCTCCAAACAACTTTGCTTTCTAACCACCAAGCATGTGCATACTAATTTTACGTGCTTGCTGATGTTGTATTGCATGATAACCCTGCGCCTTATTCCAAATATAAGGCTTAATTTTTTGATCAAGTTGATGAAATGCTAACGGTTTGAGTTCAGCTTTTTGTTTGATTGCCTGTTGTAGATCAGGTTTTATATTTAGACCTTGTCTTGCAAATAAACAATTATATAACTCACCTTGGGCCGTCAGTCGAATTCGATCACAGTCCCCACAAAATGAATGGGTAATGGTTGAAATAATACCGAGTTTATATTGGCCATCAAGCTGATAAAGGCGCGCAGGTTCATGTTGTTGTTCTAAGACCTGAATGTCATAATGCGCTGAGAGCTGCATTAAGATTTCCGCTTCACTGACCACGGCTTGATCTGTCCAGTGCTGATCACCATCCAGCGGCATAAACTCAATAAAACGCAAAGGAATATTATGCTGTTTGGCCCATTTCACCATCGGTACAATTTGGTCATCATTCTGACCTTGCATCAATACACAATTAATTTTGAACGGTAGACCAGCTTTTGTTGCGGCTTCAATACCGGCAAATACAGGGGCAAGTTCTTTTTTAGTCAGTTGTTTAAATTGAAGCGGATCAAGACTATCCAGACTAATATTGAGATCGTCCAAACCTGCCTGCTTCAATGGCTCAGCATACTTCGCCAAATAATGAGCATTGGTTGTGATTGAAATACGTTTCAGCCCCAAAGCTCTTAAACTTTGTAAATCACGAATAAAATGCACCACACCTTGGCGCATCAAAGGTTCGCCACCGGTGATACGAATATTCTCAATGCCCTGTCCAACCATATATTGACAGAAAATAAACAGTGCCTCGAAACTGAGTAGATCTTGTTTTTTCATCCATTCAGGATGTTCAGGCATACAGTAAATGCATTTGAAATTGCAACGGTCTGTCACGGAAATCCGTAACTTACGCTTAATACGACCATACTGATCCTGTAAGATCGGTATACTCGTGTCGTCTATTTCATGCTTCATCATATGCACTCATATTGTGAATCTTTGAACTGGGTTTAGCACAAGTTCTGTGCGTCCTTGTTTGACTCATCACAGTGAATTGTTTTTATTACAGCAATAATTATTCCAGTTTTAGCCTATCAGTGTTGCCGATGCTGCTTATTCATTCAAACCAGCAACTCTTTCAATCTATAAACAAAAATAGGTTTTGTCCTGAGTATTTTTGTTCAAATTACTTTGCACCATCCCATGGCATGTTTTATTTAATATGCAATAAGATGGTGCAAATATCTAATTAAATCAACTCACCGATCGTCTAAGTACTCAAACGTTCCAATCGAACAGGTACATATTTATGATATGGCGTCTTTGACAAAGGATCACAATGCTGGGTAGAGGTCAGACGATTCAATTGAGGTCCTATTGGCTCGCCACCACGATAACGTAAGCCATAACCATGTGGTAAAGACACCACGCCCTTGCGCATTCCTTCATCCAGTTCAACTATGACCTGAATCTTGCCATGCTCAGAAATACATTGCAGCGTATGACCTGTTTCAACGCCAAAACTCAATGCATCATCAGGATTCATTCTCAAGCGTCCTTCGGCATCAACTTTACGCCATGCAGGATCACGATAAATTTGATTAGCGTTATAACTACGACGTTCACCCGCAAGCAAAATGAAGGGATATGCATCGTTTAAAGTCAAAGATTGCTGTTTTAACTGCGCTAATTCGATAAACATCTCAGGAATCGCCAACCGAATTTTTTTGTCTTTATAGGCTATCAAGCTCCACACATCAGCATAGTCATGTTGCGACAACACCACACCTGAACGTTGCTGCAAAATGGTCTGGAATAATTTCACACCCAGATTAAATCGATTACCTTCGTATCCTGCTTGCTTAACTGCTTTATAGTGCTGAGCTGCATATTGCATACACAATGGAAGTAATAAGGCGGTAGAGGCGGCATCATTTGGCAAAGTCTTACCCAAGGTACGATATACAATGGATGCCGCATAGGGAATTAACTTTTTATTTTTCGCAAAATTTGCACCAAGTGCAGCAAAATAAGCGAGATAAGCTGTATGTGCAGAATCTTTTTCTGCAATTTTACTCAATATCGGAAACTGTTTCGGCATCACTTGCATAGCTTCAAGCAAGCGTGTGTAGATCTCGGCCTCAGGTAAACTATTGCCTTGGGCTTTAAAAAGTGGATGGCGTAAGTGGAAACCATTTTTAGGAAATTCCAAATTAAACCCCGTGAATTCCCACTTTTCAAATTGACTGTGTGCAGGTAAAACATAATGCGCTAAACGTGCTGTTTCAGTCATAGCGACATCAACAACCACCAATAACTCAAGCGACTGGAATGCTTGCTCATATGCTGCGGTATCTGGATAAGTAAGCAAAGGATTACAGCTGTCCACAAACACCGCACGAACCCGTTTCTCACCTGCTTTTAGTATTTCATCGGGCAAGATATTTGGTGGAAAGAAACCAGAAATCGGGAACATTTTATGATAAACAGTACGGCGATACTTTGGATTGCGCTCATCGGTATTGGTCAAAATCGGAATAAACATGGTATGTAAATTATTGCCGCCCTGTTTACCAAAATTTCCTGTGAGTAAATATAAAAGCTTTTCCAAATAACCATTTAAAGTAGTATTTAAGGTGTGTTGAATACCAAGGTCAATCCGGACACACGCACGTTGTGCTTGAGTAAAATCACGGACAATCTGGTAAATCAGTTCAACTGAAACATCGGCTTTCTGAATATATTCTTCGATTGGAATCGCTAGAAAGGCCTGCTTAATCTGATCAAAGCCATGCGTATGCTGCTGAATAAACTGCTGATCATATAACTCTTCTTTCAGCATGATCGCAATCATGGCGGACATCAGATAAGCATCGGTACCTGGCTTTAATTGCACATGAATATCGGCTTGTTTAGCCGTTTCCGTCACCCTTGGATCAAATACCACCATGGTTCGGTTTGGATCTTTTTTAATATGTTTTAAGGTATCTCTTGCATTTGGAATGCCATGCGCTTGAAAAGGATTGGTTCCGATAAACAGCACATAATCTGCATATTCCACATCTTCAGTGGTATGACAGGATTGGCTGCCAAACAAACGTCCATTGACCCAGAAATCACCTGTTTTTTCCTGCGCCAAAGAGTTGTAGGCATAGAAACTTTTCATGGCGTAGAGCAACTGACGGCCATAGGCTGCACCCAAGTGATTGCCCTGTCCACCACCACCAACCGATGCAAATGCTGTTCCACCATGGGTATTTCGAATCTGTACAAGCTGCTCAGCAATTTCCTGAATGGCTTGATCCCAACTAATCTCTTGATAGGAACCATCTGACTGACGTTTTAACGGTGAAGTTAAACGATCTGCATGTTGTTGGTAATGCTGTAAACGTGCGGCTTTTTGACAGATATAACCTTGCGAGAAAGGATGATCATCATCGCCTTTAATTTTCTTGAACTGATTATCTTCAATTTCTACACTGAGTCCACAATTACGTGAGCATAGAATACAAGCAGTTACATCCTGTTTGATTGCTGTGGCAGTCGTCATTTTTCTCACCTTTTTATTTTATGAATATTGGCCCATTAAACAGATTTGCCCTGCCGAACCAACAACACGGACATACTTTTGCATCTGCTCAGTACAGGTTTCCACTCGATTATGTTCTGAAGGAAGTTTGACTGGTTTTAGGAATCGAATATCGATTTGCTGTATTGTTTCAGGCAACAATTCAAAGCTACGTGCAAACACACCAAAGCCATGCAGCACTTTTTGACCAAAGTTTGATAGTTTGGCTAATGGTGTAATCCAATGAATCGGATTAAAGTCGCCTGTTAATAAGGCAAATTTCAAACCATCATCTGCTGTCGCAGACCATTCACCTAAATGCTGCCAAGTTTTTTGGTCTACGGTTTCTGTACGTTTAGTTTTTTCAAAATGCGGCAGAATAAATGCCATATGCAGCACTGTTTCGACTAATTCAGGTTGTGTAATGGTACCCGTAGTAATTTGCACAGAAACACGCGCTAATCCATTACGTTCATCTACATTGGCGATCTTGGCTTGGATGAGCAGCTTTTGTTCTCGTGGAAGCTTGCCATGAACCTTGAGACTTATGCCTTGATTGATGACTTGACTCAATGGATAGTTGGTTTGTAACAGCAAACGTGTTGCAAATGACAGCCCCCATTGCGACACCATATGCGGTGGAATTGAATTTTGATATTTACTTGCTTCTGCACCACTCCAACGTACATAGTGGTCTATCAATTCAAGGCTTGGTGGGTCAATCACTTCATTAATCGGTGCTAACGACTGCCAATCGACCTGTTGCGTGCGCTTATGCTTTTTGAGACTACGCAAACCAATTTTCCCAAGCCCTGTTAAAGTGGCCTGATGTTCAAATAAAAATTGCAATGGAATCTGCTGATAACGTATCGCAAACATATGAAACTCCTGTTTCTTTTATTTTTCTCAGTTTTCAAACCATAGTTGGGTTAATTCTAGTCCTGATCAGACAAGCCTGATATGGTCAAAAATCAAATAAGTTCCAAAATAGAACTCATTTTAATAAAGGTCAAGTGTACTGGTCAGAAATTAACAAAAGTTAATCTCCAGTCAAATAATATCATTCACTAAAAGTCTGCATTAAAAACGTGAAAAATCATTGTTCTTGGTTTAATCTCAAGCTTACTGGAAGACTTATCCAAATGCATAAAACGCTTTGGACAATTCGCTGTTATTGGTGCATTTAAAATTTCATGAGAAACCGAATGGATTCGAATCAAATTCAAAATCTTGTCACACACTATCCCATTGTTAAAGACTTGATTGAACTTAAAGAGACGATCTGGTTTAACCCATCATTCACTACACTTGAGCAAGGTTTGCCCTATGTTGGGCTGACACAAGCCGATATTGATGATGCTCGGGACCGTTTACAGCGTTTTGCCCCCTATCTTATGGCTGTTTTTCCAGAAACGGTTGCGAGCAATGGCATTATCGAATCAGAGCTGGTTGATATTCCGAATATGCAGCAACGTCTGGAGACTCACTATAATCAAAAAATTGCTGGAAAGTTATGGCTTAAAAAAGACAGCCATCTCCCTATTTCGGGTTCAATTAAGGCGCGTGGTGGTATCTATGAGGTCCTTTACCGAGCTGAACAACTTGCACTACAAGCCAATCTGCTCAATTTCCACGACGATTATGCCAAACTGAACAGTCCAGAATTTAGAGAATTTTTTAGGCAATACAGCATTGCGGTCGGCTCAACGGGTAATCTTGGACTCTCCATTGGCATCATGAGTGCAAAGTTGGGCTTTGATGTGACCGTGCATATGTCAGCCGATGCACGGCAATGGAAGAAAGATAAGTTACGTGCTCATGGCGTAACCGTGATTGAGTACGAACAAGACTATGGTGTTGCAGTAGAAGCTGGTCGAAAAGCAGCATCAGAGAATCCAAATTGTTTTTTTATTGATGATGAAAATTCTAAAACCCTGTTCTTAGGCTATGCGGTTGCGGGTGAACGTTTAAAGAAACAATTGGATCAACAGCGTATTGTTGTGGATCAAGCACATCCTTTATTTGTGTATTTGCCTTGTGGTGTCGGTGGCGGTCCTGGTGGCGTTGCATTTGGCCTAAAAATGGCATTTGGCGATCATGTACATTGTATCTTTGCCGAGCCCACTCATTCCCCATGTATGTTACTGGGTGTAGCTACTGGCCTACATGATGAAATTTCAGTTCAGGACATTGGCATTGATAATATTACTGCGGCAGATGGTCTCGCAGTGGGACGTGCTTCGGGCTTTGTTGGTCGTGCCATGCAACGATTATTAGATGGTTTTTATACATTGGATGACGCAACCATGTATCGCTTGCTCGGAATGCTCAACCAATCTGAAAACCTGAAACTTGAACCTTCTGCGCTCGCAGGTATGTTAGGGCCAATTTTAATCAGCAAAGATCAAGCTTATATAGATTTACATCAATTCACTGAACAGCAGTTACAGCATGCCAATCATATTGTGTGGGCAACAGGTGGTGGGATGGTTCCCGCAGACGAAATGCAGAATTATCTGGCAAAAGCATGAGTATGCTTTCGTTAGCAACAGAGAAGTTCTGTCTTCTCTGTTGCTAAACCAGTATTTCCTCTGTTTGCTCAACCTACCGAATCATACTTTTCACAAGCTCAACAAAATGATGCATGTTGGTAGCCCATGTGCTCATATCACGATGTGCGATCAGATAAGTATTGATTTGCGCTGTAGCTGAGTTGATGGGATGAATCTTCACACTTTGGGAAAAATGGGACTGCTGTACATAGCTGATCGGCAAAATAGCAAGGCCAACATCCAGACTGACACAACTGATAATGCCATCTAGACTGCCCATTTCAATCACATTGGCTGCGGGTAAATGATGGGCAGATAAGAACTGATCAATGGCTTTGCGGTAACTACAGCCTTGCTTAAAAGCAATAAATTTCTTTTGAATCAGATCGTCATTTGTAAGTCGTTCAGGCACATGCTGTGAAGAAATAAGTACCAATTGCTCAGTCCAGACATGTAAATTAAACATCCCGTCAATCGGTGCATGATGTGCTACAAATGCACAATCCAGCTTAGATGCATGGACTAAATCAATCAAATCACGTGTGGGTGCTGTCGATAAAGCAAAAGAAAAATCTGGGCTGTGCTTTTGTAAATCGCGGAACAACGATGGTAGTCGTACCGCAGCCGTGGTTTCCATACTCCCGATCTCTAAAGGGAAATTGGCTGTAAGTTGACTATGGGAAAATGTATCTAACAACTCTTTTTGTAGATGCAACATTTTTTCAGCATAACCATACAGTTGCACCCCAGCCCTGGTAGGTTGAATTGGATTCTGCCGATGTAGTAATTCAGCATTCAGTTCTGTTTCCAGTTTTTTGATATGGCTGGTGACATTGGATTGTACAGTATAGAGTGCTTTTGCCGCCTCGGAAAAACTGCCTAACTTCACCACCATCATAAATATTTCTAAAGATTTAATCTGCATTGCTATCACTATTAGAGATAGTTAGTATCAATTCAAATCATTTTACATGATTAGTAGTGCTTGTTTAAATACCTATTCATTTCTCACCACCCAAATATGGTTTAAACAATGTCTGGTATTAAGCTGTTATTTTTAATTAGTATTTTAAGTATCATCAGCTATGCGCTCTATGTATTTGATTACAAATTTCTTGCCAAAGCACAGCCTCTCGCACACATGAGTCATAGCGATTAATTGTTGGAGCGAACAGGTCATGACTGAGTCAGCAAAAAACAGTAACAGCGTCCTACAATCAGCAATCAGTGCAGCCTTGATTATGGCAATTGGCATGGGTTTCGGGCGCTTTGCGTTTACTGCGGTCTACCCACATATGATTGATGAAGGCATCATCAATCTACAGCATGCCAGTTTGGCTGCTTCTGCAAACTATGCGGGCTATCTGTTGGGTGCTTTATTTACGATCAAGATGAAATCCCAACAAAGTTATCTTGGTAGTATTGTTGCCACTGTAGGTACCGTACTTTGTCTGATTCTACTCAGTTGTATTAATAGCATTGGCCTGATCATCTTGATTCGGGGTTTAGCTGGGATTTTTAGTGCTTTTGCCATGGTGTCCGCCTCGTTATGGCTACTCGAACAACAGAAACAACCGCAACAAGCCCCCATTTTATATGCAGGGGTTGGTCTTGGTATCTCCCTCTCTGCCGAGCTTTTGGTTTTCGGCACGCATCTGAGTTGGCACAGCAAAATACTGTGGTTATTGCTCGGACTATCCAGTGTGATCCTTGGCTGTATTGCAATGTTTGGTTTATCACAGGCTCAACCGAATACTGATTCAGCTCATAAGATATCGAGCACAAATAGCAAGACTCCTCATGCCTACGCTCTGATTCTGATTTATGCCTTGGCGGGTTTTGGCTACATTATTACTGCAACCTATTTACCATTATTAGTCAAAAACGCCCTGCCCAATATTGATGCTGCACAGATTTGGGCAATCTTTGGTCTAGGTGCCATCCCTTCCTGTTTTTTCTGGCATCGTATCCACCAAAACTTGGGTACACAAATCGCTTTATCTTCTAATTTAGGATTACAGGCTTTTGGTGTTGTATTGCCGATCCTTCTGCCAACCGCTTTGGGTTATCTATTGAGTGCATTACTGGTGGGTGGAACCTTTATGGGAACTGTGACCATTGCTATGCCAGTAGCACAGCGTATCGCTCGCCAAGCACAAAATAATTTAATTGCCATCATGACTGTGGTCTATGGCTTGGGTCAGATCATTGGTCCAATCGTAGCGAATGCCCTATTTACGATCTATCTTACGCTCAATAGCGCACTGATTACCGCAGCTACGGCATTATTGATTGCAACAGTGATTAGCCTAAAATCAACTGCGTCGATCCATTAACCAGAAATAGATTGCTTAAAAACCTTCATCTGCTGGTATTGTTGTAGTTCATCTAATGAGTTAATGCTATGACAAAACAGACTTTGCTTTTGAAATGTCACCGTCTGTGCATCCAATTGTTTAAAACAATTGCGCAAACTCAATTTGTTCTCAACGATCGCCTGCTCCAACACCAATAAACTTTCTCGCTTAAGTAAACAAAAGGGATATAAGGCATCACCATTGATATTCACGTAGGCAACCTGTGCCTGTGGTTGCTTTTGTAAAGCTCGATGTAGTTTTACTAAAACATGATGAGGAAGATATGTAACATCGCAAGGAATGAATAATACATAATCTGCTTGGACATGCGACCATGCACTTTTCATCCCCATTAAGGGGCCTAAAAAACCATTTTGATCATCTGCATAGCATTGGATATCAGGCTCAATCTGTTTGTATATCGAGTTATCACGGTGACTATTCACCCAAATGTGTTGCACCTGAGTTTTAAAACTTTCACATATTTTTGATAATTGAATCTGATCATCAAACTGTTGCAACAGTTTGTTGGTACCATTCATACGACGCGCTTGCCCTCCCGCCAAGATCACCAGATCTGTAGCGGGATATTGTGTATTCATGCTTCTGCCTCCAATTGACAGGTTTTAATCAAGCCACGAATCTCAGGTAAACAAGAACCACAATTACCACCAGCTTTTAAACAAGCCGTGACTTGTTTTTCATGGGTGATATTTTGCGTTTTAATGGCTTCGATAATCTTATTTTTACCCACTTTAAAACAACTACAGACCAGTGGTCCATCGTTATTTGCTGCTGACATTGGCATCCCTGCCAACAAAGCTTTACGATGTAAGGCACTTAATCGTTCACGTTTAAACAGACTCGCCACCCAATCCCGATTTGGCAATAAATCGACAGGTGCAATATATAAACTGGCAATCAGAATACCGTCTTTTAAAATCACACTATGGCTGAGCTGTGATGAAATATCTTCAAGACTTAACCATTCATAGGTTTCATCCACAAAAGGCAGGAAGCTTTTCAGATTCTTTTGGGTCTCATCAATACTATGACGATCGGCAATTTCATAACGCATCGCTTTTGCGGTTTTGATCTTGGTCCACCATGCACAACTTTGTAAAGATGTTTTGATATGATGTTCAAAACCTTCACGTACATAGAGCACGCCTTGCCAAGTGGTATGGAATGGCTGAATCGCAACCGGGGTATGTTTAAACTCAGGCTCACCAGAGATCGCATCCACCACAGGATTGACCACTTTACCTATTCGCGCATCAGATGCGACTTGTTCAGTCCAATGAATCGGGGCGAAGATTTGGCCACGGCGCACACCTTGCGCCAGTGTCACCCGCAACACACAACGGCCCCATTGTGAACGAACTTCCACCAAAGCTTTATCACGGATACCAAATTTTAATGCATCATTCGGATGGATCTCGCAAAATGGCTCAGCTCGATGTGTGGTGAGGTTAGCTGATAAACCGGTACGGGTCATGGTATGCCATTGATCGCGAATACGCCCTGTATTCAACACCAATGGATAGTCTTCCGATATCTGATGTACAGGATCAATGGCGACGGTTGGAATCAACTTGGCTTTCTTGTTTTTATGGCTAAAACTACCACGATCAAATAACTGTTCAACAGCGATACTTTGTCCTTTCTCCCACACAGGCCATTGGGTTGGGCGTAAATGGTTATATTCATCCAGACTTAAATTCATTAAGCCTTTTAGATTGAAATAACGGAAGTTTTCGACCTGATCACGTTGATCAACACTGGCATTTTGATAGGCCGATAAAGCCGCATGTTCATTAAAAATGTCACAGGTATTGCTAAAATCAAAACCATGGAAACCCAGTTTTTTCGCAACTTCGGCCACCGCCCACCAATCCGCTTTGGCTTGCTTTGGTGGAGTTAAAAATGCACGTTGACGTGAAATACGGCGCTCAGAATTGGTAACTGTTCCATCTTTTTCACCCCAACCCAATGCAGGTAACAATACGTCGGCATAGGTTGTGGTATCAGTATCCGCACAAATATCGGAGACCACGACAAATTCACATTTTTCCAAGGCACGTTTGACTTGATCTGCATCGGGTAAGCTCACCACAGGGTTAGTTGCCATAATCCAGATCGCTTTGATTTTGCCGCTTTCTACCGCTTGGAATAAATCTACTGCTTTTAAACCAGCTTGCTTGGCTATCATAGGACTGTTCCAAAAACTTTGGACTAAATTTTGATGCGAAGGATTGTCCAAATCCAGATGCGCTGCCAACATATTAGCCAATCCACCTACCTCACGACCGCCCATGGCATTGGGTTGACCCGTCATTGAAAATGGCGCTGCACCTAATTTGCCAATTTTTCCAGTGAGTAAATGACAGTTGATAATACTATTGGCTTTATTCACGCCTTGAGAAGACTGATTGACCCCCATCGAAAACAAAGTGATCACTTTTTCTGTTTGAGCAAACTTATCAAAAAACAGTTGTAATTTTTCTGCAGAAATTCCTGTACGTTTCACCAAAGCATTAAAATCTTGCTCGCTTTCACTGGCTGTTAGAAGTGCTGTTAAACCTTCGGTATAGGTCTCCACAAAATGATGGTCGATATAATCATGATGGTAGAGATGCTGAAACAGACCATTAAATAAAGCTACATCCTGACCGGGTAAGATCGGCAAATGTAAATCTGCTTGCTCGCAGGTACTGGTAAAACGAGGGTCGACCACCACTACAAATAAATCTGGATTCTTGCTCTTGGCTTGCATGATACGTTGATACAATACAGGATGACACCATGCCGTATTAGAACCAACCAGAACCACCATATCGGTATGTTCAAAGTCTTCATAACTGGCAGGTACAATATCTTCACCGAAGGCACGTTTATGCGCAGCAACCGCAGATGACATACATAGGCGTGAATTGGTATCAATATTGGCAGTGCCTAAATAGCCTTTTACAAACTTATTCACCACATAGTAGTCTTCCGTCAACAATTGACCTGAGACATAAAATGCAACGCTGTCAGCGCCATATTGGTCAATACAGGCTTGGAACTGGTCTGCAATTTTCTCAATCGCCTGATCCCATGTCGTGACTTGACGATGGTTTTTACGGCCAAACATCGGATGCAAGACTCGAGTTTCCAAGCCTAAAGTATCGGCTAAATTACTGCCTTTAATGCAGAGTCGTCCAAAGTTTGAAGGATGATCCAGATCACCTGCAACTTGTACCGTTGTACCATGCGCTTTATGTTGGACACTAACATCAACGCCACAACCCACGCCACAATAAGGACATGTTGTTTTTGTAATGATTGTTTCTGCTTGATCGGAGCGACTGTGTTCTAAATTTTGAATACTGTTCATGACTGCCCCTTTGAATCCCACCAAGCCTCCCTTTATCAAGGGAGGAGTACCGCGAATTCATATCTTAAATATAATTGAAAAACAGTCCCTCTTTCATTTAGAGAAGGAAGCCACGAACCATCGTCATTGCTTAAATTCGTGGCATTCCCCCGCTTTCATAAAGAGGGGGTTAGGGGGAGATTCATCACCCTGCCTTTTTCATTGCAAAATCCTTACCAAATAACAGCTTGTTTCTAAAGGTAGAAACAGGTGTTTGATCTGCAATCAACTCGGCATACCACATCCCATCTTCGGTATCGCCAAACAGAACCGCACCAATCACTTTGTCTTTTTGGATAATGATACGTTTATAAATTTGACGCTTATCATCATTGAGGATGATGTCTTCATAATCTTCTTTCGGTTCAAAGTTACCAGCAGAGAATACATCCACACCGCTGACTTTTAACTGTGTTGGCACGGTTGGCGATTTAAAAATTAAGCTGCCATGCTCAGCCAAATGCGTTGCACAGATAAAAGCTTGTCCCCATAACGGCTCAACCAAGCCAAAGGTTTGATTACGATGTTCGATGCATTCACCTACCGCATAGATACTTGGATCAAAGGTTTGCATGGTGTCATTGACCAAGATGCCTCGATTGCAACGTAGTCCTGCACTTTGAGCTAATGCAATATTCGGGCGAATCCCAACAGCAAAAATCACTAAATCTGCATCTAAGACCGTTCCATCTTTAAGGCGGACTTGACTGACATGCCCGTCTTCGCCAATCAATACTTCGGTATTGGCTTCGGTAATGATATTGATCCCTTTTTGCTCAATACTATGGCGCAACATACGGCTGGCACGCCCATCCAACTGACGTTCCATAATTCGATCCATCAGGTGTAGAACCGTCACATTCATGCCACGTTGTTTCAAGCCATACGCCGCTTCCAGACCCAATAAACCGCCACCAATCACCACCGCATTCTTCTTGCTTTCGCAATATTTGATCATGGTGTTGACATCATAAATATCACGGAAGCTAATCACGCCTTTTAGATCCACACCTTGTACAGGTGGAATAAATGGTGATGAGCCTGTGGCAATGATCAAACGGTCATAATCAACGCTTTCACCTTTCTCGGTATGTACCACTTTGTGGGTACGATCAATCTTGATTGCAGGGTCATCGGCAATAAATTGAATGCCTTTGTCGCTATACCATGCATGTGGATGCAACATGATGTCATCAATGGTTTTTTCACCTGAAAGTACTGGCGACAACATAATACGGTTGTAATTACCCCACGGTTCCTCACCAATCACGGTGACGTCATAGCGATCTGGTGCCATATCCAGTAGGTCCTCTAGGCAACGCATGCCCGCCAACCCATTGCCAATCAGCACCAGTTTCAGCTTTTCTTGAGCAGCGCCATTGTTGGTAATATAGGTTTTTTGCGGAACAGACCCGACCCAAACACGACCATTTTCAATTTTGGTTGGAAAAACCAAGAGCTTTTGATCTTTATCTTCCAAACAACGACCCGTCGCTAAACTAAAATGTTGTTTATAAATCGGCGATGCAATCACGCGCTCACCTTGTAAATCGCCAATGATGCCGCGACACATCACATTGGCTTGGCTGAACGGATCTTTATTGCTGAGTGCATAAATGCGCTTTTCGTGACCGACACGAAACAGTGCAACCGATTGACCTTCGATCAGTGCGCCCACACCCGTATTTGGTGTGATGTCATCCAGCGCGCAGACTTCCACCCATTGATTTTCTGGCAGCATATCGATGTTCTTTAAACTGGTCATTTGAGTTCTCCTTATGCTTCAACCATTGGGATACGATCGACTGAACGTTCAGCGTCATTCAAAGGGCGAATCTGATCACGCACTTGGGTAAATTGAATATGCGGATCAGCTTGCTGTTCTGCACTGGCATTGATATAGGTTTGGAAACGCTTACGAATCTCAGGGTCTTCAACCGCAGTACGCCATTCATCTTGATAAGTACCAATCACATGACTCATACGGCTTTCAAGCTCTTCAGCCAGTCCTAAGGAATCATCGACAATGACTGATTTGAGATAATCCAAACCACCTTCCATATTGTCACGCCATACGCTGGTACGTTGTAAACGATCTGCCGTTTGGATATAGAACATAAAGAAACGGTCGATATAACGAACCAGTGTTTCGGTATCAAGGTCAGAAGCCAATAATTCTGCATGGCGTGGTTTCATACCACCATTCCCACAGACATATAGGTTCCAGCCTTTTTCAGTTGCAATCACCCCAACATCTTTACCTTGGGCTTCGGCACATTCGCGGGTACAGCCCGACACTGCCATTTTCAATTTATGTGGCGAACGTAAGCCTTTATAGCGATTCTCAAGTTCAATCGCTAAACCAACAGAATCATCCACGCCATAACGGCACCATGTACTACCGACACATGATTTCACGGTACGTAATGACTTACCGTAAGCATGACCTGATTCAAAACCTGCTGCGTTGAGTTCTTCCCAAATAAATGGTAACTGATGAATTTGCGCACCAAATAAATCGACACGTTGCCCACCGGTAATTTTGGTATATAGGTTATATTTTTTGGCAATTTGACCAACAGCAATTAAGCCATCTGGTGTGACTTCACCACCTGCCATACGCGGCACAACCGAGTAAGAACCATCTTTTTGAATGTTGCCCAAGTAGTAATCGTTACTGTCTTGTAGACCCGCATGGCTTGGTTCAAGCACGAAATCATTCCAACACGATGCCAAAATATTGGCTGCCATTGGTTTACAAATATCACAGCCTAAACCGTGACCGTGTTGATGAATCAAATCATCAAAAGTTTTGATTTGATTGACACGAACCAGGTGATAAATCTCTTGGCGTGAGTATGGGAAGTGTTCACAGACATGGTTATTCACCGTTACGCCTTGGCGTTGCAGTTCAGACTTCAACACTTGCGTGACTAATGGTGCACAACCACCACAAGCTGTCGCTGCTTTGGTACATTTCTTCAAAGCCCCCAAAGAAGTTGAACCATCACAAATCGCTTGGCAAATATCGGCTTTGGACACGTTATTACACGAACAAATGGTTGCGCTATCAGGCAATAAATCAACACCGCTCCCACCTGCCTTCGCACCTGAATCGGCAAAACCCGGCATGATCAAGCTTTCAGGCGTTTCTGGTAGTGCCAGCCCATTCAGCATCATTTGTAGTAGGTCGTTATATTCTTTGGCATCACCCACGAGTACAGCGCCAAGCAATTTGGTTTTGTCTGCATCGACCACGATCTTTTTATAAACCAAGCTATCTTCATCAGCATAAAAATAGCTAAGTGAGTTTGGTGTCATGCCATGCGCATCACCAACAGATGCCACATCAACCCCCATCAACTTCAACTTGGTGCTCATATCTGCACCGGCAAAACAATGCGTTTCTTCAGTTAAGATATGTTTTGCAGCGATCCGTGCCATGTCATAGCCCGGTGCGACCAGACCATAGATTTTATTGTCCCACAGCGCACATTCACCAATTGCATAGATATGCTCATCTGAGGTTTGGCAATAATCATTGATTTTAATCCCGCCACGCTCACCCAACGCTAAACCACTCACACGTGCTAATTCATCACGTGGACGAATCCCCGCAGAGAATAAAATGATATCTGTTTCCAGCTCGCTACCATCCGCAAACTTCATAATGTGCGTTGTGCTATCACCGGCTTCAATACATTGCGTAGCTTTTTGGGTATGGACTTTTACCCCAAGATTTTCAATTTTACGGCGCAATACCTTGCCACCAAGATCATCAATCTGTACCGCCATCAAACGTGGAGCAAATTCCACCACATGGGTTTCCAAGTTTAAATCACGTAATGCTTTGGCAGCTTCCAGCCCCAATAGGCCACCACCAATCACCACACCTGTTTTGGCATTTAAGCTTGCAGCACGAATGGCATCTAAATCTTCAATGGTACGATAGACAAAACAGTTTTCACGATCATTACCTGAAATCGGTGGAACAAAAGCATAAGATCCTGTTGCTAAGACCAATTTGTCATAATGAATGACATCACCAAAATTGGTAGTTACCGTTTGCTCAGCTGCATTAATCTCCACCGCTTTGGTGTTGAGTCTTAAATCTATACCATGCGCGTCTGCAAAATCAAAACGAGCCAGTGATAAGTCTTTTGCTGTTTTACCAGAGAAGTACTCAGTCAAATGTACGCGGTCATAGGCAATACGTGGTTCTTCTGCAAGAATGGTAATTTCCAATTCATCATCAGCTTTCTCTAAGATGGCTTCGATGAATTTATGCCCCACCATACCGTGACCAATCATCACTAATTTCATTGTGTTTCTCCTAAAATCGAATCTTTGATTAAGCTGCGCTGCTTTGTTCTGAGCGACGTTCCAACATGGCTTGTTCAAACAGCTGTTGTTCTTTTTGTTTATGCTCTACCGAGAATCGGATCAGCATCACCGAGCTTGCAGCAATCACCACCAAGCCGCCTAAAACCATTAAACAAGTTTGAAAATCGACCATTCCTTTCAGCAAGAATCCTGCTGCGACTGCACCGACATTGCCGCCTGCACCAATAATGCCAGCCACACCACCAAGCGCTTCACGGTCAATAAAAGGAACCAAGGCATAAGTCGCACCACATGCCATATGGGTAAACAGTGCGAAGATGGTCATACTAAGGATTGCGAATACCGCGCTGTTCATATGCGCGAATAACATCAGGAATAGACCTTCACCCAAGATCAGCAGAAACAAGATTTTAGTGCGACCATCCAAACCTTTTTTCAGTGCGACTTTGTCTGAAACAATACCGCCAAGCGCACGAGCAAACAGTGCCAGCAAACCAAAAACACCAGCTGCCAGTCCTGCTTCTTTTAAACCAAAATTAAAGTGCTCAACGTAGTACATCGCGATGATGTTGTGCATGAAGATTTCAATGCCGAAACATGCCGCATAAGAGCAGAATAGAATCCAGACACGATAGTTGCGTGCTGCATGCATTAAGATTGCCAAGCCACCCTTTTTATCACTTCCAACCACGATGCCTTGTGCACGAAGTTCTTTGAAATCACCTTGTGGGCAGTCTTGAGTCAACTTCCAGTAAAGCACACCAACAATCAGCATCATCACACCAGGAACAAGCAATGCAATTCTCCACCCCATAGCTTGTTCAACACCGAACATCACCAAGGCAGACAACAGTAAAGGCATCAAGGCTTGTGTCGCACCACCACCTGCATTCCCCCAACCCGCTGAAGCGGCATTTGCGGTGCCTACAACATTTGGCGCAAACATAATGCTGGTATGGTATTGCGTAATCACAAAGCTGGCGCCAATTGCACCAATCAATAAGCGGAAGAATAAGAAGGATTCATAACTATTTGCAGCAGCAACACCAAATACAGGAATGCTGCCCAGCAATAACAATGCAGTATAAGTTTTACGTGGACCGTATTTGTCGCACAATGGACCAACGATTAATCGGACCAAAATGGTGACTGCCACTGCAGCAATATTGATATTGGCGATCTGATCTTTGGTGAGATGGAACTCGCCTGCGATCACTGGCATTAACGGTGCACAAGCAAACCAAGCAAAGAAGCAAACGAAGAAAGCAAGCCAGCTCATGTGGAATGCCCGCATCGCTGGTGCGGAAAAGTTGAATAACTTAATTGATGTGGCTTTTTTCGCCGATAAATCTAAAGACATTGCCATCTCCCATACTGAACGTATCTTGTGTTGTTGACACATCACGCTGTATCAACAAACCGATCAGATCGGACATCGTTGGCCGTCTTACAATTTTGCAAGTCATCTTTGACTCAAGGAATAGTTAGCAAATGCTGTGCCAAGTTCCCAACACAACCACACCAATAAAACATTAGTCATTGTTTTATATTTATTTTATTAAATTATCCTTTGTTTTTAATGAATACCAATTCGATTGAAGAGAGCAAGTTCAGTACAACGACCTGTTTTAAAGCATAATTCGCACTGCTTCAAAACAACTCTTTTTACGCACCCAAAAAGTGCATTTTTCACTCTAGAATATATAATTCAAATTTTTCATTTCTTCTACTTGGTCACAGCGATACAATAAAGCGCATAAACAATACGCCCTATGGAGCGATTGCACCGAATAAGAAATCAAAATAGCTTCACTGGCACTAATTTTGCTTCAAAAACAATACGCACAGCACTTTATATCTGTGCATAACCCCACCGTTTGACCTATATACTTATGCCGAAACTCAAGATCGCACTTATTGATGACGACCAGGCTCGGGCTGAATACATAAAAACCTGTTTAATTGAACATGACTTTGATGTAGTGGCTTGTTTTACCCTCGATCATCTCAATATTTTTAAACTCGAACATCTTCAAGCCGATGTGATTCTGCTTGATATGGATCATCCACATCGCGATGTGATTGAAAGTTGTGTCAGCAACTTTGATCTACCTACGGTACTTTTTACCAAGAACACCGATAAAGATATGATTAAACAAGCGATTGATGCAGGGATTACCGCCTATATCGTGGATGGTATAGACCCAAGCCGCCTGCACACTATTTTAGATATTTCGATTGAGCAGTATAAAAAGCATAAAAAACTCGAATGTGACCTAAAAGATGCCAAGACTAAACTTGCAGATCGTAAAGACGTCGAAAAAGCCAAAGTGTTGCTGATGCAACTACATGGCTTAACCGAAGATACCGCGTTTCAATTACTCAGAAAAAATGCCATGAGCCATCGCATGACCATTGGAGAAATGGCACGGCGCCTACTCGATGCCCAACAACTTTTAAATAATCAGCTAAAGGATGAATAGATGAGCCATTTAGTCGAATTAGCAAAAGTAGAGAAAACCGAATTACAACTTGGCTATATTCCTTTACTTGATTGTGTTGCATTACTCTGGGCAAAACAGCGTGGTTTTTTTGAAGAAGTCGGTTTAAATGTCAATTTAGTCAAGGAAGCTTCTTGGGCCAGTTTACGTGATCGTTTAGCTTTTGGCTTACTCGATGCAGCACATTGCCTATCTGCGATGCTCCCAGCAGCAGCGGTCGGCACAGATCAAATTGGCATTCCACTACAAACCCCGCTCGTGCTGAGTGAAAATCGAGCCTTTATTAGCTTAAGCCAAAAGCTCTGTTATGCGCTGAATATTCAGAAACAAGACAGCGCAGAAAGTTCAGCACAGAAGCTGACAGGTTATATCCACCAACATCAAAACGTCTCTTTGGCGCATGTGTTTCAACATTCAATTCATCACTATTGCTTAAGAGAATGGCTCGCTTTGGCTGACCCTAGACTGGCGCAAACTATTCAAATGAAAACGCTACCGCCACCTTATATGGTTGAAGCGATTAGTAACCATCTCATAGATGGGTTTTGTGTCGGAGAACCTTGGAATACTCAAGCCGAGTTACAAGGCCTAAGCCAAATTGTCTGTTCAAGTCAGCACATTATCCCGAATGTTGCCGACAAAGTCTTAGCCGTTACACAGGAATGGGCGCAACAACATCCCCACAGCTTGATTGCCTTAACCAGTGCCATTCTCAAAGCGCAACAAGAATTACGTCAACTCGAAAACTTTGCGCCTGTATGGCAACTTCTGATTGAATTTGATGTGATTCAATTCCATTGTTCACCAGATGTTCATGTTGAAAAGTACTACACCATCCAGAATATCATTCGTAATTTTGTACAGAACAGTGCTGAACCGAAAGCCCAAGACTTTGAATGGCTATTTCAACAAATGCATAAATGGAATACTGTAGAATTCGAACAAGACACCTATCTGATTCAAGCACAGCATTGCCTATTACTTGAAGTGCATAAAGCTGCTGCGAATAAACTATAAAAAGGATAAAAAAAAGCTGTCTTTAAATATCAAGACAGCTTTTGAAAGACCCAAAAGGGATTACGCCAATCAAAAGTAACCCCTTAAGTAGTCACTATCATATTGAAAGCAGAGATATCTTTTTCGGACATTTTTATGTCATTAACTGCCATCTAGAATGCGCTTTTTTATCATTTCTGCCAACTGAATAAGCAATAGCAATGTTCAATCTATAATCATCTTGCATCGTAATAACCAAGTGCTTCGCAATGTCACTAAATAAGTAAGCTTCATCACAACACATTCAATATTCATATTTTAGCAACCGAGAGTTTAACATCTTCATAAATAATAATTTAACCGCATAAAAACAATATGTTAGAATTAAACTAACATCCTGTTAGATCTCATATAAATATACATTCGTTAGTTCTTTTCTAAGGATTTAAGTCACTCTAAAATACGAAAATCTAAGCAGATTGACTGTAGAGTTACACAAATCCCATGAACGAAATGGGGTAATTCAGTTTAGAATGTTTAAAAATAAAATTACGCTAAATTTTGTCATATTTTAACATTGCCAATTCCTTGCAAAGTTTTCATTATATGCACCATGCTTGGTATGCAAATTTCTTCATCGATTAAAACAAATTATAAAAAAATTGCAGAATTTTGTGCCATAATAAGCAAACTTTGCAGACATCTTGCAAAAAACTTTTGCAAATTTAGAATTGGAGCAGGCTGAATGAGCTCAACCATTTTGGTAATTCATGGACCGAATTTGAACTTGCTAGGAAAACGCGAACCAGAGGTATATGGTTATCTCACTTTGGATGATATTAACCAGCAACTCACTGCTCAAGCTAAACAAGCATCTCTTACACTAGATTCTTTTCAGAGCAACTGGGAAGGTGCGATTGTCGATCGTATCCATCAAGCACAAAACGAGGGTGTGAAATTCATCATTATCAACCCTGCTGCCTTGACCCATACTTCAGTTGCTTTACGCGATGCCTTATTGGGTGTTGCCATCCCATTTATTGAGGTTCATTTGTCAAATGTTCACACTCGTGAATCATTCCGTCATCACTCATATTTATCAGATAAAGCCATTGGCGTAATTTGTGGCTTAGGTGCAAAGGGTTATTCCTTCGCACTCGATTACGCTATCGAAAAAATTCAATCTTCTAACTAATTTAAACACATTAGGAATGCTCACTCATGGATATCCGTAAAATCAAGAAACTCATCGATTTGATGATTGAATCTGACTTACAAGCGATTGAAGTTAAGGAAGGCGACCAATCCATCTCATTAACTCGTCCTACTCCTGTTTATGCAGCAACGGCTGTAGCAGCTGCTCCAACAGCTACTGCTCCAGCACCAGCAGCAAAAACACCACGTGGTGCAGTTGAATCATCACCAATGGTTGGTGTGTTCTATGCAGCGCCAAGCCCTGGTGAAGCACCATTTGTAAATGTAGGTCAAACAGTTTCTGCGGGTGAAACACTAGGGATCATTGAAGCAATGAAAATCATGAACCCGATTGAAGCAACTAAGAGCGGTGTTATTGAAGAAATTCTAGTGAAAAATGGTGAAGTGATCCAATTCGGTCAACCACTTTTCCGCTACCGTGCTTAATCAGTTTGGGGATTCCTATGTTGCAAAAAGTATTGATTGCAAACCGTGGCGAAATCGCTTTACGAATTACTCGGGCTTGTAAAACTCTTGGCATTAAAACAGTTGGTATCTATTCAGATGCTGATAAAGACTTAATGCACTTACGCTTCGTTGATGAAGCAGTGTGTATCGGACCGGGTGCAAGTAGTGAAAGCTATTTAAATATTCCTGCAATTATTACTGCTGCAGAAATCACAGGTGCGGATGCAATCCATCCTGGTTATGGTTTCTTGTCCGAGAATGCGGAATTTGCTGAAATCGTAGAAAGTTCTGGCTTTATTTTTATTGGCCCTCGCCCTGAACATATTCGCCTTATGGGGAATAAAGTATCAGCGATTATTGCCATGAAAAAATCAGGTGTACCAACAGTACCTGGCTGTGACCATGCCGTAACGATTAATAACGCGCTTGCTGAAGCAAAAGAAATTGGCTTTCCATTGATTGTCAAAGCTGCTTCTGGTGGTGGCGGTCGTGGTATGCGTATTGTAGAACGCGTCGACACCCTACTTGAATCTGTTCAAGCAGCTCAACGCGATGCTGAAATGTGGTTCGGTGACGATACCGTTTATATGGAACGTTTCTTACAGAAGCCTCGCCATGTTGAAGTACAGGTGCTCGGTGATGGTAATGGTCATGCAATTCACCTCTATGATCGTGACTGTTCTTTACAACGTCGTCATCAAAAGGTATTAGAAGAAGCACCTGCCCCAAACCTACCTGAACAAGCACGTGCAGATATTCTAGAAGCATGTGTCAATGCATGTAAGTTAATGCAGTATCGTGGTGCAGGGACATTTGAATTCTTATTTGAAGACGGTGAATTCTTCTTCATTGAAATGAATACGCGTGTGCAAGTTGAGCATCCTGTCACTGAAATGGTGACTGGAGTTGATATCATTGAACAGCAACTTCGTATTGCGGCTGGTTTAGGTCTTGAGCTTGAACAAGAGCAAATTGAAGTTAAAGGCCATGCGATTGAATGCCGTATCAATGCAGAAGATCCAACTACTTTCTTGCCATCTCCAGGTAAAATTGAAAGTTTCTATGCCCCAGGTGGTGCAGGTATCCGTTTGGATTCACACATCTATCAGGGCTATAACATCCCGCCTTACTATGACTCAATGATTGCAAAATTGATTTCTCATGGTAAAGACCGTGAAACATCGTTAGCGCGCATGCGCCAAGCTTTAGATGAAATGATTTTAACTGGTGTTAAAACCAATATTCCTTTGCATAAAGATCTCATTTTGCAGGATAAAAAGTTCTGTGGACAAGCAATGGATATTCATTATCTGGAAAAACATTTATTGAAACAGCTTGAACCACAAGCTGAAAAAGCCTAAATAAAAAAGCCTCTTACTCAAGAGGCTTTTTTATGTCTAACTCAATCTTATATCAAGGTAAAACACGACGTAAGGTCGCAAAACACTTATCACCTTTCTCACTGGCACAAAAATCGATAGTCGAATCATTCGCCCATTTCACAAAATATTGAGAAACTTCACCCGTTTGATCTTGCTTTTGGCCAGAACAATCCGCTTCATTGTTATCATATTTGATTTGTAAAATCAGCGCTGGTAAACGCTCTTTATGATCTTCGGAAGGTTGGTAGTCATATAAACCATACGACCACTCTTGCCCGCTTTTAATCACCACATCACTAGAGCCACGGAAATTATAATACTCCACACATTTTTTATTATTGGGAATTTCCATTCCCCATAGCCCCATAATTTCAGGCCTTGTGGTCACACGAATTGCATTCGCTTTTGCTATTTGTTGCGGTGTTACCTTTGCTTTGTCATTTACGACCGTCTCTGCCATAGTCCATGTTGAGCAAGCCCATAATAATCCAATAATATAAATATTTTTCATAGATTTAATTAAGTCGTCATCTAAAACGGTCATAGGCTTAAATTAGCATATTTTTTGATAAAAACATGCATTCATAACCATATAAACACAATATTTTTACCATGTAATTTAATTGCTTGTTCTGGCATTTTTTCAGGTATGCTATTTTGCAATTTGTGCTTAATTATTTACTTTATAAAGATTTTTGCTTTAGGGATAAAAGCCATGAAATTTTCAGAATATGTACAGTACGATGGTTTGGGGTTAGCCAAGTTAGTCCAAAACAAAGAGGTTCAGCCTTCAGAGCTACTTGAAATTGCATTAGAACGGAGCAATCAGGTTAATCCCAAGCTAAATGCCATCATTATTCCAATGTATGAGCAAGCGAAACAACGTGCTCAACAAACACTATCAGGTCCATTTGCAGGTGTTCCATTTCTCGTCAAAGATTTATTTCAAGAATATCAAGGCGTGCCTACCTCTTATGGTAGCCAAGCATTAAAGAAAATCAATTACACGCCAGATTTTAATGCTGAAATTGTCAATCGCTGGGAACAAACTGGTATTGTCACTTTTGGACGAACCAACACACCTGAATTTGGCATTAAAGGGATTACTGAGCCTGATGCTTGGGGGACCTGTCGTAATCCTTGGAATTTAAAGCATAACAGCGGTGGGTCTTCTGGTGGTGCTGCTTCGGCAGTTGCAGGCGGATTAGTCCCTATTGCAGGTGCTGGTGATGGCGGTGGATCAATTCGCATCCCTGCTTCTTATTGCGGTTTATTCGGACTCAAACCGAGTCGTGGACGTACGCCATGGGGGCCACAATTTAGCGAAGCTATGCACGGCGCCGCCATGCAGCATGTACTCAGCAAAACCGTTCGGGATAGTGCAGCTATGCTCGATGCAGTACAAGGTCCTGAACAAACTTCATTATTTCGTATTGAAGCCCCTGCACAGAATTATTTGGATGTTATTCAGCAAGCACCCAAAAAACTCAGAATCGCCTTTAATACCCAATCGCCAATTGGTACCAAGATTTCTAAAGACGCGATCCAAGCGGTACAACAAACCGCTAAACTTTTGGAGTCATTGGGACATATTGTGGTTGAAGATCGCCCAAAAATAGATGGCTTAGCGCTGGCAAAAGATTTTGTCACCACTTGGTTTAGCCAGTTCTCCTATATGCAGGCACAAATCAAGCAAATGGCGGGCGCAACAGATCATGATTTTGAACTGGATTCGATTGCTTTGGCCGCCTTTGGTGCGAAAACGACAGCGACAGAATATATTCACACGCTCAATAATTGGGGACTGTACAGCACCCAAATGAATATTTTCTTTGAAAAATATGACTTATACCTTACCCCAACCACGGCCTCAGTCGCGCCAAAAAATGGTGAAGTCGCTACACCTGCCTGGCAGAAACCAATTTTAAAAGGCTTGTTAAAAGTTGGAAAAGCGCATTATCTGGCTCAAGGCAAACTGGTTGAAAAAATGGTACAGGACAATTTAAGCTGGGTGCCATTTACCCAGCTCGCCAATGTAACGGGCCTACCTGCCATGTCTGTACCATTGTATTGGAATAAACACGGCATGCCACTGGGTAGTCAATTTATTGCACCTTTTGGACGTGAGGATCGATTATTGCAACTGGCCGCTCAATTGGAACAAACACAACCGTGGCTACAACAATATAAGCATATCCAAATTTAACTTAAGCCTTGGCTGCTGTTTCCACTTGATTTGGCAGCCATAGCACCAGTAATAAACCAAACAAGACCACCACACTGGCGCAGAAGAAAATTGTTGCACCTGAAAAGATCTGCCAATAATGCCCTGCCAATAAACTTCCAGATGCCACCCCTAAGCCCCACATGGTGCTATACAAAGCCTGTCCTCGACCTTGCTGCTCTGGTGTAAAGTTTTGGAAAATCACTTTCATGGCAATCAGATGGAATAGGCCAAAGCTAAAAGCATGTAAGCATTGAGCAAGCAACTGTCCAATATAATTGGTTTCTAAGATACCAACCAAGAACCAACGTAAACTGGTCAACACTAAGCAAATCACCACCAGTGTCCGCCATGAAAAGCGAGTAAAGAACAGCTTTTGTGCCACAGCAAACATCACAATTTCAGCAATCACCCCCATCGCCCATAAACTGCCAATTTGTGTGGTGCTAAAACCAATCTCTTTGAGGAAGTTACTATAAAAACTATAAAATGGTGCCAGAGAAAATAGCAAAATAAATTCAATGCTGAAAAATGCCGCGACGATGGGTCGTTTTAAAATCGGCAGCAGCGGTTCAAGCGTTTTCTGTGAACTTGGTGCATGTTTTGGTTCTTTAATACTAAATGACCAGAGAAAAGCAAGAAATGAAACAGAGAGCAGTAAAATAGGCAGCATTGAAATTGGAATAACCTCCAACAAAGCCCCAATTACAAATACACCAACAATAAAACCAACAGATCCCCATTTACGCACTTTGCCATAGAGTTCCGCACGCTTTTCGCCCAACCAGAATAAGGTCACGCCTTCAAACTGCGCTAGGATAGCATTTTGAAAGAAGCTAAAAATCAACATCAGTAAAGCCACTGATTGGAAGCTATTCGGGATTACGAAGATGGCAAACCAGATACAGGCTTCCATCCATGTCGCAATTCGAACCAAAAGCATTCGTTTACCTGATTTATCGGCAATCCAGCCCCAAATTAATGGTGCAAAAAAACGCGTGATAATGGCAATTGAAGAAAGAATGCCGATCTCTTGGTAATTGAACCCCTGATCTTGTAGATACAGGTTCCAATACGGCATGAATGTACCGACTATGGCATAGTAGAAGAAGTAGAAACCACCCAATCGTGTTTGGATACTTAATGATTGAAGCAATTCAAATGCCTTTTACAGGTGTGAGATAACAACAATAGAGAATTGATTGACCTAAAAGAATTTTAGCTTATTTCATCCAACAATTCGCCTAGTATCATCATAAATAATAAAAACACCTATCCACAAAAAAAGGGCTGAATTTTCAGCCCTTTTAAAATATCACTTTACAACTTACGCATCTGTATTCAACGCTACACTCGGTTGAGCATTTCTCAACTTACGTTGCTTTACATAATACGCCAGCATCAAACAGAGAATCCAACCCGGAATCATCATGACTGCGATACGCATATCCGCAGTCAATGACATCACCACGAGAATACCTAACATAAAGATGATGCAAAGATAATTACTGAATGGATAAGCAATACTTGGGAACTTAGTTGTTAGCCCTTGTGCTTGCATGGCTTTACGAAACTTTAAATGCGTCCATGAAATCACCACCCAGTTAATCACAATGGCTGCAACCACCAGCATCATCAACAAACCAAATGCTTTCTCAGGAAATGCATAGTTTAACAATACACACAGTACCGTAACAAATGCCGAAACATAAACAGCATTGGTCGGAATACCACGTTTGTTGATTTTCTTAAGGAACTTAGGTGCATTACCTTGTTGCGCCAAGCCTAAAAGCATACGGCTACTGCAATAGCTAGTTCCGTTATAAACAGATACAGCAGCAGTCAAGATCACAAAGTTCAACATTGTTGCGACGCCTTGGCTATCCAATGAGGCAAAGACCATCACGAATGGGCTACCACCTTGTGCCATTTGGTTCCAAGGGAACAGCGCGAATAAGATGAAAAGCGTTGCAATATAGAAAATCAAAATACGATAGATAATTTGATTGACTGCTTTCGGCAAGGTTTTATCAGGATCGCGTGCTTCAGCCGCTGTGATACCAAATAACTCAATTCCACCAAAAGCAAAGATGATCACCGCCATTGCCATGACCAGACCTTCTACACCAAATGGAAAGAATCCACCCAATGCCCAAAGGTTACTGATACCCGCTTGTGGCCCTGCTGTTCCTGTTGCAAGTAAATATGAACCAAAACCAATCATGGCCAAGATTGCTAAAATTTTGATGATGGAGAACCAAAACTCCATTTCACCAAAAAATTTGACATGCAAAAGGTTGATACCGTTAATTAAGATAAAAAAGGCCAATGCTGAAACCCACGTCGGGATTTCTGGCCACCAGTATTGTATATATAAGCCGATCGCACTCAACTCTGCCATACAGACCAGCACATTGAGTACCCAGTAGTTCCAACCAGACATAAAGCCTGCGAAAGAACCCCAGTATTTATAAGCAAAATGGCTGAATGAACCACTGACTGGCTCTTGTACCACCATCTCACCTAACTGCCGCATCATTAAAAATGCAATAAGCCCTGCAATCGCATAACCCAAGATGACCGAAGGGCCAGCCAGCTTAATCGATTGTGAGATACCTAGAAACAAACCTGTGCCAATCGCACCACCTAGCGCAATAAGCTGGATATGCCGATTGCTTAAACCTGGGTTCAGGTTTCCTTGCTCCTGTTTTGACATATGATTATTCTCATCCGTGTCGCGTAATTTTTCTGTCTAAAATTACGTATATCATAAGTTAATCATAAATGCCTATATCTAATCCGAAAAATAATTAATTCACTTTTCGAATAACCGCGCATATAAACAGAAAATTCAATAAATAACAAATATTATGAATAATGTAATTAAATTATGTATTGCGTAATTAATTATTTTCAGTATCATAGAAATTAAGACGCAGGGATTTTTGCTCTAAGTAAACTAGAATTGGCAGATAAAAATCTAAATATCATTTTATCTTTCAAATACTTAATCAAAGCACTCCCTAAACAACCAGATTAGACCAACAGAATTAAAGACAAGGAAAGCGAATCATGGCCCATCATTTAACTTCTTTTCTTGAGATTGATGCCCAATCAGATTTCACAATACATAATTTGCCATACGGTATTTTTAGCGAGACCGCACAAGCTGACAAACGCGTTGGCGTTGCAATTGGTGAATGGGTGCTTGACCTTGCTGCATTAGAGCAAAAAGGCTTATTACAGCTCACGACAGCAAACTGCTTTAATCAGCCAACACTGAATAAATTTATTGAAACTGGCAAGCACAATTGGCATACGGTTCGCAGTAATTTACAAAGCTTACTGTCTGCGGAAAATCCGACCTTACGTGATGATGCCGATTTACGTCAGCAAGTGCTGTTTAAACAAGAAGATGTGGTTTTACATTTACCGATTCATGTTCCTGGCTATACCGACTTCTATTCATCGAAAGAACATGCCACCAATGTCGGCACTATGTTTAGAGATCCTAAAAATGCGCTATTGCCGAACTGGAGCGAATTGCCTGTCGGCTATAACGGTCGTGCCAGTTCTGTGATTGTAAGCGGTAAAGACATTGTGCGCCCTTCAGGCCAAATCAAATTACCCAATGAAGAACGCCCTGTATTCTCAGCGACACGTAAACTCGACTTTGAACTCGAGACTGCTTTTGTCGTGGGTAAAGCAACTGAATTGGGCGAGCCGATTGCCATTGAAAATGCATGGGAACATATCTTCGGTATGGTGTTGCTGAATGACTGGTCAGCGCGTGATATTCAACAATGGGAATATGTCCCTTTAGGTCCTTTTAACGCCAAAACTTTCGCCAGTGCCATTTCACCTTGGGTGGTAACCATGGAAGCGCTTGAGCCATTTAAAGTTAAAGGTCCAGAGCAACAGCCAAAACCATTGAGCTATCTACAAGAAAACACTGAAAATAGCTATGACATCCACCTCAGTGTTGAAGTGCAAACACCTCAATCAAAACAAGCCGATGTGATTTGCCAAACCAACTTTAAATATATGTATTGGTCAATGTCACAGCAACTAACCCATCACACCATTGCAGGCTGTAATGTACAAGTCGGCGATTTAATGGGTTCAGGCACGATTTCAGGCCCAACTGAAGATTCTTATGGCAGCTTACTGGAACTAACTTGGAATACCACCAAACCGCTCAACCTTTCCAATGGCAAAAAGCGTGGCTTCTTGGAAGATGGTGACCGCGTTGTGATGAAAGGCTACTGTGAAAAAGATGGAATTCGCGTGGGCTTTGGCGAAGTTGCCAATACCATTTTACCAGCACGTCACTTTCGTTTTAATGAACAAAAGGACGAGCGTTATGAAACTGTATAGTTACTTTCGTAGCTCTGCGGCCTATCGGGTACGTATTGCACTTAACCTGAAAGCATTACCTTATGAAACTGAAGCCGTGCATCTCGTTAAAAATGAGCAGCAACTGGCAAGTTATCGTGCCCTCAATCCAAGTCAGTTGGTGCCGACACTACTTGACCAAGATCAGACCTTTACCCAGTCGCTCAGCATTTTGGAATATCTGGAAGAACGTTATCCAGCCAAAGCACTGCTACCTAAAGATCTAGTGGAACGTGCCAAAATCCGTGCTTTCGCACAAAGCATTGCCTGTGACATTCATCCAATCAATAACCTGAGAGTGTTGAAGTACCTGCAAAACGATCTTGCCATCAGTAATGAGCAAAAAACACTGTGGTACCGGCATTGGATTTTAGAAGGCTTTCACAGCTTAGAAATGCAATTACAGCATTCCAATGGGCAATTCTGTTTTGGCTCACAGCCGACTTTTGCCGACTGCTGTTTGATTCCTCAAGTCTACAACGCCAAGCGCTTTAAAATTGATTTAAGTGCATTTCCCAAGATTGAGTCGATCTACCAACATTGCTTAACCCTGCCCGCATTCTTGAATGCGACCCCAGAACAACAACCAGATTGGGAATAGAGATAAAAGGAGTTTTATCATGAGCTTTGCAATTAAAAAAATTCACCATGTGGCTTATCGCTGTAAAGATGCTAAAGAAACCGTCGAATGGTACAAAAAAATGCTGCATATGGATTTCATTCTGGCATTTGCAGAAGACCATGTGCCATCTACCAAAGCATTTGATCCGTATATGCATTTGTTTTTAGATGCGGGCCAAGGCAATGTATTGGCATTTTTTGAACTGCCGACTCAACCCGATATGGGCCGTGATGAAAATACACCGCAATGGGTACAACACATTGCCTTTGAGGTTGAAGACTTAGATGCGCTAATGACTGCAAAAGCACATCTGGAAGAAAATGGCGTCAAAGTCTTAGGTGTCACCAACCATGGTATCTTCCATTCGATTTACTTCTTCGATCCAAATGGTCATCGTTTAGAATTGACCTATAATGATGCCCATGCCGATGCCAAAATTGCACGGATCACCGAAGAAATGAAATTAGAAATGCTGGATGAATGGAGTCGTACCAAACGTGCACCACACCATACTCATTTCTTACACGAAGATGAACTCGGCGCATAAATCCAGTTCCATGAAATTGGCATTAGCGTTGTAAAATGTTAATGCCTTTTTTTATGGTCTAAATTTAAAGCATTTTGTATATTTTTAAGGCATAGTAGGCTCTGCAAAATAGCGTGCAATCTCTCTAAAAACAATTGTATGCTTATACAATTCACCGATTTAATTCATTTAAAAAGATGATTTCTATTTTGCCAACTGCTCAGGCATTATGTGCTGGATGTAAATTGTCCATGATTGACAGCAACAAACACTGCGTAAAACGCGCAGCTTAAGGGTTATTGAATGATTGAAGAAAAGTTATCTGGTGGGGTTCAATCACTTGAGGTCGGTTTAGCCGTACTGAATGCCCTTTTAGAACACAACAAGCCCATTATTTTAAAAGATCTATCCAGCAAACTGGATATGCATCCTGCCAAGGTACACCGTTATCTGGTTAGCCTGATTCGTATGAATTATGCCAAGCAGCTTACCGATGGTCAGTATGCCTTAGGCGATCAAGCATGGCGTTTAGGGCTAAACTGTATCCAGCATACAGATGTATTACAGTTGGTTCAGCACCTGATTTATGAATTACAAAACAAGATTGGCTGTGGCATTCAAATCAGTAAATGGTCACCCAAAGGACCTTTAGTGGTTCAATCGATTGAATCCAACCATCCGATTTCGATTGTGACCAAGGTTGGGTCGATCATGCCGTTGGTCAATTCCGCAGCGGGTCGTGTGTTTGCCTCTTATATGCCTGAAGCCGTGATTAAACCGCTGATGCAAGCGGAATGGGAAAAAGCAGCGAACAATCACTACCCGATTAAACCGACAGATTGGGATGAGTTTCTCTTACTCAAAGAAAATGTTCTGCAACATGGTATGTCGATAGCTCAAGGTGATCTTCTGGTCGGAATTAATGCGGTTGGCCTACCGATCTTTAATGCGCATCATTCAATGGAATTTTGTATTGTCGCATTGGACAGTGAAATGTTTTTCTCGGTGCACGAAGGCAGCGATAACTTAGAACTATTTAAACGTGAAGTTGCAGCAATCAACCAATATATTCAAACCCGTTAATGATTGATCCATACAAAAAAGCCAAGAAGCGAACTTCTTGGCTTTTTTATTTCAAGCTTTGAGTGGGATTATTTTGCTTCTAATACACCACGGCGGATCTGGTCACGTTCGATTGATTCAAACAATGCCTTAAAGTTCCCTTCACCAAAACCATCGTCATCTTTACGTTGAATAAATTCAAAGAACACAGGCCCAAGCATATTTTGCGAGAAAATCTGTAATAACAGCTTTTTCTGACCATCTTTGGTATTGCCATCCAACAAGATACCGCGTTTTTGCAATTCTTCCGTTGGCTCACCATGATTAGGCAAACGCTCTTTCAACATTTCATAATAAGTTTCAGGTGGTGCTGTCATAAACTGCATGCCGATCCCTTTTAACTTGTCCCATGTTGAAAGCAAGTCATCAGTAATAAAGGCAATATGCTGAATACCTTCACCATTGAAATCTGCCAAAAACTCTGCAATTTGACCGTTACCCTTGTCTGAGTCTTCATTCAATGGAATACGAATCATGCCATCTGGTGCAGTCAAGGCTTTAGAAGTTAAACCTGTATATTCGCCTTTGATGTCAAAGTAGCGGATTTCCTGGAAGTTAAAGATTTTTTCGTAGAAGTTCGCCCAATACTCCATACGTCCTTTATAGACGTTATGAGTTAAATGGTCGATTTCGTTCAGGCCTGCACCTTTTGGATTTCTGTCTGCATCATCAAAGAAAACGAAGTCATTTTCATAGATATCACGGTCCACAAGGAAAATTGGCATACCACCAATCCCTTTAATCGCAGGGATATTTAGTTCCATTGGCCCAGCTTGTGAATACATTGGCTCTGCACCAAGCTCCACGGCTTTGCTAAATGCTTTGGCTGCATCGCGGGTTCTAAAACCCATTGCACAGGCTGAAGGACCATGTTCTTTAAAGAAGAATGAAGCATAAGATTCAGGCTGGTAGTTCAAGATAATGTTGATATTACCCTGACGCCATAAATAAACTTTTTTAGACTTATGCTTTGCGACTTTAGAAAAACCGATGGTCTCAAAGATCTGATCTAATCCGTTTTCCGTCGAAACAAATTCAATAAAAGCAAAACCACATAGTTCTAATGGGTTATCTAAAATGTCCATCTAGTTTCCCTTATTTAGATAAATTCATCCGTTTAATGCTCTGTATAGGTCTTATTCTTCAATTGCTTAATCGCTATCTAAAAGCATCAACCTATACATGCGTTATCAGAAAAGGCGACAGGTGTTTTTATAAGTATGTAAAAGCATCCGTGTTAAAGCCCTTTCCGTCCATAAGTCAGCCAAATGAAGAAATCATGATTCTTGATCTTGGCTCTCAGCTATAAATTCATGCTACAAGAAAGTCTAAATTTATGCAATACATAATTCAATTATGTTATGTGTAATTTTATTATTGTTTGGCTCTGCTAATAAAGGTCGCTATTAAAGAATAATTGGCGATATCTCTAAATCAGACCATGGTCTCAAGCTGATATGAATAAATGTATTTGAGTAGACTGCCTGTCTTATTACCTTAACAAAGTTCGATTAGCTTAAGCCTATGAGCTACGCAGGCGAATGAGATAGACATGACACAAACTTCGATTTTAGAACAGTTAACTCAACTCATTGAAAGCTATAGTCATGAGCATAGTGGTAGACCACAAAAGATTTTGATTGGTTATAAAGCCTATTATGACTTGATGGGAAATTCGAGTTTTGCTACTGAGGTCACTGACTCGGCTTTGAATCCCAATAAAAGAAAGTATAAAAAGATTAAGATCAAAGTCACCAAAGATGACTATCAGCTTGAACTAGAATAGTATCTCTCACGAAAGAGAATAATTCTCATATCTAACAATTCATTACTTGAGCTTGTGTTCGCTTCTTGGCATCGTTTGTCAGTTGCTTCATTATGGGAATCTCCTGCCGATGGCTAGTCCAGCGCAAGCTATAAGACATAAATTACTTAACACCTTCTTTTCAAGACATTCTGTTTGGTTTCTTTGTATTTTTACTGCTTTAACAATTACTTGGTTTAAATTTACCTATACCCCACATACAATTTATTATTTTATATCCGATACGCTTTTAAACGGTCTTTGGTTAGTTACAGGATTACTCAGTATTGTTGGCCTACGCGATCTGTTGCAAAAGAAACATGCCATATTAAGAAACTATCCAATTTTGGGACATTTCCGTTTTCTTTTCGAAGATGTTCGCCCTGAAATTCGTCAATATTTCATAGAATCAGATCAGGATGCACTGCCTTTTTCGCGTATGCAACGTAGTTTGGTTTATCAACGTGCAAAAAATGAAAATGCAGATAAGCCCTTTGGTTCAATCATAGATGTCTATGATCCAAACTATCGCTTCATTGTGCATTCCATTGCCCCATGCCCTCCTGCTAATCCAGAATCTTTCCGTGTTCTGATTGGTAATGCGCAATGTAGCCAGCCCTATAGTGCATCGATCATGAATATCTCTGCAATGAGTTTTGGTAGTCTAAGTGCAAATGCAATTCGTGCATTGAACAAAGGTGCGCATTTAGGTAACTTCTACCACGATACAGGCGAAGGCAGTCTAAGCCCCTACCATTTAGAACATGGTGGCGATATTGTCTGGCAAATTGCCAGTGGTTATTTTGGTTGCCGCACAGCCGAAGGCTTATTCGATCCAGATAAGTTTGCACAGCAAGCCAAAAATCCGAATATTAAAATGATTGAGGTCAAGCTCTCACAAGGGGCAAAACCAGGTCACGGCGGTATTTTACCCAAGCATAAAATCACTGAAGAAATTGCTCGTATTCGCGGGATCTCAAGAGATCATGACTGTGTTTCCCCATCCAAGCACCCAAGTTTTAACACACCAATTGAAATGATGCATTTTATCCAAAAGCTGAGAGAACTTTCAGGTGGTAAACCTGTCGGATTTAAACTCTGTATTGGTCAGCCATGGCAATTTATGAGCATTGTCAAAGCCATGCTAGAAACGAGAATTGTGCCTGACTTTGTGGTGGTGGATGGCTCTGAAGGCGGAACTGGCGCAGCACCGATCGAGTTTAGCGACTATATTGGCACACCACTCAGAGAGGGATTGCGCTTTGTGCACAATACGCTTGTTGGTGCAGGACTTCGCAATCAAGTCAAAATTGGTGCCAGTGGTAAAATGATCAGTGCCTTTGATATTGCTAGCACCTTTGCCTTAGGCGCAGACTGGGTTAACTCTGCACGCGGCTTTATGTTTGCAGTAGGATGTATCCAAGCGCAAAGCTGTCATACCAACCAGTGTCCTGTTGGTGTTGCGACACAGGATAAAGATCGCCAAAAAGCCATCGATGTGCCAAGTAAGGCTGAGCGTGTGTTTAATTTCCACAAAAACACCTTGCACGCCTTATCTGAAATGATTGCAGCAGCGGGTTTGCATCATCCATCTGATATTAAAGCACATCATTTAGCACAGCGTATGAATGATCGTGAAATCAAAAACTATGCACAGATCCACTTCTTTTTAAAAGAAAATGAATTGCTGCACAGCGATTTAAATGATGATGAGAATTTCTATTATCGCATGTGGAAAATGGCGGACGCCAATCAATTTTAATGACTAAAAAGCCACCGCAAGGTGGCTTTTCTTTGGCCAAATATCTAAAAGTTAGCGGCTAACCAATCGATAAATACCAAAAATAGCAACCATTAAAATCACTAGAAATTTAAGATAAGAGGTCCAATTATATTGCGAACCTTTACCCTGCCAGACCTGTACCTCAACAGACTGAAATTGAATATTTGTAGCTTCCGTCAATTCAGCATGAATGCCATAGTTCATACCGTTATTTTGCTCACTGACCGAGAATGGATCCGAACTAATGACCAGTAATAAAGGCGCATTTAAATCATAGGAATGTTTATCATCACTTTGAAAAACCTCAGGATGATAGCCATTAGAGGATTCACTCTGCACACCTCCAATCCATTTTAACTCGACTTTGCCCTGTTGCTGCGCAGTTCCTTTCGCGACAATAACAAAACGATATGGATTTTTGCTGGGATCAGCTTGAAAACTAATGCCTATATTTGGTCTTTTAAAAGTATCCTTTGGTTTTTCAATAACAGCTTTATTCAATGCATCAATTTCACTCGAGGTTAAAAGAACTGAATTAACTAAGCTTTCCCCGTATTCACCAACTTTAGGCTCGTGGGCAACTTTTCCACACGCAGCTAAACTAAGCGTCATGAAGAATAGAAATGTGGATTTAACCAATTGGTTTCTTAAATTTATATACATTTTTCGATCAAAACCTTCATTTAAAAAACACTCACCGAAATATGTCTATTTAACATCCAACGAATCACTGGCGCTTGTTGATCTAAAGGTAGAGACAAAATATATTCGAAAGTTCGTATGACTACTTCACACTGTTTATTTTTGTCTTGCGCAGTTTCTCCAGCATTGAGTAAGTCTGCATCCTGACCATAATCTTGTCGTAATTTGTCTGCAATCTGCACCCATGCTTGTGGAGTTTGCATACGATCGATGGAAGAATGAGTTCCTTGATGGGTTAGAATATATGTTAATGCAGCTACAGTTTGCTGCTGTGTAGCTGAACTCAGTAGTGCCCTTCGCTCATCCATATTTGTTTTACCATATAACGGGAAAGCAATCTGAAAACAATTCCCTTTACGCTTAGCATCATACAACTGTTGTAAATATGCCTTTGTCCATAATTTTTGCCCCTCATCATCTGCCTGTTTTTCCACAATATCACGCAGTTTCCACCACAATGTGCTACTTACGGCAGCAAGCATTTCTTCAGGCTGCACTGACGCATTTGCAGTTTGCTGTAGAGTTTCATAATCCTTGGGCAAGTGTTGCTTTAAGGGTTGCAATAAAGCAATTTGATTTAAAGCCTGTTGTCGTTGTTCAATTGGATTATGATTATTGGACTGATCTGCTGTTACATCGCGATGAGAACAACGATTTAACAAGAAAAAAGTTGCAAAAATGACCCCAATTACAATAAATGCTGCTTTCACTACTGATTACCATTTTTTAATATTTATCAATCAATGTCTTAAAAACATCTACCTTTTGAATGGACAAGTCGGGCTGGTCTGGGTCAACAATGTATTGGTGGCTGCATTACAACTCACATATACACTGCCGTCGTCTGTACAAACTCTTGCCGCATAAAATCGACTGTTATTTTCCACTAGCTGAGACCGACGATCAGAATAACGAGCAAATCTCTGCAAAGCCATAATACGTTGTTTACATTCATGAAATTCAACAATTGTTCTTTGAAACTCCGATTGTCTCGTTTCTGTTCGGGTTTTATTATTTGCTAAGTCCTGTGTATAAGCGTTTTTTTCATAAGACATCCCTTGCTGCCTTTGCTGTTCCATAGAACGACAATCACCCGAAAAGCCATCAGCAACTGAGCCTGTACATGCTGTCCTTTGTGCCGTCTTGGTTGCGCATGGTCTGCTTTGATATGTTGTTCCTTGATTGGTTACGCACTTATATAACTCTTGTGCGAAAACAGGAAAAGAAAAACATAACAATATAAAGACACAAAAACCCCTTAATGTACCTTCTTTCATTTTTACCCCAAACATCTAATTTATTGATATTTTTTTTAAGATCTGAAAAATTCTATCATTTAAATAGTAAGGAAAAAAGTAAAATTAATAGTAATGATGATTTGGTTTAGCATGCAGGAAAGCTGGAATTAACCCCGTCAATGCAGCACGAATATCTGCTCGTTCATTAATCAATTGATGCGAGCCTTCCTCCAGCATTAACAAAGTCTGCAATCTAAACTTACGGCGAATATACTCAATATTATAACGCCAATCTACGGTTTGATCTAAAGCACCTTGTGCGAGCCACACAGGAATACGACATGCAGGTCGTTGTTCCATTTCTAGCATCCATTTTGACATGGCCAGAATCCAGTCCATACCCATCATACGGGGTTGCAAAGGATCTTTTAAACGAACAAACCGAAGAAACTCTGGATTATGGTTATTACGGCGGAAATGTCGTGGCACTTGGCTCTTGATCCGACGGATTATGCCCAGACCAACCGAGTTATGCCACCATGCCGTTTTTGCGGGTCGGATCAATGGAGACAACAGCAATACACGGTCAACAATAGGATCTTCTCTACGTTCTGCAAATTCAAGTAAATGATGCATCCAAATTGCACCACCTGTACTTTGCCCAATGCCTAACCACGGCTTCGGTAATTGTTTCGCACCGCGCACGGCATCATAAACGGAATGTAACACTTGCTGATAATGATCAAAATTCTGAATACTGGCTGGTGAGCCATTGCTTAAACCATGTCCAGGCAGATCGTAAGTGACGATACTAAAGCCTTGATCTAGAATTTCTTTAATAATGGGCTGATAAATACCACTATGTTCCAAATAGCCATGTAGCAAACACACTGTACCTTGGACTTTTTGTTGTTTGGGTTGAAATACTTGTACATGTACGCGGAACAATGGCATTTCGACATAACCCTGCCAATGTTCACAGTCCAATAAATGTAAGCCATATAACTTACGATAGGCTTGCAATGGCTTGGATAGCTCAGTGACGCCAGATAAATCCAAAGGTTCAAGCACCTGTGGTGTTGTCTCTCGATTTGGTACAGGTAAATCCAGTTGTTTTAAAATTGTCGGATTTAAAAATGGAAGATCGGACATTATGGTATCTCTCGACAATCACTTGAGCCAAATAACATATCACGTATCGTTGCCAACATTTCGTAGTTCGCACGACGGCTATGATCATAGTTTTGTTCACTTGGACGCCATTCGGTTAACTTTGTTGGCATCGGCGCAACCACAGGAATCGTTTCAATTCCATTTAAAGCAAACAAACGTCGTGTCCGAGGCATGTGGTATTCATCAGTAATGAGGATCACTGTTGGAGCTCCACCTTTCTTTTGTAGTAATAAAGAACTGAATCGAGAGTTTTCACAAGTATTCATGCTGCGATTCTCAAGTAGTTTCGCTTCAACACCGCGCTCTTTTAACCATGCTTGCATATAAGGCGCTTCAACACCACTCAGTACGATAGGTAATGCATATTTCTTCTCAACTTGTAATGTCTTTTCTAAACGCAAGCGAGTGTAATTATTCACGACAATATCTTTGCCATTGGCACCCAACGTTAATCCACCACCCAATACAACAATTGCATTGGGTTGGGAAATACTTTGCTGCTCAACCACATTATCTTTGTTCTTTTTTAACTCGATCAAATCTTTGTCTGTCTGATCCTTGTCATCCTCATTCACGGGTAACGCGATTGGATAAGTTTCTAAGAACGCAATATATTTCCCCATCAGTGCCTGATTATCGGGTGTATTCCATCGCAGAAAATCTAAAGGTGTATTCATTACAACAGCTGAACTTTCTTGATCTTGTTCCGGTTGTTGTTCACTCATTAATGGAATACTAGGTTGCTTTTTTTCATCTTGGTTTTCTTTTTCCTGCTCTTCGGCAATCAGCTCTTGAAGTAGCTTATAACGCGCTTGAATTAACCTTAAATCTTCTGGTTTTTCAGATTGGAAGGTTTTTTCCATGAGCTTAAGATAAGCTTGTCGAGCAATCCACAAGTTCGAACCTGGTTCTAAGGTCTCATGTTCACTCAATGCAGCAGGTCGTTGACTTTGTGCAGCAACTTCATTGACATCAACAGGGACAAAACGATTCAATCCTTTTACAACCAGTTGTGAATAAAAAGGCGAATATAAAAAAAGCATAAAGCAGCCCAGTAGTACGAATAATATAGTAATTATCCTTACTAAACTGACCATCCAATGCACTGTCGCCATAGATTTCTTCATCCAAGATGAGCTTGAATTAACCCTTGCTCACTATATAACACAGGTTCAGGTTCCAATTGAATACTAAACTTTTGTTTTACATCACTTTGTACGGCTTGATAGGTATTTCGTACATCCGTTAGTGTTGCATCAGCATAATTAACCAATACCAAAGCCTGTTTATGGAACATGCCAACTGAACCCAACTGTTTACCTTTCCAACCTGCCTGATCGATTAACCAACCTGCAGCCACTTTAACACTGCTATTTGTCTGCGGATAATGTGGAATGTTTGGAAATTGTTGAGTAATTTTGTCAAACTCTGTTTGTGTCAAAATTGGATTCTTAAAAAAACTACCAACATTTGGAAACTCTTTGGGATTTGGTAATTTACTCTGGCGAATATGAATCACCTGATTTTGTAAGTTTTCTGCGGTCAGTTCATCACCTACTGCTTGCTTAAGATCACCATAATTCAGTTTCAAATCAGCTTGTTTGAGAAGCTTAAAAGTCACACTGGTAATAATGTAACGATTAGGCTGATCTTTAAAAATACTGTGACGATACGCAAAATGGCAATCTTGTGCTGCAATCGAAGTAAACTGTTTAAGTTCACGATCGTAAACTTGCACAGATTCAATAAACTCACCGGCTTCAACACCATAAGCGCCAATATTCTGTACAGGCGAAGCGCCCACCAAACCAGGAATTAAGGCAAGATTTTGCAATCCGAACCATTGCTGTTGAGTGCTATATAAAACAAAATCATGCCATACTTGCCCAGCACCTACTTTAACGGTAATAGTATTTTCATCTTCAGAAAGTATTTCAATGCCCTGAATATTTAAATGCATCACCAAAGCTTGTATTTGCTGTGGCAATAAAACATTACTGCCACCAGAGAGTACTAAAACGTTTAAATGCTGCTGTTCCGCTAATGCTAATGCCGTAATGACGTCATCTGGATGATTGATTTGCACATAATGTGAAGCAATCGCATTCAAATTTAATGTATTTAAGTTTTTAAGCTGAACCTGCGCTTGTAGCTGCATATTAAATTAAATCCTATTACCCTGCTTTCATTTGCTTTTTAAAAATATCGACCCATGCTTGGCTGCTGGATTCACACTGATCGAGTACTCGATCAAAACCATCTGCACCACCATAGTATGGATCTGGTACGGCTTGCTGTTTAAACAGATGATCATGCTCACTCATCAATGCCAACTTGGCGCGAATTTGATGTGTACCAAACTGTTGCACCGCCTGTAACATGAGTATCCGGATATCATCAAAATTCTCGTGATCCATCGCTAAAATGAGATCAAACTTGATGAAATCTTCTAAAATAATCTGTCTGGCACGTAAATCAGATAAATCATATCCACGCTGTCCAGCATGTTTTTGGCTACGTTGATCAGGTGCTTTATTGGGATGGTAATTGCTGGTACCAGCAGAGTCGACCATAATATTTAGGCCATGTACGTCACAATAATGCCTGAGAATCGCTTCTGCTGTTGGAGAGCGGCAAATATTCCCTAAACAGACACATAACACCTTATATTGTGTTGTCATCAGGAGAACATTCCAACATTTTGTTTTATAAGTAAATTAAAATATTGCATGCAAAATTCCTGCAAAATAAACGCAAAACGATTAAATGTCATTATGCCTGAATTGACCTTTCTGATATCTGCTATTTTGTCAAAAATTGCTTTGATTTGAAAGGAAATAGTGTTTGTCTCTTTTGAATATTCTGTATGAATATGTACTTTTTTGGAATTAACAATATGTGCCACCTACATACAAGCTGATAAAGAAACTTAATTTTTAAAGATCAATTGTATAAGGCTCAAATGTAAAAAACCGCTTAAATAAACGGTTCTTACATATGAAGTTCTTGACCAATGAAGCTTTTCTTTGATCAAGGCTTTTACATTTAACTCTTGATTCGGGTGAATTTCTGCTCCAACATTTTTTTACCCCATTGGTTCCCTTCCCATTCATGAGCCAATGTAAACCCAAAAGTTTCATATAAATTTCTTGCTGCGTTAAGACCACTAAAAGTCCATAGCTGAACAGCAGAAAAAGATTTTTCATCACAGAATCCAATTGCTTGATCTAAAAGTCTTTTTCCAACTCCTTGACCTCTGCATTCATCACTTAAAATAAACCATCTAAGATGAGCTTCATTATTTCCTAGGTCTTCGCCATCAATCGCAACAGATCCGACTATTTTATTGTTTCGAATTGCTAACCATATATGATTAGATGGGTTAGACATACGGACTGAAAATTCAGCCAAATCCTTTGCTACTCTTGCTTCAAAAAAGTATCCAAAATCAAAATTTTCAGAATAATAGGTACTGTGCATTTCGGCAATTCGACCAATCATTCCTGCGCGATAGCCACTTACTATTTCAATATCACTATGAATCACATCATTTTTATTATTTCGACAATTAATTAAAGATTGAGCATACGCTGCCAAACCTTGAGCGATCTCTTTCTGTTTATATTTATTTATCTTTTCAATAGCCTGAACAACTCTCAACTCCCCGTACTGATTAATTTTCTTAACAGTATCTCTTCCCTTTAAAGTCAGTCTTAAAGTCTTAGATCGAGCATCTGTCACGTCTTGCTCTTCAACAATTTCACCGTTCTTAATTAACTTAACTAGCATTCTGCTAATACTAGACTTTTCAAGCCCAAGAATTTCCCCCAACTGAACAGCTGTTATAAAATTTCTATTTTCAAGCTCAAGAAGTGTATGGACTGCTGATGGAGAATAATCTGTTGCAGCAAGAGTTGTATTCAGGAAACCGAGCTCCCGCACCATGATTCTTGAAGAGCAACGAATTTCATCAATTATTTTTTGGTCTAACACGAGAATACACCTCAAAATATAGTTGCACAATACAACCATGTTTTCAAAAAAGCAGTCAAGTATTTTTAGTTTTACATTTAAATTCTATCTGTTAGATGATTCATCAAATTAACAAAATATCCGAGCATTTGAATGATCTTACTCGGTGTATTTAGCTAACGGCAAAACAACAAAATTCGATTTTGATCATTGCTCTTTATATGGTTGGAAGAATTATCCATTTCAAGCAGTAACCAAATTCGCCATGCACAAATTCCGATCACAATTTACTAAGTATGGATAAGTTATGACTTATACATATTTTTAAATTAACAGTTCCTATTAAGTACCAGTTGCTTAATCTCAACCTGAAATAAGTTTTCTACTAACGAATAGTTGAGCGCATAAAAAATATTTTTGTTAAGTTATTTAAAATAATAATCAACTATTACATAGATTAAATTAACTAAATATAAACCAATAAAATGTCAAATAAATACATGAAATATAATATAGTTTTAATATTTCAAAAACAAAATCAAGATTAAAAATAAAACAAACAATAAAATTAAGTGTTTAATTTAAATAATTTATTTTACATTTAATATTTTTTGTTTATCATTCTTTTCGATTCCAAGGTAACTTTAACAACTTATTTTTGGAATTTATTTTTAATTAAAATATCGGAAATTTCATGTTAAATATAACAAAATATATAATGGCTTTAGCTACTGTATTTACAGTAATAGATAGTTATGCAGCCAGTGCTTTAGATATATCACCAATTCGTAAAACAGTCGGTAAAGATCTTGATAGCTTTATAAGCAGAGGTTAACACTGTCTAGTGTCAGATCAACGTGAAATTGCTCTAACTGTGGCGTAAATGCTTCTGCGAAAAAGATTGATGCCTCTGATAATCGGAGAGCTGGTGCTTGTTTAGGTGCTTTTTTTTAATGAGGAAAGAGTGCTAGATGATGATGAATTCTTTTTAAAAGTTGATTGATTATTAATTAAAAAAGGTAACTCCAATCAGAGTTACCTCTTGGACTTATACTTATGCATAAACTTCCTGTCCCTGAAGATCTTCCATATGATCTGACTACAATTTACTATCGCCTTTTTATGCAGCTTCCTCTAGGTGAGTTAAAGGATACTGTAGATTTAGAAGCAGCGCTGAATCAAGTGAATGCTCGTGATGTTCACGCCTTACAGGACTATCCAACCAATAATCTATCAGCTTATATAGGTTGGGCTATTAATTCAGAGTCAACTCAAAATGCAAGTAAACAGCGACCTGTATTCATCAATTCCCTATACTGCTGGGGACAACAACTCTATCGTTCATTAAACCCTTATAAACTAGATCTGAGCGGTAAAAATCTACTTAGAATTCCACAATATACAAAATTACCTGAATCTATTGATGCCATTATTCCAGAAGACGATAAGCGTTTAGATATTTCTGATTACGATAATAAAAAAATTACAGCGCCAATATCTGCAATGCAAGGCGTTATCCAGAAAGGAAGTGTAATTAAACAAGGTAATCTGATTCTAGCTAAAAATGAGAAAATCTCACCAGAGAAATTGATTGCTCTAAGACGGGCTGGAATTAAAGAGCTAACAATTTATAGAGATCCACGAATTCTTGTTGTGAGTATGCATACCTTTGATAGTGAGCATACGTTTTGTGAAGAAAGTTTGTATGTTAAAGACTTATTGAAATCATGGGGCTATAAGCATATCGAGATAAAACTGCTTAAGCCGCAGCGTTATGATTCTGCATTTAATAGTCTTAAGAAGGAAAAAGATCCTGCTTTAGATGATAAATTAACAACAAACTGGGAGGATTATAATCAATTTTTTGAAGATCATATTCCTAATTTTGATGTGATGATTCTATGTTCTCATAAAGACATTGGTGGTTCATTATTTTCAATTGGTAGACTTACCGCCTTTGATCCTGGCAGTATGACCTCAAATTTCCAAACACGCTCTATCCCAGCGAATGAACTGAGCATCATTAGAAGTATGCCTAGAACACTCCCGATGCGTGAAACGGTTCAATTGTACGATGATCAAGGTAACCATAAAGGCTCAAAAGTCATCACAACAGAAGATAAGACAACGATCATTAATTTACCTGGTGATATACAAGATATTTCCCTACTCATGCATTTCATGGTGAAATATATTTTAAATAAACATGATCCCGATTTTCTCAACAAAATATTTATAAAAGGTCGTACTAAACAAAAAATTGAGACTGATCAAAATAAAAGAAAATTGTTATGGGGCATATATCAATTGCAAGATGATGGTCAATATTCATTAGAGATCGTTGAACAACAGCACACATATCAGGTAGAGCCTTTTCTCAAGGCTAATTGTATTGTGATTGTCCCATTTGCTGAGCAACCAATTCAATCAAATGACGAGATTTATTTCATGAAGATTGACTAACTTTTAAGTTCAGGAATCAGCTAAAAAGAAGCCCACAAATCGTGGGCTAATCTTTTAACAACTTCAATATGATCATAGATATCTAAATCAATATCTCCTATACCCCAATTGGCGCTCATCGGTACGCGAGCTTGAAACCTCTGTAATATTATTGGTTAAATCTTGAAATGAAACGATATTTCGACCTTCCAGATCCTCTCGAGTAAAAACCTTGACCGATTGAGGAGTATCACGAAGCGATAAATTTAGTTTTGTTGATGTATTGGTGCTTTTTACTGCATAGCTTTCTGAGCATACTGTTACAGCTGGATTTTTCTGCTGCTTTAATTCTTTGTTACACGGCAGCAAAACTTCTGAACAAAAGCCAACATGAATAACTATCTTTATTAATAAGTAATGAAGAATCATTATTTTTTAACTTATATAATAAATAAGAAAAATCGAATTTGGATATTTAAGCATCTTTCAAGTTTTCAATGTTTTTATTATCGCAATAGATAGCCCGCTAATGAGGGCTATCTATCTGATCTAATGAATAACCGTCTTTATTTAATCAAATGTTCTTTTACAATATGATCACTTAAAAGCTTAATTACCTCTGAACGTTCATCTAGAGAAGTTTCACTCTTTCTCACATAAATACTAATAAATACAGGCGCATGACTTTCCGACCATACCATTGATGTTAAACCTCTAATGCCATAATCACTGGCACCTGTACGATCTGCAATTTTCCATCCTTTAGGTAACGCAGCTCTTAACATATTATCTGCAACTTTGTTCCCTATCATCCATTCTTTTAATTGTTCTTTTGAGCTTGTAGATAGCACATTGCCCACCAATAATTTCTTCATACTGGTATTCATAGCATTGGGACTAGTTGTATCTCGGATATCACCTTCGGGATTAATGACTAGATCAGGTTCATATCTATCAGATCTTGTAACTTTATCACCAATTGAACGCATAAATGAGGTGAGACCTACAGGTCCTCCACCTGCCTCTATAGCAAAATTTGCTGCTGTATTATCACTATATGCAGTTGTAATTTCGCATGCTTGTTTGATCGTCAGTTTTTTATTTACATACTCTTTGACAACTGGCGAATAAGTAACGAGGTCTTTTTGCTGAATCGTTTTTGAATGATCTAAGCTAAGTTTTTTAGCATCAACCTTTGCTAAAACATTTGCACAAGCAAGCGCTTTTACCGTGCTATCTAATGGAAAGCGTTTATCTCCATTGATCGAAATCAACTTATCATCCATATCCAATATAGATACACCAATCTGCCACCCCTTATCAGATAGTGTTTTGATCTGATCTTCTAGAGTAGCAGCCATGGTAGCTGACACCGAAGAACTAAACAAAACCACAGCCATGGCAGATTTCAATAACGATTTCATATTGCATCCATATATTAAAAATTTAAAAAAATAAGCGCAGCCAAGTATATATCTAAAAATAAAATTACTAATTAAATCAAACATTTTAGCAACCAATAAAATACTTAAATGCATTCAAGAATAACGCCACAATTAAAGGGCTTTTACACATTTACCAACATGAATATTGTTGTTCATCGTATGTGCCATACGATTAGGAAAAAAGAACAAAATACGGAGGATAGCAAGTCCACCTAGCACTTGACTGCCACCTTTATTTCAACGTGAAAATTGATCAGCAGCACCAATAATGGAGATTTTTTTGCCATTAAATATAAAAGCCCATCTTTCGATGAGCTTTTATATTTAATTATATTATTATTCCCCAATTGGGATTGAAAATTTAAGTTGATTGTTTCTCTGATCCAATGGTACCGGATTATGCTTGGCAATTCTTTGCTGGTAGTCTTTTTCAGACATTAAACCTCTATTTTTTGCCTTTAAAATTGAGTTGAACTGTTGCTCATGCCCTTGTGCATTCAAAGCATCGAAATGTCTATGTTCCAAATAATATTGAGACCTATCATGTGGACTCATATTGGATGTATGTTGTTGTGCTACATGCGCTTGCTCTAATTCATAATTGCGTTGATCGATACGATCTTGTTCTTGTTGCTTCATCGACTCAAAGAAATCAAATTGCTCACTACTTTTGATCTCTTTCTGAGGCCCTTCATTATTTAGAATTAAAAGTGATTTATCTTTGTTGAAGATATCATCTGCACTATACACCGAACCACAAACTACCGTACTTATAAGAAGAATTACTATTTTTTTCACCAAAAACACTCAACATAAAACAAAATAAAGACAAGTGTATATTTTATTATTTCTTCACAATTATTTCAAATTAAATATTAAAAACAAAAACTTATAATTATTCAATAAAATCATAACCCCTCTTATCGACTATTGATGATATGACTATTGTAGAGTTTTTTTACTTCATAAATAAAGTAAATACCCAATAACAAAAACCTCCCGAAGGAGGTTCTAATTTCTTGATTTGATTAAAGATCCGTACCTATAAACACGCTAGAAATAAAGAATTCCGCATCTTCATCATCAGTTGAATCAAACTCTACTTCAAGGTGAATCACTTCAGCGCCTGTCTTTTCTTTGAACGCTGCAAATTTCTTCTCAAGGAAATCCGAAATCTCATTTTCTAATGTTGCTCGTTCTTCGCGATATTGTTCTATTGCTTCTTTCATGATGAGTTCCTAAGAAATTGAATAACCATAAAAGCAAAATATTGTGAAAATAACAAGACAACAGAAAGCTCATCTTACGATGAGTTTCAAATTCTCTTCTTTGTTCTAGATATCAACGCTATAAATGCCTGACTTTCCCTCACAACTTCATAAACTGCATGGAGAAATTGATTTACTTAGCGCCTATCTAAAGGATCACCCGAATTAATAACCATCCAATCACCAATAGCCTTATCAGCTACTTTTTATTTATCTATGAGATTGAGCCTTCTGCAAATCTTACGCCCTTGGAGAAAAGCATAAATCGAGGATGGAATCATCTGGAACAATGTCGATTGTTGCTATTACACTACTTTTTCCAGAGGTGAGATAAAAATTGGCTGCAAAACTATAGCTTCAGCTATTGTTTTCGTTATGTTCTAAAAGTACTATTTTTGCGATAATTTTAGGTGAAATAACACCATTAAATATTATAATTTCAATAGGATGAATAGACGAAAAGACCTGATATCTTATCGGGCATTTGGGACGGCATAATCACTTCAAAGCTACACTTTTTAACCGTGTCTTATGCTAATTTACTGAGACAGTAAAACCCATAGTTACTTGATATAAAAATATTGTATTTATTGTGAAAAATAAGGATGTATGTATGAACCCGTTTCAATTTCAAACTGTTCCCAACATCATTGCGGGACTCGGTTCGATACAAGAACTTAAAAATGTTTTAACCCAACAAAAGTACCATAAAGCCTTGCTGGTAACAGATGCGGGTATGATCCAGCATCAACTACATCTACCTATCTTAGAAATTTTAGCTCAGATTGAGCTTGAGCATATTATTTATTCAGACATTCAAGCTGACCCACCAGAGCATATTGTGCTTGAGGCTGTTGATTTTGCTAAACAAGAACGGATTGATGTGATTATCGGGTTTGGTGGTGGCAGTTCAATGGATGTGGCAAAAATTATCGCGCTACTCGCTCATCCAGAACAGCAACAAAACTTAAGTGAAATCTATGGCGTAAATCAAGCCAGAGCACCACGTTTACCCTTGATTCTCATCCCCACAACAGCAGGGACAGGTTCTGAGGTTACACCTATATCGATTGTCACCACAGGTGCAACCACAAAAATGGGGATTGTTTCACCCCTTTTATATGCCGACGTTGCCATTTTAGATGCGACATTCACTCAGGGCCTACCTGCACACATCACTGCTGCAACAGGTATCGATGCTATGGTACATGCCATTGAAGCCTATACTTCAAGCATTAAAAAGAACTTTTATGCGGATATGTTAGCCAAAAATGCGCTGAAATTATTAAATCATAACTTAGCCAAAGTCTTGAAAAATGGCGCTGATCTAGAAGCTCGCCAAAATATGTTGGTTGGTTCAATGCTTGCAGGTCAAGCATTTGCCAATGCTCCTGTAGCGGCTGTGCATGCACTCGCCTATCCTCTTGGCGGACATTTTCACCTTTCCCATGGTCATACCAATGCTCTGGTGCTAGTCGAAGTTTTAAAATTTAATGCACCTCAAGCCAAACAATACTATGCAGAATTAATGCAACTATTAGATCCTCGTAGCACAGGTTGTACCGATGGCCTATGTGATCTATTCATAGATCATATGCAAAATCATTTAGACCAAAGTGGACTGACCTTGAAATTAAAAGACTTAGATATCCCAGAGTCAAAATTACCGCAACTCGCCAAAGATGCCATGTTGCAAACCCGATTGTTGCAAAATAATCCTAGAGAAATGACCGAACAAGACGCTTTACAGATCTATCAGGCGATTTATGCATGAGCAAACCAACTTTAAAACAACGAGAACAATTTAGCTTTTTTTTACCCATTCAAACCCGTTGGGCAGATAACGATATTTATGGTCATGTCAATAACGTGACCTACTATAGTTATTTTGATACGGCGGCCAATTCATTATTGATTCAAAAAACAGGCTTTGATATTCACAACAGTGAAATCATTGGCTTAGTGGTCGATTCAGCTTGTAGCTTCCTACAGGAACTTTCATTCCCGGAAATGATTGAGGTCGGTGTTGCAATTGGAAAAATTGGTAATTCATCACTCAGATATGAGCTGGCTATTTTTAAACAAGGTCAGCAACATGCTGCTGCACAGGGGTATTTTGTGCATGTGTTTGTTGATAGAGAAAAACGAAAAAGTACCGCTATTCCCCAAGCGATGCGAGATGTACTGCACCAATATTTACTTATAGATTAAAGAAGAAAGGCAAAGATAAAACTTTGCCTTTCTTATACAAATTATGGTTTTAACTGAATATTCTGCAATTCAGCATCAAAGGTTTCAACCAAAGTTTTAATGGTCGGTTCCTGTTTTAATAGCTCAAAAGCACGATGAAAAGCTTTTTCTTTACGCGCATGTTGCATTAACAACGGTGTATTCGAAGTAACCGCGCCATACTGCACTGTAAATTGCGTGTTAGACCATTGTGTTTTGAGTGCCTCTTCTAAGCCATGCTGTAATTGCGATAGCATTCCTTCATATTCTTGTGGAATATGAAAAATAGAAGCACCATCAATCTGACCTTGCATGACGCCATGCTGCGCTAACTCTTGAACAGCTGGAGAGAGTTGGCTGGTTCTAAACCAATATTCCCATTTTTCTAGATTCCACTCACCTTCTAAAACTTGCTCACGTAGTTTCAGAATGTCTTGCGGCATTAAATCACTTTGTTCAGTCTCAACAGATGAAATCAGAGTTGTAGCCGAAGTTTCAACATATTCGACGTCGACATTTTGAGTAACTTCTGAAACGACTGGAGTAAACTGTTCTTGCTCTAATACTGTGCTTTGTTCAATTTCAGGTTGCTCTATCTGAGTTTGAACTTCATGCTGCTCAACAGGAAAAATAAGAACATCATCAGATTCTAGAATACTAGACTGAATTTTTTCTGGTTCTGCTGAAACATCCAACCCAAGCAATTGACCTTCTTCTGCATCAAAAACCATGATGTTAGGATTTTGGACTTCAGGTTCAGGTTCAGGTTCAGGTTCAGGTTCAGGTTCAGGTTCAACATGAGCCACTTGCTGATGAACTGCAAGCGGAATGTCTGCACTTAAATTTTGTGACGCTTGCTGAACCTCATGTACTTCAATCTGGGTAACGGGTGTCGCACTTACCGTCATTTCATGCACAGTCATTGGTCTGAATGCCAGTAAGCGTAATACTGTCATTTCAAAACCTTGTTCTTGCGTCACCGCAAGTTGCAACTCAGTGCGCCCTTTACATGCAATTTGATAATAAAGCTGTAAATCTTGGGCAGAAATCAGTTTAGATAGTTGCAAAATTTTCTGGTTAATTTCTTCACTATACTTCAATGCCAGATCTGGTAAATATTGCAACATTGCTAGTTCATGCAAGGTTGAAACCAATTGATCCAACACCAAGGAAACATCTAAGGCCTGCTGCCTAAATTGCAGCAACAACTGACTTACACGCGCCTGTTGATTTTGATGAATCGCTAGAATTAAATCATAAATAATTGTTCGATCAATCAACCCCAACATGTCTTTAACATCTTGGTGATGAACTGCACCTTGACCATAGGCAATTGCTTGATCAGTTAAAGACAAAGCATCACGCAACGAGCCTTGGGCAGATTCAGCAATTTGCCAAATCGCATCCTGATCTGCTTCGATATGTTCTTTACTTAAAATCGCGGAGAGATGTTCTGTAATCTCATCAACCGCTAAAGGTCTTAAAGTAAATTGCAAACAACGTGAGATCACGGTAATTGGAAGTTTTTGTGGATCTGTTGTTGCGAACAGGAATTTGACATGTTCAGGTGGTTCTTCCAGTGTCTTTAACAACGCATTAAACGAATGCGTTGAAAGCATGTGCACTTCATCGATCAGATAAACTTTAAAACGACCTTGTGTCGGTGCATATGGGACATTGTCTAAAAGCTCACGTGTATCTTCAACTTTGGTTCGTGATGCCGCATCGATTTCGATTAAATCAATAAAACGCCCTTCATTTACCGCTTTACAGGTTGCACATACTTCACATGGGGTCGAAGTAACTCCAGTTTCACAGTTCAAACATTTGGCCAAAATACGGGCAATCGTTGTTTTACCAACACCACGTGTCCCTGTAAACAAATAAGCATGATGCAAACGCCCACGTTCTAAAGCGCTAGTTAAAGCACGAGAAACATGGTTTTGCCCCACTAACTCATTGAAATTACGTGGTCGGTATTTTCTTGCCAGTACTTGATACATGTATGCTCCCTTTTCGCATGTTAAGGATACTGCTTTTTTGAAAGACTGTGAATGAATCGGCATCTAATTGATCAAGATTAAATACATTACGCGACTTTATATGTCGCTTTTCTACAATAATCTGTGTTTTAAGCAAGACTTGCACCGATTTGCAACACAAGGGACAATACACACTATTTTATACGTTGTTGGTTTCTTTCCCATGTCTCAATCTTTAGCGGTACTCGGCGGCATTACCGCAGAACAATTTTTATCTGAATATTGGCAAAAAAAACCATTATTGGTTCGAAATGCAATGCCTGAAATTATTGGTTTACTTGAACCTGAAGACGTGCAGGAACTTGCTTTAGAAGAACATGTCACGGCTCGCCTCATTCGTCAGAAAAATAAAAATCCAAATGAATGGCATGTGAAATCATCACCACTTACCAAAGGCGATTTCCAAAAGCTACCGAATCTTTGGACACTTTTAGTACAAGCAGTTGATCATTATTCATTTGATATTTCAGAACTTTGGAAAAAGTTTCCTTTTATTCCGCAATGGCGTCGCGACGATATTATGGTGTCTTATGCACCTAAAGGTGGTTCGGTAGGTAAGCATTTCGATTTTTATGATGTGTTCTTGGTACAAGGTCATGGTCACCGTCGCTGGCAACTCGGGCAAATGTGCGATGAATCAACTGAATTTTTGCCAGATCAGCCCCTAAAACTATTAGCAGATTTAGACATTCATTTTGATGAAGTCCTTGCACCAGGCGATTTACTATATGTACCACCAGGCCTTGCACATTACGGTGTAGCTGAAGATGATTGTTTAACCTTCTCTTTTGGCTTCCGCATGCCAAATCTGTCAGAAATGATTGATCAGGTCAGCGATAAATTTGCAGAAAATACTTCGCTTAAAAATCCATTGATTGATATTGCACGTCAACAAACTGCCCATTTAGGTGAAATCAACAACACCGAGTTTTCATATTTAAAAACTCGATTACTCGATTATCTCACTCAAGCACCTGAATTTGATGCAGCCATCATGGCCTATATGAGTGAAGCGAGCTATCCAAACAATATTCCAGAACCAGAAGAAATTGAAGCAGATGATTTAACTGAAATTATCAATGCAGATTACCAACTCATTCTCGAACCCGCTTCAAGAGTACTTTACAGAAAACAAGCTGAGTCTTTTGAGTTTTGGGCAAATGGAGATACTGTCTGTGTTTCTGAAGCATTCACGCCATACTTAAAACAAATTGCTGATGGTGAAAGCCTAATCTTAGATGAACGTTTTAATGAAGCTGAAATGCTCGAAGATATCGCACAATTAATGAACTCAGCAATTGTGATGTTATTACCTCCAAACTAAAAAACTCTATAATTCCCATTTAGAATAGAGTTGTATCTTATTGAACAACTCTATTCACTTTTTTGTGCAAGATAAATAAAACCCCTACTTTTTATAATGATTACATTTTAAAGCTTGAATAAGAATAAAAAATTTATAGACTGGATTAAACCGATTATAAAAACATTTGATAGAAATCATCTTCTTATATAACAGTAAAGAGTAGCACTTATGTTCAAAAAAATACTATGCATTTCCTTTCTAACAACATCTTTAGCTTTACAAACAAGCCATGCCTGCACCCGAGCGGTCTACTTAGGCAATAATGACCACATCATCACCGCACGCTCCATGGACTGGAAAGTCGACGTGGGAACCAATCTATGGATTTTACCAAGTGATGTACTTCGAGACAGCAATGCAGGTCCAAAATCTTTAAAGTGGAAAGCAAAATACGGCAGTGTGATTGCCACAGGCTATGATATTTCAACAACTGATGGCATGAATGAAAAAGGCCTAGTCGCAAATGTATTATGGCTAGTCGAATCACAATACCCAGATACTAAAAAATCTCAAAAACCTCAACTGAGTATTTCAGCTTGGGCACAATACGTATTGGACAATTTTGCCAGTGTTTCTGAAGCGGTGAATGCGTTAGAAAAAGAGCCTTTTGATCTGATTACCGACAGTGTTCCAGGTGAACAACGCCTTGCAACCCTACATTTATCCATATCAGACAAAACAGGTGATAGTGCGATTATTGAATATATTGGGGGTAAGCAAGTCATTCATCATAATAAGAAATACCAAGTTATGACCAACTCACCTATCTTTGACCAACAACTTGCACTGAATACCTATTGGCAACAAATTGGTGGGACAGTTATGCTACCAGGTACCAACCGAGCTGCAGACCGATTTGCTCGTGCATCCTTTTATATCAATGCGATACCCAAAAATGATAACCCTAAAGATGCTTTAGCTTCTGTTTTTAGTGTGATTCGTAATGCATCTGTGCCATATGGCTTAAATACAGCAGAAGAACCAAATATCTCGTCTACGCGCTGGAGAACGGTTGCAGATCACAAACAACAGCTTTATTTCTTTGAATCAGCTGTTTCGCCTAATGTATTTTGGGTAGATTTGAAGAAAATTAACTTTAAAGATGGTTTAACGCGTAAACTTGACCTTGGCAAAGATCAACAAAATACGTTTGCGGGCGATGCAACCGATCAATTTAAGGTATCAAAACCATTTGAATTTCTTGGCCCACAATTACATCATTAATACTGAAATATTTAGTACGCCCTAGAGAGTTGAAAGATGAATAAAACTTTATGTTTACTTAGCCTTTGTATTGTTATGAGTGGTTGCTCAACCTTACCAGACTCTTCTGTACCTTCAACAGACAATCTAGCAACAGCAGGTTCTTTAACCTGTAAAACAAACGAACTTTGTCCTAATGTTTTTGTTGAATGGGACAAACAACATAAAGAGCAATTAAGAGTCGAAACCGTTCTAAACAGTAGTTATGACTACTACGATATCAAAGGGATCACTTTCTTTATCGATGGTAAAAATTTTGCTTACACAGCTGTAGGACCAACACAGCAAAAAAATATCAACCGACTGATTCCAAGACGCTCATCAAATAGCTTCATTCTTCCAAGCACATTCTTGTACGAGTTAAACAAAGCACAAAATGTTGAGCTAGTTATTGAAACAGATAAGGGGAAAATTAAACGCTCAGTCTACACCCCAAGCCAGCAATCGATGCTTTATCATAACTTTGTAAAACTGATTAGCACGCTGCCTACTCAACAAAAATAAAACCTGAAATAGAAAATTATGCGATTAAAGTCAGTTATTTATTTTAACTATAAGTAACTGACTTTTTAAGCATAAGAAATAGAACAAAAATAAGCCCAAGGCGAAATTATCAAAACAGATTCGTTTCTTTAATATACATAGCCTACAAACAAGAATAAGTCTCAATATAACTGTTACTCTAAAATCAAAATAAGTAGAAAAGTAGTTATCCTTTGAAAACAATTAGATGAATAATCACCAATAAAATAAATTTAAATATTTCTCATCTTTTATTGTGTTTTAAGATTTTATTAATAGTTATTTTCTATAGATATACAATATTATTTTTAGTCTCTAGACTTGAAAATATAAGCCGAGGAATCATTTAAATAAATAATCTTATTTTTCCCTATGATATTTTCAAAATACCATGTAAAATCCCTGCCAAAATTGCATGATGAAATGCAACATGATGCTCTTGGCGATGGGCGAACTCGAGGCGTTGTATGTCAAAAAAAGAAGATATTATTAGCACAGCATTAAGACTTTTTAATTCGCATAGCTATAACTCGATCGGAGTAGATCGAATCATTAGTGAATCAGGCGTTGCAAAAATGACTTTCTACAAATACTTCCCTTCAAAAGAAAAGTTAATTGAAGAGTGTTTGGTGCAACGTAACATCAATCTCCAAACTTCATTAAATGCTACTTTGGCAGAATGTGAACAAGACGATTATCTTGGTCAACTTAAAGCTATCTTTGGATGGTATGCTGCTTGGTTTAATAGTGAAGATTTTAACGGCTGTATGTTTCAGAAAGCATTAGAAGAAGTGATTAAGATCTACCCTTCAACATTACAGCCCGCCACTCAATACAAAATTTGGCTAACAGCTTTAGTCGAAAATTTACTTAAGAATCAAGATATCCGCAACCCTACCCATCTTGCGACACTGATTGTCAGTATTTTAGATGGTATGACGATTCAAGCCCATGTCAACAAGCACTCTGTTGAAATGGATGAATACTGGAAACGTGTTGAACATTTGATCAATTTTGAAAAAGCGCTGGCCTAAATCTACGATATCCCTTTAAAAATAAAGGGATATTTTTTAAAAAGTTGAAAAATAAGATATACTTGAATAAAAAAAATAAAGCGTGATTTATAATTATTATTGTGGCTCACGCTTGCGTCTGAGTGTAAAAGAATAATAAATATTATTACCCTCTGGCCGTTGCACTTTCGCGCTTCGGATCCTTCTTATGCAGACAGATCGTTCTGTCTTGTTTCTCATTATATATGTTTTTATCTAAAGCACAATCTTTTTTTAAATTTTTTTATATTTATTAATTATATTAACCACTTAATTTTATTGTTTAGTATTTTTAATGAATCGGATAATTCGATATATCAGGCCATATCTTATAACAGGATAAAAATCTATAAAAACCACAATAATGTGAATTAAATCACAAATAATTAACTATTAATGAAATATTATACAGTATCCAACTTATTTATCACTTTTACTAATATCCATTTTCATTAAAAACCATTGCAATTATTCAGTTTTACTACAATTTTTCCTTTGGCTGACTTTATACTAGCCACGGCTGTAACCTAGAGAGTATATGCATGCAAAAGGATTTCGAGATCGAGGCAATGAGAGAGTCAGCTGGTACAATTGTTAATGTACTAAAATCTCTGGCTAATACGGATCGGTTAATTATTTTGTGTCATTTAGCTAAGCAAGAACTTAATGTTTCACAAATTGAAGAATTGACCCAAATCTTTCAACCCACCCTTTCCCAGCAACTCATGATGTTAAGAAAGAGTAATGTGGTATCGACACGTCGTGATGGTAAACAAATTTTCTACTCGATTTTAGATCCAAAATTGAAAATCGTTTTGAATACCTTATATGAGAATTATTGCCCCCACGTATAATTCTTAGGAAAAATTTACCTATACCTTCTTTAGCATTTTTTCTGCATAATATATACAAATTTATGATTTAGACTATTAGGCATGAAATTGTTGAAGCTAGAGTTATCTAAACTATTTCCTGCGAGAAAATGGTTAAGTCATTATCGATTTTCAAGTTTTAAGTCTGATCTTATAGCAGCCTGCATTGTATTGGCCATGTTGGTACCTCAAGGTATGGCCTATGCAATGTTAGCAGGGCTACCTCCAATCATGGGGATATATGCCAGTATATTACCCATGATTGTATATGCCTTTACAGGCAGTAGTACGACCCTTTCAATTGGTCCTGTCGCTATTATTTCGATGATGGTCTTCGCAACATTGGACCCTCTATTTGCAACTGGATCAACTGCCTACATAGAAGCTGCGTACTTACTGGCTTTACTGGTTGGAATTATTTCTCTTATTTTAGGTTTACTACGCTTTGGTTTTCTCATTCAGCTGATTAGTCATCCTGTTATTCAAAGCTTTATCATCGCATCTGCCCTGCTGATTGCCTTGGGACAGTTTAAATTTTTGCTTGATCTCCCATTACAAGCTGGGAATATCCCTGAATTTGTATTGAGCTTATCTGAGAGCTTCCATAAAATCACCTTGTCAGGTATTAGCTTTGGGCTTATTTGTGTCCTATTGCTCTTTGTTTTTCCAAAATTTATTCGTTCAGATTTCCTCAATAAAACATTGCCTTTATTCGTAGTTTTATTCTCTATAGCAATTATTAGCTTTATCGGAAACGATGATCAATCAATCAAAACAGTCGGCTTCATTCCAACAGGTTTACCCAATTTTCATTTCCCGAGCTGGGACATTGAGCTGATATTGCAACTGCTGCCGAGCGCATTTATGATTGCAATGATTAGCTTTGTGGAGTCACTTGCAATTGCACAAGCCACTGCTTTACAAAAACGCGATAACTTGGACAGTAATCAAGAGCTCATCGCTTTAGGCTTTGCCAACATTGCTGCTGGCCTCAATTCAGGCTTTGCCGTCTCTGGTAGCCTATCTCGCACGGTGGTAAATGCAGATGCGGGTGCAAAAACACCAATATCAGGTGTAATTTCATCATTACTCATGATTGCTGTTAGCCTCTATTTCACAGGATTTTTCCAAAACTTACCGTTGGCGGTATTAGCCGCAACAATTTTTGTGTCTATCTGGAAACTGGTCAGCCTAACTCCATTTATTGATACGTGGAAATATTCAAAAGCCGATGGAATTGCAATGTGGGTTACCTTTTTCGGTGTGACCTGTATAGATATTTCGACTGGGCTAATTATTGGTATTGTACTCACATTTATTCTTCTGCTTTGGCGAATTAGTCGCCCACATATTGCCGTGATCGGATTAATTGAAGGAACTCAACACTTTAGAAACATATCAAACTACAATGTAATTACAACACCAGCAGTGGTCTCTTTTCGTGTAGATGAGAATCTGAGTTTTCTAAATGCACATGTACTCAAAGGCCATGTGATTACTGAGGTCAGTCAAAATCCTCTGCTACAACATGTTGTGATCAATTGTTCCAGTATTAGTAATATTGATCTTAGTGCACTGGAGATGTTAGAAGACCTTAATCATGAATTAGCCCAACTTCATATTCAAATGCACTTATCTGAAGTAAAAAGCCCAGTCATGGATCGGTTGTGTAAATCACAGCTTAAAAATGATCTGTCTGGCCAAATATTTTTATCACATTATCAAGCAATACAAACACTTTCGCCTGAAATGCTTGTAGAATGAGCGGCTTTTATTGGATTTTTTTTAAACAAAAGGATGTGTCATGTTTTCATAATTTTTTTTTAAAAACATTGTGTTAATTTTTTCGGTATTTTTAAAGTAATTGAATTGCAAAAAAAATTTTATTATTCACGGTTCTTAGGTATAGAATACCGCGCTTGTTTAACCTTAAACCGTGCATAGGTTTATAAGGCCTTTATATGTTTAATGTACTGTCTCGCTTGAGCTTAGTTAGCAAAATTATTATCGCTATTTTTCTAGGGATTGGCGTCGCTCTGCTGTTTCCTAACTTTACGCCTTACTTAAGCTTATTGGGTGAATTATTCATTAAAGCATTAAAGTCTGTTGCACCGATTTTAGTTTTTGTTCTGGTTCTATCTTCAATTGCAAATTTTCAGGTTGGTCAAAATTCAAATATTAGACCCGTGCTTGTTTTGTACGTTGTAGGCATGTTGCTTGCTGCATTTAGTGCAGTAACTGCTAGTGTCTTGTTTCCAAGCCAATTGTTTTTACACTTACCTGCAGAAACAGGACTTCAAGCACCAGGCAGCTTGGCTGAAATCTTAAAGAATTTACTTTTAAGTTTTATTGCGAACCCTGTACAAGCAATTGGCGAAGCTAACTTTATTGGTATTTTGGCTTGGGCCATTGGTCTAGGACTAGCTTTACGTCATAGCTCAGATACAACCAAGCAAGTTTTGACAGATGTGGCAGGTGCCGTCAATAAAATCATTCATACCGTGATTGGTTTTGCTCCAGTCGGTATTTTTGGTTTAGTTGCCGTGACATTTGCAGATGCAGGACTTGCAACACTGACCAGTTATGCACATTTGTTGGCAGTATTAGTTGGTACGATGCTCTTCGTTGCGCTTGTGATTAATCCAATCTTGGTTGCAATCACCATGAAAGCCAACCCATATCCTTTAGTATTTACCTGCTTAAAAGAAAGTGGTATCACCGCCTTCTTTACCCGTAGCTCAGCAGCTAACATTCCTGTGAACTTAGACTTAGCACAGCGTTTAGGAGTCAATGAAGCAACAGCAAGTGTATCTATTCCATTGGGCGCGACTATCAACATGGCAGGTGCCGCAGTGACCATTACTGTGCTTACCCTAGCTGCTGTACATACACTCGGTATCCCAGTTGACTTGAGCACAATGATTATTTTATCTGTGGTTGCAACAGTTTCAGCTTGTGGTGCTTCAGGTGTTGCTGGTGGGTCTTTACTGTTAATCCCTGTTGCTTGTAGCTTGTTTGGTATATCATCTGAGATTGCAATGCAAATTGTTGCGATTGGTATGATTATCAGTGTATTGCAAGATTCAACGGAAACAGCATTAAACTCATCAACTGATGTATTGTTTACCGCTGCAGTAGATTTTAGAGACCATCCAAGATCATAGGTTGATATGCCACTTCAACGTTTACCCAACTGGATTCAACTCGGTGCTTTCTTACTGGCACTGAATGCAGGGATGGTAAACGTTCTGGGCTTATTTACAGTCCTACATCAATCCGTGTCACACATGACAGGCAATGTCAGTATGTTAGCAATGAGTTTGCTCGACTGGCAGCCTGAACATTTTGTCTACCTCAGCCTTGTGGTCATTTGCTTTGTCATCGGCTCTTTTTACAGTGGTCTGATTCTTGGTAATGGTAACGTCGCATTCGGACGGCGCTATGGTCTTCCCCTCAGTTTAGTTGCTATCTTTCTATTCCTCACTTGGTTATTGCTTCCGTATTTTCCACGCTATGGCTTATTATGGGCTTGTGTTGCAATGGGTGTACAAAATGCCATGGTGAGCCATTATAAAGGTGCAATTATTCGCACAACGCACTTATCTGGTGTACTTACTGATATTGGTTTAGCATTAGGCTATAAAGCACGCGGCTTAAAAGTAGAAAAACGCCGTATTTTTCTGCATCTATTAATCTTTATTGGTTTTTTATGTGGTGGACTGATTGCGAGTGTGCTTTATCCTTATTTAAACTTACAAACCTTTCTCGTCCCTGCTGGGCTTAGTCTCTCGATGAGTATCGCCTACTGGGTTTTCTATTTTCGCTCTTTATCAAACTCAAATTTGGATTGAATTATGGTTAAAAATGCATTGCAAGCTCAACTACTAAAAGCGGGTTTGGTCGATAATAAAAAAGCAAAGAAATTAACCAAGCAAGCACAACATGAGCAACGTACTGGACAAAATGATGATGTCGCATTGAAAGCTGAAATTGATCGCGCCAAGCGAGAAAAGTTAGCCAAAGACCAAGCATTAAATTTAGAAAAGCAGAACGTATTAGAAGAAAAAGCCTTAAAAGCATCTATCATACAAATGATCAAGCATCACAAAGTTAAAGATATAGATGGCGATGTAACCTATCAATTTATTGATGAAGGTAAAATCAAAAAAGTCTATCTTTCACAACAAGTTTATAATGCACTTGTTTCTGGTTCACTTGTGATTGCCAAAGACCAAGACAACTATGCTTACTTACCTAAAGCACTTGCAGAAAAAATTGATCAGAAAATGCAAGGTTTTATCTTGGTGAATAACAATACCGAGAGAAATGATCAAACCACTGATGAGGAAGATCCATATGCAGCATATGTGATTCCTGATGATCTCATGTGGTAATCCTCTTCATCGTTATGTAAAAACGCCTTTACAAATCGTATATAAACTGTGATCAAGTTAATATAAAACACCATTACGCCTTACAATTTCCGCTCAAAGAATTTATAAGGTGTTTTGGGTTTGGATTATTTAAAGTATATGCGTAGCGAGTTAAGCCATTACCCATGGCTAGAAACAGCGGTTGCATTAACAATTTTGATTTTGTTTGCAGTGCTTGCAAACTTTATTGCGAAAAGAATTATTGTTCGTGGTATTCGCCATTTAATTACAAAATTTAAATCCCCAAATCAATCAATTTTCGCACAGCATAGTGTGACACGGCGTTTTGCAAATATCGTTCCTGCAATTGTGATCATGAATGGTATTAGTACGATTCCACATTTACCAGAGAAATTCATTAGCTTTGTACAAATGGGTGCTCAGGCATTCATATTCCTGACGCTTGCACTCACTGTGAGCGAAGCACTGAATATTTTTAACTTAATCTATCAGCGCAACCCCAAATCAAGAAACAAGCCAATTAAAGGCTATTTACAGCTTGTTAAACTGATCTTATTTGTCGTCTGCGGCTTGATGATTCTAGGTACTTTTCTGAAAAAAGATGTGTTTACTTTACTTGCAGGCTTCGGTGCTATGGCTGCAGTATTGATGTTGGTATTCCAAAACACGATTCTTTCTTTAGTTGCCAGTGTGCAAATTGCTTCTTATGACATGGTTCGTATTGGTGATTGGATCGAAATGCCCTCGTTAAATGCGGATGGCGATGTCATTGATATGTCATTACATACCGTGACTGTACAGAATTTTGATAAGACTTTTACCACAATCCCAACCAACAAGCTGGTCACTGATACCTTTAGAAACTGGCGTGGTATGAGCCAATCTGGCTGCCGTCGCATTAAACGTTCCCTGTTCCTCGATCAAAGCAGTGTTCACTTCATGAGTGATGAAGAACAGCAAAAGTTAAAAGACTTCTTGCTATTAGATCAATACCTCGATGCTAAAAAATCAGAAATTGAAGAGTTCAATAATCACTTGAGTAACCAGTCTCAATATAATCAACGTCGTTTAACCAATCTTGGGACATTCCGGGCTTATGTTGAGTTCTATTTACGTCAGCATCAAGGAATTGCCCAAAACCAAACAATCTTGGTACGTCAAATGCAACCCACTAGCGAAGGCTTACCTTTAGAGATCTATGCCTTTACCAATACCATTGCGTGGGCTTCATATGAGGCTATTCAATCTGATATTTTCGATCATTTGATTGCCATTATTCCTGAATTCGGCTTAAGAATTTATCAGGCGCCATCAGGTCATGATTTTCAAGCACTCACTGCTGAACAAACCAATAAAGCCTAATCTAAACAATTAAAAAAAGCACCAGATGGTGCTTTTTTTAATGATTAATCTCGAAGTACTTCCGACACCCTTGCATCCACTCCGCTGATACAGATGCCTCATTTGGATTCTCTGTATTCGCCAATTCACAATCTGCAACATTGTTCAATTCATTATCTATGGGGAAAGAATAGCCATAGTAACCATCACTATTTTTTTTATAGCCCCCTGTCTGCCTGTAGTCCCAATATAGGTAGCCCACTAAGGCCAATACCAGTCCTAATAAAGTAAGGAATAGCCCTTTTAAGTTCATTATTCGTTCTACTGAATGTTTTATACATTATAAACAATTTTATTAAACATTTAAGGAAAGATTAAATATCTATAACGAGTAAAACCAATAACTGAAGCTTGTTATATCAGTACAATCACAGAGTAAACATCTTCGGGTACGAAATAAAAAGCCCCAATAAAATCAGGGCTTTTTACAGTCTTGAAAACTCAGTCCCACTCTAGCTGAAACTGGATATTGGTATTGGTAAAATTAGGATTTAGAAAAACTCGATAACCTGCTGTCTTCAACTCATCTACAACGATATCCGCATCTTCACTACTCACTTCGTGTTTTGAGAATTGTTGTAGCGCATCTCGATCACCATCACTGGCTCTTAATTTAATCGTACTGGAAATCTTTGAGAGAATTTTATCTACAGTTAACTTTTTAACATTTGCATTTGAAATTGCAGTCGCTCGTGAAGCAGGTAACAAAATTTCTTCGTTCACCGTATTCCGCCTGTGATATCAGAATAAGAAAAAATTATAATATGTTCTATTTCCAGTTTTTCAAGTCCATACACCTAACTAAACGACAGATTTTGGCGCACAGCCACAAGAATGAGTATTTCATGCTCTAAATAAGTAATCGCAAGCGTTTCTGCTGACTTATGCTACCGACTTCTCGTTAATGGTTTCATTTCAACCTTCTTCTGAGGTGGAATAATAATTTGAACACGTTTGTTAGATGTACCTTGAGCTTCAATATCACCTATTGTCAAATTATATCTCAAGGTGTCACCTGAGATACTTGAACCATCCAAGATCATCGATGCATTGCCTTTTAATACGATCTCTGTTGCTGTGGTGGTGTACTCGACACGATTGGCTTTACCATAGGCCATGCCTTTTGCTTCGCTTACTTTCTGCTGAAACTTGACTGGACTTCCTGTAAGCGTAAGTTGATAAGGCTGCCCATTTCGTAATGTTCCGATCGCTTTCGCAGCTTGAATATCGATCGTACCTTGTTTGATTTGGATATTAGAAGCAGTAAAAGTACTCTGGTTTGGGCTATAGTGCGTATTTTCAGCTTCTATATAAATGGATTGTTGGAAGTCAGATTCCATTGCGAAAACTGGTGTACTGCACATCAAAATCGAGATAATCGGAAAACATTTCTTTATCATAATGTTATTTTAAGTCGGTAAATTTAGAAGCAGAGAATATTAACATATTTATCAAATCTGCTTAGAAAAGATGAGATTAATTCTTATTTTCTATAATCATAAACAAGAAATTTCTGAAAATATCACTCATTAGAGAATAAGAGAGGAAAATCCTCTCTCTACAAGTCTTTACTTACATGTGATATCAAGCTTTTCTGCATAATAATCAGTGGATACTTTAAGATCTGATATCAATTTTTCTTGTGTATAGTCTTTGGGTGCAAGTTTTAGCAGAGCAGGAATATATTTTGATTCGTATAGCTTTGGATAGTCTTTACATAAAACACGCGTCTGCACGTCTTTAGGTGTATCAGGGTTATCTAAAATATCCATATATTCGGAAATTTTGTTATCTACGACTTCAAAGCTCTCTTGCGCCTGCTCATTTTTCACTTCAGGCTGCTTATTACAACCAACAAATAAAATTGAGATGAGGCTTAGGAATAGAATTTTGGTTTTCATAAAAATACTGTGCGCCAAAGTTGATCAAAGTCCACAAAGGTGGATTGCTCTCTTAATCTACCATCAAAGATCAGCACCATAGATATCTTTTGTGCCTGTTAGGTAAGAAAATTTAGCGATGTATGAGCAAGCTAAAATACTATAAGTACAAGACTAGTACTCATTGTCGATAATTTCCTAAAAACTACATCAATGATAAAAATTGAAGTGGTTTGTTTTAATTGCAAACCACTTCACATCTAGATATTACTTATAGATAAATCTCTGGTGGGTATGGTGTATTATCGTTCACTGGTGCATATAGTGTATTTTCTACAAAGAACCCATTCGGTGCCTTACCTATATCAATCGTCACAGAATCTTGCATGACTTGAGGATAGGCCCAAATAAGCTGCTTCATCAGCCCTAATGAGTTATTATTCTGCATATCCCCAAAAACACGCTGCCAAATTGGTGTTCGATAAGATTTTGTTTTATCAAATCCATACAGATGTGCAATCGAAGAATCAGGAACAAATCCGGCTAAATAAGCCACTTTATCCGCAGGATAGTTCAGATCTTGGCTTGGAATTTCAGCAACAGCTTGATGGGCTAAATCTAAGCGTGCTTCCAAAATCCAATCATAAGCTTCTGTCATAATGTAATCAAAATTTGGATATGTGTAGTGCTCGCTAGGAAAATTAATATCCGTTGCTAAAGTTTCAATTGGAGTCCGAATGGTTGGAAAGAAAATTAATGGACACACTTTTGCATTTGGATATTTAGTTTTAACCACAGTTCGAATATCTCGACAAGTTTGTCCCAACTTGTTTCTTAACCATGCTTTAAACTGATCATACGGCGTCCCCGTTTTATGCATTGCGTCATAGATCGTCCCCAAGTCTGGTGCATACAAACCAGTATCTGCGTTAAACGCGAGTTTAGTCGGATAATCATAAACACAAGGTAAGTCTGTGCCTTGGTTATACCACCACCAAGGTTCACCAATTTGCATATTCACGGGACACCCACCGACCACCATCGTATCGGCAAACTCAATAAATGCTTTGTGCAGATAAGCCAAGGCATTCTGATCACATGGGCTAAAGAAATAACTCGGAGGTTCATAACCTGTACGACCTAAATTACTATTCCAGTCTCGTTGCGCCCAAAACTCATTTGCGCCTAATGAGTACATTTCAAAACTGACACCAAATACAGGCTGCATACCAGCACTCTGTAATGCCTGAGAAAAGCGCTCATGCCATTTACGTGTACAAGGATTCACGACAGCTTGATTGGTCAATAGAGTATCTGGAATTTGCCATTTGTTGATATCACTTTTCCATGACAGCTCAGGATATTTAGACATCCCACAATAATGATTAATCAAGCCGTGATAGCCCAATGCCTGCATATTATCGACCAAGCGCTGTGGATTGAGATCATAATGATCGTCATAACTGGTACACATACCATAATTATGCTGTGGCACAGACACACGCTTCAACGTAAGTTTGGCATTTGGACCCGTTGTCACTGAGTTAGTAACACGGATATAACCATCTTCAGCCTGTGCCAATGGTTGTGTCGAATTTCCATTATAACTTGAGCTAAATCCAGAGAATGAAATTCGCTGAATATTTGTAACAGGAATAGTATCAGTTGCCGAGAAGCCCGCTTTAACAGTATTCCAATTAATATGAATATGCGCTGAGCGTGAAGCAGGTTGGCTGGCATAATTGAATAAAACAATATACGCAACTTGATCTACACCATTGGCTTTATATTGAACTGTGAGTGTTGGTGTTAAGGTTGGATTGTTTAACACGGGCATCGATGGAGATAATTCAATGTCAAAATCCCAGACCACACCGGTGTAATCATATTTGGTTTCATATGCGAGGAGCTTATGATCTTTTGCATCGTAAGAATCCCAAATAACTCCAGCTAAATCTGATGTCGTTCGTGAACGAAACGACGCTTCAAAACCATTTGCGTAATTGGTAATCGCAAAAGACATCGTCTGTGGACCATCAATACGCCAGTATTTCGGGCTAAACCGATCAATAATCGAAGTACCAACGTTCAAAGCGGGAGATGTTTTTAAATTTTTTTGTTTATATTCAAAATTATGTGTCATTTGAAAATGCTCTAATTAATCATTGAGCTTTTATCTTAATCGATCGTCAATTTTTAACTGTTTGCATGGGTAAGTATTGATCAAAACATCATCAATTTTAACGACTTTATGTAACCCCGTATCTTAGACATAAAAAAGGCTTATCTATCAATAAGCCTTTATAATCAATAGTAATTATTCACTTAAAAATTATAGCGGATACCTGCTTTGTATGTAATTCCGTCCATATCTAAGATATCTGATGCAGTACCATCACAAAAATAGCCACTACAAACATCATCAAAGTTCTCTATATATAGCCATTTATAGCCCAGTCCAACATAACCAGCGACATTTGATTGAATATAATGACCAAGCTCAAACTCAATCGGTAATGTGACATAACGTAGCTTAACATCATGATTATCAGCTTTGAGCCATGCATAGCCTGCACCTATACTTGCATTTGCATAGGTATTGTCATAGTTGTAGAACTTGTATCCCCCTTTCACACTAATTTCCGTACTTTTCCAATCCGCATTCTTCTGATAGTTCAGACCAAATGTTGAATTCAACGTATCTAAAGCAGTAAAGGTAATCCCCGTTCCAATTCCATTTAATTTTTCGTGACCATCAATCTCATCTGACTTTAATCTTGAACCATAATATTCTGCAAATATAGACCTCTCGATCCCACTACTTGTTTCACTTCGATAAGATTGTTCGATTGGCTGGACAGTACGTTGTCCTAACGCTTGAGGCGTACCATAATTGACTTGTAACGGTTCATCTGCCCATCCATTTACTGTCATTAAGCATGCTGCTAATCCAATCACCCCAACAACTATTTTTTTCATCCTCACACCTATTTTTATTTGAATTTAAGCGCTTAGATAATAATTTATTTTTTATTTAAATACCTGAAATAAAAACTTAAACCCGATATTTGGTCAATTCATCAATCGGGTTTATGAAGTTTTTATACAATAGTACTTATTACTGCTATTTAAAATTTTTTTGCTCTGCTATTTCTTATCAATATCTTGATACAAACAGCGAGAGATCCAACTGATAAAAGCAGTTTTATTCTGAAATGAAGGTGTATTGAACAAATTAATATCTAATTCAAAATGATCAAAATTCAGTAGCTTATATATTCCACCGCCTAAAGGAACTAAATTTGTGTATGGATATTTTATTACTTTTAAAGCATTCACTAAAAACAGCGCTTTGATTTGCATCTCACTATTTTTATGATTTTGATAGTTTTGCGAATGTATGAATAAGTCATATTCTCGATCTAAGCGTTGAATCATCTGTGAAATAACCACATTAATCTCCTTGTACATTAGAAATATTTTTATAGCACAGAAAAACAGAAAGCCCATCTATTGATGAGCTTTTATACCAATAAAACTGTAATTTTTAGTGAATACTCAACTCTTCATCTTTAGCAATGATCACAGAAGTGAGCATCGGCACACCAAGGATAATCGGAACCACAATAATCCACAAATCTGTCGTTAACTTACTCGAAAAGAAGAAATGAATAATGATGGCAGCCAATGCCAATACCCCCAATAGGACACCCATGAATCGTATTGCAAATTTAACAAGCATTTTTGAGCCTATGTAATTCTAGTACTTGTATACAGTATACGCCTACTTTCTAAGCTACAGTATTTTCATTTTCTATTGCACTATAAAACCAAGTTATATATTTCTAAAATCAAAAAAAGCCCAACATGAAGTGGGCTTTCCTATAATACAAAAATTATTTCGCTTCGTTTACACCAACGATAAACTGGCTACAATTTGAACCTTCCGATGCATTTGCTAACTGTTTTTCAGAGAAATTGAATTTAGAAGCAACAGATTGATAGTCTTTCTTAAGGCTTTGACCTGTCAGTACGCCTAACTGTTTAACCTGTTCTGGAGTTAACAGCTCATTCTCTACCGCTTGGTTCATCATTACACACGCTGTTGTCATTGCATCATAACGAGCTGCTGTTTTTGAATAGCCCAAAGAACCAATTAAACCACCGACAACTAAACCAATAACCGTAGACAAAATAATATGCTTTTTATTCATTAATAAACCTTTACAACAAAAATAAAAATAAGTGCATAAATATATTGTATTTTTTAATAAAAACAATGCGCCTTCTGTTCTCGTCTTGGAGTACTTTGCAATATTTTGGCTACAGAATGTAATTTTTGGGCCATTTCGCTCATCCATCTAGAACAAATGATTAAAGAAACGTTGCTAAATGCTTCATTTAATATCCATCCGCATCTTCAAGCATAAATTTATACCGACTTAAATGCATAGAAATCATCCTATCGAATCATTTCTTATAATAAAGGTCAATTGGTCTCTACAACTAAAATCTCTAGCAGAAGTCGACATGTTCTGAAATAAACAACTATTAAATTAAATGCTTAAATTTACTGGAATTTTACTCTTTGTTTATTCAAATCTTTTGCAGCTACTGTTCATACATAGCAATGTCTAATTGTTAACCACATCACATATTTTAAAGCTGTTTTTTTTAATTTACTCTAGCGATCTGAGAGAGCCTTTTACTCTCTTGACGGTTCATATTTTAAGGATATCTATGGATTTCATACTTAATCCAACATATACGCTCATGCTAGCGGTGTTGGTCCTCTATGTAGGACGCATTTTAAATAAGCACATCCCCTTTTTAACCAAATACAATATCCCAGAACCCGTCGCAGGCGGTTTGGTCGGTGCAATTATTTTCTATTTAATTCATCAATTTGCGGGTTATACCATCTCTGTTAATAAGCCAATGCAAGATACTTTCATGCTCATGTTCTTCGCATCGATTGGCTTGAGTGCTAATTTTGCCAAACTTAAGGAAGGTGGCAAGCCCTTAATTATCTTCTTAATTGCGATTTCTTTCTTTGTCATTATTCAAAATGGCGTCGGCATGACAATTGCCTCTCTCGTGGGTCTTGATCCATTAATGGGTGTTGTCGCAGGTTCTATTGCCTTAGTCGGTGGATTAGGTACTGCAGGTGCTTGGGGCCCAATTTTTGAGACTAAATATGCGGTTGAAGGTGCATTACCAATGGGAATTGCAAGTGCAACCTTTGGTATGGTTGTAGGTGGTCTAATGGGCGGTCCATTAGCGCGTTATCTTATTCGTAAGCATAATCTGGCGTCGCCTTTAAACGCTGAAATACGCGAAGAAAATAAGGATGCTCCACTTACTGATAGCGAGTACACATTTGAAGCACCACAAAAAGTTCGTTTGATCACAGCGGATAATGCCATTGTCACTTTAGGTATGTTTGCCTTTGCTTTGGCTTTTGCTGAAACCATGAAAAACCTGACGATTGGTACTGCAATTGAATTGCCTACCTTTGTATGGGCATTGGGTGGCGGTATTCTTTTGCGTAATGTCTTAGAAACAGGCTTGAAGCAAGAAATCTTTGATCGTTCGATAGACGTATTTGGTAATACTGCGCTCGCATTATTCTTGGCCATGGCTCTGGTTTCATTGAAATTATGGCAGTTGGCAGATCTTGCGATTCCAATGATCATCTTATTGATTGCTCAGTCTATCGCGATGTGGGTCTTTGCAGTTTATATCTCATTCCGTGTGATGGGGAAAAACTACGATTCAGCAGTACTGGCCTCTGGCCTGTGTGGTTTTGGTATGGGAGCAACACCAAATGCGATTGCGAATATGCAAGCCATTACCAATATGTATGGTCCATCTCACAAAGCCTTTTTAATTGTTCCACTTGTCGGTGCATTCTTTATTGACCTTGTCAACGTTGTTGTCATTCAAAGTATTTTACAAATCTTTGGCTAATCACCAAGCCATAGAAATGGCTGCTTGATTGGGTCTATTTAAGCCATATCTCCAATAGATATGGCTTTTTTATGTCTGTTTTTTAAAACATTATTAAGCAAAAAACTTCATATTTTATCCTTAAAATCGATTAAAACCTTATTTTTGTCCTATATGCACATGGTGAACAATTTTACTCAATGCTAAAAATTACTTATTCAAATTGATTCGTAATTTAATATTGGGTGACAGGTATGATCACAGAGAATCATCAGCTTAAAGCTAGAAAAGTACATTTTGATTTTTCAGAGTCTTCCGTTTGTTGGATGCCAAACGATCCTTTATGCTCTCACATTGCCAATGGCATCAATATGTTGTTACCCGCTGGTGAATTTTGGTTCTGCCGTGTTTTTAATAAGGCAGTACCCTACGTTACTGATGAAAATCTAAAACAAGAAGTGATTGGATTTGTTCGCCAAGAAGCGGCGCATGCGCGTGCACATGAAAAAGCACAAGATTTCTTGAGAGAAAATGGCTATGACATCCAAGACCCGTTAAATCGAGCTCACTTTATTTTTAATATTCTTCTAGGAGACAAGCCTTTAGGTATTCCTTATCTAAAAGGTGAAAAGCTAGATGAGTACTGGTTGTTATTCCGCGTTGGTGTGATCGCCGCGATTGAGCACTTCACTGGAACAATTGGTCAGTGGACACTTGATAGTAAATCATGGGATACAGCAGACCCTGCAATGACCGATTTGTTTCGTTGGCATCTAGCCGAAGAAGTTGAACATCGCTGTGTCGCATATGACCTTTTTGAACATTTACTCACCAACAAGTTCGGCTTTTATATCTCTAGGCAAGTGATCATGATGGGCGTGTTCCCACTGTTCATCTTCTTCCTCGCAGATTTTGCACGCAGCCTTGGTCAACAAGATTTAGAACATCAAGATATTCAAAAACTAATGCGCCGTGGATTCTTTAGCTTTATCCGCGAATTTGAAAAAACAGCAACCCAAACTGACAATCTGCCAACCATTAAATATTTATGGAAAGCAACATTACGTTGGACATCTCCAAAATTTAACCCAGTCCATGAAGGAGATACTGCACAGGCGTTGGCTTATATGGCCCGCTCACCAGCAGTACAGTATTTTGAGCAAATGACACAAAACTCAGGCAAGGCGCCTGTAGCAAGTTAAATTCTTTACAATTTCCGTCTGATCAATATCGTACTTTTAGACATTACACCCTTAACTTATTTAAGGGTGTTTTCCGTCAAGAATCAAATTAAACATAAACCAAATAAGTAATGAATAACAGTTACTTAACAAGGAAACCTCGTTTGTTTTAACTCATTTTTAAGTGCTGCATAATTTTTCTGTGCTTCATTTTGAGTAAAATTAAATTCATTTTTTTCCATGACACTGACAGCTGCATCTTGCATATAGCCCTGATACTCTAAATAATGCTCAATAATCAATTTATGTAGATTCACTTTACTCTTTTCAACCAAACATTCTTTTTGTTTTGCTTCTAACTGCTCGTTTTTCGACTTTACTTTTCCTCTTAATCCATATTCAAATTGAATTTGCTCATCTATAGATTTGAAATAAACATCAGATAAATTAATGTAATCATCTTTAAAAGATTTAGCATTCGTGACACAAGATATACTGAATAAAAACATAAGTATAACTATGGATATTATTTTCATCACCGTTTCTATATATATTAATTTTCATCCATTATACCACAATAAAGATCAAAAAATCGCCTTAAAACAGGCTTATATGATTTTAGAAAAACGAAATTAAATATTAAAAATAACTAAATAAAATAATTAGAATGTATTTTTTAAAATAATAAAATTTGTTTTAAGATAAACTTTTCAATCAAAAATTGATATCAATATTCTCTACAATTGCTGAAGCTACATCCACTACACCATTTCCCATTTCCCATTTCAATAACAATTTCAACTAAATCTATAGAATTGACATCAATTGAATGTGCAGCAGAATTCTGTGGCTGTTGGTCTTCATTTTCTGATTGTGCTAGTTCATCCATTTTATTTTCTTGGTGATTCATTTCTACCTCTATTATTGATCATTGCATTTAACAACGAGCACCCTACTATAAAAATAATTATTGAGCATGATTAAAATAATTTCACTAGTTTTATAAACCCAAGACTTACTATTGCCATCGTCTATTCATCTAATAGCTCTTCTTCGCTTAAAATAGAAGTTTAATCATTTGCTACTTTTCATTTCTTATCATTTATTTTCTTTTGCCATCTTCTGTCAGGTTTTCTGATATCCTACCAAGGTAAGCTGAATCGTATTGTATAACGAGAGGAAAAGCGGCATGCTGCAATGGTTTGAAAAATTAGTTGATCCCTATCCTACGAAAGACTTAAACAAACCATTACCAACTACTTTCTTTGCTTTCGTTTGGCAATCAACCAAAGGTATCCGCCCTTATCTATTTATTTTGATTGCGTGTACCGCAGCTGCGGCCAGTTTTGAAGCACTATTTTTTTCTTATATTGGAAAATTGGTCGATTGGCTGGCGCAAAGCCAACCCAGCACATTCCTAGAAAACAACCAACAGAACCTCACCATCCTAATTAGCATCCTTTTTGCAAATATCTTCTTTGTCAGTCTGCAATCTGTGGTCAAACATCAAGTTTTGTTTAGTAATTTCCCAATGCGCATGCGTTGGCGCTTCCATAACTTGTTATTACAACAAAGCCTAGACTTTTTCCATACTGACTTCGCAGGTCGCCTTTCAGCCAAAGTGATGCAAACAGCTTTGGCTGTACGCGAATTCTGGATGATTTTGGGCGATATGCTGGTATATGTACTGATCTACTTCATTACTATTAGTGTGGTATTAGGCTCTATTTCTCCTGTACTTATAATTCCGTTAATGTTGTGGTTGGTTTTTTTCATTGTGATCGCCAGCTATTTTATCCCCCGTTTAGGTAAAATTTCCAAAAAACAAGCGGATTCACGTGCTGTTATGACAGGACGTATCACTGACGCTTATACCAATATCCAAACTGTAAAACTTTTTGCGCATGCAGGCCGTGAAAGCCAATATGCCAAAGAATCCATGCAAGAGTTTATGGTTACGGTTTATAGGCAAATGCGTTTAGGGGTTAAATACGAAATCAGCATTCGGTTACTCAGTGCATTTCTATACATTGGAGTCATTGGCACTTCAGTTTGGTTATGGACGCAAGGGCAAGCAGCGATTGGGGTAATTGCAGCCACTACAGCAATGGTACTGAAGCTAGACAGTATGGCTGAGTTTTTAATGTGGCATGTCACCATGTTGTTTGAAAATGTCGGTACCATTCAGGATGGTATGACAACTCTAGGTAAACAGATCCAGATTCAAGACAAGAAAGATGCGACTGAATTAAAAGTTCAGCGTGGTGAAATCCGATTTGAAGACGTTAGCTTTGCTTATAACCAAAAAAATGTCATTGAGCATTTTAATCTGACCATCAAACCTGGTGAAAAAATTGGCGTAGTCGGGCGTTCTGGTGCTGGTAAATCAACGCTGATCCAATTACTACTACATTTTTACAATATCAACCAAGGTCGTATTTTGATTGATGGTCAAAATATTCATGATGTTACTCAAGACAGCTTACGCGCCAATATTGCATTAGTCACGCAAGATACTTCGTTACTACACCGTACTGTAGCTGAAAATATTAAATACGGTCGTCCAAATGCGACTGAAGCTGAAGTCGAGCTCGCGGTGAAAAAAGCCAGAGCAGAAGAGTTCATTCCACAACTGACAGATCAAAAAGGTCGTGTTGGATTTGATGCCTACGTTGGTGAACGTGGTGTGAAGCTTTCTGGTGGACAGCGTCAACGTATTGCGATATCGCGTGTTTTCCTCAAAGATGCACCGATTCTCATCCTCGATGAAGCAACCAGTGCGCTTGATTCAGAAGTCGAAGCAGCGATTCAAAGTAGTTTAAATGACTTGATGGTTGGTAAAACAGTCATTGCAATTGCGCACCGTTTATCTACTATTGCTCAAATGGATCGCCTTATTGTCCTTGATCAAGGTCGAATTGCTGAACAAGGAACACATGAGGAATTGATTGCTAATGATGGCTTGTATGCACAATTATGGAAACGCCAAACAGGTGGTTTTTTAGTTGAACAGCGAGTGACTCAGGACACAGAATAATGTTGTATTTAGAAGACTTAAATATTGGTGATCGTTTTAGCAGCCGCGAATATGAAATGACACTTGAAGAAGTGAAACAATTTGCAGGTCAATACGATCCTCAGCCGTTTCATTTAGATGAACAGGCAGCAGCAGAACATCCTATCTTTCAAGGATTAGCCGCGAGCGGTTGGCATACTTCTGCGGTGACCATGCGTTTATGGACGGAATGTTTTCCCGTTGCAGGTGGTCTGTTAGGCACTGAATCAAGCTTACGTTGGCCTCGCCCAACCCGTGTTGGCGATAAAATTCATGTAGAAATTGAAATTACTGCAATTGTGCCATCTAAAACTAAAAATGATCGTGGTATCGTCAGCTACGTAACACAAGCTTTGAACCAATATGGTGATGTGCTATTAATATCAACAACCAAAATTATGGTCTTTAGAAAACCAACTTGATTCTTGAATATTCGGTGACTGTTTTGTCCAACAATTTTTATGATTGATTATTTTTTTTCATGTAAAGATGTTTAAGACTTAAATGTTTAAAAGATATTGGCAAAATTGATGAGCGCCACGGAAAGCACATGAAAACAACCTCAACTCGTCAAGATCAAGGAATACCAGGCGTCTATGGCTTATTGCTGTTAGATGTCGTTTCTCGCTGGGGATATAGCGATGAAACATTGTTTGCACCGTTTCACTTAACCAGCGAACAACTGGCTGATCCGAACTATCGAATTCCAACACCGATTGCGAATGAATTGGTGAAACACTCTTTGCGCCTTACAGGTGAAAGTACACTGGGCTTTCATCTAGGTACGCAGATGCGTATTTCCATTCATGGCTTTATTGGCTATGCCATTATGACGGCACATGACATTACCGATGCTATTGCACTGGCAAGCCGTTTCATTCAGTTACGCCTTCCCTTTTTACAGCTCTATTTCTCAACCTTTGGTCCTAAAGCAACTTTACAATTACAATGTGATATTGAAGTTGAGCCATTGCGTACTGAAATCATTTTAGGCTTAACCATTGGTATTATGACCATGGCCAAAGCCTTAACCGGAATTGATGACCTTAGCGGTGAGGTTGATCTGGACTTTGCTGAACCTGCTGGCTTTGAAAAATATAAAGATCGATTAACCAGTACGGTACGTTTTAATCAACCCCATCTGATTTCGAGCTTCGATAAAAAATATCTCGGCTTAAAAATGGTCAATGCTGATCCCATTGCCAGCCAAATTGCCATTAACCAATGTGAAACTGAACTTTCTGCACTGGGCGAGCGTCGTCGTTTAGCAATGCGTGTGCGTGATATTTTAACCAATTCAGAGCAGCATTATCTGAGCATTGAAAGCGTGGCTGAGCGTTTACATATGTCGGATCGCACCTTGAAACGCCAACTTGCTGCGGAAGGTACATCCTTCTCAACGCTCGTGGATGAAGTGCGTTACCGTCATGCAACCTCTTTGCTGTCTCGAACCGATTATAGTTTGGAACAAATTGCAGATGAACTCGGTTATTCCGATGTCGCGAATTTCAGTCGAGCCTTTAAGCGTTGGAGTGGTCGTAGCCCAAGTAACTGGCGTAAAGACCCTTATTTATAAGTTCACGAAAGCTTTTGTTTTTATTGAAAAGCATGTATAAACCAAATAAAAATGATACGACAGATTGTTAAGGAGTTGTCATGAATCATCCAGCAGAATTGAAATATGCACGTACGCATGAGTGGGTAAGAATTGAGGGCGACCTCGTTGTTACAGGGATTACTGACCATGCACAAGATGAGTTGGGTGATTTAGTCTATGTGGAAACGCCTGAAGTGGGTAGCCATGTCACCGCAACTGAACAAGCCGGCATTGTTGAATCTGTGAAAACGGCCTCTGATATTCACGCACCTGTTTCTGGAACCGTGGTTGAAGTGAATACTGACCTTGAAGATGATCCTGACTTTGTCAATGACGAGCCTTATGGTAAGGGTTGGATCTATAAGATTAAGCCAGACAATATGGCTGATGTTGAAAAATTGCTTTCGAATAGCGAATACGAATCAGGTTTATAATTTTTATAAATCAGACCGATCTATTTGGATTGGTCTATTGAAAAACCGAGTTAGGCCTTAACTCGGTTTTTTATTTCCGAAAACATTGATTATTTAACTAAAAGCCAAGCATCCTGCCAGTTCGAGCCTGTAGCAGGTACATATTGATGCGCTTGAATGGTACACCAACCACTATTAGGAAAAGGTTTGCACTGATAAATATGTCCATCGCTACCTAATACCTTGGTCCCTGCTTTATAAGTAGCAATACTCTTCGGATAAATAAAATCATAAGAACCACCGCCACTGATCGGGGCACGCTCAATTTGGATTTCGACACGTTGGATACCACTATTTAAACTACTATAAACATCATTTTTCCCACTTACAGGCACAATCTCACCATTTGCATTTTTAACGCCTGCGCGTAAGGCACTGTGTTCTCGATTGATGACTTCTGCCAATAAGCGTGGCCAAACATTTCGATTGCCATTGGCAGTACTGGTAATCCGTAATTCTGTTCTTAAATTTGGATTTTCACCATTGGTATCAAAAACTCGTGTGGATACACGATCATTTACCGATAGGTCATCAAGTGGATTAATATCACCAATATCGTTCCAGCTTTGAACTGGTTTCGGTGGCTGCGGATCGACTGGTGTTGTTGGACTACCTGAACCGACATTTACATCAATGACATTATAAAAGGCATTACTGGTATCGCCGATATCCCAAACCGCAAGAATGACATGATAACCACTTCGGTCAGCAGGTACATTACATCGATGTGTTTCCACACCGGCAGGTTTTTGGTACTTACCATCTACAGTACAAAAAGGATTTAGATCAAAAGAACTACGTGCTAAAGGTGCTGAAGAGTTCCACCCTTGTTTAGTGATGAAATAACGCCAGCCTTGAGTGACATGCTGTGCGGTAAATTGCCAAGTAAAGTCATTTGCACCTGTGGGCAAATTTGTTTTTACCCATCGTGTCGGTGATTGGGCATTCAATTCTGAAAATTGACTCAAATTTGCATTGGCAATCTGTCCATCTGGTGGTCCAGACTGCGGAAAACCTTTCGGAGCTTCTAAACTTTGCGGCTCCCACACAATGCTGCCACATTGAGTATTCTTATTTAACTTACAGGCATAAGCTCGAGATTCTGGTTTAAGCACATAACCATGAGCAAAAACCAATGAAGGTACTACGGGTAGTACCAATATTCCCATCGAGATTAAACTACGTTTAATAAAGTGATGCATCATCATTATTCTACCTTCGTTATTTCACTTATTTATTGTTGTTAAGCATTGGTGTTCTTAAGACACCTCTTAGACCATAGGTGAGCCGCTTAGACAAGACAACCACCTACTCTGTAATGATCTGTAATATGCCAGTTGACTTGATCACAGGAATAAACAGTTGTGTTGACCCGATCAAATTATTTCACAAATCCAGTATTTTTCAGTGCAATCAAAAAAGCCCAATTCGATTTGAACTGGGCTTTTTTCACAACTTAATTTTCAGGTTCTAAGCAACATAATCGACTTGAATGCCATCAACTTCAGATACCAGATTCTCAAAAGAGAAAATTTCATCCAGTTGAGTTTGAGTTAGTAGACCACGCTCTAGAACCACCTCTTGAATGGTTTTATTCTCAGCAATACATTGTTTACCGATTTCATCGCACAGTGCATGACCTAATAATGGATCAAGCAGCGTAATAATACCCACACTACGCATCACTGCATCATGGCAGGCTTGTTCATTTGCCTTGATACCACGCACACACTTCTCATCCAAGCTTTGAATTGCATGTGTAAGCAGCTCGATGGATTCATTCAATGAAATCGCAATCACAGGTTCCATCACATTGAGTTGTAATTGCCCTGCTTCCGCTGCAAAAGTAATAGTGAGATCATTTCCAATTACTTTAAATGCAATTTGATTCACCACTTCAGGAATCACAGGATTTACTTTTGCAGGCATGATCGAAGAACCAGCCTGTAATTCAGGTAACTGAATTTCGCCTAAACCTGTACGCGGTCCAGAACTAAGTAAACGTAAATCATTACTGATCTTTGAAAGCTTACATGCTAGACGCTTCAAAGCACTCGATAAAATAATGAATACACCGCAGTCACTGGTTGCTTCAACATAATCTTCTGCACCCACCAGATTCAAACCTGTAATGTCTTTTAAACAGGAAACTGCTTTGATGGCATAACCCTTTGGTGTATTTACACCTGTGCCAATTGCAGTCGCACCCAAATTCACTTCAAGCAATAATTCACGAGTCCGTTTGATTAAACGTACATCTTCTTTTAATAAGGTCGCAAAAGCACGGAACTCTTGCCCCAATGTCATTGGAACCGCATCTTGCAATTGGGTACGCCCCATCTTTAACACATAGCGGAATTCAATTGCTTTATTTTCAAATGACGTAATTAACTTGTCCATTTGTATGAATAAGGCATCTAAAGAACAATAAGTTGATAGACGAAGCGCTGTTGGATATACGTCATTGGTAGACTGTGATTTATTGACATGATCATTTGGATGAATCACATCATATTGACCCTTTTGATGACCTAATGATTCAAGCGCAATATTGGCAATCACTTCATTCGTATTCATATTAATTGATGTACCTGCCCCACCTTGATAAATATCAATTGGGAAGGAATCTTGCCATTTTTCTGTGTCAGTGATTAAAGCATCACAGGCATGCTGAATTGCTAAACTTTGAGTTTCAGTAAGTTTGCCAAAGCTTAAATTCGCTTGAGCCGAAGCTTTTTTTACTTGCGCCAATGCGCGAATAAAGTAGCCATTTTGTCCAACTTGTTGCGAAGAGATTTTAAAATTTTCAATTGCGCGTAGTGTATGAATTCCATAATAACTATCGGCTGGAATTTCTTTCGCGCCGAGCAAATCATGCTCTATTCTTATCGTTGCCGTTTGAACCGTTTCCACTTTCCATTTCTCTCAGACAATGCACCCTAATGGTGCAATGAAATAATATGAGAGATTCCACGCAATTTTTCATTAGCAAAAGCGCTTAACATTATATTTTTTTATATTCAAATTTCTCTGAATTGTTGCTGTTGTAACATTATATGTCAAAACTTCTGCCTAGTTTTTAACTGATTTAATTTAATCTACATCTGTACATTTTATAAATTGTAACTTTTGCATACATTTTGAGTTTTTTTTGCACACCGACCACTCATATTTTGATGAAAAAAAATCCTATTTTTTGAATTAAAAAATTAAGATTCATATACTTATTTTAAATTACATAAAATATACAAATTAAATACACAAACATAACAGTATTTTAAAAATCATTTGTGCTTGAATCTGTGACCTTATCAATCCCAAGAATAGTAAATCATTTTTTTAGCTATTCAGGTGTGATTGCAAATTATGGATATGTAAGGACAGGCATCCATTATGAATTTTTCTAATCCCACAGTTGTTGTATTCGTGGTCTATATCCTGGCCATGCTTGGCATCGGTTTATACGCCTATTTTTCTACCAAAAACCTTGACGATTATATTCTTGGAGGCCGAAGTCTAGGCAGTTTTGTGACCGCATTATCTGCGGGTGCATCAGACATGAGTGGTTGGTTACTCATGGGTTTACCTGGCGCAATTTACTTAACTGGCTTATCTGAATCGTGGATTGCCATCGGTTTGATTATCGGTGCATGGCTAAACTGGTATTTGGTTGCTGGACGCTTACGTGTACATACCGAAGTCCAAAACAATGCCCTTACCTTGCCTGATTATTTTACTGGTCGCTTTGATGATCAGAAGAAAATCCTACGCGTCACATCTGCATTGATTATTCTTGTATTCTTTGCGATTTATTGTGCTTCTGGCATGGTCGCTGGTGCACGATTATTCGAAACATTGTTCCACTTGCCATATAGCACAGCCTTATGGTTAGGTGCATTTGCAACCATTGGTTATGTGTGTATTGGTGGTTTCCTTGCAATCAGCTGGACTGATACTTTCCAAGCAGGCTTAATGATTTTTGCATTATTACTCCTTCCAATCGTGACCTACATGTCTCTAGGCATTGGGATGGAAGAGTTTACTGCAGTTGTTGAAAGTGTACGTCCGCATGCATTTGATTTTGCGACAAACTTAAGCGTTGTTGCGATTCTTTCTGCTGCAGCTTGGGGTCTAGGCTATTTTGGTCAACCGCATATCCTTGTGCGCTTCATGGCTGCGGACTCGGTAAAATCAATTCCAGCAGCTCGCCGTATCGGTATGACATGGATGATTCTATGTCTTGCTGGCGCAGTTGGTTCAGGCTTTATCGGTATTGCTTATTTCCAAATGCATCCTGAATTTGCAGCAGCAGTTACAGCTAACCCTGAAACCGTATTTATGGAACTCACCAAAATCTTATTCAACCCTTGGGTTGTTGGTGTGATCCTTGCTGCAATTCTCTCTGCAATCATGAGTACGTTAAGCTGTCAGCTTCTGGTATGTTCTAGTGCTTTGACAGAAGACTTGTACAAAGGCTTTATCCGTAAAAATGCATCTCAAAAAGAGTTGGTTTGGATTGGTCGTGGAATGGTAATTGCAGTTGCAATGCTTGCGCTTGCACTTGCACAAAACCCGGACAGTAAGGTTCTTGGCCTAGTTGCTTATGCTTGGGCTGGTTTTGGTGCAGCATTTGGTCCATTGATTATTCTTTCATTGTTCTGGAAACGTATGACCTTGAACGGTGCATTGGCAGGTATGGTTGTTGGTGCTGTGACGGTAATCCTATGGAAAAACTTCTTCGGTTACACAGGCATCTATGAAATTATTCCAGGCTTCGTTTTTGCCTTGATCAGTATCGTTGTAGTGAGCTTACTTGGTAAAGCACCAAATGCAGCGGTAACAAGTCGCTTCGAACAAGCTGATGAAATTTATGCGCGTGAAATGAAATAATTCTGATAGAAATTTAAGGGGCTTTCGAGCCCCTTTTCTTTTGCTTAAAATTTTGATTTTGATTTAATTTTTATTTTAGAGCTGTCTTTCACCACCTGCATGACTGGGTAGCTTCGTGTTTCCTTCACACCAGGCAACTGCCATAAGATCTGCCCTGCAATCCGACGAAATTCCTCCATGCCTGCACTCCGCAGTTTGATCAAGAAATCAAATCCACCACTGACCATATGGCATTCCACAATCTCAGGATATTGAGTCACTGCATCAATAAAATCATCCAATACATGTGGTGTGGTCTTATCAAGCAACACTTCCACGAACACTAAAAAGTTCGCATTAAGCTTATTTGGATTGAGTTTTGCCTCATATCCCAAGATAAATTCATCCTTGGTCAGCTTCTGCACGCGCGCCATTACCGCAGTCGGTGATAAGTTCACTAATTCTGCTAATTTACTATTAGAAATTCTCCCATCTGCTTGAAGAATATCCAGAATTTTCAGATCAGTACGATCTAACGCATAAATAGGGCCATTCAACTGAATTTTCCTCTAAAAAATAAGTAAATTATAGTGAGTTACTCGGGATTCATTCTGTAATCATAAATTATCTAAACCTCTCTACTCAATATGTTCTAGAGATTGTTATTGGAATTTAGTATGAATACATTGGATACTCCCGCACAAATGGAAACAGCTCACATCGACGGTTATATTACCGAATTTAAAGAAAAAAGTGAGTTTGAGCAACGCATTAATACAGCTTGGCGACGTGCTGAGCCTGAAGCAGTCGCTGTACTTGCTGAAGCAGCAGATATTTCCCCTGATCTTGACCACAAAATTTATGAACTTGCATTTAGCCTAGCGCATAATTTGCGTGAACGTAAAAGCTCGGCTGGTAAAGCAGGTATTGTTCAAGGTCTTCTACAAGAATTCTCACTTTCTTCACAGGAAGGTGTAGCGTTGATGTGTTTGGCAGAAGCTTTGCTTCGTATTCCAGATACAGCAACTCGTGATTTATTGATTCGTGACAAAATCAACCAAGGTAACTGGAAAGATCACGTCGGTCAAAGTAACTTGATGTTCGTAAATGCTGCTGCATGGGGTTTAATGTTAACTGGTAAGTTAATGGAAACACCAAAGCAAACCAGCTTATCAAGCGTACTAACAGGTCTTTTAGCACGTAGTGGTCGCGGTATTATCCGTAAAGCCGTTGACGTTGCAATGCGTATGATGGGTGAGCAATTCGTTACGGGTGAGACAATCCAAGAAGCACTTGAGCATGCAAAACCATTTGAACACAAAGGTTTCCGCTATTCATACGACATGTTAGGTGAAGCAGCGCTAACTGAACATGATGCAGATCGTTATTACAACGACTACACCCAAGCAATTCATGCCATTGGTAAAGCATCAAATGGTCGCGGTGTTTATGATGGCCCTGGTATTTCAATCAAGCTATCTGCTTTGCACCCACGTTACCAACGTGCGCAAATCGACCGCGTTCATCACGAACTTTATAACAAAGTTTTCGAACTTGCTTGCTTGGCAAAACAATATGACATCGGCTTAAACATCGATGCTGAAGAATCTGAGCGTTTAGAAATTTCACTCGAGTTACTTGAGCGTTTATGCTTCGAGCCAAAACTTGCAGATTGGAAAGGTATTGGCTTCGTAATTCAAGCCTACCAGAAGCGTTGCTTCTACGTTGTTGATTATATCGTTGATCTTGCAAAACGCAGCAACAAACGCCTGATGATCCGTTTGGTGAAAGGTGCATATTGGGACAGCGAAATCAAAAAAGCACAAATTGATGGTATGACTGACTACCCTGTGTTTACCCGTAAAGTTCACACTGACTTGTCATACATCGCTTGTGCGAAAAAACTTCTTGCTGCACCTGATCAAGTGTATCCACAGTTTGCAACACACAATGCGCAATCACTTGCAACGATCTATACCTTGGCCGATCCAAGCAAATATTACCCAGGTCAATACGAGTTCCAATGCTTACACGGTATGGGTGAGCCATTGTACGAACAAGTGGTTGGGTCTAAAGAAGATGGTAAGTTAGGTGTTCCATGTCGTGTTTATGCACCTGTTGGTAACCATGAAACTTTACTCGCTTACTTGGTACGTCGTTTACTTGAAAATGGTGCAAATACATCATTCGTAAACCGTATTGCTGATAAGACTTTAAAAGTTGAAGATTTGATTCAATCTCCGATCAAAGATATTCAAACTTCTGCGAAAGACGAAGGTCAGTTGGGATTAAAACATCCTGCAATTCCACTTCCGCATGATCTGTACCCATTACGCCCTAACTCAAATGGTTTTGATCTGAATAATGATCAACCTTTAACAGATTTAGATGCAACTGCACAGAAACTTCGTAGCCACGTTTGGAAAAGTGCACCATTGCTTGGTTTTGAATCGACAGTTCATGATGAAAGTAATGCACTTGCAATTACAAACCCTGCACAGAATAGTGAAGTTGTAGGCTATGTAAATGAAGCAACCAGTGCAGATGTACAGCTTGCACTTGAAGCAGCAGTACAAGCACAACAAAGCTGGGCTGCAACAGATAAAGTAGAACGTGCTGCTTGCTTAAAACGCGCTGCAGATTTGATGGAAGCTCGCATTCAAGAGTTGATGGTATTGCTTTGCCGTGAAAGTGGTAAAACCTATGCCAATGCGATTGCTGAAGTACGTGAAGCAGTAGATTTCTTGCGTTATTACGCAACTCAAATCGAAGCATTACCTGTAAATGCACAAGTAAAACCACTGGGTACCGTATTGTGTATTAGCCCATGGAACTTCCCTCTTGCGATTTTCTCTGGTCAGATTGCAGCTGCATTGGTCAGTGGTAACTGTGTTATTGCCAAACCTGCTGAACAAACACCATTGATTGCAGCACAAGCAGTTCAAATGCTTTGGGAAGCTGGCGTGCCACACGGCGTTGTTCAACTTCTTCCAGGTCGCGGTGAAACCGTTGGTGCGCAATTAAGCCAAGATGATCGTGTTCAAGGCATCATGTTCACAGGTTCGACTGAAGTTGCAAAAATTTTGCAAAAGACTGTCGCAAAACGCTTGTCTCCAAACGATCAACCAATTCCGTTAATCGCGGAAACCGGTGGTCAAAATGCGATGATCGTTGATTCATCTGCGTTGACTGAACAAGTGGTTCTCGATGTTGTCAGTTCTGCATTTGACAGTGCGGGTCAACGTTGTTCTGCACTTCGTATCTTATGTGTGCAAGAAGACAGCGCTGCAACAGTTATCAAAATGTTAAAAGGTGCAATGCAACAGTTGATCGTTGGCAACCCTGCGATCCTAAAAACTGACATTGGTCCTGTAATTGATACTGAAGCAAAACAAACCATCGATACGCATATTCAAAAGATGAAATCTAAGGGCTACCCTGTTCATCAATTGATGTTTAATGATTCGGTAAGCCAACAAGCGCTTGCACAAGGCACATTTGTTCCGCCAACAGCGATTGAATTACCAAACCTTGACGATCTAGAACGCGAAGTGTTTGGTCCGGTATTGCACATCATCACTTATAAATATGGTGAGCTTGAGCAATTGATCGACCGTATCAATGCTAAAGGCTATGGCTTAACCATGGGTCTCCATACACGTATTGATGAAACTATCAATACTGTGATCCAACGTGCTGAGGTGGGTAACTTATATATCAACCGCAACATCGTGGGTGCAGTTGTAGGCGTTCAACCATTTGGTGGTGAAGGTTTATCGGGTACTGGTCCTAAAGCTGGTGGTCCGCTTTATATGTACCGTTTGATGGAACATTGCTCAGAGAAAGTTTTAGCAACACCATTTGCGGTGAAAGCTGAAATCTCTAACTTTGATGCAGTCTCAAATGTTGCTTATCAAAGCTTATTGGCTTGGGCAAACCAAAACATGCCTCAAGCAATTCCAACGATTCCAGCATTTGGTGTAGGTAAGTTCTACGAGTTGCAAGGTCCTACTGGTGAAAGCAACCAATACATTATCTTGCCTCGTCATCGTGTACTTTCGATTGCGAATGATGAAGCAAGCCAGCTTCAACAATTACTTGCGATTTTCTCTGTCAGCAGTACTGCGGCTGTGTTGAAAGACAATGCATTCTTAGTAAAACACAAAGCGTCTTTACCAAAAGATGTCTTAGATGCAATCACTGTGATTTCAAGTGTTGAAAAAGATGCGTTTGATGCCGTGCTTCATCATGGTTCTGTTGAACAGTTGCAAGACTTGCAAACTAAAGTTGCGAATCGTTCAGGTGCGATTGTCGGGATTACCCAGTTACAAGCAAATGAACAAATTCCTTTAGAACGCCTAGTCATTGAACGAGCAATTAGCGTAAACACAGCAGCAGCAGGTGGTAATGCGAGTTTAATGACTTTATCTGAAGACTAATTTTCAGTCTCTTGCGGAACTTCAAACGTTCCTCATCCTAGCCCGAATCATGTTTACATGGTTCGGGTTTTTTATTATTTTAACGTTACCTTTAAAATAGCAATAATAAAATGAGACCATTTAGATGCATTTTTTCTCAGCTCCTGAATATCAACCCAACTGCGCTCAGCTTTTTGAGGATTATAAAAATAAAATCCAGCAGCTTATTCCTTTTGCAATTGTTGAACATATTGGTTCATCCGCCATTCCCAATACAATTTCAAAAGGTGATCTCGATATTTATATTGAAGTACCCACCCATCAATTTTTAGATTCAATTGAAAAATTACAACAGCTTAATTTTAAAGAAAAATTTGATACATTGCGTACCCACGAACTGTGTATGCTGGAATCTTTAGAACATGATGTAGCCTTACAAGTTGTGGTAACAGGTTCAGAATTTTGCAATTTCATCACCTTTCGGGATCTATTAAGAAACTCACCCAGCTTGACCCAACAATATAATCAGCTCAAACAAAGGTGTGTTGGCTTATCTCAAGACCAATATCGGAAAATTAAAGCAGATTTTATCCAATCTGTACTCTCTACAGATGCAGCATCTAAATAAGTGAATGTCATAATTTCCTGCACCTTAGCGTGCTTTTTTGATACCATTCCCATTTAGATTTCACCTGTAGTTTTCTTTTTTATGACCATATCTTACCAACAGCAACTTCAAGAGAAAGTTGAACGTATTACCACACAGTTTGCATCGTTCAATCCACCAGCTTTAGAAGTGTTTCAATCGCCTAACCAACATTTCCGTATGCGCGCAGAATTTCGTATCTGGCATACCGAAGATGATTTGTTCTATGCCATGTTTGAACGTGCTGAAGATGGAAAACAAAAAGAAGTTATCCGCGTGGATGAGTTTCCGATTGCAGATCAAAGCATCAATGATTTGATGCCACGTTTATTAGATGAATTAAAAGCAGTTCCTATTTTATCGCAACGTGTTTTTGAAGCAGACTTTCTCTCAACCCTAAGTGGAGAGATGTTGGTCACGCTGATTTACCATCGTAAATTAGATGCTGAATGGGAAACTGCGGCTAAAGCACTAGCTGAAAAACTGAATATTAAAATCATGGGTCGTAGCCGTGGCCAAAAAGTGATTATTGGTGAAGACTATGTAGTTGAACAACTTAATGTTCACGGTCGTACCTTTAAATACAAACAAATTGAAAGCAGCTTTACCCAGCCTAATGCGCAAGTGTGTCAACATATGTTGGAGTGGGCTTGTGATGCTGCACAGAAGTCCGAAAAAGACCTTTTAGAATTGTATTGTGGTAACGGTAACTTTACTTTGCCACTGTCTTTGAAATTTAAGCGTGTTCTCGCAACTGAACTTGCTAAATCTTCAGTCTACGCAGCGCAATGGAATATTGAGCAAAACCAGATTGAGAATATTCAAGTGGCGCGTTTATCTGCCGAAGAGTTTACTCAGGCATATCAAGGCGAACGCGAATTTAGACGTCTACAAGAAGCTGAAATCGACATTCAAAGCTACGATTTTGACACGGTTTTTGTTGATCCACCGCGTGCAGGCATCGATGATGAAACGCTCAAGCTATTACAAGGTTTTGAACGTATTCTCTATATTTCATGTAACCCAGATACCTTGCATGACAACTTAAAAACACTTAGCCAAACCCATCGAATTGTGAAGTTCGCCATGTTCGATCAATTCCCTTTTACTCATCATGTGGAATCAGGTGTTTTGCTTGAAAAGATTTAAACAAATTATTTCAACGTAACAGTAATTTATAAAGGGTTCGAGTAACCCTTTATTTTTATTCAAAGTATATTTATAAAAAAATGATATTTTTCAAAGGTCAAGTCATTCAAATGTCATAATTTCGTTAAACTTTAAAAGACTCATCGAAAAAATTGAAGTTTAACTGCTGCTTTTATCACTTAAGCTGACTTGTATTTTATTTTAAAGCGGCTATATTTCGACCTATGTTAGGTTGTATATGAAGGCTCTATGAGTTTTTGGCAAAAACTGTTCAATGCAGATGAACAATATAACGAACACAAGAACCAAACTTCTTGCGTTGAAAATGATTGTTCATGCAAAACCAATGAACAACTGTTGGATGCTTTAGTTAAAGCAACAGATGAAGATGTCATTAAAGGCATCAAGAAAGTACTGATTTCTCGAGGCTACAGCCGCAAAGAATTACTTGCGATGATCAAGCCGCCGATCCAATAAAAATAAGCCCACCCTGATCTCTTTCTATCAAGAGATTAGGGTCATCAGCATTACATACACTTCTCTCTATTCACTTCTGCAACAATTGGCCCTAAATTAAAACGCTTATCGTGGCGTTTGGTTTGTGCTGAATACACACTGGAAATCGAGCCATCTAAATACAATGCATTGTCTATTTTCAATTGCTGCTTAAAAAACTGAGCAAATTGGTAAAAACTGACACGTTGCTGTGAAATCACAAAATACAACTGATTACCTTTAACACCAACCCCATTTCTAATTTTTAATGAATTCGAGTCAGCAATAAACTGGCTGTTGATTTTCCCCTGATAGATCAACATCGGCCCTGACTGTGTTGCAAATTTAGCTTTAAATCGATCATGCTTATAATCAGCGGTGCTTTTAATTACAGCATGATGATCATTCCAAGCAACCACACCATTCGGCTGCATAAAAAAATTACCAAAGCCCTTCGCGACATTGAGCTTAGCCAACTCCCTCCCATTTTCAATATACAAACCCACGGGTTGAAAATCTGCATGATACATTCCAGCATTCATTGCAAAATTGAGTTTCTCACAAGCAGGTAGTGCTTTCTGAATTGCTGCAAACTTCTGATAATAAAGATCGCTCTGGGGTTGCTTTAAAAATAATTGCAGCTGATTTAGGTCCTCAACTTTAATCACATCATATTTTTGTTGATCCAATTGCAAAGTTTCATGCTGCATCGCATGTACAGTCGAACACGCTAAAAATGCAGATATTAGGAAAAACCATTTTTTCATCATAAATACGAAGTTTAAACATTGATTTGCCTCATTGTCCCATAGCAAGGCATACCGCAAAATAGCAGATACAAACGCCACACATAATCATGAACTTGATATTGCAAATACACTCGATTGATTCACAATTTTTCACTAAAATAATAAGTGTAAACATCATAGTATCGACATGCAGCAAAAACACCCGCGCTATTCGATTGGCGCTCACCTCATCGTAAAACACTTTGGCTATAGCCATCATGGTATCTATGCAGGTCGTGGACGGGTTATTCATTATTCTGGGTTTGCTCATATTTTTAAAAAGCATCCGATTGAAATGACCTCTATCCAGCGTTTTGCCCGTGGTAAGCCAATTTATACGAGACATTACCAATCCCCACGCTACAAAGCCAAAGCTGTTGTACGGCGTATGCGCTCACGCATGCATGAAAACCATTATCACCTCATTATTAATAACTGTGAGCATTTATGTACATGGGCAATCACAGGTATTGAATCCAGTACTCAAGTTGAGCGGATGCAGCGTCGTTTAGCAACCATTGGTTACGTTAGCTCTGTAATGAGTTATATGAATAGTCTGATGCTCACCGTTGCCACCGCATGTTTTGCCATCGTGTTATATATTAAAGTTATGCTACGTCGGCAAGCAAAGAAATCTGTACCAGCTTACTTGCGACTCAAAGAAAAACGACCCAAAAAATAAGATTCTCATACTTAGATATGTTATTTTTCACACAATTATTGCTTTTTAATTTATCTTGCATTACTATTTCTAGCGATACATATCGTATCGCATCCATATCGAGGGTTTTATGTTGGAGATAGCAGTAATCTGGTAACTACATTTCAATCAAATATTGAAATTGGTTATCTTCGCGAATTTTTTGGCTTCAAGCCTAACTTTGCTTCTGATTACTTATATCTGGATAACAACATGAACTTATCTAAGTCCGAACAACGGACACTTCACGTCTTGGCTAAAGGCGGAAAAATCGTAAAACTTCGCAATGACGCTGGTCAAACCATCGCTGTAGAATGCTATAGCCGAGAAGGTTTCTTGCTGTCCGATTGCAACCTCGAAGTTTTTAATAAGCTAAGAAAGAAAAGACTGATCAAATCCTGTAATGGGCAGCCCTATCAAATTAACCTACATGGGCTTAGATCTGTACGTCCTCAGTTAGACAATCGTTAACAAACAATCATAGGTTTGGATAAACCCATGATTGGTCTTAGATATGTCTATCCTACTGTTGGGTCAATCGGGTCTATCCAAATTAGATATGGTTTATTTTTGAGAAAGAAAATGGAACTAAACGTAATTCAAAATCGCTTAACATTTTTACGTGAAGCGGAAAAATTAAAAAACGTGATTCGCTTTTCACATACATCGAATGGCCGTCAGGAAAGCACCGCAGAACACAGCTGGCGATTATGCTTAATGGCAGTGGTTTTTGCAGATCAATTTAAAGACATTGATTTTGAGAAGTTATTAAAAATGTGTTTAATTCATGACCTTGGTGAAGCGATTCATGGTGATATTCCAGCCATTCTGAAAGATCAATTTCCAACGAAGAATCAGCAGGAAAAACAGGATCTTTACCAATTAACTGAATGTTTAGATGATCAACCTCAAATGTTAATTCGATCACTTTGGCAAGAATATGAAGATGCAACAACACCCGAAGCAAAAATCGTCAAGGCATTAGATAAGTTAGAAACCATCCTTCAACACAATCAAGGAATCAACTCACCTGATTTTGATTATGAATTTAACTTAAGTTATGGAGAGAAATATACAAATGACTCTCCGATACTCAAACAAATTCGAGCAATTTTAGATGAGGAAACACAAGAGAAAATTAAGATGAATATACATATTCGTGATGAAAACCCATCTGACATTCAGAGCATTTTTGATTTAACCCAAGCTGCTTTTGCAACAGAAGTACATTCAAGCCATACTGAACAATTCATTGTGAATGCACTACGTGATTCCAATCAGCTCACGCTTTCCCTAGTCGCGGAATGTAGTAATAAGATTATTGGTCATATTGCCTTTTCACCCGTGCAGATTTCTGATGGCACAACAGGTTGGTATGGGCTTGGTCCGATCTCAGTACTCCCAGAATATCAGGGTCAAGGAATCGGTTCTCAACTTATGCACGCTGGCTTGGAAGCACTCAAAGATTTAGATGCTGTTGGTTGCGTTCTACTTGGTGACCCACAGTATTACGGCCGATTCGGTTTTAAAGCAGACTCAAGACTGATATTAGCTGATGTCCCTGCCGAATATTTCCAAGTCTTGCCTTTTACAGAACATGTACCGACAGGTGAAGTGGTTTATAGTGATGCATTTAATGCCACAGCATAAGCTCACAGACTAAATCACATTAAAATAGAAGTTCGTATCAAATCGGTATGAACTTCTATTCTCTCAACAGGACAAAAGCGTAACTTCAGAAGCTTGCAAGACCGCCTCAAATGTCTCTGCATATCCTGCGATCAACTCGGCCTTATCCGTCCCATTAATGATTCGCCTAGCACCTATATAGTCTTTATGATTCAGCTTGATATAATCAGATAGTTTTTTACCCGTAAACATACCCTTTTTCATTCCAACAATCATGACACGGGCTGCAATATCTGCTTGTAAAGCAAGTTTTGGATTTTTCACTAAATCAATTTTTAAATAATCCCCCATTCGCTTATAGTTTGCCAACCATGTTAGTTGCACATAGCCATAGCCGATATAGGGATAATATTGCTTAGATTTTAGATACTTTTCTGAACCATACTCAATTACAGGTTGCATCGTTTTAGCCGTTTCGTGCCAAGCCGTTGCCAATATATAAGCCGCTTGGGCAGATGTAATCGTCCCATCTTCATCCAGTACTGAAACCAGAAAATTGATTCCATCGACTTGAAGCTGAGTTAATTTTCCAAATGTGTGGCGCAAAATATCAAAACCGTGTTGTGTTATTTTCATGTCATTTTCCTCTTTATAATAAAAAACCGCCCGAAGGCGGCATTGGATTGTTTTTCTTTAGAATTTGTCTTTAAAGTCTTTCACCTCTTTTGCTACATCCAAGATGGTTGAATCTTCTCGTGCATTAATATAATTAAAGGTCCAACGAATAATCGCCCATACCGGCAAACCACAAAGGAAGTACAAACCTCCTAAGGCAAATGCGCCATACGGGTTTTGACTCCATTCTTGCAAGCCAAAATGCTGAATCACAAAAGCACCTCCTGCAATACTGCCAACGGCTGTTGAAATAAGTGAAACCACCCATTCACGTCGAGACTTGGGTAACCGTGTCATAATCACCACCATCCATGCCAAAAACATAAAAGTGAGTGCCATGACAACAATAAAAAATACTCCATAAGATTTAATTACGGCTACAATCCCTGCACCCGTTGAAACAAACTCTGTCATTATTTCTCCTCCATAAATAGAAAGGCCTTAACTTATGTAAAGTTAAGACCTAGGCTGACATTTTAAGCAAAGCCACATAGCGGACTACTCTCAATTTATTTTGATCACCATTGCTTAATTATTTACTTTAAATTCATACTATTGCGGATAATGCGTCATCTCTCTTTGTTGGTGGTGAAACTGTACAAAATCACCTGCATTCACTTGTAAGCCCAAGATTTCACCTTTACTGGTTAAGTGATAATAGATATTGTCTTCAAGCGCAGATGGCATTTTATAATCCAGGCTGACATAGGCCTCTCGCAGATCAAAATCCAACTGCTTTAAATCCTCTTGTGCCACAATGTGATAATACTTCGGCAATTTTAGGGAGTTGGTTGAATGCCACTCTCCAACAAATTCATAGTCAACATAGACCTTCATCGATTGAGAACTAGCAATCTCAAAGGTCACAATTGGGTTTTCTGATGGGTTAGCTTCAATAAAAGTGACGTTATTCAGACTATTATATTCTCCCAGAGTCACCACAAATTTATCATCCAAAAAATAGCTATGAATGACAAATCCACGCTCAATTTGGCTTAACCTCACCTGATGTTCAGGTTGATGATCCACACCTAAAATAACGATTGACCGTTGCGCTGTATTTGCACTGCTAAAAGAAAATTGACCTCTCTGTGCTTGGAAATAAGCAGATAAAGGTAGTTGGTGTGCATCCTTCACTTTGACAGAACCTAATTGAGCATTCCCTTCGATATATGCAATCGCTGTGAGATCAGGTGTTGTTTGCATAATTGCAGGCACAATCTCAGCATAAGAAAGAATATCTAAGTGTTTAATTGAAAAAGAACCCAACATCATCTTATTGACACAATTCATTTTAATCACCTTGCGTTATTGAGCGGCTTTTAAAGCATCCACTTATAAAATGAAAATGGACGATTGCTTATCTTCAGATATAAAAAAACTCGGCTCCTGACGGATCCCGAGTTTTTAGGCAATAAAAAAGCCCATCTATCAAATGAGCTTTTTTATTATGATCGAAAATTTTATATTACGACCAGTATAATAAAACTATAGCTTAGTTTCCTCAAAAATGGAATCATTAAATCATTGGCGCTTTGTAAATATTTCTTTCCTTATTTTTTAACCCATGTATAAATTCTAAAATCAATCAACCTAATCGAAGTTCAATCATTAAATCCTTTATATACGCTTTTGATATCTTTCTTATTTAGAATTAAAAAGGTTTACACAATATTTGTAGTTTTCCTCTTTACTTACATGCCCACCAACATGGACACATGAGCAAAAATTTTCCATCTGATTGTATTTTATTGATTTAGGCACATCAACACCATAGCATCTAGAGTCTAATCGAACAGGCTTCCTCGGAAACAACGAATTCGAGCTATACATTGAATAGAAAATTCCGCCACAGACAATAACGATTAAAGTCAAAATAGATGAATGTTTTTTTAACATTAATAGTCTCCTTGTTATTAGATATATTTATATTCCACACATATTAAAAGCCCACATTAAAATGAGCTTTTTAATAAAGAATACTTAAATAATAAAATTAGAATAAATGCAAGTATAAAGTTGATAATTATATCAATAAAATATCATGCTTTCATTATATTATAAGTATCTCTTCTATATTTTTCTATTGCTATTTCTGCTTCTTGAATTGCAGTTTCAAGCACATTTATGAGTTTAATCTCGTAGCATTTCCATGTCTTTCTATAACAATCAACACTCATTTGATGGCGGCTAATCCCAGCATAAGCCAGACGCCCTTTTGCAGTATAGTTTTCCTCTAAATCAGGTTCTAATACAAAATCCAATACCATCCGTGCTATCAATCCTGCCAAATGGTGCATCGCAATACGTTCTGGCTCTCGTTTTTTATCTCGTAGGGCTTGTTCAATAAATACTTTAGCCAAATGCTGACAGACATCGTCATAGTCTTGCTTGCCTTTATGTTCGAACACAATCAATGCCGTGACCGACTTTGCCAATTGGTTTTGCATTGAGGCAATCACACCTAAACGATCTTCATAACTCAATGTTCTCTCACCTGTTCCACGCACAAAAGGCTCTAAATTTGGCGAACACAAGCTTAGCCCTTGCATTAACCATTCAAATTTTTCAAACTTTGCTACATTTGCATTCATTACTTCACCTCTTACTGATTTATATATTTTGTGATTTAGCGATCATTGTATTTGTTGCGTTTAGTGATACTTTTCTCTCGCTTCTACAATATTCATAGCCTGTTGAATTTCTTCAAATCTAGCTTTTGTACATGGCCGAGTTGCACTTTTGATCTGAGAAATATAACTATGTGCACAGCCTAAAATACCTACCAATGCTTTTGCCCGTCCCTTGTGTGCATCTAACCACTGGCTAAACATCTGAATTTGGGCATCTGTTGCCTGATTGGCGATTCTTATACTTTTCTTTAACTCTTTTTCTGTTTTTTCTGGTGATACAAACTTAACAATATGACTTGGTCTTGCTTTCAAGCGTTGCTCATATGTATTTTGGATCTTTGTAATTACATTACCTTGAGCCAACCATGCTTCGATTTCCGCATCAAGATTTTGCTTAATATGCATGTTTGGATTGATTGCCTTGTTCATGCCGCACCTCCAGCATTTAACCTAATGAATAAGACAATTATATTAGTAAACTAATATTAATTCAATAAGAATACTAATTTGACTTCACATTAGCTTACTAATATTCTTAATTTATTGATTTAAGGTGCATTAAAATGCTTAAAGATCGGCTCAAAGAAGCAAGAAAAAAAGCCAAGAAGTCGCAGAAAGATGTGGTTGCTGCTGTTGGCATTACCCAATCCGCACTCAGCCAGCTTGAAACAGGACTAGTAAGCTCCTCATCACATTTACCTTCGATTGCTAATTTTCTAGGTGTAGATGCTTATTGGTTACAAACAGGTCAAGGACATGCCGCACTGAAAGAATCTGGCCATGAAGATGCTTCAAATATCTCCCCTGTAAAAGCCAATATGGCTCCAGTGCTCTCTTGGGTACAAGCGGGTGTTTTTACTAATGTTGAATCGGTTGATATCACACAAGTTGAGGAATGGCTGCCATTGCCAGACGATTGTGATGACTGCTTCTACTTAAAAGTACAAGGTCTCAGTAATTATCCTGTCTTTCATGAGGGTGATTACATCTTGGTTGATCCAACTGTGCAATATAGCGATATGCAGTCAGGTGACATGATTGTGGTGAGAAAGCATGAAGATGCAACATTTAAGCGCCTAGTGGTCGAAACTGATAATTCAAGATATCTGCAAGCATTGAATCCCGAATTCAAACCCAACATCATTCCACTGGATGAAGAATGTATTTTTGTCGGTGAAGTGGTCGACTCCATTCGTTATATTTACCAATCCAAACGTCGATCGAAGATAAAACATAGCTAATGGATAAAGAGCTGCTTATTAGTATTCTTATTTTAATTTAATATTAGTCTCTTAATCATCTATACCATCAAACGCATATAAAAAAGCCTAGATGATGATCTAGGCTTTTTTATTCGATGTCATATTACTTTGCAGCAGTTGCTTCAGTTGTAATATTAACCGTGATCTTATCCCCTACATTAGGCACGTAATTCCCAATACCAAATGCAGAACGGTTAAAGCTTGTTGTTGCATTAAAACCAATTGCAGGTACTTTCGCCATTGGATGCTCGCCTTGTTTATTCAGTACAGCATCTAATACCACAGGTTTAGTCACACCTTTAACCGTTAAATCACCTGTAATTTTGAAGTGTTTTTTGTCTTTGGTTTCTACTTTAGTACTTTTGAAGGTAATGTTTGGATATTTCGCAGCATTAAACCAAGCTTCTTCTTGGAACTCTTTATCCAAAGCAGCAACATTGGTATTTACACTGCTTAAAGGAATAGTTACTTCTACAGATGAATTTGCAGGTTTTGCAGTATCAACTTTAATTGTGCCTTGGATGTCAGTGAAATTTGCACTTGGTGTAGAGAAACCAAAGTGATTCCAGCTGAATACGGTCGCAGTATGCGTTGGGTCAATTTTATAGTCGACTGGTGCAGCCAAAGTTACAGAACTAGCTAAAGCGACTGCTAAACCGAGGCTTAATGTTTTAAATTGCATTTTTCGTATCCTTGTTTGATATATTGATTAGTGTATAGATCAAGTATTTTTATTCACTAGTCTTTATAAAACGATATGTTTCACCAGTGCAACAATAAAAGCGTTACAGCGCTTATCAAAAATCAATATCATAAGACCATTCGATACTGGACAATTGATCAGCAAGATCACATGATCAATGGGTATATTTTGATTTAGATACTTCACGATAAACAACAAGGTAAAACATGACACATACAGCACAAGCACTTAGTACATCTACACCTTATCGCGTTACGTTAACAGATCCTGCTGGTCATACTTGGTATGCAGATGAGCCTGCAGATAAAGGTGGTCAAGATACTGCACCCAACCCTGTTCAGCTGGTACTTTCAGCTTTAGGTGCCTGTACGACCATTACTTTAGAAATGTATGCCAATCACAAAGGGATTAAGCTTGATCATGTTCAGGTCGATTTAGCCTTAAATCCCAATGGTGAACCAGAATCAGGGCAGAATAATATTGAACGTAAAATCATCTTAAAAGGTGAATTTACCGAAGATCAGCATAAACGTTTATTAAAAGTCGCGGAAAGTTGCCCGATTCATAAATTGTTAACGTCAAATATTTCGATTCAGAGTGAATTGAGTATTGGGTAAGAGATATAAATATGGTCTTTAAGTCAAAGACCATATTTTATAAAAAATTAATCTTGAACTGATAATTCAGTTCCTGACAATCAAATTCGTCCAACATATGCTGTGGAATGATCTGTTTTGCTTCTGGGCTTACAATCATATAAATTAAGTCATACCAATTCACTTTACTTTTGTCATCAGGACAGTAGAAAAGCCCCTGTTTCTGGTCCAATTTAATATATTTTTTATCGACACTTCTTAACTCATAACCGTACTTATTGGTTAAAAGCATGTTAACCAGTTCTATAATTTTGGTCTTATACTGCGGGAAAAACTCTGGTTTTTCAAAATTATGAACCATATCTAAGCTTGCCATCTTCAAAAGATGTGTTTCATACATATCAATACAATTGACTCCAAAGACCCGCCAAGTGGATAAATTTTCGATTTCGTTCAAACTCTGAATTAAACAGTCTGTATATTTAAATAATCGATATTTACATAGATTTTGTTTTGGATCTTCTGTGCTAAGAATGTCTTTATCAAAACCCATATCGAGATCAGCCATAGTACTTTGTTCAAATAAAGCTTCTCTAAGTTTTAAACGCCAGTCATCACACTCAAAATAATAAGTCCGGTTAGCAGCAATTCTACAAATTATTGAAAATAAATATGGGTGTATGTAGTTCATAATAATTTTTATTCACCTATAAAACCAAAGAGTATTTCATAATTTCTTTAACTTTTTATCACTATTTTTTTAAGAAGCTCAATTCACATATGTAAAAAAGCGCCCTTAATCAGAGCGCTTTTTTATACCACTTAATTTGATTAAGCAGTCAATTCTTTAACCGCAGCAACAACTGCTTCAGTGGTGATACCGAAGAATTGGAATAAGTCTTTTGCTGGAGCAGATTCGCCATAAGTGGTCATACCGATCACTTTGCCGTCTAAACCAACAAACTTCCACCAGTAATCTACATGAGCCGCTTCAACCGCTACACGTGCACGGATATGCGCAGGCAATACCGCTTCACGATACGCAACATCTTGCTTCATAAACTCTTCAGCACATGGCATAGACACTACACGTACACCTTCAAGTTGTGCATATGCTTCCATTGCCAATGAAACCTCTGAACCTGTTGCAATGATAATTGCTTTTAACTCGCCTTTTTCTTCAGCAAGCACATAACCACCTTTTGCAACGTTTTGAATTTGAGCTTCATTACGTGCTTGGAATGGCAAGTTTTGACGAGAGAAAATGAGCGCTGATGGACCATCTTTACGTTGAAGAGCAGATTTCCAAGAAACAGCTGCTTCAACTGTGTCACAAGGACGCCATGTATTTAAGTTTGGTGTACCGCGCAATGATGCAATTTGTTCGATTGGTTGGTGCGTAGGACCATCTTCACCCAAACCGATTGAGTCATGCGTATAAACATGAATCACACGTTGCTTCATCAATGCAGACATACGCACTGCATTACGTGCATATTCCATAAACATCAAGAAAGTTGCAACATAAGGAACGAAACCACCGTGTAAAGCCACACCGTTCGCAATTGCAGTCATACCGAATTCACGAACGCCATAATACACGTAGTTGCCCGCTGGGTTTTCTTGTACGCCTTGGCAACCTTTCCAAAGTGTTAAGTTAGAACCAGCCAAGTCAGCAGAACCGCCTAATAATTCAGGAAGCAATGGACCGAATGCCTGTAAAGTATTTTGGCTTGCTTTACGTGTTGCAATGGTTTCTGCTTTTGCATTTGTTTCAGCAATGAAAGCATCTGCTTGCGCTGCAAATTCAGCAGGTAAATCGCCATTGATACGACGTAATAATTCAGCTGCTTCAGTTGGATATTTTGCTTGGTATTGAGCAAACAATTCATTCCAAGCTGCTTCAGAGGTTTGACCTTTTGCTTTTGCATCCCAAGCTGCATACACATCTTCAGGGATAACAAATGAATCTTCTTTCCAGCCTAATGCTTCACGAGTTAAAACGATTTCGTCTTTACCCAATGGTGCACCGTGGCAATCTTCTTTACCTTGTTTATTTGGTGAACCTAAACCAATAATCGTTTTACAGATGATGATCGTTGGTTTATTGGTTTCAGCTTTCGCTTCTACAGTCGCTTGACGAATTGCATCAGCATCATGACCATCTACACGAAGGACTTGCCAACCATACGCCTTGAAACGTTGTTCAGTATCATCGCTGAACCAACCTTCAACTTCACCATCAATCGAAATACCATTGTCGTCATAGTACGCAACAAGTTTACCAAGACCCAAGGTACCTGCAAGTGAACATACTTCGTGAGAAATACCTTCCATCAAGCAGCCATCACCTAAGAAGCAGTAAGTGAAGTGATCAACAACATTTAAACCGTCTTTGTTGAACTGAGCTGCCAAAGTTTTTTCAGCTAATGCAAAACCAACTGCATTTGCAATGCCCTGACCTAATGGACCAGTTGTTGTTTCAATACCAGGCGCATAGCCATATTCTGGGTGACCTGGTGTTTTAGAATGTAATTGACGGAATTGTTTTAAATCTTCAATAGATAAATCATAACCAGTCAAATGCAACAATGCATATTGCAACATTGAACCATGACCATTCGACAATACAAAACGGTCGCGGTTCGCCCATTGTGGGTTGGTCGGGTTATGATTTAAAAATTCACGCCAAACAACATCAGCGATATCTGCCATCCCCATTGGTGCACCTGGATGCCCTGAGTTTGCTTGTTGCACAGCATCCATTGCCAAGACACGAATTGCATTTGCAATACGACGTTCATTTAAAGGGGTTGTCATAAGTCAGAATCCGATTAAATCAAATAAGATGAGAAGAAGATGAGAAATCATCTTTCAAAAGATGCGACTATTGTCTTAAAAAAACGCCAGTGGGTAAAGTGCAATACACGATATTTCTTATTTTTCGCTGATTCAGCTGTCATTCTATGCCTAAATGCTCATGTGATAGACAGAATGTAAATTTGAGATTAAGGATATTGGATACTAAATTACAGATTTATTCATATAAAAGGACATTAATATCAGTTTCACTGATACACATATCAATAAAAACATAATGAAAATGAAATAAATTCATGCTTTTTAGTCAGCTTATGCTAGTCCTATCCGCCAAGTCGATGTAACATACTCTGTCTTTTTGAAAATACCAATGATAGGACGTTCATGCGCGAGTATGCTGTTTTTACTTCAGAATCTGTAAGCGAAGGTCATCCAGACAAAATGGCTGACCAAATTAGCGATGCAATTTTAGATGCAATCCTAAAAGAAGACCCGTATGCGCGTGTCGCTTGTGAAACATTAGTAAAAACAGGTGCGGTTGTTCTTGCTGGTGAAATCACAACAACAGCAAATGTGGACTTTGAAGCGATTGTACGTCAAACCGTAAATGGAATTGGTTACCACCATTCTGATTTAGGTTTTGATGGCTCGACCTGTGCCGTCATCAACATGATCGGCAAACAATCTCCTGAGATTGCACAAGGTGTTGACCGCCAAAAACCAGAAGATCAAGGTGCTGGTGACCAAGGTCTTATGTTTGGTTATGCAAGCCGTGAGACTGATGTACTCATGCCTGCTCCAATCTCTTATGCGCACCGTTTAATGGAGCGTCAAGCAGAATTACGCCGTTCAGGTGCTCTGCCTTGGCTACGCCCAGATGCAAAAAGCCAAGTCACTTTTGCATATGAAAATGGCAAACCTGTCCGTTTAGATGCAGTTGTATTATCAACACAGCACGATCCTGAAATCTCTCAGATTCAGCTTAAAGAAGCAATTATTGAAGAGATTGTTAAGCCAATCATTCCTGCTGAAATGTTCCATGCTGGCACCAAATTCCACATCAACCCAACTGGTATGTTTGTGATTGGAGGTCCTGTAGGGGACTGTGGTTTAACAGGCCGTAAAATTATTGTAGATACTTATGGCGGTATGGCACGTCATGGTGGCGGTGCTTTCTCTGGTAAAGATCCATCGAAAGTAGACCGCTCTGCTGCTTATGCTGGTCGTTATGTGGCAAAAAATATTGTTGCGGCTGGTTTAGCAGATAAATGCGAAATCCAAGTGAGTTATGCAATTGGTGTAGCAGAACCAACGTCGATCTCTATTAATACGTTCAATACTGGTAAAGTATCAGACGAGTTGATTATTCAACTTGTACGTGAACATTTTGATTTACGCCCTTATGGCATCACACGTATGTTGAACCTCATTCAACCTATGTATAAGCAAACTGCTGCTTATGGTCACTTTGGCCGTGAAGGTTCTGATTCTGCATTTACATGGGAAAAAACCGATAAAGTTGAAATCCTTAAAGATGCAGCTGGATTGTAATCCACACTGCTCTTTCAAAAAAAGCTCGCATTTGCGAGCTTTTTTATTTACCCCGAAATTATTTAGCCGAATCTGCATTATCTTGCTTAAACATCTCAAATAGCGAATTGCTTTGAGCTGGCTGATCTTCTTGATGATGTTGAGTATACAAATGTGCAAGCTTAATGACCACAACAACCGCAAGACATGCCGCTACACAGAACATCCATAAACCATATGGACTACGAATATGATGAGAACCACAGTACGGGCACTCTTTATCAGTTGATGCAACAACCTTGTCACAACATGCACAATGATATTGATATAACATCATGAATTCCTCCTACCACTTATTTTTTTATTTTCTTTTTACAACAATTTCAAACGTCATACTTTTATCCTATGAAAAAAAAACCGAGAATTCAATCTCGTTTTCTAACCTATCCATTCAAATTAACAATTTTTTATGACAATTTTATTAGAATCTCGATTTTAAACAAATCTTTAAGTTTTAAATATTATTTTGATCTTTCACATAATTTGATAAAATAAATTTTTGCAAGTTACAGATTACCTCATGACTCAATTAATTAATAAAGGTGGATTTCGCGAACGAGCGAACCGTAGCCGAAAATACAAACAATCTGAAAATGAGATAACAACCCTTCAACCAAGCCAATATCAACCACCAAACAAAGAAGTTGATTTACCTGCTACCTTATCAACTCAGCATCCCAAAGAGCAAAGTGACAAGACATAAAAAAGCACACTCTATTTAGTGTGCTTTTTTTCAATTCATTGAAATTAGTTTACGTCTTTAAACTCAATTTTCTTTTGATCTGGTTTTACTTCACGGGCTTCACCATCAATAATGGTTGAATCATGATATTGACCACCACCCTGTTGATTCTGCATATCCTGCATTTGACGCATCAGATCAGCAAATGGATTCTGACCCGTAGCACCTCCGCCCATACCCCCCATCATTTTATCCATCATAGCCTGCTGACGCTTTGCCATTGTTTTCATCAAAGCATTACGGAATGCTGTTTGAATAGGTGGAATTAATACCAGCACCGCCAACACATCTGAAATTAAACCAGGAACCATCAACAAAAAGCCAGCCATTGCTAGTGCAAGTTTCTTGGTAACCGCAGGATCACCACCCAATTGACCTGTCATCTGCATTTGCTGCAACTGTGGCATAATGCTTGATGTACTTGAGCGAACCAAGTTCAAACCAATAAAAAATGCGATGATAAACCAGAAAAAGACATACCACATACTTCCAACGAGGTCACCCACGCCAATCCAGACCAAAACCTCGGCAATTGTGCCAAATACCACGATAAGAAGTAGATTCATGTCAAATCTCTAAAAATTAAAACCTTGTGCAATCTTGAAGAATCAATCCTGACACAACAAATAAAATAAACTCGATAAACTAATTGATGGGTACATTTCTCAATTTATCAAGTGCAATACACCTACTTGTATAAAAAAGCCCCCAATTAAATCTGATCTAATTGAGAGCCAAGACCATCTTTAACGATTAACCACAAGTTGCTTGAGTAATCTTTTTAGACTGAGGATCAACCGTTACAGTTACACGATTTTCTCGATAATCCATTGTAACAGGCTGGTTTGGTCCAACACTGCGAACAATTTCAGACTTGGTTTTTTGTTTGATTTGCTCTTCGCTGAGACCAGATTGACCGATTAACTTCGTTGCTTCATCAGCCACACACTTCGGTTGGCTCGCACGGAATAGCTCCCATTCCTCCACCACCTGACCATTTGGCAACTTACAGTATCCAACCTGACCATTGGTTTCATTTTTAATTTCTAACTGACCACCTTGCTCTACACAATATTTACTTGCTGGATTAGCCATACCAATTTTTGGTGGAGTCATATCTTTATTTGGTGCTGCTGAACACGCTGCAAGTGAAGTAAGAACTGCACCTAAAAGTAAGATCTTTTTCATAAATTTGAATTCTGATAAAGTAAAAAGCAAAGATAACAAAATTATATAGATTATTATGTCTATGATTTGAAACAAGAACCTAGACGATGAAATGGACTTCATAACGATGTAGCCCATCCTTCTTTCAAGCTTATCAAATAACAAATAGAGATAGGTTTATTGAATAATGATGTATTCCAACCGGATAGCCCCATCAATCAAGTAATGCTCTTTGATGATATAAAAGTAAGGTCGTGTATCCACCCACTCATCCATTGCCATAATCGCTTGTGTATACCCCGTTACCGCTGAAAAATCTTTAACTTGTATAATATCCATGGACTTCATCCTTTTTTATTTAGCCTAACATATTATATTTATTCATATAGAACAAATTGATGCCGAATAAGTCACTTCCATACCTCACATTTTTCAACTTGAAGAAACATAAAAAATGTCTCACCGTGTGGAGACATTTTTTATAGAAATAAAGCTAAGTGAGTCTTAAAACGATACCATTTTTCCTGGATTTAACATTCCAGTAACGCCATACCAACCTTTTGACATTGGGATCGCCAAAGGTGCCAATAAGCGTCCAAACAAAATGTCACTATGTTGAATTTTGGTGAGCATTGCGTAATCGGTATTCTTAGCTAGAAAATCATCTGCAATGGCTTTACCGATACGCACGGTTTGTGCCACACCATGCCCACTCCAACCATGTACTGCATAAATAGGAAATTTCTGACCAAATTTTCGGTTATCAGTGGCACCATTCATAGTCAAATCACTGACACCACTCCAACAGAAGTCCATTTCGACATTTTCAAGCTGTGGAAAAACTTTATTAATTCGGCCTAATAAATATTGATTCATTCTGCCCGCAGCCCAACTTGTTCCCGTGCCTTGACCACCGAACAGCAAACGGTTCTGAGAGACTCCACGATAATAATCAATCTGTAACTGCGTATCGTAGACAGGATGGTCTTGTGGCAACAACTCAGTTAAAGGTCGTTCCAGTGGTGCAGTGACTGCAACATAAGTATGGAATGGAATGGCTGTCTGCTTCTTTTCAGGCAGTAACTTAAATGCATTATGATGCACTGCGATTACGACACTTTTACGTGCTTTAATCACACCAGAAGCTGTCTGCACATAGACACCATCGATCTGTTCAGAAATCGACAATACTTCAGTTTGTTCAAAAACTTGCCCACCGTTTTTACAAAAGCCATGCACCAAAGCACGGTTGAGTGCTAATGGATGAATATGCCCCCCTAAATTATCAACCAAACCACCTTTATAAAGATCAGTTTTAATTAAATCCTTAAGTTCATATTCACCCACCACTTTGGTATGATCTTCGCCTAAATATTTTCTGGCTTCAGCACCTTGAGTTAAAGCAATTAAATGCCCTTCATGCACAGCCGCTGTAATATGTCCGCGTTTACGCGCCAAATTTACAGTATATTCTTCTGCAATTTGATCAATTAAAGACATTGCTTCGGTAGATGTAAAATGCCAAAGTTTTTTAGCATCTTCATAACTAAAACGTTTAATCATTTCTTCAGCTTCCCAACGCGCTAGACCTGGAGTAAGCTGACCTCCATTTCTACCTGATGCTGCGGAGCCAATACGATTCTTTTCTACTAAAATAGTATCAACACCTTGCTCAGATAAATGCAATGCTGTGGAAGAACCTAATAATCCTCCACCAATAACCACTACATCACATTCTTGATCTGCTGTTAAAGTATCAAAACAATGCCAGTCCTCTAAGGAACTTTCATAATAATTTGCGGGATGAACAAACTGCCCATGTTTTGGGTTGACCCAGTTCCATTCATTAGAATTTTTATATGCTTTACTTTCTTTAAAAACAACATCATCGAAATGCGTTGGTTTCTTTATATCACCAAACATTTTAAATTCACCTAACACAATCTTTTACTGATTAATACAAATAGCTTATCGCAGAAAAACTGAGCAACAAAACCAGAATCTTTCAATAATTTTGATAGGTAAATAAGTAGCTATACAGTCCGTTAACATACTCAAAATGATGAAATCAATAAAGTTTGATATGCAGATATCTTAAAGCATCAACGATAAAAATGAGGGCGCAGAATAAAAATAAAGATTTGAAAATTAAAAAAGCACCCGAAGGTGCTTTCTTTCTCTTATAGGCTGGTTGCAAGCAATACTACAAAGCTAAATAACAACGTACCTAAAGATCTCTTGCAATGTACATGAACTTCTTGCTCAAACCCTTGAGCATACGGCTCCAAGTTTTCCATAACTTTAACGCTCATTAAATGTACTACACTTATTAATTTGCCTAACAAATCAATAGAAATAAATTAGCAAAAAGTCGTATATCTTGCTAGTGCAATTTTTCAACCAAATGGTGAATTTATGACAAAAAATGACACTTAATGTAGGATAATTAAAAAAAAATAGTCTGCTTTAAAGAAAATAAAATTTTGAGACAAAAAAAGCCCACCAAAGTGAGCTTTTTTTAAATATCGTGCTGAGTTTTAAGCAACGACAGTAATACCACTTGCTTGAGGGCCTTTTTTACCTTCAGTAATGGTAAAAGATACGCGTTGACCTTCATGTAGCACTTTGAAACCACTGCTTTGGATTTCGCTGAAATGAGCAAAAACGTCTTGTCCAGAGTCTGCATGAATAAAGCCAAAACCCTTAGTTTCGTTGAACCACTTAACTGTACCAGTCACAGTATTAGACATATATTTAAACCTATTTTAAAAAATTTGGGGCGCTTAACAGCGAGCAACTTGGAATCATAAACTCTGAGAGGAAATCTGATAAAACAAAAGGTTTATCAACAACTATATGAGATGCAAGATTTTCTGAATCAACAGCGTTATTCTTCTAGTTAGCTTTCACTATACACGACTTTACATTTTTCACGCAATCTCTATCTATCGATCCGACTGCCTACTTCTTTTTTCAGCACATTATTTTTGATCAAGAACAAATAGAAAATAAAAAGTTTTAATTATTTTCAAATACTTAAAATTAAATATTCTCATCTAAATTCTAAATTATGATTTTTATATAAATTTTTAACATATTATTTCATTTCCTTTTGCTCACAAATATTCGCCATCCCTCTAAGTTCCGATTATTATTAGTCACAAAAAAAGCCCACTGTTGTGAGCTTTTTTTTCACTGGTCTAAAGTAATTAGATAACAGTAATTAGAGTTGCTTGTGGTCCTTTTTTACCTTGACCAAGAACAAACGAAACGCGTTGGCCTTCATTCAATACTTTGAAGCCCTTGCTTTGGATTTCGCTGAAATGAGCAAAAACATCTTCGCCAGAGTCAGCTTGAATGAAACCAAAACCTTTAGTTTCGTTGAACCACTTAACAGTACCAGTAACTGTATCAGACATACCTTTAAACCTTTTAAACTTTGTTCATTTATGAATTAAATCAAAATTTTTACATCGTGATTTAATACAATCTATCCTTATTGAATAGATACTACAAGTATGTGAACCATTTATGTCAATCGATAAAGTTGATTAACATCTGTATAAAAGCTTTTCCCGTCCAAATTAAAGTCAATTTCTTGACCTGATTCCAACAGGATCCTCTTTCCTACTTCTACCCACTTAAAGCCATTCAGCGTATTTTGCTGACGCTTTAAAGGGATGATTCTCACACAAATTTCATTGCCATTGCTGGCTTTGGCTACACGCCATTCATTAATAATTTTCAACACAAAATCACTCATTTCTGAGCTCAAGTGATCGATTTTGATTTACTATAACACTAGACAGATGAGAGAGGATAGCTACATTTCTAGAATCTAATAATTTTTAGCTTTACTTTGGGTTATTTCAGCTAACTGAATTGTTACTTATTCTTTCTAAGCAACAATCTTAAATACATCACAGAGCATAATTAAATTTGATTGGTAGCGGGGGCTGGATTTGAACCAACGACCTTCGGGTTATGAGCCCGACGAGCTACCAGACTGCTCCACCCCGCATCAATGGAGTGACTTTATACGCCCATCTCCCCAACAATGCAAATGTTTTTTAGAAAAAACCCTGATTTTGCTTACCAATGCCTAAATTAAGTACAAAATGATCTTTTTTTCAGCTATCCACTCGCTATCAACAGACGGCTCCTAATCTGTTTAAAACTTTTAAATATTTAAAAGCAATGTCCCTGATTGTTCAATAAAACAACTATTTTCTTATAATTCAAAATACTACAAAAAAATTATGCAGTAAAAATCCTGATATGTAACAATATTGACTGTCTTTTATTTTTATAGTGCTTCATGTCATTAATTATTGGTATTGATCCTGGCTCACGCTTAACAGGTTACGGAATTATCGAAAAAGATGGCAACAAATTGCGTTTTGTTGATGCGGGGACAATTCGTACTGAAACACAAGGCATGCCTGAACGCTTAAAGCGAATTTTTGCTGGTGTCGAACGTATTGTTAAATTTCATGGCCCAACCGAAGCAGCTGTGGAACAAGTATTTATGGCGCAAAACCCTGACTCTGCATTAAAACTTGGCCAAGCTCGTGGTGCAGCGATTGCAGCATTGGTGAATCAGGATTTACAAGTCGCTGAATATACTGCCCGTCAGATTAAACAGTCTGTCGTTGGTTATGGCGCTGCAGATAAAGAACAAGTTCAAATGATGGTGATGCGTTTACTCAATTTGACTATTAAGCCACAAGCCGATGCTGCTGATGCGCTTGCAGCTGCAATTTGTCATGCCCATGCTTCAGGTAGTATGAGCAAAATGGCTGTCTTAAATGCTTTAGGTGGTATGGCACGTGGGCGTAGTCGTTCAAGCACCAGACGCCGTTAGGTTGAGTGATTTACTACGGTATAAATCATTTTCCCCATTTCATAGGCCTGTAAACCTCTAGTCCCTTTTTCAGCAAGCAAATCACCCGCCTGAGCATGTAGGCTGACAATCTCATGCAAAGCAATCTGTTGATGAAATTGAGCTTTTAGACTGGCAATCATACCTGCCAATACATCCCCCATACCGCCTGTGCCCATTCCAGCATTACCCTGCGTACAGATAAATAATTGTGTTTCTAAAATTAAACTACCTGCACCTTTTAATACCCATTGCCCTGCATATTTTTGTTGTAACTGTTGAATGGCAGCAATTCGGTCTTGTTCAATATCCGCGGCAGTGCACCCTAACAATGTTGCTGCCTCGCCTGGATGAGGTGTTGCGTAGAGATGTTGGTTTAATTGTTGCGGATATTTAGCCAGAAACCAAAGTGCATCTGCATCAAGTACAACGTCTAAATGCGAGTTTTGGTTGAGTAAATTGAACCATTGCTGATAAATATGTTCCGCCCATTCATCTCGCCCTAGACCCATCCCAATACAAACTGTATCCACTTGTGCTAATAGCTGTTGAATCGCTTCTTGGTCTAAGCTATTAATATCACGCACCATAATATTAGGTGCACGCGCCAAAATGGCTTGATGATGTTTACCATGACAGACCACACTGACTTTTCCAGCACCTGCATGAAATGCCGCTTCAGCAGACATGATCACTGCGCCTCCCATATCTGCATGGCCACCAACGACTAATACATGCCCATAGCTACCCTTATGTCCAAATGCTTGCCGTTTTGGTAATACAATTTTTTCAGGTGACAAATATGCAAGTGGTTTTAATTCTGCATCAGTCGGGATCAGGCTAACTAAATGTAGCTTCCCCACATATTCCTTGCCTTGACCTGTAAATAAACCTGCTTTATAGCCTAAAATCGTAAAGGTCAGATCAGCTTGTACTGCACAGGGCAAAGTTTGTCCTGTATTGGCCTGTAATCCACTGGGGATATCGATTGCTACTTTTAAGCCCGTTTGTAGATTATAAAGCTGAATAATTTCCTGCCATTTTGAGTCTAGCGCTCGGTTTAAGCCAATACCAAATAAGGCATCAATATGACAGTCGAAAGTTGGAATTTCTTGGTGAACTGCCTTTTCTGACAATAAATAATCAATCGTTTGAATATCGACTTGATGGGACTGTGCATAATCAAATGCTTGTTGTAAGTCGGGTGATTGACCAAGCTCTGTCGCAAATACAGTGATGCCAAATCCTTGTTGCTTTAAAAAAGCAGCAACATAGTATCCATCCCCAGCGTTATTACCTTGCCCGCACCAAACTGCGATCTTTTGAATTTTATTTTGCTGAAATTGTTGATGTAACTGTTGTGTGATTGTCCAAGCGGCTTGCTGCATAAGCCCTAAAGATGAATTTTGCTGAGCAAACCAACGTTGCTCCCATGCTTGTATACTCTGGCTATGGTAAACTACAGCTTGCATGATTTTCCCCTTTATTATTGGTTTATGGCTTCAAGCACATTATCTCAAATACAGTCGCAGAAAATGCCTGATAAAATCGAGCTACAACAGCTTGATCCGCAAGCACTGAAAGACTGGATCAAAGCACAGGCTTTAGACTTAGGCTTTGCTGATTGTGTCATTGCCAAACCAGATGCTCAAGATCAAATGCCACGTTTTAAGGAATATTTAGAACGCGGTTATCATGCAGATATGCACTATTTAGAAGAAAACCTTGAAAAGCGTGCTGATCCAACATTGCTCGTTCCAGGTACAAAAAGCATTATATGTGTGCGTATGAACTATCTTGTGGCATCACCCAAGCCCCGTTATGTACCATTTGAACCAAATTCTGCCATTATTGCGCGCTATGCCCGAGGCCGTGACTACCATAAAGTCATGCGTGGGCGTCTAAAAACGTTAGCGACTCGTATTAAAGAAAAAGTTGGTGATTTTGAATCACGTCCCTTTGCCGACTCTGCCCCAATTTTTGAAAAATCGCTGGCAGAAAGTGCTGGTATGGGATGGACAGGTAAACATACTTTACTTATTCACAAAAAATCGGGTTCTTTTTTTGTTTTGGGTGAACTGTTTACGTCACTTGAACTCCCCTTTGATCAGCCTGCCAGCGCACATTGCGGCTCATGTACAGCTTGTATCGACATTTGTCCAACACAAGCGATTGTTGAACCTTATATGCTGGATGCCAGAAAGTGTATTGCGTATTTAACTATTGAATATAAAGGGATCATTCCTGAAGAATTACGCTCGGGTATCGGCAACCGAATTTTTGGCTGTGATGACTGCCAGTTGATTTGCCCTTGGAATAGCTTTGCTAAAAAAGCGTCTATTCCAGACTTTGACCCAAGACATAGCTTAGATGACATCAGCTTGTTAGAGATTTGGCAATGGGATGAAGCAACTTTCTTAGCAAATACCGAAGGCAGCCCAATCCGCCGTACAGGCTATCAATCATTTAAACGCAATATTGCAATCGGTCTGGGAAATGCTCCATACTCGGCTGAGATCGTGACGCAATTGCAAGATGCAAAAACTGCGCACGATGAGGTCGTCAATGTACATATTGATTGGGCAATTCAACAGCAATTGCTGCAAATAAACGTACACTAAATAGAAAAATGATGTTTTTTGCCCTTTGGCTTTGGCACGATTTCTGTATGATGAATCTCAATGTCTGTAATCAATCATCATGGATATAACAATGACTTTACGTAATGACTGGACTCGTGATGAAATCCAAGCTTTATATGACCAACCTTTTTTAGACTTAGTATTTGAAGCACAAGGCGTTCATCGTCAGCATTTCCAAGCAAATAGCATTCAGGTGAGTACCCTACTTTCAATTAAAACAGGTAAATGCCCAGAAGACTGTAAATATTGCTCACAATCTGCTCGTTACGATTCTAAGTTAGAAGCAGAAAAGCGTATTGCCGTTGATAAAGTCATTCGTGAAGCACTTGCAGCAAAAGAATCTGGTTCTTCACGTTTCTGTATGGGTGCTGCTTGGCGTAACCCACATGAACGTGATATGCCTTATGTCCTCGAAATGGTTCGTGAAGTCAAAGCCCTAGGCTTAGAAACTTGTATGACTTTGGGTATGCTCAACCAATCTCAAGCAGAACGCTTAAAAGATGCAGGTCTAGACTATTACAACCACAACCTAGACACTTCACGTGAATACTATTCGCATATCATTAGTACACGTACTTTTGACGACCGTCTGGATACGCTCGATCATGTTCGTCAAGCAGGTATGAAAGTTTGTAGTGGCGGTATTGTTGGCTTAGGTGAAAGCCGTAATGACCGTATTGGTCTATTACATGAGCTTGCGACCATGCCAGTACATCCAGAATCCGTGCCAATTAACATGCTGGTTCCAATTGAAGGCACACCTTTGGCTGATGTTGAAAAACTTGATGTTACTGAGTGGATCCGTACCATTGCTGTAGCACGTATCATCATGCCGCATAGTTATATTCGCCTTTCGGCTGGTCGTGAATCATTAAGTGATTCTGACCAAGCGCTTGCATTTATGGCCGGTGCAAACTCACTCTTCTCTGGGGAAAAACTACTTACAACACCGAATGCGGGTGAAGGTAAAGATCAAGTTCTATTTGCTAAATTAGGTTTAACCGCAGAAAAACCTAAGCCAAGCATTGCCGAACTATCAGTAGATGCCATGAGTGCATAAACAAAAAAAGCCTTGTCATTTGACAAGGCTTTTTTTAGATATGATTAAATTGATGTCACCAAAATGCCATATTTAGCATTTAAAAACATTCCAACACGGATGATGTCAACACCTGCTGCATGCGTGACTGACAATTCTTGACTATGCACATCAAAATGAAATGAATCAAAAATATCTTGATGTTGCATTAACCATGCAATCGTATCAGCAATACGCTCATCAACAGTATATGTTTCTGATTTAAAGTCCTTATTCATAGCACTATGTTATATCTTCACTTGATCTTTCAATCATAGCGGATAGATCAGGTTCGTGCAGCTTGTTAAAAAAACACTTAGTAAAGGACATTACTCACTAAGTGTATTAACTTGAAATACGTTTTTAATTACTTAAGCCGCTTGTGGACTCAAAATACTTTGACCTGCCTTTAAGCTTGCTACAGCTTTGGCATTAAATTCTAAAGTCAATACATGGTTATCTAGATGGACATGATAAGACTGAATCAATGACTGCTGCCCCTCATCTGTTTCAAGCACATATTCATCTGCAATATTTAAAATACCTTCTAAATTGGTTGTACTAGAGGCACGATCATGGCTGAATAAATCATAGATCGTCTGCAGATTAAAGCTTGTTTGCTGTTCCGTAGCATGGCTTTTTAAATAACTTTCTAGGAATAAAACAAACTTGTGAGCGAAGAAATAGTAGTTTGGTTTGTGGGTATAAAGCATGTTCATTGAAAGCTCCTTTACGGTGTTTTTTTCATCTAATCATGACTAAAAAACTAAGGATTAAACCTTAAAAGATTCTTAAAAGAACTTTGAGCTTTTTGTTAATAAACTTAATAATCACTCTAAAAACTTGATTATTCATCTAAATTATTTTTTTAATTTTGCAATACAGATCACAAAAAAATCTAGATTCCTTCATTTTTTGATCAAAAAATGATCAAATAGACCTTTTTTATGAAAGGAAAAAACAATCAGTCTTAAGCAATATTAAACAAACAAGCTAAAAAAGCTGTTTTTACTAAAAATAAAAATACCTTATATCAACAACTTATTTATGATCGGAATTTTAGATCATAGCACACCACAAAAATGTGATGCAGTTTGCATTTCAAAAACCTAGTGATATATATTTCGCACATTACTTGTTCAGCGCAAAAATCCAACTGAGAAGTAATTTTAATTCAAACTTTTAGCCGATGTGTTCGAGAAATTATTATGAAAAAACTTGCTTTGATCGCTGCTCTTTCAGTTGTAGGTATTGCTAATGCTCAAGCTGCTGACGGAACGATTACAATTAATGGTCTAGTAACAGACAAAACTTGTGACATCGTGACTCCAGCTGGTAAAGACTTTACAGTAACACTTCCAACTGTTTCTAAACAAACTCTTGCTAACGCAGGTGATGTTGCTGGTCGTACTCCATTCCAAATCAAACTAGCAAACTGTTCAGAAGGTAAAGTTGCAACTTACTTCGAACCAGGTGCTACTGTTGATTTCAATACTGGCCGTTTACTTAATCAAAACGCTGGTGGTGCTAAAAACGTTGATGTTCAATTGTTAGGTAGCAACAACCAATTTATTCCAGTACGTTCAGCAGGTAGCAACGGTGCTCAACCTAACTCTCAATGGGTAGACGTTGTAGATGGCGGTACTGCTGACCTTAACTACTATGCTGAATACTACGCAACTGGCGCATCTACTGCTGGTGAAGTAAACACTTCTATTCAGTACACTATTATTTATCAATAATCCATTGATAAACTATGCGAATTTCTAGGCTTCTAGAAATTCGCAGTTGTACACTTCACGCAATCATAGAGAAAATTTAAATGGCACTGAACGGTTACAATTTTTTGCTTGGTTTAACGATGTCGTCGGCTTTAATCGCAAGTCATACTCATGCAGAAATTATTTTGCATGGTACTCGCGTTATTTATCCATCTGATGCTCGTGAAGTGACTTTGCAAGTCAGTAACAATGGTTCTAAGCCTTCGCTTGTTCAAGCGTGGATTGATGAAGGTGATGCTAAAAGTACACCCGACCAGTCTAAAGTTCCATTTATGATTACGCCACCTATTTCGCGTGTTGACCCAACGAAGAGCCAATCTCTCCGTATTACTGCATTACCCAATGCGGCTCAATTAAATCAAAAACAAGAAACTGTTTTTTGGTTGAATGTTTTGGATATTCCGCCAAGACCAACTGCAAACAGTAAAGATGCTATTCCTGATAATTTTTTACAACTTGCAATCCGTTCACGTATTAAGTTTTTCTATCGTCCAGCCAGCATTAAAGCTGATGCGAATCTCGCTGGTGAAAAATTACAATGGGCAAAAAGCGGACAAACTCTAATTGTAAAAAATCCTACGCCATTTTACGTCACTATGACTGCGGTGTACCAACAAAATGCAGGAAAGCCAGTTGACCTTCTATCGAAAGGTCTAATGCTCTCACCTTTTTCAGAGGACAAAATCCAATTGAAAACTGGGGGTACTGAAAAGCTTAGCTATGTGAGCATAAACGATTACGGTGGTCGTATCGAACATCAGATCAAGCTTTAATAACAAACAAATTTATTTCCAATCAATAAATGATTTTGTACCTATCATTGAATAGGCGAACCGATTATGTCAAAGAAAAATGCAACAGCTAAATTCTTGAAGCGTCGTATCTGTTATTACCTTACATCTGGGGTAGTAACAATCACGATGCCTATGGCTGTTTACGCAGTAGAACAGACAGCAGAAAAAGCTGCACCTATGGAAGCAGAATTCGACTCTGTTTTTTTAATCGGTGACGCACAAAAAGTAGATATCTCTCGTTTTAAATATGGGAACCCCGTTTTGCCTGGGGAATATAACGTTGACGTTTATATCAATGGCAACTGGTTTGGCAAAAGAAGAATGATGTTTCGTTCAGCAGAACAGAACCAAAATGCCTTTACCTGTTTCACCTCAAGCTCATTACTTGAATATGGCGTAAAACAAGAAGTTCTAATTAATCGCACAGAATCTGCCGCACCGAATAGTTGTTACAAAATCGAAGAATGGATCGAAAATGCATTTTATGATTTTGATACCTCACGCCTGCGTGTCGATATTTCGATTCCACAAATTGCATTACAAAAAAATGCGCAAGGCTATGTTGATCCAAGTATTTGGGATCGTGGTGTCAATGCTGGATTTTTATCATATAGCGGTAGTGCCTATAAAACCTTTAACAGCTTAAATGACAATAAAGAAACTACCAATGCCTTTATGGCAATTACTGCTGGTGCAAACATTGCAGGTTGGCAACTGCGTCACAACGGTCAGTGGCAATGGCAAGATGGTGCTCAAAGCGAGCTAAACCCGAATAACAAAAAGAAATCGAGCTACGAGTCTACAAGTACTTACTTACAGCGTGCTTTTCCTCAGTATCGCGGAGTTTTGACCTTAGGTGATAGCTTTACCAACGGTGAGTTATTTGACTCATTCGGTTACCGTGGTTTAGATTTTTCTAGCGATGATCGCATGCTACCAAATAGTATGCTCGGCTATGCACCACGTATTCGCGGTAATGCAAAAACCAATGCTAAAGTAGAAGTTCGTCAACAAGGTCAGTTGATTTATCAAACTACAGTTGCACCAGGTAGCTTTGAAATTAATGATCTCTACCCTACAGGTTTTGGTGGAGAGCTTGAAGTTTCGATTATTGAATCAAATGGTGAAATTCAGAAGCTTGCTGTTCCTTATGCATCTGTTGTGCAAATGCTACGTCCTGGACTCAGCCGTTACTCAGTCACAGCGGGTGAATTCCGCGACCGTGATATTGATTTAACACCTTGGGTAACGCAAGGTAAATACCAACGCGGTCTGAATAACTATTTGACGGGTTATACAGGTTTTCAATTGTCTGAAGACTACAGTGCCTTGTTACTAGGTGCTGCTGTTGCAACACCTATTGGTGCCGTATCATTCGATATTACCCAATCAAATACTGACTTTGATAAGCAAGGTTCACAGTCTGGGCAAAGTTTCCGTCTAAGTTATAGCAAACTGATTTCACCGACTAATACCAACTTAACTTTAGCAGCATACCGTTATTCGACTGAAAATTATTATAGATTACGTGATGCCCTGCTCATTCGTGATCTTGAAGATAAAGGTGTAAATACCTTTGCTGTAGGCAAGCAACGTAGTGAATTCCAAATTACCTTGAACCAAGGTTTACCTGAAGGTTGGGGTAATATTTATATGGTGGGTTCTTGGAATGATTACTGGAATCGTAATGAGACGAGTCGTCAATACCAAGTGGGTTATAGCAATAACTATCATGGCTTAACCTATGGTCTTTCTGCAACCAATCGTCAGATCGAATACGGTTCAAGCAATCAGACACGCGATACTGAATATTTGATGACACTTTCTTTCCCAATGAATTTCAGAAAGAGCTCTGTCAATGTTAATGCTACCGCTTCTGAAAACAGTCGCACCGTTGGTATGAGTGGTATGGTAGGTGATCGTTTCAACTACGGTGCTTCGGTATCTCATCAAGATAGACAGAACCCAAGCTTTAACGTTAACAGCCGTTATCGTACAAACTTTGCCACAGTTGGTGGTTCTTATAGTATCGCTGATTCCTATCAACAAGCGATGCTTAGTGTCAGCGGTAGCGTTGTTGCTCATTCAGAAGGCATTTTGTTTGGCCCAGAACAAGGGCAAACTATGGTACTGGTGTATGCACCAGATGCGGCAGGTGCCAAAGTCAACAACACCGTTGGCCTCAGTGTGAATAAGTCTGGCTATGCTGTGATTCCTTATGTAACACCATACCGTTTAAATGACATCACACTTGACCCGCAAGAAATGTCGACCAATGTTGAATTGGAAGAAACCAGCCAACGTATTGCGCCTTTTGCTGGTGCGATTGCAAAAGTTGATTTCTCGACCAAGAAAGGTTATGCCATCTACATCAACACCAAAACAGCAACAGGTGAAAGCTTACCATTTGCTGCACAAGTCTTTAATACTAAGGATGAATCAGTTGGTATCGTGGCGCAAGGCAGCATGGTGTATTTACGTACTCAAGAGCCAAAAGGTGATTTGTATGTAAAATGGGGAGATGAAGCCAATGAACAGTGCCACTTCAGTTATGATGTTACAGCACAAATTTCTAACGACCAGCAAAGCATGATCATGTCTGAGGCAGTATGCAAATGAAAAAATTACTCTTAAACAGTGTTTTGCTTACCGCGGGTCTCGGTGTTTATAGTGAAGCCAATGCAGCTTGTGCCCCTACAGCAGGTTTTACAACAAAAGTGATTAGTATGGCTGTAGGGCGTGTTGTAGTTAGACCCTCAGATGAAGTTGGGAAGGTTTTACGTAAAGCGACCTTCGCAATTGATCCCAATAATTCAACAATTAACTGTAGTCGGAACTCTTCTGGGACCGTAAAAGCAGATTTAATCCAGAGTTATCCAGTAAGCTCACTGGGTAATAATATTTATTCAACTAATATTCCCGGTATCGGCATCCGTTTATATCGTGAAGCACAGAATAATTCAAATTTTTCAGGATATTATCCATATTCAAGAAATATTACTGGTGGACCTTACTGGAATGGTACTAATTACTCACTCGATTCAGGTTATTTTGTTGTCGAAATTGTAAAAACAGCAGAGCAAACTGGTTCTGGTGCCTTAGTTCCAGGTCAATACAGCAGTTATTATTTAACAAATTACCCATCTCGCCCCATTCTAACGAGTCATGTACTAGCAAATGCAATTACCATTGCCTCTTCATCTTGCGAGTTACAAGGCAATATCAATAAAGTTGTGCAACTTCCAACAGTAATGAAATCGGGTTTTACTGGTGTTGGTTCAACCCAAGGTGAACAAAGCTTTGATTTAAACATCTTATGCAATGGTGGAATCAATCCAACAGGTTATGAAGAAAAAAACTTAATTAGTTTAGATTTTGACTTCCCTCAAGATGGTAACAATAGCGAAGTTATGGCCAATACAGCACCAAGTTCAACTAGAGCCAATGGTGTAGGTGTTCAATTATTCTGGAAGTATCAAAGTCAGAATAAACCTATTCGCAAAGGAGACAAGTTACAAGTGGGTACAGTGAACTCAAATCAAACAGTACAATATAATATTCCGTTGTCTGCTCGTTATTATCAAACAGCAACCAATGTAACGGCAGGTACTGTTCGTGCAATGGCAACCGTGACCATTCAATACGATTAAACTTTTTATAGGACCTCTTCCCAAACGAGAGGTCTTTTTTTTAATAATGCAAAACAGAATAACTCTAAGCTGTTAATTTTTAAATTTATTTTAAATTCTCATTTTTGTTTTTGATAATAAGCCGTGAACAATAAACCAGAGGAACAATCAATGAAAAAACTCAGCATATTTGCACTTAGCCTAGCCTTGCTCGGCTGTGGTGAAAATCAGGATAATCCACAAAACAATACCAGTACTCAACCCTCAGCAGCAGCGGCCACCAGCTTTAGCTTACGTAGTTTTAGCCAACCACAAACGTGCCAATATAACTTCGATGCAACACAGCAAGATTATGATGCTTTATGGAACAATCAAAATTCAGACTATCAAGTCAATTTATTTCCTACAATCAATGGACAAAAGTTTAGCTTAACTGTTGCCCCTCCATATTCTTCAAATAGCGATCCTGAATACGGTACTTTTAATTACTTACAGTATTTAGCTACCAGTAAAGCAAAACTATATTCAGCAAAAGATTCTCCATATTTTCCACACTTGCAAGATGGTTTAGGAGATTTTAACTTACCAAAAACAGGAATTCTTGCACTGGAAATGCAGCTCGATATTCCTGCTGCTCCACTTAACGGCGGCTATTATGGAGAACCTGGTTCATCTTATATCTCAGATATTAATTTTAATGGAATAACAGAAAATGGCTATATCGTAAAATCTCTCTATTCTTTTGCAGCAGGAAGTGCTGATCCAGATTTTGGTGAGAATCCTCCATTTGTATTATTTAACCTCAGTTACCAAAAAAGCGACTATACAGAGTATAGTTCAGCAGCTTATTACTACAATAAATTGACAGAGTATCAAAGCAAATATCATCGATTAGGTATTTATATCAATCAAAATACTAAACAGGTCGGTTTTATTGTCAATGGGGTTGATAAGGGATATCAAGGAACGCTACCTGCCCCATTAAAAAATATAGGTTTTGATATACGCAGTTGGGTTGGTTCAGATCAAGATGGTAATTTCTCAGACAAACTCGAAGGACTAGAATTCTCTTCAGAACTGATCACTGACCGAAACTCTCTACAGTTCAACTATCCACAAGGTACAACAGACATCTGTGGTAATGCCATTTAGTCCATTCAAAACCCAAAAAGCCTAATCGTCGATTAGGCTTTTTTGTTTGACAAAAATAGCAATAACATAATTTTCCCACAGTGGCACTAGATCTAAGTTCCATATTTGAATTTTAAAATATGCTGCAGTGATCACATAATGTATACCAGACAGGTTAGGTTTTTAAATTCGCATTAAAATAAAAATATGTGACACAATTAACAAATTAAAATAAACACATTAATTATCAATTTAAAATCAAAATTTTAAATACATCACACTTTGAATAACTATTTAATCAATCTTTAATTTTAATATTGCCTTAATAATAATATTTATGTTAATTAATACTTAATACATCATATAAAAGGCAATAAACATGTATAAAAATATCTATAAATCTGCCCTACTTTTATCATTAATGGCATTTGCTTCGGTCAGTTATGCTGCAAGCACAATCCAATTGAATGGAAGTATTGTAGAGGATACTTGCTCACAGCAGCATAACAATAGTGACTGTCAGCAATTGAATCAAATCAGAGATAAGATTGATTCTCAATCAATTTCTTTCAGTGACTTAAGCCCTCATACACAAAAGAATACAACCGCTGACATTAGCTTCGAACAACTACCAGATAAAAAGAATGCCGTCATTATTGCAAGTTACTACTAGTTAATAAATTACATATTAATATGTGAACTAATTAGCATTTATTTATTGGTTCACATTGCTCCAATTATAAAAAAACCTAATAAATTCTCAATTTTGTTTAGTTTTTATTAAAAAACTTCTTTACCCCTGCCATTTAGTTTTTATAATATATTTTTTATAAGAAGAACTTCATTAAAAATAGATAATGAAATTATTTTATTTATTACTTTGCACACATATTGACCACCCTCGATATTTTCTATAATTTCATAATCGATGAAAATAAAAACACTTTAAAATAATAAGGACAAAAAAATGGATCATTTAAAATCCGACTCACCAAACAATACGCCATGTGTTGATTGTACAAAAGACCCTATTGAATCTCTTAAAGCTATGTTTGTGGACATGGTACAAGCTGGAAGAATTCGCAAAGGCCAATGCCCCGCTATGCGCCCCGTATTTCTTAAACCACACGGAATAGCAGCAGCTGAATTCATTATCCGTGATGATTTACCAGAAAAGCTCCGTGTCGGCTTATTTTCAAATATCGGTAAAAGCTACCCGACTTGGGTTCGCTTTTCATCCGACACCACACCAACAAATACGGATTTCAAATCTACCCTTGGTATCGGAATCAAGCTATTTGATGTTGAGGGGGCAAAAATACTCGGCAACCCTGATGCAAGTACCTTTGATTTTCTGATGCAAAATTTTGATGCATTTTTTGTCGACACGGCACAAGATATGTGTGAATTTACCAAAGCTGGTGTAGTCGATGGCGATTATGATCCTTATCTAAAAGCTCATCCGAAAACCTCAGAATTGCTGGATGCAATGGCAAAACCCGTTGCCAGTGTTTTAGCTTCAGCATACTGGAGTGGCTTACCCTTTCAATTTGGTCAGAATGAATATGTAAAATATAAATTAGAACCTGCTCTTTATCTTGACCCTCCGACTCATTCGCCTAATGACCCCTCTTATCTGGCGAATGATCTCATTTCGAGATTAAAAACCACAGAAGCCCGCTTCCGTTTCATGATCCAATTCAGAACAGATCCTGAGCGTATGCCACTAGATGCAGCAACGGTCGTCTGGCCAGAAAATTTAAGCCCTCCAATTCATGTCGCAGACATTGTAATACCGATTCAAGATATTACTGCTCGAGGACAAGCCGAATACGGTGAAAACTTAGCAATGAATATTTGGCGCGTCACCGCTGAACATGCCCCCGTCGGTTCTATCGCAGATGCTAGACGTGTTGTTTACGCGGCTTCAGCAGAGTTACGCCGTAATGTAAATGGTGTGCCTCTAGGTGAACCTGACACGCCTCGCCCTGTTATTTCACCCGCAGCATGTATTGATACCCGAATTGTCCGTGCAGCAATCCATCCAGCAATTGGGGTCGCTCGTGTAGGTGATAGTGAAAATGAGTTTTTTATTGGACCAGAGCTTGTCGATGCCCCTGCTGATCTCACCCAGCAACCTAATAGTTATCGTGACAAGACTGGTGCAATCAAGAGGCAAGCGGTGCGGTTCCGTCTCTATGGTTACAATGCTGCTGGTGACGTAGTTCGTGAGCTGAATCCAGACAATGCAGATATTGTCTGGACCGTTCATGTTGCCAACCGCAAAGCCGAATGGTTTCAGTTCCAATATGCTTTGGATATTCCAGAAGCTGTCAATGCTCCTGACAATGCGTTCACACTACGCAATCCCAAAGTCAAACCAGCGAATCGACATAAATTAGCCATTGATCCAGGTCCACGCAGTATTTTTGGTCGTAATGTTTCGGGTGGTGCTGAGCATCGTTTTGATACTGGAACATTCCAAGCAGCAGCGGATCAAGCTGTGACGGTGCCTTTAGGTGAAATTCAAACAGATGAAAATGGACATTTATTATTTTTAGGTGGGCATGGTAAATCAGCATCTCCAACCCACGCACCTGTTTATGATCCAGAGAATCCACCAAGCTTTAATAATGCTGATGATTGGTATGATGACACATCCGATGGTCCAGTGACTGCAACAGTATCCATAAATGGAATAGAGATACCCGTTGAATCTGCGTGGGTTGTTGTTGCTCCCCCCAACTACGCACCAGATGTTGTGAGCTGGCGGACCATGTATGACCTTATGTGCGATGTCTACGTCAATGCAGGTTGGATGGTAATGCCTGAAAAACCATCCTTTACTAAGGACATTTGGCCACTGCTGAAACGTCTAGGCGGTTTACAATGGGTAAATAAAGGTTTCGCAGCCTACTTTGGTAAAGGCTGCCCAATGGATTTTAATAACCCTGCACTGCTGGCTAAACTTTCATTCCAATCCAAAAATACAAATTTACCTGATCCATATAGCGAATTACGCCGTGCCATATTCCATAGTTTCAGACCGTCCAAACCCAGTGTAGCTGAGCCAGTACAATGGCCACATGTCTGGCCTTGGATTTATGGCGATGCATTCGGAAACTTTTCAGAAAATGGACCCGGCAATATGCTGACTATGACGGGTTTACAAGAAGGTTTACTCCGAAACTGGGTAGATGGAAATTTTATCGATGATTGGACGAATGAAGAAATTAAACTTGCTTCATCTTTAAATCAAGTTCCACTACAAGACCAGCCCCATACATTAGATCAAGCTGCTCTGCATTACTGTCTGGCAGACACCTTCCACCCCGGTTGTGAAATGACATGGCCGATGCGTCATGCCAGCATGTATAGTTCGCCATTTAGAATCCGACTACGTTCAAGCACAAATCCTGAACCAGATTATGGCTCAACAATGACACCGATTAAAGTTCAGCAAGTTGATGGGCCCTTATATGCCCAAGTCGCAGGCAGCATTACCCGTTGGATGGCAGTTCCATGGCAAGGCGATACCGCATTTTGTCGCTCTGGATACGATCCAGATTTCGACCCATATTTACCAACATTTTGGGCAGCCCGTGTTCCAAACCACGTTCTCACAGAGCAAGACTATCAAAAAGTTATAGATCCTGATCTGTCTAGAGAAGAACGTATTGCCGCCTTCAATCAACGTCGAAGTTGGCTACGTGCTATCCAAAATGCTGATACTGCCGAAGTGATGAAACGAATGATTGCCCAATTCAATGAGCTTGGCATTATTGAAGTCCGTGCAGGGGTAAAAGATGATCCTGATATTCCTGAATATATTTATGTTGAAACACTGATTGCGGGTCAATTAAAAACGGCTGCCGAACATGCAACTACTCTGTTAGAAAGTAAAGTTGAGCCACTAACTGACTTAGAAAAAGCAGGTTGGGCAAGCCATGAGCAGTTATTAGCGTTCCGCTCTGTTCGTGTACAAAAACGCTAAATGGACAACTTAACTGTAGATGTATGTATAGCAGGTCGTGGACCTGCTGGCATCATAGCTGCAAGACAACTTGCGCTTGCTGGGTTATCTGTGATCATCATTGATAGCCCAAACCATAAAATACATAAATTTGGTGAAACACTGCCTGGATCAGCAATTCGTTTATTAACCAAACTCGGTCTTCAATTAATCATTGAGCGCTTACAAACAGAACAACATACTCATGGCAACTATTCACCTCGTGTCGGTGGAAACATGTCTTTTTGGGGCAGCGAGTCTCCTATAATTTCTGATGCCCTACATGATCCCTATGGTTTTGGGCTTCGTATTGATCGGCAAAGATTCGATATGCTTTTAGCACAATATGCTCATGTTGAAGGAACAGTACAATTCAGTACAAATATTTTGGATTTAAAAAAAGATCGTAATATATGGAACATCCAGTTGGAATGTGGCAAATCCATTGCTGCTAAATGGATTGTTGATGCAACAGGCCGCAGCGCCAAAATCATACATCTACTCGGCATACAGCGCCATCGTGGTGTCCCATTAGTTGCGCTATATCGAACATTTAAACCTGCAAAAAGTATTTCTCTCAGTAAAACCATCATTTCATCACATAAAAATGGATGGTTATATGCAGGGAAAATTTCAGAACATAAATGGGTTCTTGGTTATCACACGATTCCTAAAACCGCAGCAGTACTTCACAACAGCCCTATTCACTGGGACGAAATCATTAAAACCAATACAGTAATACCAACGCTTTTTGGAGAGTTAGAGTTTGAAAAAAATGTCTTTTGTCATGATGTTCGAAGTATTTGGTTAAAACAGAGTTTAGGTGATGGCTGGATTGCTTGCGGTGATGCATTATTGGCATTTGATCCTATTGCGGGGCAAGGTTTGTTTAATGCGATTTATACAGCAATGAAAGCCGCAGAAACGATTGTGCAATATGATCAAAATCAGGATGTCCATCAACACTATTTAACTGAAACTCATCAAATTATTAAAATCTATGAAAATCGAAGATATTCATTATATAAGCAAGAACAAAGATGGCTAAATAGCCCTTTCTGGAAAGCGCATCAGATGAACACTGACTCAAATAGACCAAACAATTAACATAAGCATAAAAACTGATGAGATCCACATATTTATCCTACTCAAGATCTTATAATTCATAGCAATGTTGCTAAACTGATTGATATTAAGGAGCAAATATATGTTAGGTCTGATGCCTGTAGTCCGTTTTGGTTTATTTTTCGCAATCAGCCCTATACTGATCAGTATTAGTGGATGCTCTACTCATCCTCAAAAAACAAACACTCTAGGGAATACACATAGGATCCCTTATCCAAGCATTGATACAGCATTAGGTGAAAAGTTACAGCCAAATGAAAGCATTCTGGCTGAACAAATATCAGAGCAGATTGGACAAAGTATCCGTAAACAATACACTGCAGGTCATGTGCTACGAGACGCACACCCCAAAGCGCATGGTTGTGTCCAAGCAGAATTCCATGTCTCAAAATCATTACCATCAAACTTAGCGAAGGGAATTTTTATTCCTGATAAAAAATATTCAGCCTGGATTCGGTTCTCTAATGCTTCAGGGGATGCCACCCAAGCTGACAATAAAAAAGATGCTCGCGGAATGGCAATTAAAATCCTAGGTGTTACTGGGAAAAAGATCATGGAAAGTGATGATCAAGCAATGACTCAAGATTTTATTATGATTAACCATCCTGTGTTTTTTGTAGATAAGCCTGATCGCTATTTATCCTTTATACAAAATATAAATAGCGGAAGTACGATCAAAAAATTGCGGATCCCTTTTGTGCTCGGTTTTCAGGGAACGATGAATGCTGTTAAAGCGAGTAATTCAAATATTTCCAATCCAATTCAAACCAGATACTGGTCAATGGTGCCCTATCAATTGGGATTAGGCGCTGACCGTCAAGTTGTGAAATATTCAGCAAGACCATGTTCCCAAAACTTAACGGTAATACCAGACCAGCCAAGTCATGACTTCTTAAGAGAAGCACTTCGAAATAGCTTACAACAAGGTGATGCATGTATGGAGTTTCTGGTCCAACCGAGAACATCAAATAAAATGCTGGTAGAAGATTCAATGACAGAATGGAAAGAAGCTCAAGCCCCATTTTATCCAGTTGCAACGATTCATATACCACAACAGATTTTTGATACACCCGAGCAAAATGAGTTTTGCGAGAATCTTTCGTTTACCCCATGGCATTCACTGCCTGAGCATAGACCCTTAGGCGCTATCAATAGATTACGTAAAGTTATTTACGAGAATATTAGTACAATCCGACATGAAATGAACGCTGTACCAAAACAAGAACCTCAATGAACTATTCTATTCAGATACGGTTTCACCTACTCAAAAATATTTACTTGCGTCTGCCCATCTATTGAGAATATACATTTACCTTTGAATTCTTGTGCATTCCCCAATTCATTTTCGGCGCAGAACTCTAAGTAAATATACACATCTCCACTTTTTTGATTTATGTAGTAATTACCGCGTAAATTATCATTAAAACTGACCGTCTTTTTCTTTGTTATATTAGAAAGCACAAGTTTTTTGCACTTTTCAATCATTTCTCCCTTATTTAAGTTCATTTCAGACTTTCGGATATAAGCAGAGCTTTTACTCAAATCTCTTATATTTTTTCGATTATCATTCTCAATCATATAGGAATCAAATTCTGCAACAATATTAGAGTCTTTACTCTTATAATCTTCAAAACTTTCACATCCTAATAAACTAAACATGATGATGAAAGCTAAGATATTTTTCACTTAAATAATCGATAAAATCAAAAAAGTATAATATAGCAAAAATAATGAAATATGACAAAATTGAAAAGCACTCATAGTTCTACAAGTTATTCTATAGGCTAATTTTTATGCTTCTCCATATGTTTAAAAAATTAGCTTACCCTCCTCAGAAAAACCCGCAAATTGATTAACAGTAGTAAAACTGCATGAGATGATTGATTTGAAGTTAAAGATGTAAAAGTATTATGCAAAAGTAAAAAAATAGAATAAAAATTACAGTAATTAATTAAGTCAGGCGAAATTTTAGTGAATTCGATAGAAGCTGCAACAACTCTTGGATATAAACCTAATACACTTCTAGTTCGGGCTAGTAATGGCAAAGGTAATCTAAAACTAGTATTAACTAAGAATGATGCTAGATGGCGCTTAACAGATATCCGCAATCTTATAGAGGCTTAGGCCCCTATTTATCCTTGTCGTTAAAAAGATCAGTAAGAATTTCGCCTTTGAGAACTAAATATTCTTCTTTTTGGTCTTTTATAGTTCGTATGAAAATGTATTTACCATTATAATATTGTACACTTACTTCCCCCTCTAACTTTAGTTTTTTTGATACTTCACTCAACAATTTAGGTTCATTTATTAATTTAGAAAAATTATTGACTTTTTGAAAAATATTTAAAAAGGTTATCATCAAATATATAAACAGTGAAATTAGAATTAAACTATAAATAATTATTGCAAAAAAATTATCCACATAAAATATACTCTTATAATTTTTATCAATATTTTCTTTTACTTCATCTAGAGGATTTTTATAATTTCTAAAATAGAATTGTAATCTAATTATGACTAAAAACTCAAGAAACAACATTAATGCAATAGCTTTAAGTACTAACTCTAAAATAATAAATATTAAAGGGGGATTGGGATCTATATTGAGATAGTTTATATAAAAAATGATAAAATTGACGCATGCACAGACGACTAAAGGCCTTTTAACACTATTCCAAACATTTTTAATTTTCCATTCAATCTTTAACTTCTCTGGTGGCATATATGCCTTTTTTAAACCATAAAATGTTAGTAAACCAAATGAGAAAAAGAAAACTATTAGTAAGCCATCTGGTATGACTTGTTCAACAGCAAAAAATCTACCATATGATGGATCCATCCATAGAAGCTGAAATAACTGTACAAAACCTCCAACAGCTGTAGGAATAAATACTAAAAAAGTCCAATTATTTTTGTAAAAATCAATAGATTTCCAAAAAGTCTTTTCTCTACTCTCTTTTTCTTTATTCTTATCACCTTGTTCTTCTAATTTAGTTAATTTTTCAATGCTAAACATACTTTAACCTTTTCTTATTTTAATGATTACATAATGATTGCATAAATTTAAGCAATAAAAAAGCACTTACAATTAATGCATGTAAGTGCTTGATATATATGGTGGGCCCACCGTGACTTGAACACGGGACCAACGGATTATGAGTCCGCTGCTCTAACCAACTGAGCTATAGGCCCTAAACTTATAACTGCTTGTATTCTCTACAATTCAGCTTGATTCCAATATTAGCGAAATTCATTTTTAATTACAAGTTTTTTCTTGAGTAGACCTATAGTAGACCGTAAAGAATATTGTAATATGATGCTAAATGTCGTGAAACCTAGCGGATTCTAGCTCATGTCTGCAAACAGAGTAAAGCTTACTAAGTCATTTATTGACCAACTCGAATTAATTCCTGCGATTTATCGTGATAGTGAACTAATTGGCTTTGCTGTGCGTGTTAACACCTCATACAAAACTTATATCGTTGAGAAAAAGGTTAATGGCAGGTCTACTCGGTCTACTCTGGGCATTCATGGTCAAATAACCCTTACTCAAGCAAGAGTATTGGCTCAAGAAGCCCTTTTAGACATGACAATGGGTATAAACCCAATAGACAAGAAAAAGAAGAAAATTGCAGACGCTAAATCAATTTTTGATATTGAAAAGTCTCAGCCGACTTTAAATGATGCATACCTGGTATATATCGAAGAACGCACACTCAAACCACGTACGCTGGATGATTACAGTGATGTCGTTAATGGCTATTTAAAAGACTGGAAAAACACGAAGCTCAAAGACATTACAAGGACTATGGTCCAAGAAAAACATAAGGACCTATCCGTTAATAGTAAAGCTCAGGCCAATATGTGTATGCGAGTCTTTCGAGCCATTTATAATTTTTCGATCGAACACTACTTGGATGACGATGAGCAGCCAATCATTCCCCCGCTCAACCCCGTTAAAACATTAACAGCTAAAAAGTCATGGAATAAGATCCGTAGACGTAGCTCGTATATTAATGAAGACAAGTTGCCAGATTGGATTAATGCCGTTTTAAACTTTGAAGATCGTGGACAGCAACTTGAGACCAACAAAGACTTTCTCATCACGTTGATCCTAACTGGCTTTAGGCGCGAAGAATGTGAATCACTGGCTTGGTCGGCTGTAGATTTGAAATATGGCTACATCACTTCAATAGATCCAAAGAATAATGAACCGCACACCCTCCCTATGGGTGATTACCTATGGGAAATGATGAAGAAGCGCAGAAAGAAAATTACAGTCGGCTGGGTTTTCCCTTCTGCAAAATCTGAATCTGGCCACATTACTAACATTTCAAAAGTTAGGGCCAAAGTTAATAAAACCTGCGGCATTCAGTTTACTTTCCATGACCTACGCCGTACCTATGGCTCTATTGCCGAAAGCTTGGACTACGGGAAATATACGATTAAAAAGCTTCTGAACCACAAGAACGAAGACCAAAATGATGTCACTGCTGGTTATGTGCAAATTAGTGATAAGAAGCTCCGAGCAGCTATGAATGAGATCGAGGTAATAGTTTTAGGTGAACATAGACAAAACCATCCCGATACATGATGGAAAGGCAGTTTGATTTGAAAGGCAAATGCTTAAATCTAAAAAGTAAAAAAACCGCTTAAACAAGCGGCTTTTGCGGACGCGGGTTCGACTCCCGCGATCATCAGAGACTAAGAATGATTATTTAATAAATGATAACGGTCCATTGGTGCTAAGTGCCAAGGGTGTGTATCAATCCTATTTCTTAGTTCTGCATGTTTTTCTTTATCAATAAACATCCATGCAACAAATCCACCATCATTGAAATGATCATGGATTGCAGAGCCCATGTGTGGATTGATTCCCCTTACAGCAGCACCAAACTGCCTCCACCACCCACTTAGCCATACCAGATGCATTGCCATTGCTCTGACGTTCATCGCATTGGATTGGTTATCTACACTGAATAGTGCAATCAAGTGGTGAACGTATTCAACAGCTACGGGGATCTGATCAAATGAGATCTCATCTATGCCGTTCACATTGAAGCGTTGATGTATGAGTTTGTAGGCATCGGAAAAGTTAAGGTGCTTGGTCTTTGCTACAAGCATATTTACAGCATCGTTTAAAACCACACGTTCTGTTTTATGATTCTTGGTCTTAGGTTGTTGTACTTCCCTATCTAAAATGTCTAAAACCCATTTCCGAAATTCTTTGGCTACTGATGTACGGGCAAAAAAAGTTATGAGGTGGCAACCACGTAATGAAAAAATACGATTGTCCATTTCAACTGAACCCGTAGCTCTAACGACCGTCAATTTGACGGTCGTTGTCATATCGGAAGTAAACTCATCTGACTTACGGTCATATATACGAGACACTGAATCTTCACGTGCATAACCTAAAGCACGGGCTAATTCGGATGATGTGATCCAAATTTGGTCGTCATTCTGTGGTATTGGATGAAATTGTAAGGCATTAAATGTTAAACTAGTCATGTCTTTTCTCCTCGCAGGGATTAGATAGAAGCCTCGATAGCCGTCCAAAGTCATCGAGGCTTTTTTATAAATATTGATCAGTTATGACATCATTATCTTGTCATTGAGTTTAGTATTCCATAGTGTTATTATCTTGTCAAACGCAATTAATGAGCACCTAAAATGGTTGATAATAAGACAGGACGAGCCGTCACCCAAGATGATTGGAAACGCACCCAAATTCGTATGCCACAAAATCAATATGAATCATTAATGCATTATGCTGAGCAAAATAATTTATCTCTAAATACAGCAATGATCGAATTAATGGAGCTTGGTTTAAAATCAAAATTTGAAGGAAAATCAGGGCGTTCTATTTATTTTAATGATCTAAATTGCATAGAAGACTATCCTAAAGAACCTCTTCATGAACAAACTGCACGTGCTGAGCAAATGATATCTGATTTATTTTATCAAAATCCTCAATATCAGCTCATCAATATTGAAACACTGAATGATGGGAAGAAAATTCGCTATTGGTATTCTATTCCTAGAAGTGAAAGTTTTAGGGATTAAAAAAAGCACCTTATGGTGCTTTCTAACTCATTACCTTAAAAATAACAGAACACTTATGGAAAAACCAATAATTTTAAATGTTTTATTAACAAAGTTCAGTTTATATTTAAGTTTTTCTTAAAAATAATAAAAATTATTACTTGTTAATTAATTTCATGTTTATTTTTATATTAAAATTACTATATATTAATACCTAACTAAAAATTTTACATTTAAATATTCTAATATGGGGTTGTTTATGTACGCTTTTCACTTTACACACATTGAAAATTTAGAAAGTATCTTAAAAAATGGCTTATTATCAACTAATGCAAAATTGGGGTTAGGTGTAACACATGAAAATATAGCGAACAATAACATTCAATATACAAGATCAAGAATTATTATAGATAATGATTTAAACTTAAGAAGTTTGGACTACATATGGGATGAAGATGAAATAAAATATAGATTACATGATTTCGTACCATTTTATTTCGCTTATAAATGCCCAATGTTATTTCAGGTTTTAACTTCAAAGAATATTGATGAAGATGAAATAATTTTCTTTGTTATTGATGTAAAGAAATGCCTAAGCGAGCTAAAAAGCACTTACTTTAGCAGTGCATCAATAAATAGAATTGAAAATCTTCCTAAACTTTATAATAGAGATGCAGACCTTGATAATTTAAATTGGGATGAAATAACAAACTTAAAAGGTGTTGGATCTGATACCCTTAAGCAACAGAGGATGGCTGAGTTATTAATTTATGATCGCTTACCATTAAACTATATAGATCACATTATTGTGTGGAATGAAAGGATAAAGAAAAGACTAACTAACATTTATAATAAACAATCAATACCAACTCCAAAAATAGATTTTTCTAAACGTGGCCATCATTACTATTGTGAACATGATCCAATATTTGGTGGTGAAAAATGGGGTTTACCTGCTATTTTAGGGCCAAAATATCTTCTTATGTATAAAATACAATATTATCAACAAACTATCAAAAATCAAAAAATAAATAAGATAAAAAAATTGCATACTTTTAAGTATAAAAATTTACATCATTTTTATGAAGATTTATTAAAGAATCCAGACAATGTGATTGAAGTATCAGAGGCCTACAAAACGGTAATGTATTATGGAAATCATGCATCGACAATTAAAGAACATTCCAATAATGTACATAATAATTTGTTTGATTTAATAGAATTTCAATACTTAGATGAAGACAATCAACTAATTGCACAAGTATCTTGTCTGCTTCATGATATTGGTAAGGGACCAGCATCTAGATGGCCTGATAATACAATGATGAAACGAGACTACAATCATAGTGCAAGATCCCTTCCAATGTTAGAACGAATTTTAAGCGAAGAAATAGAAGATATTTCAGAGGATGAAATTTCAAAAATTTTTCTGTGTGTAACATATGATGATCTTATTGGTGAAATAGTTGGAAATGGTAGAAATAAGCAACAACTATTTGATATAACAGAATCATCTGATGAGGTTAATTTGCTTTTTGCAGTAGGTAAGGCAGATATGAAAGATGTATATGAACCGTGGTTGGAAGAACACGAAGATGCTCTAAATGATTTATATAATGAAGCAATAGCGGAAATTGATGAAAATGCTTAAATTTGTTGAAGGTGATTTTTTTGATTATGAGGCTGACATCCGCATAAATACAGTTAATTGTGTAGGAGTGATGGGTGCTGGAGTTGCTTTGTTATTTAAAGAAAAATACCCAGAAATGTATAAGCAATATGTTAAAGACTGTAAGGATGGTACTTTGAAACTAGGAAAACCCTCCTTATGGTCTGAAGGTGATATGTTTTCTAAACAAACATATATTGTTAATTTTCCAACAAAGGATCATTGGAAGAACAAATCAAAGTATGAATATATTGAAGAAGGACTTGTTTGGTTAGAAAATTTCTTGAGTACTGTATCTGGGAAAACTGTTACTCTTCCAGCTCTTGGCTGCGGGCACGGTGGGTTAGACTGGAATATTGTTAAAGAAATGATAGAAAAATATTTAGGAAAAAATCCAAATGAAATATTAGTTTTTGAACCATCTTCTTCGAAGAAAATCAAAAATAATTATCAATCAAAATGGCTGGATTCTCTGAAAAACACTAATATACATCTCATTCAACCTAAAGATCCCAATTATCCTGATTTTCTAAAGTATTATACAGAGAAAAATATCTTTATTTTTCATAAATATAACTTGTATGAAAAGTATGATTTTTCATTAATATCATCATCAAAACCAGATGAGATTGAAATTAACTTAATACAAAAAATCATTAATAATGTAAATGGTAGTTTCATATTTGGTGGAACATCATTTGACTTAAAGATTGCAAAAAAAAGATCAATGCAGGGTCAAAAAATTTCCATTTTTTTACCTAGTGGTATTTCTAGCTTTATTGAAAAGAATAGCTTAGATTTCCACCTAGATGATATTGAAATATTATCGTTTGGTGATCCAAATAAAGTTTTTGATAAGGCACAATACATTCCATCAGCATTAGGAAGAATGTTGTTTTCGAAGAAAGTTTTACTCACTTGTAACAACATTGGGTGGCTTGGTAGTAAGAAAAACATTGACTTAATAAACGATTTGGATATAGATATTTATTACAGTGACAATTTGATTGATGTAACTGAAAATAGAATGATAATAGAATCAATTAAGGCAAGACCTATTTCAAATATTATTAATATTTAATATTTTCATCATCCTAACTATAAAAAACACCTTAAGGTGTTTTTTATAGTTATAAATATTTACTGTTTTAAAATTCTTATATAACAATAGGTTTATCAGGATTGCTCTTTGTGACAGAAGACCTTATAAATGCTTGGCCTTGTACCTTTTGATCTTTATCAAACCAAGTGCACCACACATAATCACTTGTTGTAATTTCTGTAATTGTCATAGCTGGTCCACCTGACTTTAAATAAACCACATCACCTTCTTTAAATTCACTCATTTTTTTGCTCCTTAAACCACAATAGTTATATGATTTCTGCCAATTCTAGCCAATTGTTCTAACTGTGTACTAAGTAGTCCTTTAGCTGAAATTATTAACTGAGCTTCTCTGCTGCTAGCAATTCTAGCGAATTGCTCAAGTTGTGTGCTTAAATATTTCATCTCGGATTTTGATAGATCTACATTAGCACCAATGCGTAATAATGATTCAATTTGACTTGGTAACAAACTCATTTATTATTCCTTATAAATATTTGCAAAATTCAACTTGAGTAAAGAAGGCATGACTACAAAAATTCTTAGTTGCAAAGTACATTGCAATTAGAAAAATTGCTCCAGCTATAAGCCAAAAGTATCCAGTAAGTTTCCAGTTAACAACATCATTATTTCCACATCGGCCACAATAAGAATAGTAGTGCTTTATACGAGCTCCACAGTCTTGGCATTGTTTATGGTTAATTAGATTTTTGCTCATTTTATTATCCTCCCAGCAGTGCTTTATAAAGATCATCTGCTTGTTTCGCTGCTATAAAAAGCACAACAACTGTCGGTATTAGTAAGAAAATTATTGTAAAAATAAATTCAATGAATAGTACTTTTTCATTCTTAAAAACTAGTTTTAAAGTTTCCCATAAGTGTCGAACCCAAACTCTAAAGTTATATGGATTTTCACAAGGCTTAAAACCCTCTATTCCCTTAATTTTCTTATCCATATGCTTGCTACTTTTATCAATAAAGTCCGTCATATTACTTATAACTATATATAAGAATAACAAACCCATTGATACTGTAACCACCCAAAAAACTATAGTTTGATACGAGAGTGATAATTCAATCGAACGTACGCTAAATAGAACCCAGACACTCCCTACCAATACTTGGGGAGTAAGGTTTCGCATATATTCTAATACTGCTTTACTTCCGTCCGATGTAAACAAAAAAAGCTCACGATTACTCTTCTTGTTATCATTATTTTCTTCATTCATAAAACAAAAATCTCCATTGTTTATTGTAAAAATGCATAGGCACGGATGCCTATGCACACCTGATCATTTAAGCTGCACATGGAACTAGAAAAGCCCATGCCTCATAACCGTACTCATGCGCATCTAGTACCTTGCCAGACTTGCCTCGTACTCTGCGGAATCTACAAAAGACCCATTTCATGCCTTTCGGCGGTTCTTGAGCACCTAACTTCTTAAGCACATAGCTCACCTCCTCTCCCAAGGAGATTTGAAAAGCTAACTTAAATGATCTACAATGAAGTTCTTGACGCTTTATGTAGGACATCTAAGTAAGCCGAATAGCCCTTGGGTGTACTATCCGAAACTGATATGAGAGATAACTTTCATATCAGTTTTTCATTTTAAAGAATTAAATTTGTTTTTAGCTGCTAAGTAACCTACTTGAAACTGAGCTTGAATCTGATCAATTGATAACCCAATACATACCTCTGATGGCATTAAAAGTTCAGCGGCAAACATATCTGCTTGCCATTCTGAGTCTTCAAAATGCTTATGAGTAGGTAATGATCCTCGTGCGAATGTAACGCCTTCATGAAGAAATAAATGTCCTAATTCATGAGCAGCAGTAAAACGTGCCCGATTATGCATCGGATTTGAACGATCACACAAAGCCTCGTAGACATCCTCCCGAAGAATAATTAACGCTGCATCTGGATTTGTCCATCCCTCAACATCAGGCATCTCGTGAATTTCTCTTACTTCAAATGTCACTTTATATGTGTGCAATGTATGCTCAAGAATTCTTACCAAATCAATGGCATCAGCAGGTAATAAATTAAAAAACTTATCCCTTACCATACGAGCTTTATCCTTAATGCTTTGCGCGCTCAAGGGTTGAACCTTATACCCCCGAGGCACTGAACAACCAGATGACATATATTAATTCTCCTCTAAGATTTTTCTTAATTCAGCTAAGTCAACCGATTGTGATTGAATACGTCGAGCAAACATTAATGCAATTTCTGCCTCTTCAGCATCATGCGTTTTGATTGTTACGTTTTCTACACTTTGGCTTGCAGCATGAGTTAACAGCTTTTCCTCATCATTCGTCAGTCCTAAAGCATTTGTAATTTTTGTAATTAATTCAGCACTTATTGGCTTTTTTCCTGTTTCAACAGCTGATAAGAAAGCTGAACTAACACCAATAGAAGACGCTAGTTCATTAAGATTGGTATCATAATCAATCCTAAGTTTCCTAATCGCTTTTCCAAAATCTGTTAGTTTAGACATTTTCATAACCCTATTGCGTTACTCATTCATTATTAAATGAGTTAATACCTTTTACGGTACTTTTACACAATACACGATTTAAAAAATAAATCAACCCAAAGGTTAATTTTTTATATAAAATTCAACTTTGTCTCCAAACCATATATTTGCGTTATAATTTTGCTGAAAAGCCTAAGAAAAAGAGCTGATAGGAAATACTGGAGAAATAGAATGCTCTACCCTTGCTTATGCTGTGGCTACTTAACTAGAGACGAACCATCTAACGGCTACTATGACATTTGCCCTGTATGTTTTTGGGAGGATGATCCTGTGCAAGCAGAAGACCATGATTGGTGTGGTGGTGCAAACGTACCTTCGCTAAACCAAGCTCGTGAAAACTTTAAAAAGTATGGGGCAATGGAGGAACGATTTGTTAAGAATGTGCGAAAGCCCAGAGATGAGGAAATTCCGAAGGGTTAGAGTGCAGGAATTGGCAAACTCTAAATGAAAAAACGTTAATTTTTCACCAAGAGCATACTTTTCAAACAAGCTCTCTTATTCTCTTAATTCCGACCATCGGTTATTGATCATAATTCTTTTTAATGATATTAATTTTATTATACAAATAATAAAAAGGAAAAATCATGTCAAAAGAATATAAAATTGGTAAAAATAAACCAAAAAGTAAAAATTATATTGCCAAGTTTACTAGCTCTAATACTAACATTGTTAAACAGAATCTTCCTTTTGTTATAGCTTGTTTTGATGCAATTCTTAGTCCAACACAATATTGGTATAATATTAGCAAACTGTCGACGCTAGAGAACTTTGGATACGGAAATGCTCAGAAAAAACAATTTATTCATGCAAAAATATTAAAAGAAATTTTACAAAGGTATAATATCAACACTTACATAAATGATAGTGAATTAGGCCTAAAAACTACTATACCTCAATTTATTTATCTTTGTTTTAAAAAAGCTCAAATTAAAAAATTACCTGATTTTGAGATTTTTTTAGACCTACTTATTCAAGAGCAACTATTAGAAAAACAAAAATCTTAAATATCTCGAACCTAATTAAACAAGAGAGATAAAATCATGAAAAAATACTTAGTTTCACTATTATTTATTTCAACATATACCATAGCATCCACTGATACAATTTGTGATAAAAACCCATCCGCTGATAAAGTAATGGTAGTTAGACAATCTTTAGATGGAGATAAAAATGAAAAAAAACCAGCTCAACTTTTATTTTCTCATAATGCCGGTGAGCAAGATATTATAAATGCAGATATTGGGATCAGACTAAAACCTATTGATCTATCCTGCAATAATTTTCTTTACCCTACTCTTGAATATCACTCACAGTCAGGTGATAAAAAATCGCAATTACTCTCAGTTGGTTTTAAATATTATAAAGATATAATCCTAGAAAATAGTGCAACACTTAGATATTTAGGAGTCGATCCAGATAAACGCGAAAACTTAGCACTTTTTACAGACCTTAGTGCGAGCGGAAAGCGTGATCTTGAAAATGATTTAACATATATGACCATATCTGCTGGTAGTAGCTTATATATGCCTTATCGCTCATGGGCCTTAGGTGGAACAAAATGGTTTAATGAAGACTCCAAAGATGGAACGGGTATTCAATCTCTAAATTACGCTCTCTATCCATATTTCGCGCTTGAATATAATAACAATATGCCAAAAATCATTAATGAAAAAGTTTCTGATACAGAGAAAATAGACTCTACATATCTTTTAGCAAGATATTATCTCGAATTCTGGCCACAGGCTCATAGTAAAGCAGATTCGAATCCTCGTTTACAATTCGTTGTAAGTTATGATTATCGACAAAGAATTGCGGGGGATGGCATTAAAAATCCTACTTGGTTCGATAGTGGTATAAATTATTATTTTGATGAAAATGAAAATTTCTCAATTGGCGCAAGTTACAGTGCAGGTGAAAATCCCAAGTCAAGCTTTTTGAAACAGGAAAAAGCAACTATTGCACTAAAATTTAAGTTTTAAGAATGTATAACGAATAAATAAATGAAATTTTAATATCTAATTTCAAAAAATAAAGCCCTCTGATGAGGGCTTTTACACATATTCCAACATGGATATTGTTGTTAATGGTATGTGCTGTACACCCAGGTAAAAGTAAAAGGATGCAGGCGCTTAGTAGCATTGAAATCACTGAGCGCCTGCAGTGATAGATTGCTTTTTTAAGAACAGCTCACGTTCTGCTGCACGGCGACGCATTAGACTTTTCATAACCTTACTACCTCCCCGAATCCATTGTGGGAATTGGTCAGCAGCCTCTTGATAGTCTTTCGCATTTAATTTTTTTAGCAATTAGGAAGAATTATCAGCTATAAATAACTAATTTTGATAAGAAAGTATCTAAACGGATAACAGGATATGTCGGCCTTTTTTATAATTATTGGATTCATCTTAGCTATCTTTGGATTGATCTTTGGTCCACATATATTTCATAAACACATCAAAAACACCCAAGAAGGTAAAGCGATGAGCTTTTTATGTATGCTCCCTGGTATGTTTGCTGTGATGCTTGGTTTTTATTTGAGATAAAAACTGTTGATATTTATTCTTCATTGTTGAATTGAGCCCTTGAGAAAGGACTCAATTCAACCAGGCTCAAGACTTAGAAGTTATAACGTACACTCATTGTTGCGCTACGTGGTGTGCCCCAGTTCATTGAGTTTGCACCGATCCCTTCGTAATACTTTTCATCAAATATATTATCGACGTTCAATTGAAGCTTAATATTTTTATCAACCTGATAGCCAACCATTGCGCTTGCTAAAACATAGGCGTCCTGATCGATACGAGTACTACCAGTGCCAGTATAGTATTTACTCTTATAGTTTAAACCTACGCCTGCACTCCACTGATCTAACTTATACTTCACAAATAAGTTAGATGTAGTTCGAGAGTTTGTAGTATTAACTTTTACATCTTTCGCATCTTTTGCTTCAAAGTTAGCAATCCCGAAGTTGATACCCCAGTTTTCGTTGATTTCGCCATCAGCTTCAAACTCAAAGCCTTTACTTTCTACACCATCTACACCACGATATGCCTGTTCGGTTGTACGTACCCCATTGCGAGTAACAAATTGACCTGGTATTGCTTCTGCAAAGTTAGCTTGCTCAATTTGGAATATTGATAATGCCGTATTTAAGCGACCACCAAACCATTCACTTTTAATACCAGTTTCATAGTTCTTACCGTAGCTTGGATCTAAATATTGATCATTTACGTCTTTACGGCTTTGAGGTTTAAAAATCTCTGTATAGCTCGCATATACAGAGTGATCACGCGCGAAATCGTAAATTGCGCCAATATACGGTGTAAACTCGTTATTAAACTCGCGATCCCCAACACCATTCTCTGATTTATATTCCCAGTTAGATAAACGAGCACCAGCAATGATTTTTAATGGATCAAGAATTTGGAATTTACCCGCGACATAAGCTGCTGTTTGCGTCGTTTCATTCAATGCATTTTTGCCATCTAAGATAACAGGTCGAAGAAGCTCTTGTGCCATGTTGTTATAATTCAGCGGCCCGCCTAAATATTTTTCAACCTCACTTTTCGTATTCGATCCACCAAAAATGTCCTTAGTCTTTTCATTTTTATTCCAAGAGCCACCAATGATGATCTCTTGCGGACGGTTAAAGACTTTGAATGGTGCATTGATGAAAACATCGATATTGTTCTCTTCATTTCGTGCTTCAGAGCCATACACTGAGACATTGTCAGTGATTTTACCGGTCTTTGGATCTGGTTTATTTTTCAGAGGACTGGTATTGGTTGCCTTATCAACTTGTCCACCTGTATATAACAGCATGGTATCGGTATCTTCTTTACGGAAGGTATAAGCGATATTGAAATTAACATCATTGAATAAATTTTGCTTTAAATTAGCAAATACAGCTGACGTATTAACATTCCAGTAGGTCCAAGGTGCCGTTACAGTAAGACTTCTGGAAAAATTGGTGCGTGTTCCATCGGTATAAAATGCTGGTGTACCACCCCAACGAATACCATCACGATTTAACTCTTGATACGTTGCGCCTAATGACATGCTTGTTTTGTCACTAAGATCATAATCAACAGCACCGTAAAACACATTTCGTTCTTTCTCATAAAAATCCATAAAAGATTTTTCATCAGAATGTTTGACAAACACGCGTCCACGTAATGAACCATCTGCGTTAAGTGGAGCAGAAACATCAGCCGAGCTACTCCACTCATTCCACGAGCCCAACGACGTACTGAGGTTACCCATAAGTTCTTTGGCATTTGCATGTTTCCGGACCATATTTAATGCCATTGCAGGGTTACCAGCCCCTGTCATTAAGCCACTTGATCCTTTAACGACTTCAACACGGTCGAAAATATCTAAATCAAGATCTCCCGTACCCAAATTGGTCGTACTGGGCATACCATCTATTAAATAGTAATCGACCTGAAAACCACGTGCGAATACAGATTGGCGCTCATCAGTACGCGATGTTGAAACCCCTGTAATGTTATTCATTAGATCTTGAAAAGAATCAATATTGCGATCATCCAGATATTCACGGGTAAAAACCTTAACCGATTGTGGAGTATCACGAAGAGACAAATTTAGTTTTGTTGATGTACTGGTGCTCTTTGCTGTGTAACTTTCAGAACCTTCTGTTACAGCTGGATTCTTCTCTTCTGCTTGTACTTTTATCGTCGCTAATGTTGCTGTTTCAGTTGCCTGTTCTGCATGAACTATAGATGGGACTGCTAAAGCAATAGAAAGGGCTAAAGGATGAACTTTGAATGCTTTTCTAAAGGGAGAGTTGTACATAAGAAAATTCCATAATAACTAATGTGCTGTACGAGATTCTTCTGCTGCTTTAAATCCTTGTTACACGGCAGCAAAATTTCGGAACAAAAGTTAACATGAATGATAAGCGTTATCAATAAACAATTAAGAATCATTACTATTTATTTAGATTGGTTAATGAATAAATTAATTAAATACTTTCAAGAATAAAGCCCTCATCAGAGGGCTTTTACACATATTCCAACATGGATATTGTTGTTTATAGTGTGAGCTGTGCAACTGGGTAAAAGAAAAATGATGCAGATACTAAACAGTAATGAGCTGATAGATCGACTGCATCGGTGAATTACTTTTTTAAGAAAAGCTCGCGTTCTGCTGCACGGCGACGAACTAGACCTTTCATTACTTTCCCACCGCCTCTATTCCATTTGGGAAACTGGTCAGCTGCAGCTTTATAATTGCCTGCATTCAACTCCCTAACCAATGTAGATCCTTTAAATGCACCTTCACCAATGTTGTAGGTCAGACTAACCAGCGCATCAAACTGATTTTGATTAACTACAACTTTTACTGCTTGATTTACAGCAGCCTCAAAGCGCCTCAAATCATGTTGAAAAAAGGACACTGCTTGCGCTTTAGTACAACTATCACCTCTTTTCACTCTTATTCCTTTAGGATAAACCGTGGTTCCAAAGCCGATAGTCCAAACGCCTACACCATCATCATAAGCTGTAAGCACAAGATCTTCGAAACTGGTGATTAGGTTGATGCCTGTTTGACTTGTTGTCATGCCTTGTGCTGTTGATAAGCCATCGACTACCTTGTTGAGATCGTCAACTTGGGCCTGTGTAAGTTTACCGCCTGCGAGCACACGTGCAGCATCAAAAAAGGGTTTTCTATCCATTTCACTTTCCTTTAGATAATAAAAAACCGACCTAAGGGTCGGCTCAACTTTAAAAATTAATCAGTGCGTTCATAAATGAACTTTTTTAGCGTCTATCGATATACTCTAAATATCCTCTACCATTAAGATCTTTACCTTGAAACATCCCTTGCCACTTATATGAAGAAACATAACCAGCTGCTAAACCATAGCAATATGCTGTATCTACTTCTGCTTTGATTTCTAAAACCTTTTCATTATCGTGATGTGCAGTCCATTCGAATGTTTCAGGCACATACATGCTATAGCCATCAGGCGTTATTTGTGGTTCAACCTTATTCTTAGTAACTTCAAATTTGATATCACCATTAAATTGAATCGAAGTACTATCGATATGACGATAATAGACTGAAGTTAGAATTGGTTGATCTTCATAACAAATGAATGCAAGTACCAGTTGCTCTTTATTATTTAAGTTAATAACTTGATAACTAAATATTTTTACAGGAATTTGGATGCTATTTACTAATCTTTGATTTTTAAGCATTGATGTCGCAACAGCTTTCCATGATTCAAGGGTGCAAAGCCCATTTACTTCAATACTTTCACCCTTTTGAATAATTCGTCCTTCATACTTCATCAATACACTGAAATGCTTGTATAAAGAGCCATAAGCAAACCATGTGATAGCTTCGGTAGGCACCAGTTTTATTGCAATTTGTAGATCTTCTCTATTTGTGGCTAGAAGAAACCCACCTTCAATTTCTGTAAGAGAAGTTTCATTGTTAAAAATGACAGAAAATGGCTTTTCACTGAATTTAATATCATCAACTATTGAGTATGTTTTAAATGCTTCTTCAGTAGAAGATAAAGCTGTCCCATGAACCAAAGAAGCAGTATCACCTTTTCCTCTAAAAGACATTTGATAATCTGAGTCAGTGATAGGGAATCCAACATAACCAATCACAGAAGCCCAAGACAGATATCGATAGGGTTCTGGCAAATCAGGAATCATAATTCCATAGTGCGTGCTTCCATAACGTTTGTAATCAGTATGTGGGCTTAATTCAAAAGCTTTAGGAAGTGTGCTCTGTCTCTCTGGTGTTACTGCACCCAATAAAGATCCAGAGAACTTAGCTAATTTGCTATTAAATATATCTTTAATGCTTTTTGACTCAGGATGGCTTGAAGCTAACATAAGTAATTTCACATCATTTCAAAATTAACGTTAGTTCTATATTAGAACTTAGCTTTAATTTAATTAAGGTTAAATTAGGACAAAATAAATCCATTTTTGTTTAATCCATATAAGAATATGACGAGGCCGCCCCAAAGGCGGCTATTTTTTGGTTGTGAAATTTGACTATCTTTCTTCTTTTTTTGCTAAAAACTACCAAAGAGGAATCTGCAAACTGTAGTCATTTTTGACCTAAAAAATCCAAATGCCTTCTTAGTCCTAGCTTACCGAAACAGTTGTCGTAAACATTTCATTTTCGTCGTTAACAGTAGCAATCACGTTAAAATACGCGGTTCCCACAAATGCTGGGATACTTTGTGTTTCACGGAAAAGCTCAATCGTTCCATCAGTTGAAGTAATAACATGCTCCACAGCAGTTGCTGATACATAAGTCATTGTGTACTTTACAGGCAAGTCGGTTGTTTGATATGAAGTACCAAGCAGAGCTAATCCAATATTCGGACTTCCTAAACTATTGTTGATACAGTTAATTCCAATATTTGCTTGACCTGCCGCCACACCATTTACGTCTGCTAGTCGTGCACCACTCAAAACTCTAGATGTTAAAGACATCACATCGGGAACAATCATTTCAAGTTTGTCACCAATATTTGCCTTAATGCCAGCATGATAGCCATACGCCAGATCTGGAGAAGTTTCTGTACCCAAATCAATTTGCCCTTCAGTCCAATTAAGGCCCCCATTCTCAAAGGTACAGTTGGTCAGTTCCCAGTCTGATGTATCAGGATTAGGAATACTAGTAACCCCAACTACATTAAATCCAGGTAAAACATTAACCTGTTCAAGATTAGTCATAACCTGATCATAAGATACGTCATTTTGAATACGTACTAGTGCGACATGGCCTTCTGGAATACTGGTATCTGTTAATTGTTCAAATAGCATTTCTACTGCGTTGTTTACCATGAGCAAACTCCTTTAAAATTATGTTTTAGTTGCTTTAAAAGTTTAGGTTATTCAAATAATTGCCCTTAAGAGCTATTCTGTAGTACTTGAACAACTCCTTTATTTTTAACACTGGATTTTTGTGAAATACAGAGAGTTGTAATCAAATAATATGTTTAGAAATGATAGAAAATTAGATCTGAACAAAACCGCCCGAAAGCGGCTATTTATAAATTGCGATATCTAAGTATCTTTTTTCTTTTCTTGCTCAGAACTGCCGAAGTAAAAACCGCAGGCTGTTGTCATTGCTCCAGCAATAAAACCCAAGGCTGTATTGATCAAGTTGCTGTTCTCTCGCGGCATATCTACAAAAAATAATGCAATTACCAGGACAAACATTAGCCCCACCAATGCAAAGGCTAAATAAGCCCGTGTCTGTTCACTTGTCATCAATATCCCCTTTTAAACGCTCTTTCGCTTGCTGATATTGCTTCTTACGCAATTCGTGGATCTCTTGAGCCCGCTTATCTTCACGTCGTTTGAAATACAATGTCGTGAAAAAAGTAATTACACCGATAAAGACTGAGACCCAAACTGCCCAATCAATGCTTACTGCATACGCTGCCACTGATGCCCCCGCTGATACATATGAAACCTTTGATGCTGTTGCTGCGATTGTGTTGGTAGCAGCTTCAACCGCACTTGCTGCTTGTTCTTGCATTTCATGTCTCCGATAGACAATAAAAAAGCACCCGTTTGGGTGCTTATAAAAGTTTTAAGACTATTAAAAGGTTTGTAGAATTTGACCTCCATTGATAATTTGCAATGTCAGTAGGAATGCACCAATAATTGCTGGTCCACCTGGTCCTGGTTCACCCTCTAAAGTACCGTGATACCGCCAGTTCCATTCCGCAGCATTGATTGACTTGGTACCACGCTGCCCCCAACCACCACCATTACCAGAAAATGGTGTTACAGAATCACCATTATTCCTTTGATACCCACTACCGGGAATATCTCTTTGAGCATCAGAAACCTTATCTGTCTGATAGTTATTATTAAAATAACTTCTAAATTGAGGCACTTCTTGAGAAATTGGAACATCTGTTAAAACTCTACCAAATGGCGCACCTCCACCACCTGGAGCACCTTGAATGGCATAGTTGTATTTAGTACTTATCCCACTTGGAGTTGCGCCACCACCTGAGCCGCCACGTGCAACAATTCCACCATCAATGATCAAGTTCATCTTGCTATGACGAACTAATAAGCCTGGTGCACCGGGACTACCATCACGACGTGTTTTAGTAAAGTTGGTTTCATATTCATTTTCCCAGCCACCATAAGCAGCATGCGCAATACCACCATCACCACCACGGCCAACAACAGCTCCCTTAACAATCAGATTTACCACCAGATCAGGAGGAAACTCGCCCGTATCGATTGCAGGAACCTCCCTCATTTCAGGCACGATATATTTAATTGAAGGTCGATCATTCCAATGTTTATAGATCAGTTCAGTTAGTGGTCGGAACGAACTTGAACTTAAAATCAGAACTCCTGGCTCTACAACAAAATTGATCTCTCCAGCCGTAGGCAACTCACCTCTCTGCATTTGATATAACCGTGCCAGATTGAGATCTAGCTGGTCGTAACGAATATAGATTGGAGTATCATCTACAGGGGTATCGGTATAGTCCTTATCATTGAGGTAATAACGATCATCGTAGTTAATCGCGGTGATTTTATTGGTCATCTGATCAACTGGCTCTCTCTTGGCCACCAGATAAGGTAACGAGCCTTTGGTATCATCATTCACCACGATATAAGTCGTGTTGATGTAATCCTCAGGATTTAGCTTAAGCAACCCATTCGGTAAACGACCTAACACAACTTTGTTAGATGCTGCACCCGTAGTCACTGGAATCAGATCCACACTGCCATCACTCAGCTGCAGATAAATCACGTAGCTTTTTCCTGCAATAAATTCCACATCATGGCTGAGTGTCAGGATTAAACCCTCTTGCTGAAGCACATCTCCACTCTGGTGAATACCATTGCGATAATCAGCAACAGCGATACGATCACGTAAAACCAACAACTCAGATTCTGATGCTGCATCAAAGGTGATGGATTTACGCTGAAAGCGCATCTTGTTCCAAAGGCGATATGCATTGAAATGAGCTTGCCACTTATTGCGCACACCGACCGATTTAACCTCTTTAGGATTCTTAGCACTTTTATCAGGTAGGTAGATATTGATACGGCTATCGTCAGTAGGATCTGTATATTCATAGATCAACCCGTCATAGTCTTCCATCAGACCAAAACTTAAGTCTTTCTGATAAGTATCAGGATAAATATTTCTGAAGTTGAACAGCAGTACCGAGTTATCCGTTGGTCTTTCAAAATACAACTTGAGCTTGTTGTTCTGACGGTAAGCCGTGCAACCCACTGCATCACATAGATTAGTCACCAGTTCTTCAAAGGATAGATTGGTATCATCAATGGTTGCACAAAACTCAGCAGCAAGTGGTGTACCGAAGTAATCCACCACTTCAAAGTAAGTCCGGTAGATATTCTCTAGATCTAACTCATCAATTGTACGGCGACCAATCTTGTCATCCAGTGCCATTGAGACCAGAGCATCGGCAAAGCTTGAGGTCGGAAATACCTCTTTTGTCATTTCTCCATTTTGATAAAAAGGAAGCATCCGCTGCAGATCAAAATTAATCTTCCGCGTCTTAACCGATAAAGCACCTGTGGTGGCATAGGTTCTAGCGCGAAAAACCGTTTCAGACTCATAACGTGTACTTTGCAGCGGGAATGCACCATAGAGAGCTTGCCACTTCACCTCATCCACAACACTGGGTGCATTGATAACTCCAGTCACACGGCGTGCACGAACACTACAACGCCCCTGAAAGGTAGTCATATCCAGCGTGACACCCACAGTCTGACGAGATTTAGAGGATCCATTCATTTTGATCCGCTGAACCATTGGATTACCTAATGGCTCGCCTGCGATATTTACAGGTGTAACTTCAACTTCAATCGTAACATCTACATATCCCTGATTATTACCCTCATAAACTGCATAAAGACCATTACTCGCCACGAAGTTACAGAGCACTCTATTACGATCTACATTGTCCAGAACAAATGGTCCAATCCATTTCTCGCCTATTGATGCAATCCTTGGCGATAATTCAGCAGTTTTCTGGGTGGCAAGTTCTTTCAGGATCCACCAGCCCGGATTCACTGCAGCAGGATTGGATAAGGTCATACGGTCATATCCGACCGACAAAACACTGTAGACACCATCCAAGTGATAAAACTGGTTATTGAACCAAAAACCGCTATTAGTGATTTCCACCCGATCATTACTGACAAACTTAGTAGTTAGATCTGTAAAATTTGATGCAGATCTTAAAATCTCATTTGGATAACCAAATCTCAGATGATTAGTACCTTCGAGTACTTGTGTATCTGCTGAACGCAGGATCTGGCCATTAACCGAATTTTGCTGCTGGACAGATAAAGGCGGCGTAGTAATCTCGCTTCCAAGTGCAAAGTATGGATTTCCATAAACAATGTCTACATCAGGGCTATATACCTCAATCGATGCACCTGCAATATCAATAATATTGGTTTCACCATCATATGCACCCTTGATGTGATAGTGGCCACGGCCAATACATCCCACAATATGCTCAACTTCTACATTGTTCTCGTAGACCTTGTAAGGCACAGCTATCAGATCTGGCGTATCGTTTGCAGCTCCATATAGATCCACGATACGACCGTTCACACGCATCTTGTTCTCACGGCTAGAAAGCTCGTTATTGGCGGATGAAGACTGATTGTTATTCTGGTTGGTCTGAGCAATAGACGGCGTTGGCATGAGCAACGCTACAGCAAGACCGACAACCAAAGAAACCACTGCAGCAACCAATGCGGGAATCCCTTTCGGATTTTCAATCACAATGAAGGTGCCAGGAAGAAAATCCAATTGCTTCAGGTCATGTGCATTTTTCGGTGTGACCTCATTGGCAACTGAAATTTCAGCATGTTCCATATCACTTGGACTGTGAAAGATACGTAGGTGCTCAGGCATGTGCTCATATTTTGCAGTAAGCCATTGCCCTAAGGTTGCAGCGCGTTCTACCACCTTCTTTTCGGATAAAGGATCTTGTTTATAAATAATCTTAATCATAGTAGCTGACCCGATTAAACCCCATAGCCATTACGACTTGTTCCGATAAATAAGACACACCGCTGTCCATCAGATGCAAAACCTTTCCCCCACGAAAAAGCCCCACATGCGGGGGCTTGTTTCTAAGTCTTGGATGGAAGGCGACAATGCAGCCCTCCTTGGGCATGGGCAGCGGATTAAGTAATTTCAATCGTGATGGAAGAAAAGTGATTTCGCCCTTAGGTTGCATAAACAACTCCAGTGCTTCACCACGGTCTATGCCGTATAGATTCATTGCCGCCTCATGGGCAAAGTGAACACAGTTGTAACGTTCTTGATCGTATTGTCGATCAAGTAAATGATCATGACTTTTCATAATGCTCCCTTGAGACCAGTGAACCTATCCAATGAGAAAATGTCGCCAGTCTTGGCGGTATTTAATCTTGGTGATTCTGCTTTAAATGTCACAGCTTTATGGTCCATGGCTACGCCTGAGAGTTGTAAGCCAAGCAAGTAATACATGGGTGAATTGAGATTGTCTGAGCTGTAGAGTCGGTAATTAACCGTTGGCTTAATATCGGGATACTGCCCCTCCATCACCCGCTCAAACTCATCTGGTAGCACATCACCAAGCCCTGATATGGAAATTGTTAAGGACTGATCCAAATCACCCAGCATGCCTGAACGTTGAATCTTGGCAGGCAGATATTCATAGAACAGTTGGCTATCATTTTCTTTATGCCGTACATAAACACCTTGATCATCATTACGTACGACTCGATAGGTATTGATGAAAGATGGATGTGTTAGCTCAATACACTCCAGTTGATAGATATCAACTGTACGATTCAAAAAGAACTTTGCATATTCCTGATCCATTACACCACCCAATCACTGATGAGCGCCTGATCAACTGCAATTTCATTTTGATTTTGAACAACCTCAAGCTGAGCATTAACCCGATACAAGTTACCATTGACCTCATTGGTCTTGAATGAGTTGGGGATAAAGTTGCACAGGTACTGCTGACGTGTGCCCTTATCGATCACCAGATCTGCATAAAATGAAGCAGGCTGGCTTTGATAAACCCGCCAGAAAGCCATCATTTTATTGAAGTCGGCTTTGCTTAAACTCCAGTTCACATCGACTATGTGGCAGTTACGCTTTACATCGATGTAATAGCGACCTCGCCCACCATCAAACTGCTGACGCTTCACATCATCACCTGGTGTTACGCCATAGCCGCTCGTTTGAGGATTAAGTTTTAACTTGTACATAACTTTCCTTCAGGCAATAAAAAACCGACTCAATTCAAGGTCGGTTTTTATACATGGAGTTTTAAAATTAATTTTCAAAATATTTAGAGCAGTTTTCACCTTTAATTGCAGAGCTGTTTTTAGAGATGTTCGAAGTAAAATATTCTTTCGCTCTTTTATCTCCATGGACTAAAGCAATGTGAAGCACTGTTCTGGATAGATCATACATATTATGTTCGCTGAAATTTTGTCCCAGTCCTAAATAATCCAAAGCATTGAAATTCACTATCTCTGCATTACCTAATCTAAATTTTGTCCACTTAAAGGTAGCTCCTGTCAAAATCTCTCCCTTTTCCAAAAAAACTACTGGTTGCCTTTCTCTCTCAATTTTGTATTTTCTTTTAAAAAAAGCTCTGGGAGAAGGATTGAATACCACAGATTGAACTTTTGGATTTTGATAAGCAAGATTTAAGGCTATTCCCCCGCCAAGAGAATGGCCTGTTGCAAAAAACTTCGCATTGGGGTTTTCTTTGATAATACTTTCAACTTCATCAAAAGCTTGTTTATATTGCAACGGTTGATAACCTACAAAAGAGAAATTTGCCTTCCAGTCAGATAATTGTTTTGTCCCACCAAAAGCAAAAACTATTTTTGAACTATCTTTAATATTATTACGATCACCATAAACATGCATGTCTAACCCACTACGACTATTTATGGCCAAAAGTAAATTCCAATCAGGTAATACATATAAGTCATTGAGATCTTCATACACATTGTTCGACATTAAAGCCAAATCAAAATACTTTTTACTTAAATCAATTCTCGTATCATCACTTGTCACTTTGAACTCGGCATAAATGTCTTTTCCTTCGGGATGATCTTTAACATAGATCATATTGGTGCACGACATATACGCGAGTCCTAGCTTATTTGGCCCTTTTTGTTGATTGATTGGAGGAATATTATCTTTTTCAAGATTGCTAAAGGTAAATCTAAGCTGATGTCTTCCTCCTTCAAATGAGGGATTCAATCTTTTTTCAATTGAAGGAGTAGCACAACCTGTTAAGGCAATAATCACAGTCAAACAAATTATCTTATACATCATGTTTTTCTCATTAATTCTTATTGTCTCTTTAATAAACAGATATTTAGATTACCAGTCAATCAAAAAAAGATAAGTGGTTTTCAGATACATTAAAAGACCACTCCTAAGAGTAGTCTTTATAAATTAACGGTTACGCCGTGCAGTCGTATTACTTGAAATGGCCCGACTGATGGAAGAGTTTGGATCTTTAACTTGATCACTGACAATCTTCGGAACCTCACGTGGAAGCGTCCTTTCTAACTCATCTTTCACAATAAGACGGACAGTATTTTCATCCAGTTGCTCTGCTTCGACCGCTACCCCTTTCACCTGATTCACCACTTCAATTTTAAAGTTGATGGTAGGTGCTGTTGGCTGAACTGAAGCCATAGCCTCAGCCTGTGGCCGTGCAGATCTTCCAAGAGTGAAATCATAGACATCCTCAAGATTAGACCGATCCTGAACCAAACCATTCGGGGAGAAATATACTTTTCCATCGTGGTATAGATCCGAATCAGTAGAGAGCTTTGGAGTCTCTGCAATCTGATTAGCCTTATAGATAATCTGACCATCCCCTGATGGATTGAAGATGTCAGATTTCTTCTGGCTTTCCATAAAGGCATTAGAGCTCATCAATGCACGGCGCATGATATTGTCAGCTGAGACGTTGCTATTGAGGAATGCTTCAGGGTTCCCACTCTTACGCATACTCTCAACTAAATTGACACCGCCCCAACGCTTAATATCATTCTGTGACCATACAATCTCGCCTTTATGAACAGATCCAGCTACCTCGTATTTACCACCTTTACCTGTATAACCACCTTCAGCAAAGCCTTGATCTTTGATTGCACGGATATTGCTGATAATGTTGGCACCTTGCGCAATGACTTGAGCCATAACCCCAATGTTTGCGGGCCAGCCTAAAGCCATAGCCTTTGAAATGCCTTGTTGAATGGCGATGCCTGAGGCTGCAATCGCATAAGCTTTATCTGCAGCAAACATCACTTTATATGCCTTGGATTGCTCACCAAACATTGAGCCGAACATCGATGTCACAGATCCCATCATCTGTTGGCCAAGCATGATCTGAGTGTTCAAACGATCTTGCTGATATTGGTCCTCAATATTTTTTGCGTTTTGAGCATATTCATCGGCAATAACATTCCGCTGTTCTTGTGCGGCCTGCATGATTGCGGTTTTCTGGTCCTCAAACTCCTGCTGACTAATTAGCTGCTGATCCATCTGAGCTTTAATCGCATCTAAACCGCCTTGCTCGTTGTAATCAACTGCAGCTGATTTGCTATCAAATAGATCCTGAGCAGCCCCAAGTCGGCTAAAACGATCCTGATCCTGTCTATAGAAATCGCTAGTACCATTCATATCAGCCTGAATCCCACCCCAGTTCTGAACAGCACCAACAATTTTATTACGCATCTCATTTTCCTGAGCGGCTTTAGAGAACGTAATCATTTTTTGGCGTTCTTCATTACTGAGCTTGGTATTTCTTAAAATCTCCTCACGTTCTAATCGATACCGTTCCTGCATAGCTTCTGTTTCTGACAATAAAACAAGCCTTGCCTGAAACAGTCGTTGCTCTTGAGCAAGTTGCATCAATCCCAACTCTTGTTGATATTGCTGATCTAGTAATTCAACAGCCTGCTTCTGTTCAGTCTTGCTAAGCTCAATATCATGAGCTGCATTGAATTTTTTACGTGCAAAGCTTTCTTCTAGCAACTCAGATTCTGTTTTTTGGAACTCCTTGTAATCATCCAGTTTAGTTCGTAAAGCCTGTTGAGCGATCGCAATATCATTGTCTGCACGAGATTTCAGTTCAGCAATAATTTCAGCTTTACGTTCAGGACTAAAATTAGCTTTATCAACTTCCTCTAATTTTTGGGATAGATCATTTCTGATCTTAGTTTGCTGATCAGCAACCTCATTCTCCAGTTGAATGCGTAAGCGTGCCTGTTCTTCAACCATTTTGGCGTCATCTTGAAGCATCTTTGAAAAATCTTTTGATGAAATGTCACCAGCTGAATACCCATTGACACCCGCCATATAGCCCTGAAAGTCTTTCCAGTATTGATTGTTATATTTACCAATACCTTTACCTTTCTGAACATTGCCCTCACCTGCATGATAAGCACGTACAGCCTTCTCTAAATCGCCTTTAAAGAGTTTGAGAAGGTAAGACATGTACTTACCCGCACCTTCAGCAGACTGAGCAAGGTCAGTTCGATCTTTAACGCCGTATTGCTTCGCTGTACCAGATAAGAACTGGAAACCACCTGTTGCACCCGTTTCCTTGTTATAGGCTTTGGCATTGCCTCTGGATTCAATCATATGAATCGCTGAGAGCGTTCCTGCAGGCAGTCTATATTTAGATTCAACATTGGAAAATCCAAACTTTGCTGCATTGGCCTGAACCTTGGCATTTACGGATAGAATCTTTTGTTGCTTAGATAACTCATCAGTTGTTTCCTTTAATGCTTTATTTTTGGCCTCAATAACTTCGTTGTTTTTCTCCTCAATGGCTTGAACTCTCAACGCAGTCTGATACATCTCAGTTGTGATTTGTACTCCATTTTTTCTTGCCCAGTTTGCTAACTCTAGCAATTGCTTTACTTGCGCTGGTGAGTAGTTCTTGGCAAGCAATCTCTGTGAAAGTTGAGCATCAAAATCACGATCGAATAAAGAATCGGCATATTTCTTTTGAGCATCTTTTGCAGCCAAAGCAGCCTTTTCATTTTCGGTTAATGACTTGGTATTTTTATCCAGACCGACTATTGCATTCTCAGCTTTATTGCCTGCAAGTGTTACTTCAATCCCAAATAAACTATATGTTTTTTTGGTCTTGTTTGCAGTTTCAGCTGCCACGTCATAGGCGCTTACTTGTTTGAACAATGCATCCCTTAGATCAGAAGGAATTTTCTGATCCTTCAGTTGCTCTATCGCTTCAGTATAAGAAATGGTACCAAGTCGAGCCCTATTTGAGATATCAGTAACTTTTACATTACCAATTGCATAGTTTTGAATGGCAATTAATGCTGATGCAACTGCTTGTTCTTGTTGCTTCAGCTTTTTGTTTTGGTCTTCTAGTGTTGCAGACAAATCAACCAGTTTATCCTTACGTTGCTCCTCACTGAGGGCCTTAATTTCATCTTTGGTTAACTTTGCAGCCTCAGCTTGCTCTTTTAACTTTGCCGTTGCCTCCTCTGCCTTACCATTGAAATATGAGTAAGCTGCAGTCAAACCTGCGATGCCTAAGGTAATTGCACCGATCGGACCACCAATTAAGGCAAACGCTCCACTTGCCAATCTCCCAGCATTGATCGATACAGCAGTGAGGCGCCCTTGTGCTGCTGTTTGGGCATTCGTAGCAGCCGTGACGGCAGCTTGTGCTTGAGCATAACGTGCTGCAGCTGCAGTAGCGCCGTATTTAGCTTGTGCTTCAGCATTGGTGGCTTGAACATTTGCAAGATGTGCTTTTGCAGCGTTAAGCGTTGCTGTTGCTTCAGTAACTTCAGCTTGCGCATTTGCAATGGATGCCTGACGACTACGGATCGTTGAGACAATCCCAGTATCAGTGGCAACGGTTTTAGCAATAATTGTCTTGGTTAAATAAGCAATACCACCAGCCATTGCAGCATTCATCACAATATCAATATTATCGGCTAACAGACCTAATCCTGCTGCTGCAGTATTGGTTGCACCCGTACTCATATTGATTTCACCAAGTAACTTGGTCACGGCGTTAGATAATGTAGTCAAACCATCCGCAAGGCTGTTCTCCATAGCATCTGCTAATTCTTGATTTGAGTCTCTCGTGGCTTTAAGCGTTTTAATAAGATCCTCTAACGAGATTTTACCGGTTGCACCTAGCTCACGAATTTGAACCTCAGTCTTTCCTGTCGTCTTAGCCATATCTGCAATGATATTGTCTGCTGCAGTAACAATAGAGATCCATGCGTCAGCATCAATCTTGCCTTTGGCCATAGATTTAGAAAACGCATCGATTGCTGATTGAGCCTGATCGGCACGTGCAGCATTTGCAGTAAATGAAAAGGAGAGTGAGTCTGAAACATCTAGAGTATCGTTAGTTGCATAACCTAAAGCTTTCATCCCCCCAGCCAAGCCTAAATAAACCTCCTGCGCTTCACCTAAAGCACGGTAAGTACTTTTTGTAGATGTATATAAACGTTCCTGAACAAGATCAAACTCAGCAGCACTATCTGTTGCGTTACGAATACGAGCAGCCATCTGAGTCGCACCATCAGCTCTGGCAATTGCTTCATTTACAGTGACTAAACCCACCATAAAAGCTGCCAATGCTTTGATCGAAGTCCCATAGGAATGAATCGATTTTTCCTGCTTATCTAATTCTTGGGATGTATTTTTGATTTCCTGTGAAAACTTTTGATTTTGTTGAGTCGCCTGCTTGGTTACTTCTACTGTTTTTTGCACTGTTGAATTGGCATTATTCACATTGGTATTAAAGTTTTGAACTATGTTATTGGTAACAGAAAACTGTTTACCCATGTCTTTTGTAGATTGTGATGCTGAATCGCCACGCTCAGTAATTTTAGACATTTCATCAGCCAAAGCCTTGGCATTGCGTTCAGCATTTTTTGAGTCAATCACGATGACTAGGCGGGATTCTTGGGTCATATTCACTTTCCTTTAGGCAATAAAAAAGCGCCTAAAGGCGCGGTAAATTCTTGGTGTGAAATTAGTTCATTTTACTTTTTAGTGAAAACTAGAAAGTAAGAGGAATAAAAAAGCGTCCTTAGACGCTCTTCTATTAAATAATTAGAAATTTTAAAAACACAATATGAGGATCAATTACCTAAGTCTATTCCCACAAATATCCTTTGTAGTTATAGGGTAGAAATACTTAAACTGTGTTTTATCAGTTACTAAGCCACCAGAAATAGTTTTACCAATGGTGCCATCAATATTGTTTCCACCATTACTTTCACCTTGTAAGATGATACCTAAAGAGTCAATCTTACTGGTTAAAGTTCTTAGATACCCCTTATTTACACCATTAAAAATTAAACCTATTTGTTTAGTATCCTGATTGAAGTACAAGCCATATCTAAAATTCGTTAGTTCATAAGGGAAGTTATAAACAAAGGGATAGTAAGTTGAAGCTTCCTTATCAATAATCTCAATCTTAAATTGAAATCCTGTTGATGGTGATGCATTTGATAAAGTTGTAATAATGTGAACACTTTTGCGATTGTTAGAAGTTCCAACAATCATAGATCCTAAACTTAATTTAGAGTTTGAACTCAAGGTTGAATAAGGAAAACTGTTAATTTTATATTCAAATGCATACACGCCGCTATCTTGCAATACAACATCCCCTTGAAGGTCAGCTTCTTTTGAATTGTCTGCATTATTCCAAGCAACGATATCATTTATAAATTTTGAACTTCCAGCAACATATAATTTAGAATCATTTGAAGTATTGTTTCTAGCTAAAACTTTATAGCCATAGCTCTGGCCATCTAATATTGGAAATTTTTCAGGAACTCTGCCCCCAAGAATATAGTTAGAAATTTCTGAAGGAGTAGCATCTAAATTATAAGCACAAAGTGGAAATGCACTTGTTAATGTAGGAATACTAAATAATGCCCCTAAAATTAGCTTTTTCACGTTATTTTCCTTTTTTGTAATTGAGCATCCATTATAAACTTTTTTAAATAAAATTGTGTGAAATCAGATAAGTAAGGGTTAAAAAGCCTTAGTTATTTAAATATTTCTTGTGTGAATTAAAGAAATCAAAAAACCACCCGAAGGTGGCAAGTAAGAACTGATCATTAAAGTTAAGGATTAATAAAATAGAAATACAAAATAAGCGTGGCTAGCAAAAGGCTCGCAAGTGCTAGATAAAATCCTACTGTATTAAAGCTCTTAACAAATTTAACTACTTCCATATTTTTCAACCTTTTGGAATTTACAAGAATTGTCAGTTACTCTGAAAAATATGTGAACCACCTCACGATAAAAGTATTATTTTGCCCGACCAACAGCATTTTTAGTCTTTAACTTTTTATAGGCTTCTTCGAGGAATAAATCATCCAAAGCAAAGATACAATCGTTAAAGATATGTGGACCAATTGGTAAATCATTGTGCTCGGCATAAACGTTAATACTCTGTTGATCGATCGATAACGGCATACCCTGCTCATATCGTCTAGATCTGCAAATCGTACTAAATGCCAGTAAGATTGATTCAGCGGCATAGGATGATTCTGGCGGCTCAGGAATATGACCACCTAAAAATTTGATTTGTTCGATTTCGTGCGGCGATTTCGATGCGTACGTTTTTTGGTACTTGTAGAGTTCAATGACTTTCCCAGGATAATGGCCTTATCTTTATCTGCATCCTCTTGGATCTTCTGAGCTTCAGTTTTAATGAATAACCAGATCGCAACTCCGATGTCACCAAGATTAAATAGCTTAGATGCATTCTCGGCTGTATAGGGCATATCAGTCTCTATAGTCTTACTATCCACCACTTCGGCAAATACTACACCTTTCCAGTCTTCAATCAGATGTGCTGCACAAGCATCCATTAACAACTCATGATAAAGCTTGTCAGCAGGATCAGTAGTCATTACGTCATAGCCTTTGGATGTGATTTGATTGCCTGCTCGCTCCATCGCAACCTGAAAAGGTTTATACGCAATTCCACGGATCTTGAATTCAGCCTGAACCTCACCTTCAGCATTTTTGAACTGGCACCATTTAGACACCTCTGAACTTTTTACAATACCGACTTTTAACGCCATAGTGACCTCTAAAATTTAAGCAATAAAAAAAGCCCATGGCATACCACAGGCTCTATATTTGAATGTTTTTAATTACACCAGTGCTCGTACAATAGTTGGGCTAGTACGCACCTGAGCAAAGTTGATATCAACAGTGATGATGTCATCACCACCGCCGTCAGGGTGATTGGCTTCCATTACTTCGAGCTGTGGGAAATTCAACGAATATTTACTGCCTTTGCTGTCAGTAATATCAAAGCCCAAGGTGAATACATCACGTGTTTTGATTGCATCAATCCAAGCCGCAGATGTGGCTGAGAACATAAAACTCGCACTTACATCAATATCCATCATTTTCTCTAAATAAAACTCAGGAGTGTATTTGCCAGATCCAATACAACGGATTGCCTCAAGGTTATTATTAAAGGTAATGGTGAGTGACTGCAGACAAGCTTTACCTTGCGTCGATTGACCGTTAATCAATAACTTTTCAACATTCGGCATGCTGACCACTGGGCGGCTTGAAGCAGCTACAGGATTCACAACAGGATTAATTTGCTGACGGGTAAATGAACTACCGACCAGACCAAAGTTACCAGTGATCTTGCCTGTGGTCTGAATGGTGATTTCACCCGTATTGACCTGTACACCGCGATAGATAAAGACTTGCCCAACATCTTCATAGACCTTAACCAAGGTCAGTGATTTACGTACACCACCACCAAAACTTAAGGAATTTGCTGCCCAGTTATTAAAGGCCAGCACACTCAGAAATAAATCAAAGGTACCAAGTGATAGTTCAAATTCCAGTTGGCCAGTCACTTCAGCTTCTGTTACCGAAGCACCCTGACGGAAGCGAGAATCTACAACCTCATTACTTTGTTCTGTTGAAACGTTTTCAGATAATCCATCCGTTACACGGCGAACGGTGTACCAAACTGGATTTGCTGGAGTTGTACCGAACACTGCTTCTTCACAAGCATATAATCGGATTTTTGCGCCTGAACTCATTTATTGTTCTCCAATATTTAGGCATTAAAAAACCCGCTGTTTAGGCGGGCTTTTAAAGTGATTTGTTTGATGATTCATCTGTGATTTCGGGCGGTTCAATACCTGCCATTGCAGCAGCTACTGCCTGAGCTAAGTTGGTAGGCTGAAAGTCAATTGGTGTTTCAACAAATGAGATATCCTCAGGCTCTGGATCTAGTTCCTCGTGTAAGCGGATATCAATCCAACGGCCTGCTGGAATTTCCAGTGGATTTTCTAGATCAGCAACAACCGCCGCAAGTTCAAAATCAAACTTACGCTTGTAGGTTTTAATAGAAATATCACCGTTTTCCAATGTGTCAAAGACAACAGCAATAACTGTATTTCCATTCGCGTCTTTTGGTACTTCGATATACCAGCCCTCTTGTGCAAACCCCAGTGAGCCTTTAAGCAGATAATCTCCCACGTCAACTTTCTGGAACTCTATTGGCTGAGCTTTTGCATCTTCATTGAGTTCAATATGATCTTTAAAAAGTTGAACTACTGGAGATGCAGATTTTAAAAATCCATTTGCATCAACCGATGTATTAAAGCTTGTTTTTACATGCCCCCATGCGGACCATAAGTCGGAACCAACACCATAACGATATGAAAGTTGTGGGCCAGTAACCGCCTTGAACATTTGCCAAGAATAAGTTCCATATGAGTTTGATCCAAGATATCCAAATACTGAACCATATCGGGAAGGCATATTCAGTGGGTTACTAGTATTCCCATTTTGCCAATCTCCATTTGAAACAAAAGAGAACCTATTATCACCAAGAACAGATATCCAATTTAAAGTAGTCGTTTTATCAAATAAATCTCTAACAGTTCCCGAAGAGAAACCTCCTACACAAATATCTCCAAGACCTAGATTTAATCTTGCTGAGGCTGTAGTGTTTCCTCCTGTTCCACCCTGAGAAGTTGAAAGTGCTGTTGTTAAGCCTTTCAACTCCGTAATGTCTGAATTGACGCCACTCGCTGCTGCACCTAAATTTGACCGCGCATCCGCCGCAGTAGTTGCACCTGTTCCACCTTGTCCAACAACAGCAGTACCCTGAACCTGCCCAAAACTTGGAGTCAAATTGGGAATACCTGAGGCAAACGGCAACATAAATTGACGATTACCTTGTGCAGAATTAAAGGGGTAAGGTCGATGATCCCAATTAAATTTAATAACAAGATTGGCCATTAGGTTGTCACCCCCTCAATAACTTGAAACATCAAAGTCTCAGAATGCTGAGTAACTCCACCAACAACGGCTTTAATATCCATTTGACACAAACCGAGTGACCAAAGTGCTGTACTGGCACTAGATTTAACATTAAGCCAGCCCTTTTGATTTGCTTGGTTTAATGCCGTACATGTTAGTGCAGCTACAGCCGTACCATCTGCCAATGATTTAATTTGAGATGAAAATACAAATCCAGTTAAATCAATTGCACGGCGCACATCATCAGGTGGAAATTGCAAAGCATCATCTGTGTCAACAAGCTGCAGATTTAAATTGAAGGTGTCACCGCGCTTAAAAACAAAATTGCTCATAAGTGATTCCTATAGACATAAAAAAACCACCGATGAGGTGGTAAGGGATTAAAAATTTTTAAACTGGTTTAATTGATTTTATAGCCAATCGATACGTTGTACTGGATGAAATCGCTATCCTTACCAGCATTGATTGCCTGCCCCTGCAGACACTCCAAATGCTCAATACTGAAATACTCAAAGTGACCAAGCAAAGCATCACTTAAAACAGTTAACTCTTTCTCTCCTGTATGCGGCCTAGCAAAGCATTGAATCATGATATTCCCTGTACGTCGTGTGCATGGCTGATCGGCAATACCCGAAATAAAGCTTGATCCACCCGCAATCGTTAATCGGCACCACAAGCCATTTTCAGGCACTCTAAAATCAGGGGTATTAGGATACTGGATTCGCGTTTGATCAATGCCAGTGAAGCCTTGCATGCGTGCAATGATGGCTTGTCTTGCCTGTTCAAGTGTCATAGCCATTTTAGCCACCGTACTTTTGGGAGATAAAGTTAAATGTCGTACTGACCATGCCGTTTGGTGCTTGACCAGACCAACCATTTTCTAGGCGTTCGATATATGGCGAATTGTTCTGTAGATAGATAACTGAGCCAAGCCTTGCTTTTTGCGAGAAGAACACAAAAGCTTTATTAATCGTGCCTTGTCCAGTTGGGTCTTTTTGATTCTTATCGAAAGTTTTGTCAGGTTCATCTGATGCAATCCAGTTACCACGTGCTGCACCCTCATCAACTGGAGTGCCAACAACAACTCCCTGGATCAGATCCATACCAATATCTTGAATTAACTTATCACCGTCATGTTTTACCTTGATTGCAAAATCAGACGGTCTTTTACCTTTCCAAGCCATAATATTTTGCCCATAAAAAAACCCACTTATGTGGGCTTATACTTATAAAATTCGATGTTCATCAGCGAGTTTTTCTATCTCAGGTTTGATTTCTTCACTATATAATTTATAACTTTCTGCTGCGGCATAGTAGTGAGAACTAGCCCGATTTTCGTCATTTATTAGCCCGGGCAAATCGCCGTGAGCATTTGAATCAAGTTTACATTGCTCTAAATTCTGAGTTGTTTGGACCAAAACTACTACCCTTACAAGAAACTGTATTTGTTTCTGAACCAAGTCAATACAGACTTTATGAAACTCCCTATTTTTAAAATTCTTGGCGGATTCAACCAAGTTATCAAAATGATGATAAGTTCTGCCAAATAAATCGCCTACTTTTTTGTCATATTCAATAAGCTCTGCTTTACTAAAGCCTATACTATGATACCCCGTTATAAAATCTTCAATATCATCGACTTCCCTATTGATTCCTTTTGTTTCTTTAAGGAGTTTAATAACTTCCTTTTCATTCCGAACGGCACTATGCTGCTCACTCCAATGACTAAATAATACAAAAGCAGTAACTGGAGCCAAAAACGAAGCGGTAATAGTTAATCCGTCTTTAAATATCTCATATATTTTAGGTAATCCAACCGATGTACTTAACCAACTTGTTTCAAGTAGAAACCCAATAATTCCATAAAGAATAAAAAAGATAATGACACCAAAGATAGTATCCTTAATCTTATTTTCCAAAGTCTTTTTAACCATACCGCCCCCTTTTTTTAAAGGCGGATATTAGACCAAGTTATTAAACCTTTCTCAACTGACAGATCCAAATAGCACCTACTGGATCCTTAGAAATATTGATCACACGATATAAGCAACCTTTTATAATCCACTCATCATTTATAGCTGGTTCTGCTGATACTTCATTCTGCAGAACAACCGCTTTGTTATCTGTCGCCGGTATTCCTAAATTTGCAATGTCATAGGACTTATACTGCCCAAAAAGAACCCCTCGGCCAGAATAAGAAATCTTTTCCTCATCATACGTTTCATGTACCGGGTCAAAGTTCTTTTTAATGATCCGCTCACACGAAAAAGTTTGAACAGCATCTGCTAGATCCTCATCTAATGCCTCGGCAATGTCTGCCTGCAGTTCGTCACGTAAGCCCATTAAACCCTCCTAACAAAGAACACTGCAGAGCGTTTAGTAAATGGTTTAATCAGATCCAGAATATATTGCTCAGTTGCATTCAGCTTTAGGGATCCTTCCTGGTATTCCTTTTCTGATTCAAGTGTATCGGCCTTAACCTTTTTACGTTTTAAGGCCTGTTCCTGCCCTTGATAGAGCTCACCTTTCATGATGCCCTTGATGATCTCGTATGAGGCTGTTTTTAATGCCTTGGGCACCAGTGTCACATCCTCATAAGGTTTCACGTTACGGGCGATAAGATAGGTCTCTGCCTTTTGAAGATAATCGGCCTTATCACTGGAAGATAAAGCATCAAAGCCTTGTACATGTTCAATCGCTTCTTGTTCAGTGATAAAGCTCATGGATTATTCCTTAGGCTCTTGTGGGATAAGTGCGAGTAAATCGTCTTTACGGGTAACGCCGTCAAATGAAATGCCTTTTTCGGTCAATACAGCTTTGATTTCATCAACCTTTAAGGATGAATAATCAACAGATGTAGGACCATCTAAAGGATCAGGTGTTCCCTTACCTTCATTCAGTTCTGCAATACGTGCTTTCATTGCATTAGGATCATTCATGAATGCAATAAACTCACCTTTTACGCCAGCCAATTGCTCTTCAAGTTCATTAACTTTTTGTTGTGTCATTTGTCGTTCTCGTGCTCGGTTAAATGATGAAAGTCCCATGTGAGGATCTCCAAAAAAAGATAAAGGCGGTATTACCCGCCTTTTAGTTATTTGACCTTATGTTTAAACGCCACAATACGAATCTGCTTTGGATCGTATACGCGTTCCCAGTTACTTTCTGTTGAAAGGCCGCTGTTATTTGGGGCAACTCCCATTGCTCCCGACCACTTGATACCACGAGGATGTAGAACAAAATGACGGCGGTTAATCAGGATGTCAGAACCAGCTAAACTGTCACGATCTGTCTCAACACCAATTGGCGCTCCAATATCCTGAAAACCAATTGCACCTTGGCCAAACAGGAACGATGTAAATACATCACCATCAACAGGCATACCGTCATCGACAATGACACGGCGATCCATAAAGGTTTTATAAAGCACCACACCATCTGCATCACGAACGGTTTCGATCAGACCCTGTTTCGCCAATGCAGCCATCGTTGCTGAATGCATGGCAATTGCTGTTAATTTATCAACCGCATCGCCCAACTTATAAGAAGCATCGATAAAAGAAACACCATCAATTACTGCAGCAGCACCGGCACCAGCGGAAATATCATGGGTATTACTGGCCATGCTTGCAGAACCGAACACGCCTTTAAGCGTATTCACAGTGAAACCTTGGAACTCGCGTGCCCAGTAATCTGCAACAAGATCACCAACGGCACCCAAGGGATCATCACCAGACAATGCTTTGGCTAGGTCATTGGCACCCCAGGCTTTACCACGAGCATGTAAAATCGCAATATCCTGTCCCGCTGCAATGTTATTCACAGTTAAGGCCTGATTATCTGATAGGACCTCAGACTCACCGTCTAAGTCGTTCCAGAATGGAATATTCACAGTAGAGCCGCCTTGGGTACCGAATGCCACCTCGACATCCAGTTCACCAACAATACCCGACTGCCATAAAGCAGATTTCTTGGTAGTTTTGTTTAAAACGTACTGAGTGAATAACTCAGGTACGATTACATCAGCAATTTTTGTTTCAGCCATGTGGTCTTCTCCTTAAAGTTTAATACCATGTTTTGCAGCAAGCTCTTTAGCTAACTGCGGATTTTCATTTCGTAATTGAGCAAGTTTGGTGAGGTTCACCGAGCCATCAGGTTTAGTGATATCGACCTGAGTTTTTGTATTTGTGCTACCTGGTGAACCCGAACCATTTGCTTTTGGCCAGAAATAAGGTTTTTGCTCGCGTAAGGTTTCAACCCATTCCTTAGGAGACAATGGTGTCTTGCCATCCTTCCCAATGACGACATCGCCATGTGCATCAATTGCGACAGCCTTGCCGTCTTCATCGAGTACAAATTTAGATTGGGCAAGGAATGCGATATCTGCAGTTGCTTCAGGTAAGGCTTCAAGCTCTACTGCTGCTTGAACAATTTGGCCTTGGACGACAGATTGTTTGAACTTATTGGCATAAGCTTCAGCCTTATCCGCACGTTCTTTTTCAGCATTCAGTAACTTGTCATGTTGTTCACGCATCTTCTCGGTACGCTTTTGAATGACTTCACTGACTTTGCCTTCAGCAATTAATTTCGCATCTTCATCGAGCTCCAGTTGGGCAAACAGCTTTTTGACAATTTCAGGATCAATCCCTTCAAACTGTTTTTGTAACTTCTGGAGTTCTTGCTTCGCATTCTTGGCGGCATCACGCTCGCTTTGTAATGCAGTCTTCAGACCTTTAGGATCTTCGTAACCATCCAGATCAAGGCGAAACTTCCCGTCCTCCTCGACGTATAAGCCACGATGTTCCTCTTTGATTTGGTCCAGTGAATCCACAATAAATGGCAATGACATGTTCAAACCTCTCGTTTGATTAGGTTGAGCCTTTTCTCAAGGCAATAAAAAACCGCCCGAAGGCGGTGTGTAAGTAAATGCGATTATTTCAGCGCTAAAATAATCGCGATAATAATGAGTCCTATGACTAATCCAAAATTGGTAATTGCCTGCATTAGTCCTGCTCGATCGGCACCTTTCTCACTCATTTTTCCATCTACCTTTAACTCGGATTTTGATGTATTCTTATGCATAGAGATATTTCTCCTTAACTTTCACCGGTTGAGTTGATTTGAAAACCTCAGTGTTAGCGCACTGGGGTTTTTGCTTTATTGAGCTAGCATATTTCTTTGCTAAGCGATTGTTTAGACGGAACTAGTTCCTATCAATTTGAATATTTACATATCTAAAAAGTCCTCAAGAATTTTGTTCCATAACTTTTTTCAGGCACTAAAAAAGCCGACTTGTTGGGAGTCGGCTTCGCTTGAAAAAATAATAAATCATGTCAATAGGGTTGAAAAGACCTACAGGGGGTAAATAAGTTTGAGTGTTTAAAATACCAGCAATTAAAACAACACAAGTATCTGTTATTTAAACAAAAAAATTTGTTTTAGATTTAATTTTATTTTCAACAAAAGTTTCACCCGCTTAATAAACCAACCCTTAGATCTATTTGGGTTTTGAATCTTTCTAGTCATAAATATGCTTTAAAACGTCTTCATCATCATATGAACTAGGATATTCACTAGATCTAGATGACTCTTGCATTCTCATTTGACGTTCAAATCTTTCTGTCTCAAGCCTAGCATTCTCGTTGTCGATTGCACGTTGCTGATCTTTTCTGGCTTTCTCAGCTGCTTCTTGTTGCAATTTTACTTGTTGCTCTGCTTCCATCTCTGCCATTTTTTGCGTATGTTGTTGAAATTGCTGTTGCTTCTCTAGCTCTCTCTTCAACCTATCATGATTAGATTTCCATATAACCCCATACATGAATATAAAACTTATACCCAGAATAATGTACGTTTTATTCATTAGCTATTGTCATTCCCCAGATAACAAAAACAAATCTTTGTAAAATCAAATGAGCGTTATGATTTACTTTGTTTGGATTATAGCGATAGAGAATTAAAGTTTAGAAAAAACAGATGAATGGAGATACTAAAGCTGAGCTATTTGAAATACTTGTCTATATCCATCCTTTCACCCGTATATTATAGCCACCAGTTATTTGATATAAAAAATGCACTACATAGGTAGTGCATCTAAAGAACTTATCAAAAATTAGCTATTAATCCAGCTCTCCTTTTTCTCCGGTTCCCAAACAATCTTCACATTGTCCACCATCCATTGCATCGATACCAGTACCACTGCAAGACTCACAATCGTTAGGGCTGTAATCAGGATATGGTTCCTCTTCTTCTAAATCATCGTCCAAATCATCATTTAAATTATTCATTTTAGTTCCTTATACCAAAACACCTTTCGACATTAAAGGCATGTTTATAATAAACATTTATTATTTTTTTGGAAGCATTCAACTCAAAACCAAAAAAAGAAAAAGACCCACTAATAACATATATGTCAGCGGGACTTCTTGTGCCGAAATACGCTCGGCAAGTTAACTCGAATTGCGCTAATACGATTGAGGATAAAAAACCTCCCGAAGGAGATTAGTATTTCTATCCTTTAAATTGTATTACCGCAAATATCTGTTGTCCCAGAAGGATAAGACTGAGTGAATTGAGTTCGATCTGTAATCAATTACAGATCGAACTCAATAGCAAATAAAGATCAAAATTTTTCATTTAAAACATTAATCAGATTCTTGGGTCTTGACTATTACGCTCGTAAACACATATCTATCGGGTCGATCGATCTCAGACACATCAGTAAAGTTCAGGTAAATATCACGAATATTTACCCCTGTCTCAATCTCAAACTTATTAACTAATTCTGCAATCTGATTAGTCAAAACCTTTTCTAACTCTTCCTTACGCGTCCTGCATTCGCAAATTGATACCTTTAACATAGTAAATACCTCTACGTTTGTTAAATTCCAAGCTCCTTAAATTTTAGCTCATCTAGCTTTCTAAGATGTTCTAGTGTGTAAAGCTGCCCTTCTGGGTCAAAGAACTTATCAAAATCAAACTTCCCCTCCTTATAGAGCTTGTACCGTTTTGGCCCTAGCCATTCCTTTTGAAAGAAATCATCTGTTTTCTTAAAGAACGCTTTGAATGTTATGTTTGCATCAATTTGGCCGATCAGTTTCTCGCGTTCATCTTTTGGAATGTCCTTAACTTTCCGCTCATCCATCACGAATGGACGTTGGCCAACCAACAGACCATCTTTATCGACGGGCACCAAAATACTACGACAATTAGGATGCAACGGCGGTACGCGCTTTGCAGGATCATGGATCTCCCAGACAGTACCATCTAGAGCCGCACAAAGCTTTGATGTTCTCCCATCCAAGGTAGCAACCAGCTTTACGTATTCAAAACCGAGCTGATTAAAACTATCTTGGTAAGCCTGATTTGCTACATGGCTGCGTACTGTTCTCACCGTACGCTCAATATCAGCTTTGGAAGTACTTAGAAACCCATCCTCATAATTCTGGCGTTTGGTACCACGGATCCGCTGAATGATTTCCTGATTGGTCTTTCCGCTGCTTATGCCGTCTCGAATTGCATACTCAACCTTCTGCCGTGCACTTTCAGCAATCTTCAACAGCAGATCATCGACCAGCGCACCGCCTACCAGTGGCGTTTTCTTGGCTGAAGAATAAAGCTTATTTCCGTTCTGCTTTTTGATCTTGCCACCGTAAAGTCTGGCAGTGTAACTCGCCTCATATACAGCCAAAGCTGCAGCTGATACGGCGAATACGTCAGGAATGGATGTACTTAAACTGGCGAACCACTGAGAAATAAGATCTCGGATTTCTTTCAGGTTATTTGTGGTGTATCGGCCACCAGCTAAGGCTACCTTCTCCGCATCATTTAACTCATCTAGCAGGTCCCGAAGCTTTGAAAGCATTTGGTCTGATTCTGAATTAAATAATCTGGTTAATTCATTTACCGATTGAGATGATGCTCGATACAAATAGGCCTGATGCTGGGTAAGTATCTCAATCAGATTTTTTTGATTATTTGAAGCCATTTAGCCCCCTTATAACGGCAGGCTATCCCGCTCTTCTTCAACACGTAGCAGCTCATCCTGATAATCATGCGATGGCAATTTACCGGTAGCGATATATTCCCAGTATGTTCTGAATGAATTTTTTCCCTGCAGTGCACCTTCATAAAGTTGCTTGGCCAGATTGATATCATATTGCTGAACAACAAATTCAGGCTCAACCGTAAAAGCATATTTAGATGGATCTAGCTTTAACCACTGTGCTGCATATTTAATAGCTTGTTCGATGGCTTCAGCAGCACACATCACGATGCTGTGTAAGCTTGCATGTTGATCATCCTGACGTGCACGGCGGGCTTCACCAGATTCCTGAGTATTGGTATCAATGACCTTAGCCCCAGCTTCCAGTGCTGAATTTTTCTGGGCATCCATTTCCTTTTTGGTCATATCAATCCCATCACCTGAGATCTCTAAATACCCGCAAGTCGATTCCTTAGGTAAATCCCAAACAGCCATTACGCCAGTCACACTGATATCCGAATCATCATCCAAACCACTGATCCATGGTTGCGGATGAGCTGTATGATGCAAAGACTGGAAATAATCTGCACTCAACTGGTAATACTTCAGTGCAGCTTTAGCCATTGTCAGTAATGGTACCGAACCCACATCAGGTGAATTACCTGTGGTACCGCAGAATACAAACGGCGTAAAAGAAAGTTGGTTACCGCCTAGATCAGGTGTTTTGTCCTCAGGTATTGCTCCATCAAATAACCGAACCGTTAAAGCGCCGTCTTGCATGGACAATACTCGGTGCACGGTTTTAGTTTCATGCCCGAACTCATCCTCGCTATTATCAAACTGCTCCTCTAGCACCAACAGCTTTAAATCCTTTCTGCCACCAATACTGTTCTCTTTCCAGTTGATAATCGATAAAGCATCATACAAAGCAAAGTACGGGACACCGTCAGCATCTACATCTACCAATAAGCCACAACGCCCATATTCAAGCAGTTCAAAGGAAATTCGAATAAAAAGTTGCTTAAGTCCAAATCCATCATTGGTGGCGTTATTAATCAATCCAGTGAGAAGATTACTTTCTATCACAATGTTCGGTTCAAGTTTTGATACCAATCCAATCATCGTACGTAACGAATCCTGAACCCATAGCGGATACTGAGCACGGTTCACATAAGCTTTATAGATATCACCTGCAGCATCTCCCTGCTTCTCTGCTTCGATCATGCCCGCAGACTTAGAAAGGTATTTTGTCGTGGCTTGCTTAATTTCTTCCTCACCAGCAACAGCATCACGCATCATCTGCCAGCTTTTTTGTGCAGCAACATACTGCGGATGTTTATCAGTAACTGCCATAAAAACACCATAAAAAAAGCACCTGTAAAGGTGCATTGGTTAAGCCATTCCTCGGATCCTGCGCATTCCTGCTGACTTTTTGTCGATCGGGAATAAATATGCGATTGGATATGTACCTGCATCATTCATGTGGTCAAAGCCTGACTTCTTATCTGGCTGGCCATAATCATCATAGATCTGACGTTCCAGACATTTAGCGAAGTGTGGGCACTTGGTTACGTTTACGAATAAGCGACGCTCAGACAAGGTATTGCAGAGCATGCCATTCATTGAATTGATTCGATCCTTCACAGCTGGGTTTCTGCTGTTGACATGGACCTTAAAGCCAGCCTTTCTGAGTAACGCCAGATCCGTTTCACTGGCATTGCTAGACTTACGGTTTTCACCTGAAGCATCGGGATAAATAGCAATCTCATGATCAGGATAGCGTTCCTGTATTGCCTCAATCATTGCGGGTGTATCAAACAGATTCACAAACTCATCAACCGCATGCATCTGCTCACCACGGCGAACATAGACAACAGCTGCCATCTTAGTAACGTTAAAGTCCATTCCGATGTGTAGTACATCATTCGGCTTAACCGTTTCATTTGATGCGCTTAACGTTCGATTAAAGCAATAGAAAATAACGCCTTGATAACTCTCAAAACTTGCCTCGTATTCCTGACTGAAGGTCTTTGGATCCATCTTGCGTTTAGCAACAATGATTTCAGATTCAGGAATATTCCCGCCTTGAAGTGAGGTATATGAGAAGCTTCTACAATCAGGCTCATGTCCGGGCTGACCATCCATGAATGTGTCATAACAATGGTTAAAGCCTTTAGGCGTACCAATCCTCAAAACGTTACCACCAACCCGCTGATCGCCGTTGACCACATATTTACAGGTCGAAAGCATTGGGCGAAGTACTTCTTCCCATGCTGCCCATTTACAGTCGGCCCATTCATCAATAATTAAGAAGAATAAGCCAGATCCACGAAGGTCGTCATAGTTGTCCAAACCAACCACACGGATAACATGGCCACTTCTAAGCGTAATTGAACACTCGGTCTCATTGGGCTTGCCTACTCGCCATGATGCAGGAATTGCCTGTTTTAATCGTTTCCAGAAAACCCGCTTAGCTTGCTTGAATGTAGGTGCTGCATACCAAATCTCATCTTCAACTGAGACTTTCCATTGAGCGGCAAGTCTAGCAGCTCTACGCATTTCAGCTTTGGCTAAGAAGGTTTTACCAAAACGGCGGCCACAAACTGCATCACGAAACCGTGCTTCTTTTTGCCAGCCCCATAAATAGATATTGGCTTGCTTAGGCGTTAATTGAACTGAACCCTCAGGAGGATTAAAGAATTGGCTCATCTGGTATCTCCTCATCAGGATTCAAAACAAGTTTGTAATCCTCATCAGGTGGTCGATGCTCTGGTGGATTCACTTCTCGCTGGAGCTTTTGCAGTTCTAACTTTTTAATCTCAAGTTCTACATCAGCCTTTGTCTGGCCTTCCTCACCGCCGTTACTTTTAGTTGGATGACCACCCTTCTTGTCATAAAACCCTTTCATGATCTTTTGCATCTGCTCAACAATCTGAAGCGTCATCCTGACGTTATTCTTTTTTGACCAAAGCAGATCGTTCAGAATCTTCAACTGAACAATGTCATTTGCCCCACTAATCTTACTCAGTGGTTGTTTTAGGTAATCATTCCTAGTTGCCTCAAATACATCCCTAAATTCTTTCCTTAAATCTCTACCTGCAACCTTATTAGGGTCATAGGCTTCAACTTGCTGCGGTGACACATCGATGTTGAATGTTTCCTTGATGTCCTTAACAACTTCAGTGGGTGTCATGAATTGCGCAAGTGACCGAACTATAAAGAGTTGCTCGGCTTTTTTGAGCTTTGCCATAATTCAAAATCCATCAAGGCTCATCAAGGAAACATGGCAAAAAAAATGAGCCAAACGGCTCAACTTATTAAACATGTCCCACAGCACTTGGAAATATTTACATCATTTACAAACGGCGCTTGTTTCGCTACTTCAACAAGTCGCTTAACGTTTTCGCTTGCTCCCCATCGTTTGACCACACCCACAAATTCTTCAACATCATGGCCCGCTAAATAGTGTTTCGGCAGTCCTGTCATATCGCTATAGATCGGCTCACCATCTTCAGGATCACGCTCCACACCGATGTGATACAGCTCATGTTCGATCAATGCACAAAAGTCTCGATCTGAAGCTTGCTCGCAAAAACTGGCATCTATGGTGATCAGGTAAATAGGAACATAACCGAACCAATCCCGCATTTGCTGCTCTTGTCTTGCCTTACGCCATCCACCAACGTTGAACATCACCTTTTCACACTGACCAAGCACCATTTGCTTTTTAACCGTACAAGCCTGTGAAGCCCATGCAAATGCCAAAAACTCACCATTGTCATGAAGCAGCTCGGCAATATGATCATGATCAGGATTGTAAAGTTCAGCTTCAGCAGTGAGATAATTAGCAATCACCCATTCTTTTAAATCTGGTGCTGGTGCCAGTCGGATTGCTTCTTCTTCCTCGGCTTGATCCAAAAGCTCAGTCGGTGGGAATGGTCGAATCTGATTCATGTTCTAGCCTCTTTAATTCATCCTTAATCCAATGAATGACACAACCCGATAAAATAGAATCCGGATGAAAACGTTCAATCTTTAAACCTAGTTCTTCAACTTGATCGTATCGATCTAAACTCCATGCCTTAAATGCTAGCTTGCCACTACGTCCACCAGACCATGGCCCACCTTCAATTTCAATCAGCAGTCTTAATTTCACGATATGGAAATCAAAACGCCAGTGCTTTGTATGGATCGGCTGAAATTTACTTTCAAAACCAATTGCATGATCTGTTAATTCTTCTTTTAAGGTTTCATAGGCTTCTAAATAGTTCTGCTTTGCTTTTGGCAACGGCGAATTTCTTGGCTTTGTTTTATGTTCGTGTTTTCTTGTGAGTTCAAAATATTTTGAAGTGTCCATAAATATCACCCATTAAAAAACCACCCGAAGGTGGCATGTTTTCTAACCTAAATTGCTCTGAAAAACTCTATTGATTTTTTCTTTAACTTCTTGATTTAAGTTTGCTTTATAGATTAGAACAATTCTTGAATATTTGTGTTCATACGATGTTCTATCAAACTCTACACTACTTAGATAATAATCAATTTGATCTTTATCATTAATTGTTGAAAAGCCAAAGCCATTTTCGCCAACTCTAGCCTTTACATAATCACTAATTTGCATTTTTTATACTCAAGTTATTTGAGTTTTAAATATATCAAAAAACAATAACTTGATCTTTAAGTTTCAACATCAGCTCAGTCATTTCCCCATAAAGGGAAAAACCCGCTCTCGCGGGTTTTAATGCGCTCAATCCTGAAAAGTTTTGAGGCATCCAAATTTTGTGCTGCTTTACTAATTTGGCGGCGAAATCTAGTCACCTTCAAACAACTGGAGAACGATATGAAAGTTTTACAACTCACTATCTTCATTTTCTTAATATTGATTTCACAATCAGTGTACTAAGAAAATAGCAGCCTCACATGAGGTTGTTTCCATTAAAGAATATTGCAATTTAGCAATCAAATCAATAATCAAATCCCCACCCAAGGGAGGCCATCAAAGAAAACCTCCCGAAGGAGGTTCATTACTTATTTAGGATCAATTCTATCTTTTGCTGCTGCTAACCCTAACCTAAACCAGTCAGTTTTAAACTCTTCACTGAAATTTTCATTTTCCCAAGAGTCTTTCGATCTCAAGCTCAATAAACTTTCAAAAGGTTCATCGTATGGATTAGTAACATCTGGTCTTTCAAAATCTTTTACAAGAGTTTCAACACTATCAACATTAGCTATATAAAAATTGATTGTAAAACCAGAATCAACAATTTGAATTGACTCCTCCTCTATCTGAGACTCTTCTAAATCAATACCAGTTTCTTCTTGCAGTTCGCGAATGACTGCACTAATAGGATCAGATTCGTATGAACCACCAGGTAGATGATAGCCCTGACGCTCAACTTTCTTAAAACCAGATTTTCCACCTTGTCCTATGAGGATATTCTTCCCATCATAAACAATAAGATATGCTTTATTTGGCATAGATTTTCTCTTTTATTTATTAAATTATTAGGAGTTAAAGAGAAGTGACGTTTTTAGTAAATACGTCAAAGTTTTCATATCCAATTGTAGGCACAAATTCTACTTCTTTAATAGCGAGCGTTTCAAATTCAGCCAAAGCTCCCAATACAGGTTTTTTAGATGGGTTAAAAACATAATATAATTCTTGGCATTTCTTTATCACACCTGCTGCATCGATATCTTTATTTTCTGCCCTTACTGTGTCTTGATAAACTGAAATAAAGTCGTTCAAAGATACTTTGCTCATATCCACTATAGATCTATAAAGTACAAAAGCACTAACCTTATCGCATTTTGATTTTATTGCTGATGCACTTACTGAACGAGACCAACCAGCGAAATCTAGGCGGATCATTGATACACCTTCTAAAATAGCGCAGTATCTAAGAATTTTTTGCTCAGCCCCTACTGAAGATCCGAACAAAGTATTTACAAAACCTGACACTAGTGTGTTTACTGCTGATTTATTGTTCCCATCTATAAATCCATTAATTGATTCATTTATGACATTACTAATATTTTTAGCATCATCTGAAGTATATGCTTTAGTCTGGTAAATGAAGGATTGTATTGTTGATATAGGGAATGTTTTATCAGTACCTACACCCGCACCTAATAAATCAGTTTTTATTTTTTCTGCAAAATACTCAGCTTTGGCATCTGCAAGAGCCATTAAAGAATCCAAATGTGCACTACATTCTTCCTTTAATTGTCCTGAGATATCTTCCCCAATAATTGCTTTAGTTATTGCTGCCATTTTTATTATCCTCAATGATTTTTAGTAGTTTTATTTGTCATTTTTGACTTATATAAAATCACTTAATAGAAGATAAATTTCAAATCATTAATTGTATCTCAACACATAACTACAACACATTTTACTGACTTAAATGAGCAGTACCTCACAATTTAAACATTTTGTCACCATTATATTAGTCTCATAAAATTTAAAAGTTAATATTTCATTTATTATATAATTAAGTTTTCTAATCATAATAATTAAAACAACTAATAGTTAATATTATTTATACATTTTATTTTACACTCCTAAATATTAATTTACTATTAATAATAAAATTGCTTTTAAGTTTTTCTTTAATTAAAATTAATGTGCAGGAGCGAGGACTTCCCGATGGTTGTATTTATACTTCACAGGGTTCCTGCCGTTGGGTTTAATAGCTTAGCTAACCTGTTGCCACAACCTGTAACCAGCCAGTGGGCAGCCGAAAGAACGAAGGACGCCACCCCCAAAGACCCACCTCAAAGTGGGTCTTTACTTTTCAATATTGATTACTTCAAATTGATCCTCAATTTTCATTCCAATTTCAGCCAAGTTTAAATAATCATTAAATTCATCTGGCACAAGCTTCTTAGAATCACGAAATACCCACTTATCATTGATGAATATTCTTGGATTCTCTTCTCTTACGCTGATTAAAGGATCCGGGTAAGGTATTTCAAGTGATACCTCTAACACTGAGCCATCATTAATATTTTTTAAAGTAATTATTGTCATTACTCCCCCCAATATTGGAGACAAACTTATACCACAGAGTGCAAAAAAGCCCACCTTTCGATGAGCTTTTTAGTTAAATTCGCTTCAATATGACAGAAAAAATTTATTCTTTACACTTAATTTTCATATATGAAGCTTTTGTACTCACCGGAAGCATCATACCATTAGTGTAAACTTTTGAATCGCTGATAATATTGTCATTGCCATCCAACTCATTAAATCCTTTACCCTTGCAAAGTTCATCTGCTTTTTTAACAAGCTTTGCTCTCATCGCGTTATTTGAACCAAATATATTGCTTTGAGTATTGATCTGAAAGACCCCAGATCCAAAATCACCCACAGTGGGTGAAAGCATTTGCAAGCAGCCAGACAGCGAAAATGTTGTAGCTGTGATGAGTAAAATTAATTTAAGTTTTTTCATAGTTGTTTTAAAAATTCAATATCGTAATGATGCGTGATTTTATAAATTGTTAAATCAAATTCGTCAACAAAAAGCCCATCATTCGATAGGCTTTGTTATTTAGAAAATCAAATCCTGACTTCTATTCATTCCTTATTTAAGAAGTCTCTTGTCCACGTTAAGGTCTCTAGAGCCTCGGTATGTGGATGTGAGTAATCTTTTATCTCATGGTAACGCTCACCAAGTTCTTTTAAAAATTCTTCTTTGAATCCTGGATTCGTTTTGTCTAACGCTTTTGCGAAACTGGCCGTGATCGAAGCTATGATCAAATGTGTTTGATTGATCGGATTATCCTTAGTCATATCTATATCCTCTAATTATTATTAATTTAGATTATGACCGATTTTTACCAAACTTCAAAAAAAACCGCCAGCAGTGGCGGTTTGCTTAATCTCAGCAAATGCTAGATATAGGTAGGATTCGGAGGTTCCTATACCCATTGCAAAACTTAACTCTCAATTTCTCAACTATAACTCTGGAATTCCTGGCTTTTAAAATATGCTGCAATATCCATAGAAGATTTTGGCTTAGAGCGATGTTGTAATGATTTCAATATTTCTGAATCAAAATTTACATCATGTGGAATATCTTCAAGTTTAGGTGGCACTCTCTTGACCCCGCCTTCTGTAACTTTTTCAATGAGATTGGACAACCACATTACGAATTGATCTTTTTTTTCAGGGTTGGGAACAAGACTCAAAAAAACATTTAAATGATCGCTTGGTGGTTCTTCTTGCAACCCTCTTACAAAGTTAATGCGGCTATACATCAACCTTAGATCAGTATCTTTTAATTCTTCCCGCAGTACTTCGACAATTGAACTTAAGCATTCTTGAAGTGGCGCGCTAAATTTATTCTCACGATCAAAACGCTTATAGATATTGTCTGCAATACATAAATATTGTGGCATTACTCAAGCTCCGTTTTATAGTGAAAAAAGTATCTCTAATAAAATTATTAACTTAAAGTAAGAATTGTTTAACTCTTTGTAAACATTTTAATCTTTAATTACGTCAAATTTTATTAAGTATTTTTGATAAAATTTACGGTATAAAAAAACCTGTGGTATGGTGGGCATAAAAGAAAACCTCCCGAAGGAGGTTTATAAATCTTTCTACTATGGTTGTAAGTTTAAACCTAATGAATTCAGTAAATGATTGTACTGAAGTTCTTTTGATTGATTGGTAAAAAGAATTACTTCATAATCCTTTAAATTCATGTATTCTTTATTTCCATTATTAAGAAGTTGTCTTATAGAAATAATTACAGATCTAATAGAAACTTCATGCTCCCTATTGTGGGCAAGCAGATCACTCAAATCACTTGCTATTTTGTCTGGCAACCACAGAAAGCATTCTAAAGCCATTCTATTCAACTCTTCTTGGTCTTCAGGGAATCTTATCCAGTGTGCTAATAATTTAGCAACTAATTCTGCTTTTTTCTTGGCTTCCAATTGAAATTTAAAATCTTCTAGTTTTACTGCATATTCATGTTCGATAGATTTCGTGAGCCTTGAAATTAAAGCTTCCTTTGATAACATTAACAACCCAAGCACCATTACAACACTTACAGCAGAAACTCCAAATCCCTTTAAAATCTCGATTAACAAACTTTCCATATTTACCCCCAAAATATTGGAGATAAATTTATACCACAGAAAACAAAAAAGCCCACCTTTCGATGAACTTTAATTCTAATGATCTACTTAAACTTCGACCACTATAACGTAAAAATAGCATTTGCCCTGCGCAGGGTCAAGTTTTTGAAAAATTTACTATAAGTTTTGTTTTGACAGTTTTGAGATGATACCCTATCCAATAATCTCAAAATCCTTACTTTATTTATTAATAATCCTACTTTATGCCTAACAATATTAATCTTCATTGTATCTATGTCGCAGATCCAAGCCTAAACAACTTCCTTACAGGCCTTAACCATGGAATTTGGGGCTTTAAAGAATTAAATAGTAATGCAAAGCAAATTAAAACTGGTGATTACCTAATTTTTGCTCATGCCCTTTTAGGTCCTGTAAGAAGCCGCTTCTCTGGTCAATTAACACAATATGTTCTGGCGAAAGTAACCAGTGATATGTTTGAAGTTACGGCGGAGCAAGACGTAGATAACCCTCAAATATGGGACGATGAGGTTGGCACTAACATTTACCCTCACCGCTTCTACTTTAATATTCTAGCGGCCTATCCAACCCTAAAGTCTAAAAATAACGTTTATGAATTAAAGAAAGACTATTTTAATGTTGCTGATGATACTCAGGTTGCCAAGATTTATGAAGGCTTCCGCTACTCTTCATGTGTCCAAGGTAGAAATGGGCTAATTACAAATATTTCAGTGAAATTGCCTGATGAAGCGATTAAAGACAATACTTTAAAAAACTTAGGGACTATCTTTGATTTAAAAGATAGTGTGTTACACCGTAATAGTGAAAAGAAAGTTTTTGATAAGTTTCAAGCCAGTGCACCTTCACATACTGTCGATATCAATCCTGAGAAAGATATTGATGAAGAAATTTATGCAATCCAGCAAAGCTCATCTATAACAGAGACCAATAAAGAAAGGCTTATTCAGTCTCGCTTAGGTCAGGGACAATTTAGAAAAGACTTGTTGAAAAATTTTAAGAGCACGTGCCTTTTAACTGGCATCCGGCATGAATCCTTATTACTCGCAAGTCATATCAAACCTTGGAGCGAGTGTACGAATGAGGAAAGGATTGATTCTAGAAATGGTTTATTATTGTCGGCATTGATGGACAAACTCTTTGATCGTTACTTCATCACGTTTGATCCTGAGTCACTGCGACTCATCATGTGTGAAGATCCTTTAATTCTTGAAATTATTAACAATCATCAGTTAATCGATTTCGTGATAAAGGTGCCTTTCCGAGGTAAAGATCTGGCTGTTTTCAAAAAGTATATGAGTAGTCATTTCGAAAAGTTCAATGAAGTTAATGAGAAAAGATATGGGACAAAGTAATCTTAAACGCGCTGAAGAGATCCAAAACTTATTAATTTCTAAAGGCTTCACTTGGAAGAGCCATGAGCAGGCCAAAGAGAAAGTTCTTGAAGAAATCGATGAACTCTTTGTTGAGATCAATGCTCCAGAAATCAATCAGGATCGTTTAGAGGATGAGTTTGGAGATTGCTTATTCTCTCTGCTTAATTTGGCATGCCGACTAAATCTAGACTCTGAAAAATGTTTAGGCTTAGCTATCTCAAAGTTTGAGAATCGTATTGCTTATGTTGAAGAACAGGCTCAGCAAGAAGGACTTACCATGCAGGACGTAGAGTTACAGCAAATGTTGCAATGGTGGAAGTTGGCGAAGTAGTTTTGCCCGAATTGTCATAAGTATATCTATAAAGCCCAACTATTTGAGCTTTATAGATATATTATCTTAATGAAATATAATCACTTATTAAATTTATATATGTAAGAGATTACTTCCAATTTCGACTCAACTAATTTAAATGGGTCTTGAATTACAACTTTACCAGAACCTTTGACGACCTTTTCTTTAGAAATTTGAATCGAATGAACAACAGACAATATAACTTTCCTTTTATTTTTCTTGTATAGTTCAACTTCATTGTTAGTAAAAATCACTGCTGAACCATCTAACTGCGTACCTTTCACTTCAACCACGTATTCAACATTATCTTTATATGCGATCAAGTCAAATGATTCTTTTGAACAAACTTTTTGACCATTAGGATAATATTCTTGTACTTTGAATCCTCTTTCTTCTAAATCTTGGATTGTTCTTTCTGTCGAATATTTTTCAATAGCTTGTTTTATTTTTTGATTTTTTTGAAATCCAGCTCCCTCTAATTCTATGTTTGCTCTTTCAACATCAAAGTCAGTATCACTCTGTAAAATTGGTCCATTATATTGATGAACAAAATCTATAGCTTCAGAAATCCAACGGTCTTTTTTTAGATTGTATTTTTCATCATAAATAAAAAAACTATTTGATCTCCCAGGGTTTCCTTTTTTACTTTTTCTAGAAGTTCCACCTAATCGATACTTTCTATTACTATCAGGTATTAAATACATATCCTTTTTGTTGGCTTTAATGAAATAACTATCTAGTACTTTATCTACACCATCCCGTTTTTGTTCTAAAGATTGTGCTCCTGCATAAACCGTAGCATTCTTATACCAACCAACAATCACCGATCTTGTTACAGGCCCTTTATCTGGTATGGATAGCCTCTCTTTTGTAGCAAAAAAAATTACTAAGACATTCTCAATCTTTTCATCACTTTTAGGAATAGCTGGATCAATTTTTCTTAAATTTATAGTGCCATTGAATAAGCCATTTGGTTTGAATCCTGCTGGCTGAAAATATCCGTAAACATCTTGTTCAATATTTAAAAAATTGCATGCTTCTAGGCCAACATTCTTTTCAGTATAGCTTCCCCCACCTAAAGGTTTTTCGTTTGCACTTCCCCGATATAGATTCATATACCCCACGCGAGCAAACAAGACTCTTTCTATCATGTCATTTGTACCTTTTTTATGATTTTAGAAAGAATAGCACAAAATAAAAAATAAATTCATATAAAATATAGACTTAAAATTAAAAAGAAAACCAAAAGAGACTCACCACATTGAATGGTTAGCACACGGCGGTGCTGATACTGTAGAGAATACCATTGCACTTTGCCCAAACTGTCATAAGAAGATGCATATCGTGAATGCTGAGGCTGATCGTTTAACGTTAAAATATAAAAATCAATTTTTATTGAAAAAAGTTATTTAAATTCAGAATATTTATACTTAAAAATTCTATTTAGAAAGATTCCTTTTAAACAAAAACAATTTAAAACTAGATTTTTTATTTGGTATAAAAATCATAATCCCTCAAATAATTATTCCAACTAAAATAGTTGGTAACCACATGTAGCAAATACCTAGATTTTTATTAAAGGATTTAGAGTTAATTCTTCAAAGGCAATTCAAATAGTTATAGACACTTAATTTTAAAAGATATACTTTTAAAAAGTGTATCAATCTGCTTTTTAACTAAATCATTATGCATCTCTTTTAATAATCCAAAAGTATGCAACCCTCCATTTCTTTCAATTTCATTTTTATATATTCTCTTCTTTAGAGTTATTAGCTGTATTTACAGCATAAAACACTCTTATTCATACTTTTCAATAGGAAAGTCTTGCTCATCAAAAGATCCTCCAATAAATTTATTCATTTTTAATTATCTAACTCAAAAATCCTTTTATAGATTTTTTCCTAATTTTGAATTAGGGAAATATAAAAACCACTAATAGATAAGAAAATTTTTCTATTTTTTGGTTAGTTTTCTCTCCTCGCATAAATCATTATTATAACTTCTTAATTTTTCGTCATCTTCAATAATTGAAGTTAATTTCTCTTCCAACAAAATCTTCAGAATCCCTTTAACTTTAGTCAATTCTACTTCATCTTCTGTAAGATAATATAATCCAAAATGATTACTAGGTGGCTCATGATCCTGTTTAAACACGATAAAACTTTTTTTATCTTTATTAATTCTTCTATAAGCATCTACATCAATAAGTCCAGCAAATAAGTATTTATCTTTAATTTTAATTTTAAGAAAAAGATCCCTCATTAAATTAAAAATTTTTTCATAGAACTCTAAAGTGTTATCAACCTTATTAAAAGAAATATTTGTTTCAGGAGGATTCATTTCTTTTCTAAGATCAAAACAATCTAAAGAAATTTCAATCTCACCATCCTCATCTACAGAATAATGAGAGTCCCTGATGAGTCTCCACAACTCATTAGTTACATCTTGCTCCAAAGTAGTAGTTTCTAACATCTTACACCATTTTATTTATAACTCTAAAAGATATCTTAAAGCTTTCGCATCATTAAGATTATCTTCAAAATCTGCTACACCAGTAATAGTAATAATATTATTAAGCCTTTCAGTTAAACTAAAAATAACTTCATCATTAGGTTTGAAAATTAAATTTAAACTCTTTTTCTTCCTTGATCCTTTTTTCTTTTTAACAGTGCAACCAAAATATCCAGTAGTTGCATCGATATAAAATTTAGGTTTATAGCATGTAAGAAAAGAAACATATTTTAATGTATTAATTAAAGAATCAATTGATGGGTTAGCAGCTTTATAATAACTATCCATTTCCCCCATGTACTCTTTAATAGTGTTTTCCATAGCCATTAAAAAAGAATCATTAATCTCATTTGAAAAATCACATTTTGATAATACATCCAACATATTTTCCATATCATTTATTTGATTGATATAGTTTTTCTCATAAAAACTTATCCACTCACAATGTAAATGCTCAATTACATTTTCCTCATCAATTATTTCATTTAAAACATAAGAAGAAGTCCATACCTTAGTCTCACTAAAGTATGTTTTTTCTTTAACTTTTATTCCAATATTTTGATATGAATTATCAAATGAATTGGTTATATATTCCATTTTTATTCATCACTTATAAAATGATTCAACTGTTCTATTAAATCTTTTGCAGTATCTTTTGTAAAAGCAATTGAACTAATTATATAGTTTTCTCTAATTAACTCATCGCTTTCATCTTTCTTATCATCAAAGTATATAAATTCAACTATTCCAATATCACTGGTTGTTTTAACGCGAAAGCCCATGACGAACTCTGCAGATTTACTATTTTTAAAAATAACTTTTCTTTTTTCACTCATAACAATACAGCCCGAAGGTTTGAGGTCTAACAATTTTAACCGCTAGTCTTTTTAAACAATATACCGCAGATTTACCATAGTTTAAACCTAATAAACCCATACTTACAATGCAATGCTGCCAGTCCACACTTAACGTCTTGTCTAGCATCATTTTGAGTGCGATCATCATTAGCCATCTCAGACCATGATTGCCCTCTAAAGTAACGATCAACCACTGCATCTAGCCATTCGTCCATCACTTCGCTTTGGCCTAAAATATCTAGTATTAAACGTTGTACAGCACGAGCTTCATTGTCATTGATCTCACAAGTGACTTTGCCTCGCTTTGGTCGTGGTGGTTCATAATCATTGGAAATATAGTCTGCAATGACTTGATTACGTTTCTTCTGTGCCAACTTTTTGGTCCGTCGGGTTTTGGCAGCATTGTCCATCGCGATAGCAATTGGATTGGTACTCTGACCACATGGACCTGTATGACTATAGAGCCAAGCACCGAATTGGTATAGCCAACTTTCCAAATCGAATCGTGACCAATTTATTGCCTGCATGATATGCATCTTTTCAATCACCAATGTCATTTTGTACCTCTTACCAATTGCTCTATTTGTTGAACCGCTAAACCTGATTTCACTTGTTGTGTGCTGAACCGTAAAACCTGAAATCCTAAAATTGCTGCTGCGTTATATTTTTCCATGTCACCGATATAACCGGTTCCCCGTGTATGGCGGCCCTGAGACCAGATACCACCTTCAACCTCAATCAGGATCTTGGTATTGCTGATCAGGAAATCTGCCTGCCATTTGCGTGTTTGGTGAAACTTGTATTCATGTTCAAAGCCAATGCCTAAGGCTCTTAAATCTCGCATCAAGATTAATTCGCCTTCACTTGGTTCCTGTTGTTTAGGTTTAACTCTAGGTGTGGTCTTCCTTTTTGCTTTGGGTTTGACTAGTGATTTGTACTCGGCAATGCTTAATCTCATTGATCGCTACACTCATGGCGTATGGCTCTCACTCCTAGAGCGCTACGTTGACATCGTAGAGGTCTCATGCCGCCCCCTTTTGTTCAAAGCCCACAGCAGCCAAATATTCAGCCCACTTTTGGATATTCTTAGGATCTTTCAGCATGGTTTCTAAACGAACAGCAAGTTGCTCATGAGATTCATTCCCTACGGCGTATTTACCGAAATCAGGAATACGGGATAACTTCCCTGCCAAAAACTTGATTTGTTTTTCAGTGAGGTTGTTTTCAGATTTTGATTCCTGTTTGTTACTTGGTTGAGCAGAACGATTCATACGGTCAAGTTTTGCCTTTGCCTCAAGTAACCAGTTTGCAAAGTGGTAGATCATGAGTTCATCGCACATGGATTTTTCAGCATTGAATTTCTCGAATGCTCTAAATTCACGATTGAACCAACTTGCTGAAATGATCTTATTTGGATCGATCTCAGGATTTGCTTGAGCAATTTCCTCACTTAATTTTTTTGAACAGAGCCAGTGTTTTTTATTTTTAGATTCTAATGGGAGATTCATTGGGAGGTTCTGTGTTCCAATATTGGTACTGGTTGCAGTACCGTTTTTGGTACTACTGGCAGTTCCGTTATTGGTACTAGTACCGTTTTTGGAACCAGTACCTAAATTGGTACCCGTTCCGTTTTTGGGACTAGTTCCATTTTTGGTACTGGTTGGATCTTCATCTTCTCGGCCAACGACACCAATCAGTTGATAGATTTTCACTCCGTTACCCGTCGTTTTACCTGTAAATTTTATGAATGCACCTTCTTCAAGTTCATCTAGAACTTTGATGATAGTTTTACGGTTGAGTACCGTATCTTTTTCCAAACGTTTTAGACTCGGATAGCATTTGTGTTCGTCACCAGCACGATCGGCTAAGGCAAGTAAAACAAGACGTTGGCTTGATGTTTTAACCGCTGCCTTAAATGCCCAAATGGTTGCATCTAAACTCATAATCCTACTCCCAAGAATTCGAATGCGCTTTTAGCCACGACTGGAACCTGTCCATTTCCAATGGCTTTAAGTCTGTCCACCCGATGGGCCACCCCATCAGCCACTCGACCCAGTTCGGGTTCAACCGACCACCATTTCCCCCTTGTGGAGAAACAGCCGTGTTGAGACGTATCTGACGGCCTTTTGCTTTTCTTTCTGATAATGACTCGTTGCCCCATTTGTCTGCATCTGAAGCAGTCGGCGTTGGAAAATTCGCAACTGCTCCAGGTAAACCATTTCTCGGATGAGAGCTGATATTCCCTCTTTTGTTCCAATCCGATGCTTTGGGTGTTGGCCACATATTCACTATTGACTCCAAACTTGGGCTTTTCCGATTTCTTTCCGATTTGCAGTCCTTGCGATTCGAATCTGTTGCTTTTGGAGTTGGCCACATTAGATAACGATCTTTGGCTGTAGTTCCTTTTGCTCTCATACTGGTATTGCTGCCCATCTGCTGTGCTGTTGGCGTAGGCAACAATCCACACTCTGTCACGGATATGGGGCGCTCCAAAGTTAGATGCTGAAAAACGTGCCCAGTGCGCGTCATACCCCATTTGGGCAAGATCACTGATGACTCGGGTAAGTCCTCTGGAAACAAGCATTGGTGAGTTTTCCACCCAGACCTCTCTAGGTCGAACTTCACTAATAATTCGTGCCATTTCTGACCAAAGTCCTGAACGTTCTCCATCAATTCCCTTTCCTTTGCCGGCTGATGAAATGTCTTGGCATGGAAATCCGCCAGATATGACATCAACAATTCCTCGCCATGGTTTTCCGTCAAAAGATTTAATGTCAGACCAAATTGGGAAAGGCGCGAGAATTCCATCATTTTGTCGTTGCGCCAAAACTTGTGCTGCGTAGGCATCACGTTCAACTGCGCAGATTGTTTTGCATCCCAAGAGATGTGATCCGAGTATTCCACCACCAGCACCTGCGAAAAGAGCCAACTCATTCATTTCATCTCCTTAGGTCGAATATATCCGCCCATGTACTCAATCTTTCGAGCGTTGAACAAACTCGTTTCAATCTCTCCGGCCAAATGCAATGAAATACGGCCACGGCGAGCAAGTTGTTGTCTAAACTCTTCACGGGTAATAGCTGCATTTTCTTCGTTGTATCCACGCCTACGGAGATTTGCTTTATTGCGTTCAAGCAATTTATTCAAAAGCTCCAATGCAGGTTCATACCACGATTGAACGGCTTGGATCTGCTTAAAATCTGGAAGTTGTTTTAACTGTTGATTCATGTCATCTCCTTTTGAGCATACAAAGCTCTACTTAGAAATTTAGAAACGTCATTGCTAATCACACGGCAATTTTTAGAAATATGGTTTTCGATGTGGCGATCTGCGCCCATGATCAAAGTGATTTGCGTCAAATCATCGGAATTGTGTTTATCTTTGCCAGACGGTTTTGCTAGATTGTGTTCGTTCATATTTTTGTCTCGCTTAGCAAGTATGAATAAAAGGTCATAAAACCGCTTCCGCTGCTAATAACAGGAAGCGGTTTTTTATTTGCCTTGAATACAGGCATGAATTTGTTGTTCCAACGTGGCAAGCAATACATGCATGTCATGAATGACTTTGGCCATGTCGATTGCCTCGCCTTTTGTTATTCGTCCGTCCGCAAGCATTTCTCTAAATTGCTTGCTTACGTTGCCTTTCTTGATACCGATATTAAGAAAGGTATCCATCAGGCAACTGTCTCTTTTGCTTTCAGGTATATCTGGTAAGTCGATGGCTGCTTTGTCATGTTCTGCGCAGATCGCCTGTAATATTCGAAAATCCCCTGTTATGCCCATGAGCTTTGAGGCTTCGAGCAAAGTCAGGTGATGTGTTTCCGTATTTGGGTTGACCTTGCTATTGAGTACCGCAGGGCTTTTTATGCCCATGCGTGATGCAAGCGCATTTGCCCCGCCTTTAAAGTCGTGAACCGTGTGGTAAGCCGCATCTAATATGTTCATTGCGAGTCCTTTTGAACGTGTTTATTAGATGGCGAGATGACTACTATTTTGAGTAGAACGAATGTATACCCAATTAATGTCTGGTCTAAGCTCTTCAGCTTTAACCTGACCATTCGTAAATTTTTCAATTGGCAAACAACGATCTTCAGGAATTTTCTCGAAATTCCATTTACATAAAGCCCAAGGAGTAATTTTTATTCCTCTGGCTAATGCCGATTTACTACCAGCAATTTTGATAGCTTTTTTTAATGCATCTTTTGGAGTGGACATAATGCAACCGAAAACACTACTTAAAGTAGAAGATAATATACAACTTAAAATAGAATTGGTGCAACCTAAAATTCAAGATAAAATTCTACCTTATGTAGAAAATGGACAAGTTTCGATGCCACAGCCTAAATACTTGGATTTTGCCAATCGGTTAAAGGAACTGATGGAAAAAGAAGGCTCGTCAATCAAAACTGTTAATCAGTTAAAAGATACTATTGGCGTAACCTACGAGATGGCTCGTCGCTATACATTAGGTACAGCCAAGCCAAGAGAAGAAAAACTACAAACCTTGGCTAATAGTTTTAATATTGATATTAGTTATTTGGATCATGGTACTAGTTCAGAAAAAAATATTTTAAATCCTTTTTCAATTGCAGGTCGATTAATACCAGTGATTTCATGGGTACAAGCTGGTACTTGGACATCTACTGAGGGTGTGCCAGTAGGAACACAGTTTGAGGAATGGCTACCGCCAAATCCTAAATGTGGAAAAAATGGCTACGGCTTAGAAGTTGTTGGTGAATCCATGCTTCCAGACTTCCGCCCTGGTGACAAAATATATGTAAATCCCGACTTTCAAATAAATGATTTAAAAACAGGTGATTTGGTTATCGTTGCATGCGACGGGGAAACAGAAGCAACTTTCAAGAAATTGATTGTAGAAAGCAATGGTATGTATTTAGAACCCTTAAACCCAAAATGGCTTGAAAAAATCATGGAGCTTCGTGAAGGATGCGAATTGGTTGGTAAAGTTGTGGGGTTATATAGGGATGTATAACTTTTATAATTGAGAATGTAATAGTGTTAAAGAAAATTGAGTTTGATTCGATAGGTTTTAGAAATCTAAAAGATATTTCAGTTAATTTCGCCCCACGACTTAATGTAATTGCGGGGCATAACGGAATTGGAAAATCAACAATTTTAGGATTAATCGCCAATGGTTCTGAGCTTAAAAAGTATAAAACTTTATTAAACAAGGATTTTAGAGCTGATTTTGGTGAACTATTTTTTTTGGATTATTACGAAGACTTTAAATCCCGAAAACCAGAACCATCCAGAGCTAATTTGACTTATACGATTATCGAAACTGATATCGTTAAAAATTGCGAAGTTTCTGGGACTCAAAAAGAAGCTGTCCATAAAACAAAGTATAAAAAATTTATGGTTAAGGTTCCAACTACAGAGTTAACTGAAAGACAAACTTTAGCTCTCAAACCAGACTGTTTTTATGTTTACCGCATGAGAGTTATTCCTAGAACAACTAATTCTAGTCAATTAGACAAAACATTCTTAGAAGAGAATTCAATTGGGAATGCAGCGAAAATTCCAATTCCTACAATTTACTTAGGAATGAGCCGGATGTCTCCCATTGGTGAGTTCGATTGGACAGCGATCCAACAGAAAGCTACTGCTATTCCACCTGAAATAGATGAATATATTTATCAAATCTTTGACAGCATTATTCCTTTTTCAGATCCAGTCAATTTAGATGATAAGAAAACTTATGCCCACTCATTTAATGATAGCAATAAACAATCAATTGTCCCTGATTTTGGGCATTCCTCTTTGTCAATCTCATTAGGACAAGACTCATTAAGTACAATTACAACTGCTTTAGCATCATTTAAGCACTTACAAATTGAGCTTGGGGAAAATTATCAAGGTGGTATTCTTATAATTGATGAGGTTGAAGCAGGTCTACATCCAAGAGCTCAAAGAAACTTAATTCAAACTTTAAAATTATCTGCTAAAGAACTAAAATTACAAATAATAATGACAAGCCATTCTCTTACAATTATTAAAGAAACATTGGATGAAAATACCCCAAGAGAGTATAGAGCCGACGATGTTATTTATTTAATGGATACAAATGTTCCATATGTAATGGAAAATCCATCATATTTAAAAATAAAGAATGATATGCTTTTAGAGGAGTTACAAACCGAGGTTACAGATGAACCAACAGTTACTCCACCACCAAAAATGTACGTCTACTTTGAAGATCTTGAAGCTTTTGACTTTTGCCTAGCAATCTTAGACACTTTTAATATCAAAGATACATTCAGCTACTTTGGTAGAGAGTTAGAGTTAGTACCAGCTAAACTTGGTTGTCATAATTTACTTAGCTTAAGTAAAACAACACCTCACTTTCAAAGTTCAGTAATTATTTTAGACAGTGATATTAACGATCTTGTTGGTAATTCAGGAGCTATAAAAAAGTCATTATTAAGTTATTCAAATGTGGTTACATTACCTGTTAATGATTCTGGGTCTGTATTTCATGGTCTGCCTCCAGATAAATTGGCATATAGTTTCTTACTTGATAAATTTATAAACAGAAATACCAATCGCGAGTTTTGGCATACAAGTACCTCCAACAGACTTACTACTAATTTTTTCCTTGATCATTTGAAAGATATTCAAAAGCATTACAGCTCTGCTGTTCTACCACCAATAAACAATTTAGAAGATGTTAAAAAGTTACATAGAGATCCTATGAAAAATTGGTACAATGCTCAAAGAGAAACTTTAAAAACGTTCAATATTTTTGGCTTATGGGCAATTGAAAACAAAACTTATTGCGATATTTTTTTAGGTTCTTTAGTCCAAACTATAGACAAGCTTAATGGTCAACATGCAATTTAAAACACCCCTGCGATATCCTGGAGGAAAAGGTAAGTTTGCTGATTTTGTTAAAGAAATTTTTGAAGCAAACAACCTTTCCGGAGACTATCTCGAGCCATATGCTGGAGGTTCTGCTGTTGCTTTAGATCTATTATTTAATGAATATTGTACTAATATTCACATTAATGATTTTGATATCGCTGTTTACAATTTCTGGAAGTCTGTAACTGTAAATACAGAGAGTTTTTTACAGCTTTTGAATGATACAACCATCAGTATGGAAGAATGGTATAAACAAAAATACATTCTCTCAAATCCGGATCTACATAGCGAACTTGAACATGGTTTTGCAACTTTCTTTTTGAATCGTACCAATCGCTCAGGAATCCTAAAAGGAGGAGTAATTGGTGGAAAAAATCAAAATGGAAACTACAAGTTAGATGCACGTTATCACAAAGAAAACTTATCTAAGCGCATAGAAAAGATTGGGGAATATAGAGATCGGATTAAGGTCCATAACTTAGATGCATTAGAATTATTGGGACAAGTAGACAATCTGCTACCTGAGCACTCTCTAATGTACTTAGATCCCCCTTACTATGTTAAAGGACAAGGTCTTTATAGAAATTTTTATGTACACGATGATCATGTCAAGATTAGAGAAGCTTTAGATAACGTTAAATCCAAGTGGATTGTTTCTTACGATAATTGTGATCCAATCAAAGAAATATATAAGGGCTGTAAAAAAGATGAGTATGTGCTCAATTATAGTGCCCACAGTACATCTAAAGGTCAGGAAATTATGTTTTTTTGTGATTCAATAGTACCTGTTGAAATGCCTAAGAAGCATAAACAATCTGAATTCGATTTTAGTTAAATCATTGTTTTTTTTAATTAATTGAAACTCACCAACATGGTGAGTTTTTTATTGAATAGCAAACAAAGCAACAAAAAGTAGAAATAACCGCTACTAAATATTGATTAATTTTCTACTTATAGTAGTATTTATCTCACAGACAACAAAAAGCCCCGTGCTCTTGGCGGATGAACGGGGCTTTGCAATTAAGCGAGATAAGTATGAAACAAAAGCCTATAGCGAGTCAAACGTCCCAACGTTTACACCAACACCCTTCTGCTACTGATTATCAGGTCAGTACACTTGATTTCATCAAAGCCAATCTAAAAGATGCGCTTAAGTTATTCCCTATTATTTTAGTCGTTTTCCTGCTCTGGCTTGTACTTACCTTTGTCATTTACGGCATCTTTGGAGGATAAGCACATGGGACAATTACATACAGCTTCTATCTCAAAAACTAAGCTATTCAACTCGTCATTATCGAACAAAATACAACCGACAAGCTATGACGCACAGCGACTTGAAGGCCCTGTAAATACTGGGGTTTCAGCATCATATACACAGGGTAAGACCAAGAATTTGGAGCCTGTCATGCAAAAGAAACGCTATACCACACCTTTCGCGCAATTCATCTGTAAAGACGTGAACGACTACTACAACGTACGCCTTGGCCCAAAAATTTATCTGGTCAAAGTATCGTTAAATTACACCCCTGATTTTGATGGTGAATTCTTTGGTGGTGCTCAAGCCCCACGCTTTGAATGGCATTCAATTTTGGTTAAAGAATCACTAGAAAGCCAAGCTCGTCCGATTTCAGATGAAGAGTTAGCGGTGTATTGGCTAAAAGGTAATATCAAGAAAATCGTAAATTACCAACGTGCCATAGAACGCAGAGCAAAAAGCCAAACACCACGCTATAGCACAGAACAGCGTATCGATTACCGCAACGCGCAATATAACGGTGCCTAAGGAGATTTATGATGAATGCAGCCGTGAATCAACAAATGGCATCAACCAATACACAAGATGCCTTACAACTTATTCAGCTTGAGTTAAAAGCACCAAAGAGCAAATACAATAACTTTGGTAAATTCCATTACCGTAGCCTTGAAGACATCCTTGAAGGTGTTAAACCACTATTGCAAAAGTACGGCGCAACACTTGTTGTTAGCGATGAAGTGCAAGAGATAGGCCCTGTCGTGGTGATTACAGCCAAAGCAGTCTTTACCGATGCCCAAGGCAAACAAACGATGACTACCGCACATGCTGGCGTGGAGATCAATAAAAAAGGGATGGATGTTGCCCAGACTTTTGGATCATCCAGTTCCTATGCCCGTAAATATGCATTGAATGGTCTATTCCTGATTGATGATACTCAAGATGCCGATACTGATGCTTACCATCAGCAGACCAATTCGCAGACTCGCAACAATCAGCAGAATGCCCCTGCTCAAAATCAGCAACGCAATCAGAACCAACAACTGGCTCAGCAACAACGCCAGCAGCAAAACCAAACGGCTCAGCCAAATGCAGCTCAGCAACTGACTAACGATTTTCAACAGGCTCTAAATGCAATTCATCACACCGACAAAGAAGCAGATCTAGGTGCGATCTATAAACAGTTTAAAGGCACACGCTATGAAAATCAGATTGTGCAGGCTTGTAAAGCAAAAAAGGACATGGAGGGTTGGAGTGCGTAAAAACCTACATCTTTAAGTATGTGGCCAAGCTTCACGGCAAAGGCAACTTACGAGGACGTGTAGAGGCTACGACAGCTCTCCAAGCAAAACAGCAGATATTGCAAGGCAATGAATTGATCAAGGATGTCTCAGTATCGCTATTAACCAATCAAAAGGCTGCACGCACGCAGTCTTTTGAAAAGCTTAATAATTAGAAATGAAATTCGATTATTTAGACAATCCCATAAACATTGAATATTTCCGTTATGGAGAATAAATTTAAATGGCACGTTTAACAAAATTAGACCGTATGTCTCCAGAGGAAAAAACCGCTGAATCAAACCGCTTTTGGGCAGCCAATGATTCAGCTCAATTCCCGCCTGAAACGGTAGCAATTGTACTTGGCCTCTCTTTATCCTGGTTGCAGAACAAGAGAACCAATGGTGGTGGTATCCCCTTTTTCAAACCTGACGGCCGAAAGATCATCTATTATTTAAAAGCAGATGTGATTAATTACATTAATAAGAATAAGCTTAAACATACGGCGTAAAGGGGATTTACTCCCCTATTTCATTGTTTACAACTAGGCTAGTCTCTTTAATTAGATTCTGAATATTCTTTTTAAAATCATTGTAAGTAGACGATGAACTTGTTTGATCAATAGCTCCAATGAAGCATCCAAGCATTTCCTGATAGCAACTTTCTGTTATTTCTAAAAGCTTAATATGAGAGCTTTTCTCATGATTTAATAATAGAAGAATTTTTGATTTAATTAACTCACATTCAACCCTCTTTGTAGTTAACTCTCTAATCTTTTCCTGTGCTAAAGGATCAGCTTCTGGATCATAATTCACATTTGCAACATATTCACGATTTATATGATGAAATAATGACTGGCTTTCGTTGGCGATATAACCTAGATCCGCGATAAAAATTGCAAAATACTCACGTATATTTGTAATAAGGTACAATACTCTTTCGGCTGAAATTTCCTTATCTTTTAATATCTCTTGGCTTTGTATTAAAGCAATATTCGTATCAATAGTGCTTTGCGTAGAATCTTTAATTTGTTGAATTAGTGAGTCAAATGAAAGTTTAGTGAGATCGAAACTTTTTTTAGCGCACCACCATGCAAACCATGTTGCAAATAATGCTATACCTATTCCTATAATCGCGGCATTGTCAAAAGACTTCATTGCCGTTGTATCGGTTGAATGCTCGAGAAAATGCGTATTTTCTTCAGTTTGCACTACCTTCTGATTAACTATTTCAATAATTGTTCCATCTTTTTGGATACAATAATTCTTTATTTTTTCTGCATCTAATACTGGATAAATACATTTGATACCAATTTCAGGAACAATGACATTGTTTGGCATGATCAACCTTTAGAAATTTTTTATATGATATTTAAGTGACTGCTTTATATCATATTAATAGGTATCTTTCACTTAGCTATTCGAATGAGAAGTTTTTATTAATATAACGAGATTAAACTATCAAAAAGACTATCTCGAGTAGACCGTGAGTAGACCAGAAAAGTAGACTCTGAGTAGACTTTAGAAAGATTGCGATAGATTGTTAAATGTTGCGAAAAGTAGGAAATAAGGATAATAGTACAATTAAAACAGATATTTAAGAGTGGGTTTTGTTGCAAAAAGTGGTGAGGTGTTGCTATAAATTTTATTAGATTTTTTAATTATGAGTCCGCTGCTCTAACCAACTGAGCTATAGGCCCTAAACTTAAATCATATTTTATGTATGATTAATGCTGCCTGATCTTAGTCAAATTTAACTTAAATTACAAGCAGATGATTTTATCAAACTACCAAAATAATGTTAAAAATCATAAACTGCGCTGATTCTATCTGATCTTCCCAGCTTGAGTAAAGATCATATTGCACTATTTTGATCATTAATAAGACATCCATTTTTTTTCATCTGGTGTTTTAGGATATGTATTTTCCTAAAAACTCGTATTACACTTCTGCCACTCAATGCCTATGATGATAAACATGAAAAAATTTTTAGGAAAATCTATTTTTAAAGCAACGGGTTGGGAATATAACGTTGACCCAAGCATTTTAGAAAAAAAACAAGTCATTATTGGCTTCGAGCATACCTCTAACTTAGATACCATCCTTTCACTCGCTTTATTTGAAATTTTAGAGTTAAAGATTCATACCTTGATCAAGAAAGAATTATTCAAAGGTCCCTTAAAGCCAATATTAGAACATTTAGGCGGCATCCCTGTCGACCGTAAAGCCAACAAAGATATCGTGACGCAAATGGTTGAGCTGTTTAATCAGAATGACAGCTTTAATCTCGTGATTGCGCCTGAAGCAACACGTGCCAAGGATGGTGAAGAACGCAAACCTATTCGCACTGGTTTTTGGCATATCGCCAAAGCAGCCGATGTACCAATCATTTTGATGTATGCCAATGCACGTACCAAGCAAGGCGGCATTCTAGGGAAAATTTATCCAAGCGATTTACAATCAGATCTGGAAAAGATCAAAGCACTTTATGCGGAATACGACATAGACGTAAAAATTAGCTAATTGATCCCACCTATTTGGTCAATCTTTGACGCTTGATCAAGATTTTAAAGTTTGAATATGAGCGATGCTAGTTTTCAACAAAACCATCGCTATGCTAATATTCCAGCACTTTTTTTAAGTTTTATTTTTGGAGTTACTTCCATGGCGGGTCATTCTAAATGGGCCAATATTAAGCATCGTAAAGCTAAACAAGATGCAAGTCGCGGTAAAGTTTTTACTAAATACATCCGTGAGATCGTAACCGCAGCAAGATTAGGCGGTCCAGACGCAGCAAGTAACCCTCGCTTACGTGCTGTTGTTGAAAAAGCACTTTCAGTGAATATGACGCGTGATACCATCAACCGTGCAATCCAACGTGGTGCTGGTGGCGAAGACAATGATGATTTAAAAGAAGTAACCTACGAAGGTTACGGTGTTGGTGGTGTTGCAGTTATCGTTGAAACTATGACTGACAACTTAAACCGTACTGTTCCAGATGTTCGTCATTGCTTCTCTAAAACCAATGGTAACTTGGGGACCAATGGTTCAGTTGCATACTTGTTTACCAAGCGTGGCGAAATTTCTTTTGAAGATGTTTCTTTAGAAGACAAAGTGATGGATGTTGCTTTGGAAGCAGGTGCTGACGACATCGAGATTGATGAAGATAGTATCTTAGTCATTACCAGCCCTGAAAGCTTTGGTGATGTTCAAGATGCACTTACAGCAGCAGGTTTAAAATCTGACAATGCTGAAGTTGTAATGAGTCCATCAACTAAAGCTGAAATCACTGATATCGATCAGGCCAAACAAATCATGAAAATGATTGATATGCTTGAAGATCTTGACGATGTTCAAAACGTTTATACCAACGTTGAATTCTCTGAAGAAGTTTTAGCTCAGCTTGATGCTTAATTCTTTAAGATAATAAAAAAATGCATCTTTTTAGATGCATTTTTTTATAACTTATTCAAAAGTTTATAGCAGTTAAATACGTTATATTCTTTGATCACGAAGCTGGAATGAAGCGCAACCACGCTATCAATCTTACCAATACGGCGTAATAGAATTTCACTATAGTCATCCATATTACGTGCCACCAATTCCAAAATAAAATCTGCACTCTGCCCCGTCACTAAAAAGGCATTGGTCACTTCTGGAATATCTTCAATTTCTTGTAGGAATTTATCAAAAGTTTCACTGTCGTGTTTGCTCAAGGAAACCTGCAAAAGAATATGTAAGCTAAAACCGAGTTTATTAAAATTAATTTCTCGTTTGAGCTGTCCCATCACTTGGGATTCGATTAAGTTTTTTATCCTACGATGCACTGAACTGACCGAAAGGTTTATGCGCTCAGATAATTCATTCAGATTGACATCTTCATGGGTCAGAATCTCAAGTATTTGCTTATCAAAACGATCCAATTCCATTCTACAGTTCTCACTCTTCGTCTACGTTGTTATCGGAACTGCTCACTCAGTAATTTTTAAGGGTCAAGGGAAAACATTCGTTTAACTTTTGACAATGCTGCATGGATAACGCAAACATAATTCCGATAAACTTTTGATTTATCTCTGTCTCAAAGCCGAAACAAGACCTTTTGAGCAACTGTTCAACTGATCTCCCAATAGTTGAACAACTCGTTTCGATCCCCATCACACCCTGAAACATAAGATAACAAAGCCTTTTTATAATTATTTCCCTCTTTTCAGTTTTTTTAAAGTAAATTTGGCAATAATTTCTAATATTTTCTGCTTAAAACGAATTTTCTTTTAAAAATTAATTTTATTTACCGATAATTTTTTACTTTCTTGGCTATTTTTCTCTTTTCTTTCCCATAAAAAAGCCCCGATTATAATCAATCAGGGCTTTTCCACAAAAAAACTGATTTATAAACCACGCCAATCGACACGAGCATTACGCTCAGTGGCATAAATACGCTGAACGTATTGCCCAATCGGCAGATCTGATAAATAGTCATAATATTGCTTCAGTTCACCATCAAACTGTTCAATATCATCATTCTCGAGTTCCCAAGGCGTGCCTTTGATCACCAATAATGGTGCAAGAATAGAACAGACTGAAATATCCGCTAAACCAAGACGATCGCCAACCATATAACGTCCTTGATTATCAACCAAACGCTGGTTGAGATCGCTAATCAACTCGGTCATACGCAACTTAGATTGAGCAACTTTTTCTGGGCTCAATTTATAGTTCGTCGAAACCAGACTTTTTAGTATTGGTTTAGAAATCTTCTCAAACTGACGTAAATAGCCTTGTTCACCCATCATGATTTCAAGCGGATGATCACCCACTGACAGTGCATGTGCCAATGACCAGCGACGAACATGTACACCAAGTTCATCAGTCAATTTGTCGATTTCTAAAGCTTGCTCACGTAACTGCTCATCACGTCTCAATAACGCATGTTCAGGATATGTCGTATCAAGATATAAAGCGATTTGTGTTGAATCAGCAACCCACCGCTTATCATCTTTCAACATTGGCAATAAATATTGCCCAGACTTTAGATAAGTAAACGCACGATGGAAACCTGGAATTAAATTATGTGCCACATAGTCCAATTCCTTATGATCTAACAACCAGCGAGCTTTTTCACAATAGTGAGACAAAGGAAATTGGTATAAAACCCGCATAAACTCTCCAAATTTATTTTTCTATTCGATCAAACATAAGGTTTTCCCTACTTTAGAAGTAAAAGCTAATGAATACAATGTCCTTTTCGTTCGATCTTTTTTTAATTTTGGCGAAGTCGCTTTATAAATTTTCGTGGTGAGAATATTCCTTTCATTCATAGAAAATGAGTTTTTAGACTGTTTAATAAATTACCAATAAGCACAAACCACTGTTTTATCTAAATATTTAATATTAATTTTTCTGTTATTTTTCTCATAAAAAATGCTTAGAAATTATTGTGATATATAAGCCATAACTGATGGTTTAGTTGAAAAGTAAAACTTTTGTAAAGTGTCTCTTATCTATTAGAGGTGCTCACATGTCCAGTAATCAATCAGTGATTCAAGTTCAAACACAACTGATTTCAAATGATCAGCAGGCCATCAATGCTGCCTATCAAGTTGCTGACTTTGCATTAGAAGATCGAAATAATCGAGATCAAAACCGTGTTTTACCCACCGAACAAATCATTCAGTTTAGCCAAAAAGGTCTGGGCGGAATCCGTATACCACAACAATATGGTGGTGCTTTTGTCTCCAATAAAACCTTGGCCCATGTGTTTCGTATTCTAAGTAAAGCCGATGCCAATGTTGGACAAATTCCACAAAACCAATTCGGTCTTTTAAATTTTATTAATATCACCGGTTCAGATGCACAAAAGCAGTTTATCTACACTGAAATTCTTGCAGGTAAACGCATTGCCAATGGTGGGCCTGAAAAAAATTCTAAAGACACCAAAGCCATTCTAACTGCTTTAAGATTGGAAAATGGGCAATACTTTTTAAATGGGGAAAAGTTTTACTCGACTGGAACTAGCTTTACAGATTGGTTAGCGATTCGTGCCTTACACCCAGATGGCTATACCGTATTGGCGATCGTTGATCGACATGCGGTTGGTGTTGAAGTGATTAATGACTGGAATGGGTTTGGGCAACGTACTACAGCAAGTGGAACGGTAAAACTACACAACGTTGTCGTTGATCCTGCACTTTTTTTTGATGAGCGCATTATTGCTGACATCCCAAATGTTCGCGGTGCTTATTCTCAACTTTTACAAGTTGCGATTGATGTTGGCATTGCCGAAGCTGCTTTTGATGACACCTTATCCAGTATTCGTAAAGCACGTCCAATTGTTGATTCAGGCGTAGAAAAAGCCAGTGAAGAACATTACACCTTACAAGAAGTTGGCAAGCTCAATATCCTGCTGGATGCAGCCATTTTATTGCTGGATGATGCTGCCGAATATCTAGATGAACTGGATCAAATCGCTGAGATTTCTGCCGAGCAAGCTGCTCGTGCTTCTATTTTAGTGGCGGAAGCAAAGATCTATGCCAACGATGCTGCCCTGCATATCTCAGAAAAACTGCTCGAACTTGGTGGCAGCCGTGCCAGCCTGAGCCAGCATAATCTTGATCAGCATTGGCGTAATGCCCGTGTGCATACCCTACACGATCCTGTGCGTTGGAAATTCCATGCTATTGGTGACTATTACCTCAATGGTACGCACCCTGCCCGCCATGCTTGGATTTAAGGAGCAAATCATTATGACCTCTTATCAAGAATTACAAGGTTTTGCCAAAACCAATTTTAAAGCAGCCCATATTATCCAAAGCGATGCCGAAGCCCTAGAAATTGCGACCCAGCTCAGTCAACAGTTTAAACAAGCGGCGGTTGAACGCGATGCCAATCGAAACTTGCCGTTTACTGAAATAGAAACCTACAGTCAGTCAGGTTTATGGGCGATTACTGTACCTAGGCAATATGGTGGCGCAGAAGTTTCCAGCTTAACTGTTGCCAAAGTGATTGCGCTGTTTAGTGGTGCAGATGGTTCAATCGGTCAGATTCCACAAAACCATTTTTATGCATTGGAGGTATTACGCAATACAGGCACGGAAGCGCAAAAGAAACGCCTCTATCAAGAAGTGTTACAAGGTGCGCGTTTTGGTAATGCGCTGGCGGAATTTAAAACCCGCACTTCTGCACATAAACAAACTACCTTAATCCCAAGTGAAAACGGTTATCTGATTCAAGGAGAAAAATTTTATTGCACAGGTAGCCTATTTGCACATCGTATTCCAACCCTAGTGGTTGATGAAACAGGTAACGAATTTTTGGCTTTTGTACAAAGAGACAGTCAAGGTTTAGAACTGATTGATGACTGGTCTGGGTTTGGGCAACGGACTACGGGTAGCGGTACAGTCAAATTTAATCAGGTCTTTGTTGCCAAGGATGATGTGATTCCTTTTGATACTGCCTTCAAGCAGCTATCTTTGGTGGGGCCATTTGCGCAAATTATGCATGCAGCGATTGAAGTCGGCATTGCCCGTGCAGCCTTTGAAGAAACCCTAGAGCGTGTGCGTGTTGCCCGCCCTTGGATTGATGCCAAAATTGAGTCCGCAACACAGGACCCTTTAACTCTATCTGAGCTGGGTCGTGTGGCAACCGATGTCAAAGCTAGCGAATTACTCCTTAAACAAGCAGCTCGATCTGTAGATATCGCCAAACAGGATCTCAATGCTGACACCTTAGCCAAAGCCTCAATTGATGTGGCCAAAGTTCGTGCACATAGTACGGTAACTGCATTAAAGGCATCATCGAAACTGATTGAATTAGCAGGTAGCCGTGGCAGTCAACGTGCTGATGGCCTTGATCGTCATTGGCGTAATGCACGTGTACATACCTTACATGATGCTGCACGCTGGAAATATTACTTCATCGGTAATTATGTGTTGAATGGCATTCTGCCTCCACGACGGGGGACTTTGTAATGAGTCAAACGTTTGCTAAAAAAATCTTGTTAAATGCCTTTGATATGAATTGTGTCGGTCATATCAATCATGGTTTATGGACGCATCCGCGGGATCAATCACATCGCTTTAATGAATTGAGCTATTGGACTGAACTGGCACAAACGTTAGAACAAGGTTTGTTTGATGGTTTATTTTTAGCTGATATTACAGGTGTTTACGATGTCTATCAAAATGGAATAGAGCTGACTTTAAAAGAATCAATTCAACTGCCGAGCCATGACCCTTCTACCCTGATTTCGGCAATGGCTTTGGTGACACAGAATTTAAGCTTTGGCGTCACGGTCAATCTCAGCTATGAGCAGCCCTATCAATTTGCACGGCGATTTGCCAGTCTCGATCATTTAACTCAAGGTCGTTTGGGCTGGAATATTGTCACAGGCTATCTGGATAGTGCCGAACGCCTAATTGGGCAAAAAGGCTTAAAAGATCATGATGCACGTTATGATCAGGCCGAGGAGTTCCTACAGCTTTGCTATAAATATTGGGAAGGCTCTTGGGAAAATGATGCCTTAAAGAAAGATAAACAACAGCGCGTTTTTACTGATCCAAATAAAGTCCACTCGATCAATCATCAAGGGCAATATTACCAAAGCCAAGGGGTATTTCAGGTTGCGCCTTCGGTTCAACGTACGCCAACACTCTTCCAAGCAGGTGCATCACCGAAAGGACTACAGTTTGCCACGCGTCATGCCGAATGTATTTTTATCGGTGGTGATCAACCTGAGAAGATTCGTCAGCAAGTTAATAAAATACGACTACAAGCAACACAGCAAGGTCGTGATGAAGATGCGATTAAAATCTTTGTCGGGATTACCGTTGTAGTCGCAGAAACACATGAACTTGCCCAGCAAAAACTGGCTGAATATCGTCAATATGCCAGCCCTGAAGCAGGTCTAGCGCATTATGCCAGTTCAGTCGGAATTGATCTTTCTAAGTTTGCAGATGATGAAGCGATTCCTTATCAAAAGAGCAATAGCATCGCTTCCGTCAATGAAAAGTTTAAAGAACAGCGTATCAGCAAAAATGACTTAAAAGCCCAACATGTGCTTGGTGGACGTTATCCCCTGATTGTAGGGAGTGGTATTGAAGTTGCAGAATATCTCATTGAACTACTTGATCAAACGGGTATTGATGGTTTTAACCTGACCCGTACGGTTGCACCTGAATCACACCATGATTTCATTCGACTGGTGATTCCTGAATTACAGCAACGTGGACGTTATAAAACTGAATATGCAACGGGTTCACTGCGAAACAAACTTTTTGCCCAAGGCGATCATTTAGCCGCAAGTCATCCTGCTAATCAGTTCCGATGTAGAACACATGACAACACAGATGATCTAAAAATAATTGAAGAAATTAGTGCTTAACATTTAAGAAAAGAATTGGAGAAATATATGGCTCAAACAGCCTCTAAAAAATGGCTCGGTATTGGCCTTGTCGTCGTCGTTGCGATTATTGCCTTATTGATCTGGAATAAACAAAGACAGAACCATAGTAGTGAACTGGTGATTGGAATTAGCCCCTCTTTTGCCCATCCACTGCAAGTCGCAGCCGATGAAGCCAAACAGCAAGGTTTAAATGTCAAATTGGTCGAGTTTTCTGACTGGAATACGCCTAACATTACCTTAAATCATGGGGACATTGATGCGAACTTTTTCCAGCATCAACCTTTTTTGGATAATGCCATTAAAGAAACTGGCTTTAAATTAAAGTCCTTTGCTGCGGGTGCGGCTTCGCATGTTGGACTGTATTCAAAAAAATATCAAAGTTTTGATGCACTACCAAATGGTGCAACTGTTGCGATTCCGAATGATCCTGTCAATCAAGGGCGTGCTTTATTGCTATTGCAACAAGCCAAGTTGATTGAGCTGAAAGACAGTAACAATCACCTTTCTGCATTGAAAGACATTACAGCGAATCCGAAGAATCTGAAATTTACTGAAGTTGAAGGCCCTCAAACTGCACGTGCGATTGATGATGTTGATCTCGCTTTTGGTTATCCACATTACTTACGTTTAGCCAAGACGGCTGATCCTGAAAGTGCCTTATTGTTTGATGACAACACAAATAAACGTTATGCGATTTTATTTGTAGTGCGTGATGATTATCAGGACAAAGACAATAAACTGCAGAAATTTGTCGAGATTTATCAAAACTCACCTAAAGTCAAAGCTGCATTGGATAGCGATTTCGGTCCAACGTTGTGGTTCCCAGGTTGGAAATAAGGAGAACAATCATGGTGAGTTTTGGTTCACAGGTCGATTTTTCAGTCCCATATCTAAAAATACGTGGTTTAAATAAGTTTTATGATGTACAGGGCCAACGCTTACATGCTTTAAAAGACATTAATATTGATATTCCCAAAGCACAGATTGTTGGGATTATCGGGAAAAGTGGCGCTGGTAAATCATCCCTACTCCGTACCTTAAACGGCTTAGAGTCGATTGATACAGGTAGTATTCTGATTCATCAACAAAATATCGCAGAATTGAGCCATGCCGAGTTGATTAAAACTCGGCAAAAAATCGGCATGATTTTTCAGCATTTTAATTTAATGTCAGCGAAAACGGTGTGGGAAAACGTGGCTTTACCGCTACGTATCGCAGATTATGACAAGGCTGAAATTGAGCAGCGTGTCAGTGATGTACTGACGCTGGTGGGATTAGAGGCAAAGCGAAATGATTACCCTGCTCAACTTTCTGGTGGGCAGAAACAACGTGTAGGAATCGCACGTGCCTTGGTTTCTCAGCCTGAAATCCTGCTCTGTGATGAAGCAACTTCCGCACTGGATCCTGAAAGTACAGCCAATATTCTGTCGCTATTAAAACAAATCAATCAGGACCTCGGTTTAACCATTGTTTTGATCACCCATGAAATGCAGGTCATACAAGAGATTTGCGATCAGGTGATTGTAATTGATCAAGGTGAAATTGTTGAAGCTGGGCAAGTCTGGTCGGTATTTTCCAATCCGCAACAACAGATCACACAGGAATTACTCAACTTTGAACAGGTGAATCTGCCCTTTGAGTTGAGCCAAACCATTCTGCCCCAAAGTACACATCAGATTTTAAAATTGAAATATGTCAGTGAATCGAAATCGGTACCTGATTTATATGAACTATTGGATGGTTTTAATAGTCCAGTTCAGGTGTATTACAGTCAAATTGATAGCATTCAGCAGCGTACCATCGGCTCATTAATCATCGGGATTCGCAATCTCGAGTTTGATCTAAACCACTCACAATCTGAAAAACATCCTGCAATAACACAACTTGAGGTGATCGGTTATGTACAATCAACTCATTGACCTATTACTAACAGGAACCACCGATACTTTAATTATGGTCGGTGTTTCCGCAATTCTTGCCTTCCTGATTGGCCTGCCGATTGCTTTAATTTTAGTGAGTACTGCTGATTTTGGTATTTATCCCTCCAAGAAAATCAATCAATCATTAGGTTGGATCATTAACATTACTCGATCTGTACCCTTCTTGATTTTAATGGTGGCTTTGATTCCATTTACCCGTTGGATTGTCGGGACCAGTTACGGTGTTTTAGCCGCAATTGTACCCTTAACCATTGCTGCTATTCCTTTCTTTGCTCGTATCGCAGAGGTGAGCCTACGTGAAGTCGATCAAGGGTTGATTGAAGCAGCACAAGCAATGGGCTGTAACCGCAAGCAGATTCTTTGGTATGTATTGCTTCCTGAAGCTTTGCCAGGGATTGTTGCAGGTTTTACTGTGACTATTGTGACCATGATCAGTTCTTCTGCTATTGCAGGTGCGATTGGTGCAGGTGGTTTGGGCGATATTGCCTATCGTTATGGCTATCAACGTTTTGATATGCAAGTGATGTTGGCGGTGATTTTAGTCCTGATTGTTTTGGTCATGCTGGTACAAACGACAGGCGATAATATTGCCAAACAGCTCGATAAACGCAAAGTTTAAGCTTGAAATAAAAATCCGCACTCGCCATGACCTGACTTTGTCATGGCTTTCATGTAAAATCAGCAGCAATTTTTAAATAACACATTTGTGAGTGGTTTCATGGGTTTTAATTGCGGTATTGTTGGTCTGCCAAACGTAGGTAAATCTACATTGTTCAATGCATTAACAAAGGCAGCGATTGCAGCTGAAAACTTTCCATTCTGTACCATTGAACCGAATACAGGTATTGTCCCTGTTCCAGATCCACGCCTAGACAAACTTACAACGATTGTTAAACCGCAACGTGTTATTCCGACCACAATGGAATTTGTTGATATCGCAGGTTTAGTTGCGGGTGCATCAAAAGGTGAAGGCTTGGGTAACCAATTCCTTGCCAATATCCGTGAAACAGATGCGATTGCCCACGTGGTTCGTTGCTTTGAAGATGAAAACGTGATTCATGTAAATGGTAGAATTGACCCATTAGATGACATCGCAACCATCAATACTGAACTTGCACTTGCTGACCTTGATACCGTTGCAAAAGCTTTGTTACGTTTAACTAAAGCAGCAAAAGGTGGCGATAAAGAAGCTCTTGCAACTAAAGCAGTTTTAGAAAAAATTCAGCCTTTACTTGATGAAGGCAAACCAGCACGTGCGGCTGACCTTTCTGATGATGAACGTAAAGCCGTTCGCGGTTTTGGTTTAATGACACTTAAACCAACGATGTATATTGCCAACGTGGCAGAAGACGGTTTTGAAAACAACCCACATCTTGAAGCAGTAAAAAAACTTGCTGCTGAAGAGAATGCGATTGTTGTCCCACTTTGCAACCAGATCGAAGCTGAGATTTCATTATTAGAAGATGAAGATCGCGCTGAATTCTTGGAAGCAATGGGTATGGAAGAACCTGGCTTAAACGTCGTGATTCGTGCAGGTTATAGCTTACTTGGCTTACAAACTTACTTCACTGCTGGTGTACAAGAAGTTCGTGCTTGGACAGTTAAAGTCGGTGCGACTGCGCCACAAGCAGCTGGTGTGATTCACACTGACTTTGAAAAAGGCTTTATCCGTGCTGAATGTGTGGCTTATGATGATTTCATTCAATATAACGGTGAAAATGGCGCCAAAGAAGCCGGCAAATGGCGTTTAGAAGGTAAAACCTATGTTGTTCAAGACGGTGATGTATTACACTTCCGCTTTAACGTATAAATCAGTTTTTTGATTTCCAAACCGCCAGTAATGACCTTATTGGCGGTTTTTTTATTTAAGCCATTGGCTTGGGGTACAACCTGTTATTTTCTTAAATACACGAATAAAGAAACTGACATTTTCATAGCCCACCGCATAGGCGATCTGCTGTACATTCATCTCCGTGGTTAATAATAGTTTCTTGGCCTTATCTACTCTCACCTGCTGTAAATATTGATTAGGTGAAATCTGTGTCGCTAATTGAAAACGCCGTTTTAAATTCCGTTCACTAAAATTAAATTGCTTAGCCAAATCAGCAATACGATTTTCCTGAGGAAAGTTGATATCAAGCCAATCTTGCACCTGCAACACGGCTTCATCACAATGATTTCGAAAATCTGGCAGTACAGGATTCAGTTCTTGTGGAGCGTGCATTAATAAATGACTGGCACAGAGTTGTGCAAAATAATCCCCTTTCTGTTGCGCCACAATGCCAAGCAAAGCATCAAACGTTCCAAGCAATGTACCTGTCGTATAAATCTGCTCACTTTGCAAATAATTTCGATTGGCAGTAAAAGAGCTTAGAGGAAACAATCGTTTTAGTTCTCGCAGAAATGCCCAATGGGTCGCAAGCAGGACATGCTGTAATTGTTGAGTGGCCGCCAAAAAGTAAGCAGCTGTTGTGAGCGCGAGAATTGGTGTTTGTTGCTGTATTTGACTTTTAAGCCAATCGACCAGGTCATCATTTTCTTCTTGGATCTGAATAAGCAGATTCCCTTCAAAACTGGGAAGAATGACTAAATCATAAGTTGTCTCCCTTCTAACTTTGTTATCGACTTCGATGCTTGGACCACTGGCACTTAGTTTGGCTAAACCATCTAAACTAAATATCTCAACTTGATAGCTTTCGGCTTGACCTTGCCGAATTGATAGTAAATTAATGACATGAAAGAAATCTTTCAACATCATCACACTCATGGCCCAACACCCATCATAGACAATAATGGCGATTTTTTTCATTTTAATGGCACGATCAGACTATCCTTGTTCACGATTATAGCTATATCAGATCGTTAGTTTTTTATTATTCTTTGATCAATTCAGACACTTGGCCTCGCTTCAATGTCACTTTTACATATCACAGAACAAATACTTGCGATAAAGCATGCACATGTCTTTCTAAAAATATGGCAGCCACAATACACAGATAATAAAATTCCAATCCTGTTACTGCATGATTCGCTTGGCAGTGTGCAACTCTGGCGGGATTTCCCAGAACGACTCGCGGTCGCAACCCATCGAACCGTGATTGCCTATGATCGTTTGGGCTTTGGCAAATCTGATCCAATTCCCTCTAAGCTATCTCATCATTTTATTCAACAAGAAGCCCATGTGGTTACTGAACTTTTAAATCAACTTGAAATACCACAAGTGATTGCGCTTGGTCATAGCGTCGGTGGTGGTATGGCGGTCAGTTTTGCAGCACAAAAACCTTCACGATGTACAGCAGTCATCACACTTGCAGCACAAGCCTATGTTGAACAGGAAACATTGGATGGTATTGCTTCAGTCAAACAAATGTTTCAACAACCTGAACAGATGCACCGCCTAGAAAAATATCATGCTGAAAAAGCGCAATGGGTTTTAGATGCTTGGACAGAGACATGGCTTTCAGCTGAGTTTCGAGATTGGTCGTTACAATCAGATTTGCAGGCAGTCTCCGCTAAAATGCTGATCATACATGGCGAGCATGATGAATATGGCAGCGTAGAACAACCCAAACGATTGGCTGAATATGCCCACGCTGAAACGTATATTATCCCCCAGTGTGGACACTTCCCTCACCGAGAACATCCCGAATTAGTCATCGAAACGATTCAGAAATTTATTGCTCAACTTTAATCGTTTTCAAAAGCGTACTTATATCACTCGCTATAAGTGCTCTTTCATCCAAATAAAAAAGCCGACTCATCTTGATATCGGCTTTTACATCAAGCTAACAACTTAAGACACCGTCTGCGGCTTCATATCCATTTCAGCACGTTTGATTTGTGCTTCTTTTAAAATCCGTTGATGCAACGGCTTACGGAAACCCAGTAAGAAAACAAATTCAGCCAAAACAAATAAAGGCCCGATGGCTAAACCAATCAGATCATCAACAAAGGCTGGTTTTTTCTTTTCAAAATAATGACCCACGAATTGGAATACCCAACCCACCACAAAGATACCGATACTCGCACCTAGCCAACTCCACATTGCTAAAGCCGCAATTTTCACAGCCAATGGATACGCCAAGACAAATAAAATCAGCATCAAAATACCAAATAACTTATCCAATGAAATATAATAAATTGTACTTAGGACAATAAGCAGCATGGCTAAAGTAATTGAAAAGCCAGAAATTTCTACGCCAGCACGCGCTGTTAAACACAGAATAGAAAATACAATTAAAGGAATACCCACAAAATGGGTCACAACATTATTTCGATCTAAGTGATAAGCCGCATATTGACTAAGTAGACGTTCCAAATTTGTCATTTCTCATTCCTCATATAATTCGTTTATGCTGTTAATCTATAAGAAATATTGCAGCGAAGTTGTCATGTAGCTGACAAATGGATTTATTTTTCACACAGGACCCCGCCGTGCTAGATTCGATTTACATCCAACATTTACAGCAAAACTCATGGTTTAGCCACTTAGCGGAGCCTTTTCAAAATTTTATTATTGAACATGGCAAGAAGCATATCATCGAGAAAAATGCAGCTGTTTTTAGTGCGCAAGATCAATTTGATGGGGTGTATGGCGTATTGGAAGGCTCAATTAGCTTGGGTTATATCGATGTCAATGGCAATGAAGCGATTGCTGCAATTGCGGAACCGATCATGTGGTTTGGCGAAATTTCCCTCATCGATCAGCAACCCCGCTCGCATGATGCCATTGCATTGAAGAAAAGCGTGGTGCTGCAAATACCAGCACAACCACTCAATGATTTCTTGCTGCAAAATCCGTATTACTGGTACTACTTTGCCCTGCTGACCAGTCAAAAACTACGCTATGTATTTTTAGAGCAAATTGCGATTCAAACCCAAAGCATTACCCAGCGCCTGGCGCAACGCTTGCTGTTCATTTTAGAGGGTTATGGCAATCGTTCGTTTATTCAGGATTTTAGTATTCAAATTTCACAAGACCAGTTGGCCAATATGTTGACAGTATCTAGACAGACTGTAAATCAAGAGCTGAACCTGTTCGAAAAGCAAGGCGTCATTCAACTTGGTTTTAAGAAAATCGAAGTCATTGATTTAGATCGGCTTAGAAAATTGGCAACAGTCGGTCACCTAAAAGCGTAAGTATACTATCTTGTATTTCAAATGGATAAGCACAGCATTTTTTGCAATATGCTTTGAAGCTTAAACATAAATTAAAAGATAAACTCTCACTATAAAATACTACTGATGCCCTAAAATATTTCACAAAATCAGTCTGCTTTCCTGTCTTCAACACGCATACATTAAAGCTAAGCACTATCGCTTACCCGATGCAGATGACAATCATGAGAAAAATTGCAACGATTTTAACAGCAGGCCTATTTACAGTACTCAGCGCTAGCGCATTTGCCTGCCCGAAAGGAACTCAAATCCAAGGTGGTACAGGACCAAATCACAAAGGTGGCAAATGTGTTGCAACAAGTGTGGTAAAAACCAAGAAAGAAGCAACCAAAACAACAGATACTGCAAAGCATGACATGACGAAAATGAAAGATACTGCCAAACACGATGCAATGAAAGCAACAACAGATACGAAAAAAGCGGCTAATACCACAGCAACCAAAGCTAAACAGGAAGCAGCAAAAACGGTCAAAACCTCATAAGCGTTTGATGACTTTAACCATAAAAAAGCGAGATAAAACATCTCGCTTTTTTATTGAAATAACATTCTGGCATCCAAAGCGACCAGTCCAAGCTAGGATAAGTTGCAAATGAGATGATTTCAATGTGACGCTTTGGTCAATTGCATTTTTTTGACAATATTATTAGCCTGACGCAATTGCTCCTTGGCAGGCAAGCGATCATCTACTAGGAAACACCATAATTTTCGATCTGAAATAGGTCTATAAACCCCTTGTATAACCGTTGCTGGCTGTCCATCAATCATAACGCCTAAACCAATCATCTGATCAAATAGACCTTGATCTTGGCTTTGCGTATTTTTGTTGACCAACTGATTAAACTTTTTCTGTGCAGAAGCTGAAATTTCAATTTCAACAACTGCCCTTCCGTCAACAAGAATCGCCTTTGCATTGACTAGTTCATTGGCAGTAAAAAAAGGAGATGGGCTCACAAATCGAAATGAACGATCATTAGAAAAATGTACAGGCTTGGTCTTCGGCATTTGCAGCTGATAGGCAAGATGGAAATCTACTTGGGCATAACTGGTGTTTATTCCCAGTAAACCAAATAGAATCCAGAAAACCGATAAGATGCGAAAATACATTTTTCACTCCTACTTTGGAGAAGTATTACCTAGCGCAGGATTATCAATTGCATCCTTACATTGTGCTTTATCACGCTCATAATCAGCCTGCTTTTGAGTCGATGCACTGGCATTATCTTTTACATCGCGTGCCCACGTATCCAAACTGGTCAATGCCTTGCGACACAATGCATATTTACCTTCAGTCACGGAATCGGTCATTTTGACATTGATACGCCAATCTGTACTGAGCTGACGCAATGGTTTTCTGACTTTTTCTTCAATCTCACCAACTTGTTTATTATAAACAATCTGATCGATGTCATTAATCAACTTCCATGCTGTATTGGCATAGGTGGTGGCATCGTTGTTAAGTTTCGGCGCAGGTTTGATTTCTACCTTTTCTTTTGGCTCATTATTTGAGTTTCCGCAAGCAGCCAATAAAAATGCACTACACAACAGGATTGCGGTTACACGAGAGTTTGGATTAGACATAGCAAATCGCCGATGAAACATTTGGACATTATGCTAGTCAATTTGGGAATAATTCTCAATGCTTGTTACTTATTTACCCAGCAGAATGCTTTTTATTCTAAGCAATTGATTTTATGCTTTTGTTCAGCATACTGTCAGACTTGTCCATCTATAAAAAATTAAAACGTCAACAAGGAAGAAATCAACAATGTCACAAATCAAGATTTATGCCCTACAAACCACCATCGAGCAATTTAGGAGTCAACTTTCTGATGCCGTACATCAAGCGCTAATTGAAAGTTTAAACTATCCTATCGAAAAGAAATTTCAGCGTTTTATTGCGCTAACGGAAGAAGACTTTATCTATCCCAATGATCGTAGCCAGCATTATCTAATTATAGAAATTTCGATGTTTGAAGGCAGAAGTACTGAAGCAAAAAAACGTTTGATTCAAAGTATTTTCACTTATATTCAGCAACAATGTGGGATTTCAACACAAGATATTGAAATTACAATTTTTGAAACACCAAAATGCAATTGGGGAATCCGTGGTCAACATGCAGATGAATTACAACTGAATTATCAGGTAGATGTGTAAGCAGCCAAATCGCAGATGAAGTGCATTTTTCTGTCTAACAAAAAGCAGGTTTTTTGTGTCAGATTAGCTTAATTCCACAAAAAGTTCTGCTATGCTTAAACGCAAATTACTCAGGATAGGATTATTCGCATGAGCGTCACTCTTGGAACTCCACTTCAATCTTCTGCATTTAAGGTTTTACTGTTAGGTTCTGGAGAGCTAGGTAAAGAAGTTGTGATTTCTTTACAACGCTTAGGTGTCGAAGTTCATGCTGCAGATCGTTATGATCATGCGCCTGCCATGCAAGTGGCTCATTATGCCTATACCCTGAATATGGCTGATCCAGCCGAATTAAAACAACTGATTGAAAAGATCAAACCCAATTTAATTGTTCCTGAAATTGAAGCCATTGCCACAGAAGTTTTGGTAGAAATTGAACAAAGCCAAACCGCAACCGTGATTCCATCTGCAAAAGCAGTTAACCTCACCATGAACCGTGAAGGAATTCGTCGTCTAGCTGCTGAAGAACTCGGTCTGCCAACTTCTGCTTATCGCTTTGCCAATACCTTAGAAAGCTTCCGTGCTGCATGTGATGACATTGGTTATCCAAACTTTGTAAAACCTGTCATGTCTTCTTCAGGTAAAGGTCAGTCTCGTGTGAAGAGTTTTGATGAAGTGGATGCCGCTTGGGATTATGCAATGCAAGGCGGCCGCGTCAATCAAGGCACCGTGATTATTGAATCGCAAATTGATTTTGATTTTGAAATTACCTTGCTTACCGTTCGTGCTAAAAATCCAGAAACAGGCGAAATCGAAACACATTTCTGTGATCCAATTGGTCACCGTCAAGATGCGGGTGATTATGTGGAAAGCTGGCAGCCACAACCAATGACACCTGCTGCACTGGAAGAAGCAAAACGCATTGCCAATAAAGTCACTGTTGCTTTAGGCGGTTGTGGTATCTTCGGTGTAGAGCTGTTTATTAAAGGCGATAAAGTTTGGTTTAGTGAAGTTTCACCTCGCCCTCATGATACAGGTCTAGTCACTTTAGCGTCACAATTCCAAAGTGAATTTGAATTACATGCCCGTGCAATTCTTGGTCTACCTGTCAATACAGCACGCCATAGTGTCGCTGCAAGTGCGGTGATTTATGCAGGTGTTGATGCTAAAAACTTAAGTTTCACTGGCTTGAATCTTGCTTTAGCAAATCCAAACACAGACTTACGTCTATTTGGCAAGCCTGAGGGCTTTAAACGTCGCCGTATGGGCGTTGCAACTGCCCGCGCTGAAACGACTGATCTTGCACGTGAATTGGCACAGCACGCCGCAGACCAAGTGAGTGTACAAACCAACGCTTAAGATGATCTTAGGTGATTATCATCACAACTTCCCCTCTTTTTAGAGGGGCTTTGATAGAAGACCCAGCTTTATGATCAAGACCTCTCCTTTGTTGAACTACGTCACCAGTATTCATGATATTCAAGCCATTAACCAATGGCGTACGGATGTAGAAAAGCAATTACAGGAGAGCTATGAAAATGGTCAACCCATTCGTGAAGTGATTGGAGCGCGCTCAGACTCTATTGATGAAGCCCTGATCTTTCTTTGGAATCATGCAGGCTTAGATCAAACAGAATTGGGCTTATTTGCAGTAGGTGGTTATGGTCGCCATGAAATGCTGCCCTATTCAGATACTGATATCATGATTTTGTCTGAGGATGAAATTAGTGAAGAACAAGAAAAACTAATCTCGACCTTTATTTCATCTTTATGGGATGTCGGTAATTTCAAACCGGGTATCAGCGTTCGCACCATTCAAAACTGTGTTGAACAAGCCATTAATGATTTAACTGTTGCGACCACGTTGATTGAAGCTCGCCTCATTACAGGCAATCAGCAACTGGCAAAATGGCCACGCCGTATCGTTGCGCAAACATGGACAGATCAAACCTTCTATGATGCCAAAATGGCTGAACAAGCTAAACGCTATGCACAACACAACAATACCGAGAGTAATTTAGAACCTGATATTAAAAATGCCCCAGGTGGTATTCGCGATATCAACCAGATTGGCTGGATTGCCAAGCGTCACTTCCGTGTCAATCGTATTTATGATTTGGTGCATTTGGGTTTTATCACTGAATTTGAACTGGGTGTATTGGAAGAAGCCGAAAGCTTTTTATGGGAAATCCGAACCCATTTACACCGTTTAGCCAAACGTGATGAAAACCGCTTATTGTTTGAATATCAACGTGATATCGCAGCAAAATTTGGCTATGTGCGTGAAGAAGGTCAGCCTGTTAATTTTGCTGTTGAACAGTTTATGAAGCGCTACTATCGTACCGCACAGCAAGTTTCAACCCTGAATGAAATGCTACTCGCCTATTTCAATGAATCGGTGATTACCCCACGTCTACCTGATTACGAACGCCACATTATTGATATTAATGAACGTTTTAAAATTGTCGATGGGAAATTGGCTGTTCAACATCACAAAGTATTTTCAGAAGAACCGATTGCTATCTTAGAGTTATTCTACTTATTGGCAAATCGACCTGAAATTACTGGTATTCGTGCCCGTACCTTACGCCTGCTGGTGCTTGCTGCAAAACGGATTGATCAGCGTTTCCGTGATAATCCAGAACATCAAGCCTTGTTTATGTCGATCATTCGCTCACCGCATTTATATGACACCATGGTGGCGATGAAGCGTTACGGTGTATTGGGCAATTACATTCCCGCTTTTGGACAGATTACAGGCTTGATGCAATATGACCTGTTCCATATTTATACGGTCGATGCACATACCCTGTTATTACTTCGCAATTTAAGTCGCTTTAAAGAACCTGAATTTGCTAAAGAATTCCCTGTGGTTAGCTCTGTGTTCCAGCGTATTGCCCGCCATGACATTGTCTATATGGCTGCAATTTTCCATGATATTGCTAAAGGTCGTGGTGGTGATCATAGTGAACTTGGTGCATTGGATGCAATTGAATTCTGCCGCACCCATGGCTTTACCGAGCGTGAGTGCAAACTGGTTGCGTGGCTGATTAACAATCACCTATTAATGTCCCTCACTGCACAGAAAAAAGATATTTCTGACCCTGATGAAGTCAAAGACTTTGCTGAAAAAGTCGGTGATATGGAGCATCTCGATTATCTCTACACCCTGACGGTTGCCGACATTAACGCAACCAATCCGAAGCTGTGGAATACTTGGCGTGCATCTTTGATGCGTCAGCTCTACACCTATGCACGTGATGTAATACGCTCTGGCTTAGGTCGTCCAGTTGACTATCAAATGCTGATTGAAGATACCAAGTTTGCTGCCAGTGAACTCTTGGTTAATGACTTCTCTCTGGCTGAAGTTGAGAAAGTTTGGCAAGAGTTGGGTGATGAATACTTTGTGAAAGAGTCGGCCAATGAAATTGCTTGGCATACCCAAGCAATTTTACAGCACGGTGATAATCCAGAACCTTTAGTTCTATTGCGTGCGCATCGTAATGCTGCCGATGATGCAGTTCAGATCTTTATCTATACGCGTGATCAACCGAACTTGTTTGCCACCACAGTTGCGGTACTGGATCGTATGAATCTTGATGTCCAAGATGCCCGTATTATCACCGCCTCAACCTCATTCAGCTTAGATACCTACTTGGTACTGGATCGTTTTGGTACATTGTTGACTGACCCTGATCGCGAGCGCAAAGTGAAAGCAGCTTTGGTTGATGCATTGAGTCATTCGGATCAATATCCGGGTATCATGCAACGCCGTATCCCACGTCATTTACGCCATTTTGATGTGCAAAATACTGTCGATATTGTCTTAAACCCGACGTTACAGCAGCACATGGTTGAAATCTCAACCCTCGACCATCCAGGCCTGTTGGCGCGTATTGGTGGTTTGTTCATGTTGCAAGGTTTGGATATCCATTCTGCAAGAATTGCCACACTGGGTGAACGTGCGGAAGATATTTTCTTTGTCACTAAGAAAAATGGTGTCTTGCTCACCGATGAAGAAGTGAAAACTTTTGCGGAAAGCTTAAAAGCCGCATTAGATGAAGCATCGAATCAAATTTGTAATCCATCTTAACTTTATTGTTTGGTAACTGTTTAAAATGAACTCTAGCTTGTCGTTATTGCATCCCTATCCTTTTGAAAAGTTAAATCAACTTTTTAAAGATGTGCAACCTGCCAATTTACCGTTGATTCCTTTATCAATTGGTGAGCCTAAACATCCTGCACCAGAGTTCGTTAAACAAGCGATTATTGATAATTTTGCCCATCTATCGACCTACCCGAACAGTAAAGGTCTGCCTGAGTTGCGCCAAAGTATTGCACAATGGCTCAGCAATCGCTTCAAGTTGAATCATATTAGTGCAGAAGATCATATCCTGCCTGTTTCTGGTACACGTGAAGGTATTTTCTCTTTTGTACAAGCTTTGATTAAGCGTGAAGATGCACCGTATGTGGTGATGCCAAATCCGTTTTATCAGATTTATGAAGGTGCAGCCCTACTTGCAGGTGCAAAACCTTATTTTATTAACTGTACTGAAGAAAATGGCTATTTAGGTGACTTCGATGCTGTCCCTGCGGAAGTATGGGAAAAAACCGCCTTACTGTTTGTGTGCACACCAGGTAATCCAACAGGAACGGTTCTATCAAAAGAACAGTTTAAAAAGTTAATTGCCCTGTCTGATCAATATGGTTTCGTGATTGCATCGGATGAATGTTATTCAGAACTTTGGTTTGATCAAGCGCCAATCGGTCTGTTAGAAGTTTGTACCGAAATGGGTCGTGATGATTATAAAAATTGCATCGTGTTCCATTCACTTTCTAAACGTTCAAACTTACCGGGTATGCGTTCTGGTTTTGTTGCAGGTGATGCGGCTTTATTGAAACCTTATTTGCAATACCGTACTTATCACGGCGCTGCAATGCCAGTACAAAATCAATTGGCATCTATTGCCGCGTGGAATGATGAAGCACATGTTGAAGAAAACCGTCAGCAGTATCGTGCTAAGTTTGATTTATTCCAGTCTGAACTCGGTCATTTATTGCCTTTACAAAAACCAGATGCGGGCTTTTATTACTGGTTAAAAGTGGATAATGATGAAACTTTTGCCAAGATGTTAATGGAAAAAGCGCATATCAAGGTTTTACCTGGCCGTTATCTGTCTCGTGACATAGAACAAGGCAATCCTGGTGAAGGTCATGTCAGAATGGCACTGGTTGCAGATTTAGCGCAGTGTGAAGAAGTGGTCAAACGACTGAAAGCTGTTTTATAAATAAAAAAATCCCCGAATATTCGGGGATTTTTTTAAACCAATATATTAGAAATCAAAGCTTGCACTCATCATAAAGGTACGTGGCTGACCAGCATTTAAATAACCTGCATCATCATAGCCACCCACTGACCCCCAATAATTTTTATCAAATACATTATTGATTGTTAGGTTGAATACCGTTGGAACTTGATTAAGTTGAGTTTTATAACTCGCACCCAGATCAAAGCGAGTCCAATCATTTACTTTTAACGTATTTGCATTATTGGCATAGCTAGAACCTGTATAAATTATGCGACCATTTACAGAAATATCTTGCTCGATCGGTAACTGCCAGTCTGCGCCAAGATTGGCTTGGAATTGAGGAACTCCAATCACGTCATTATTGTTATATAACCCATTTTCTGTATCTTTCTGTTTGGCATCTAACCATGTCACACCTCCCAATACTTTAAATGTATCAGTCAACTGGCCATAGGTTTGCAGTTCAACACCTTGATGTCGATTTTCACCTTGATTAGTAAAGGTATAGGTTTCATCAGCATTTTTAACAAGCATACCTCGTTGGCGGTTGGTATTGAAATAACTTAATGCCGCCCCTAGCTTTTCACCTTCATACTTTAATCCCACTTCTTTTTGCTTAGAGATATAAGGTGACAAAGCTTCACCAGTGTTCGTAATGATCGTTCCAGAACTAGACGTTGCTGATGAACCCTGTGAAAGCGCTTCAACATAATTAGCATATACAGCTAATTCAGGCATCAGCTTATAACTTAAACCTAACGCTGGCGTAACCTTATGATCATCATAAGCAGATTTAATGGCTTGAGTATCATAATTATAATTTTCTTGTTTTAGCTGTTGATAACGCATTCCAAGCATAACTGATAAGCGCTCATCAAATGCTTTTAAATTATCACCAATAGCAATACTTCTTAAACGAGTACGTGCCGTTAGAGTAGGTTGATCTAACTGACCACCAGTTAGTGCTGAAGAAGAAATGGTAGGTTTATCATACTGCGTTGGTCTATAGATATTTCCAGCAAATGTATTTGAATAATCCATAACATAGGCATTTCGGCTATTCAGTTGGAAAGCTGAACCTGATAGTACAAGATTATGTTCAATCGCACCTGTATTCAACTTCGCACGTACACCGATTTCTCCAGTGTTGACCATATCTACACGTGCATTATCAAAACGATAGGAAGTGCCATCACCTGCTGCTGCATTGGTCAGTGTGAAATTAGCTAAACTATTATTTTCTTCACCATGACGAAAACCATAGGCTGCATAAGCCGTCACAGCATCACTTAAATCATATTCTGCACGGTAACTACCAAACACATCTTCTTCGTTGGAATAGGTCCACTTTTGCGCGTAATTACTTGAAGAATCGATTGGCTTAGGCACATGACTTACACCACTTAAAGTAATATTTGGTCGTGTTGCATTTAAACGGTTATTGCTATATCCCATATCACCAGACAACCGTAAACGATCACCGCGATAATCCAATCCGATCGAGGCTAAGCCTAACGATGCTTTTTCATCATCTATACTGGTATTACCACCACGATAAGCCGTATTTACACGTACCCCGAACTCTTGGTTTTCACCAAAACGACGAGAGATATCATTTGCAATCTGTCCCCCATTAAAATCTGTTCCCACAGTGACTCTGTTTAATGGTTCATTACCAGCACGCTTTGGTAATAGATTAATTGCACCACCAATACCACCACTACTTGGTGTTGCACCATTTAAAAATGCAGATGCCCCTTTAAGCAACTCAACACGTTCAAATAATTCTGTAGGGATATATTGACGAGGCAGAATCGAGTACAAACCATTATAGGCTGTATCATCCGAACCTAAAATAAAACCACGAATATAGTAAGATTCTTGGAAATTACCAAACCCTCTCGCGACTCTCACACTTGGGTCAGCTTGTAGAACATCCCCTACACTTTTAGCTTGTTTAGATTGTATATAGTCATTGGTATAGCTGGTCAGATTAAAAGGTGTATCCAGATTTTTTTGATTACCAAAAATCCCAACTCGACCACCGCTGGCAACTTGTCCACCAGCAAAAGCTTCCATTAGACCATCAGCCGAAGCATCCGCACTTGCAGTAATACGAATAGTATTTAATGTCACGGTTGCATCCGCTGTTTGCCCCTGTTGCACTTCATCAGCAAAAACAGCAGTTGTTCCCATTGAAGTACATGCCATCATCAGCACTAATGGTTTAAGTTGTCTACCCATGATCTTTATCAGCCGACTTAAAAAACCGCATAATAAATGAGAATTGATACGTTTTACACTATTTTTTACCTATATGTGCCACTGTACAATTTTATGATTTCTCAAACTCAAACCGTATTAAAATTAAGATCCTGAATTCAATAATGATAAATTTAAAGCTATATAAATAGGCAGAATGGAACATTTATTTTAAATTTGCCCAATAAATAGGATTGCTGCAATGAGCATCATCAGTCCGCCCGAAATACGGCTGACTGCTTTTACTGCACGCGGTCTGCTTCTAAGCAATTTTTTGGCTGCGATCCCCACAAACATATACACCACAGCACAACTGATTAAGTGAATGAGTCCCAGCAAAATAATTTGTGCGGTTGGCGAAAATGCCATTTGCGGATGAATAAACGGTGGTAACAAGGCAAAAAATAACAGCAAAACTTTCGGGTTTAAGCCACTAATCCCCACGCCTTTAATCAACCATGAACCTGCTGAATCAAGTGACTGCGTTGTATCCGTCTCAGTTGAAATGGTCGCTGGATGTATAAATAGATTGATACCCATCCATAACAAATAACAAGCACCCATGATCGTCATCGCAGTGAGTAAAATCGGATAGTGTTGCACCAAAGCCCCCACACCTGCTGCAACACAGAGGATCGCCATGAAATGCCCAAGCACCAAGCCTGTGACTGCATTCAGGATAAATCTACCTTTGACTCCTGCAAGAATGGCATAAGCCCAATCAGCACCAGGCGTTAATACGAACAAGATCGAAACGCACCAAAAAGCAAAAATGACACTGAGTTCCATAAGCAAAGCCCTTCCCACATCGACAATACGATCTTTAATCGTTTTCTTTTTCACCATTTGGTGAAGATTGTTGAGAAAGGATATGCTTTAATGGTGAAAATGTTATTCCAAATACTTCTATATCTTCACAGCCCGAAGGGAGATTCTTCTAAATGGATCGCATTGATAAGAAAATTATTGCTGAACTACAAGCAAATGGGCGATTATCTATCACAGAACTGGCAGAAAGAATCGGTTTAAGTCTGTCCCCTTGCCATCGTCGTGTTAAAGCATTGGAAGAAAGTGGTGTGATCAAAGGTTATCACGCTGATCTAGAAGCCTCAAAAATCGGCCTGAATTTCTCAGCGATTATCTTTGTCACTTTAAAAGATGGAGATAAAAAAGCACTTTCTAGCTTTGAAGAAAAAGTCATTGAAATTGGCAATGTGATTCAGGCACAACGTTTATTTGGAAATCCAGATTATTTACTGCATGTCGTTGCTAAAGACTTGGCCAGCTTCCAGAAACTCTATGACGACAGCTTATCGGCCTTGCCCAATGTACAGCGTCTAACCTCAACCATTGTCATGAAAAATGTGGTCTCCAATCGCTTACTGCCACTCTAAAACAGTAATTCACCTTTTAGGCAGGAGAAAAAGTGCGGAATTGATGCAATTCACACTTTTCCTAAGCTGAAAAGTCATAAACATAAGCGACTTTATTAATTTTTTTATCTGTCTATGGGCTATTGACCAACTGTTGAAATCTTCGTCTATACTTAGCCATCAAAACTTGATGACTATGGAAAGATGACTTCTCAAACTCCCAATAAAATAAAGAAAAAGGGTTGGCTCATTTTAGCAATTGCGATTGTACTTTTAATCATTGCAGTTGTGGTTTGGCAGAGTGGAACTGCTAAGAAATCAGTGAATCCTGAAAAAGCGAAAAATACGAATACTACCGAACAAAAAGCTGCACTGACCGTTACTGTTGTCTCTCCACAACAACAAGACTGGAAGCAGACTTTCACCGCAAATGGCAATATTGCTGCATGGCAAGAAGTGGTCATTGGTAGCGAGCTTTCAGGTCAACGTCTCACCCGAGTGAATGTAAATGTCGGCGATGAAGTGCGTCGTGGTCAGGTTTTAGCTGAAATTAATAGCGAAACCATCCGTGCCGATTTGGCAGCAGCCAAAGCCAGTTATGCCGAAGCACAAGCAGTACTGGCAGATGCGATTACCAACAATAAACGTATCCAGCAACTAAAAAATACAGGTGCAATTTCAGCGCAAGAGTCTACTCAGTATCAAACCTCTCAAGCGACCGCTCAAGCGCGTCTAGACGCTGCCAAGGCACAAATTGAAAGTAACCAATTACGCTTAGCGCAGACTCAAGTGGTTTCACCTGACAATGGTGTGATTTCAGCCCGTACAGCAACAGTCGGATCTCTTGCACAAACAGGTCAAGAGCTGTTCCGCTTGATTCGAGACCATCGTTTAGAATGGCGCGCTGAAGTGACCACATCGGATCTATACAAGCTCAAACAAGGCATGACCGCACATATTGTTTCACCTGACCCTGCGCAACCTGCAGTAACTGGTAAAGTTAGAATGATTGCACCTGTGATTGATCCACAAACCCGCTATGGCTTGGTTTATGTGGATATTCCGACAACTCAGGCTGTGCGTATGGGCATGTTTGTAAAAGGTGAATTTGATTTAGGTCAGAAACTCGCATTGACGGTTCCTCAAACTGCCCTGCTATTACGTGATGGTTTTTCCTATGTCTTTATTGTCAATGACAAGAATCGTGTCACCCAACAGAAAGTAAATATTGGTCGTCGTTTGGGAGATCGTGTCGAGCTGTTAGATTTACCTGCAAACGTTAAAGTGGTTTCTTCGGGTACAGGTTTCTTGACTGATGGCGATCTGGTCAGTATCGCCAAAGATATTCCAGAGACACCACTTAGCAAACAACTTGTGACCACACAGGAGAAATGATATGAATTTCTCCGCTTGGTCAATCCGAAACCCAATTCCCGGCATTCTGTTATTTATTATGCTGGGTTTGGCAGGATTGCTCTGTTTTAAATGGATGAAGATCCAGCAGTTCCCAGACATTGAACTACCAATGGTCACTGTCACAGCAGCATTACCCGGGGCTGCGCCACCTCAGCTTGAAACCGAAGTCGCACGTAAAATTGAAAACTCGATTGCAACTCTGCAAGGTTTGAGAAATCAATACACCAACATTCAAGATGGTGTTGTCACTGTCACAGCGGAGTTTCAACTAGAAAAACCACTACAAGAAGCTGTGGATGATGTGCGCAATGCCGTATCACAAGTTCGTTCTGATCTACCAGCTGATCTACGAGATCCAATTGTCAGTAAGATCAATCTTTCAGGTTCACCAATCCTGACTTATACCATCCAATCTCCAAAAATGGATGAAGAAGCGCTGTCATGGTTCGTAGATTATGATATCGCCCGCGCGATGTTACAGGTTAAAGGCGTTGGTGCTGTCGCTCGTGTTGGTGGTGTCACACGTCAGGTTGAAGTCGAACTTGATCCTGAAAAACTGTTGGCGCTGAATGCAACTGCAACCGATATTACCCGTCAACTACGTTTGATTCAGCAAGATGCTTCTGGCGGTCAAACCAAAATCGGTGGCAGTGAACAATCCATCCGTACCATTGCGACAGTAAAAACAGCTGATGAAATTGGCGCAATGGATATTGCGCTCAGTGATGGTCGACATATTCGTTTGGATCAGGTTGCAACTGTTCGTGATGGTATGGCTGAACGGCGTTCCGCTGCACTATTGAATGGTCAACCTGTGATTGGCTTCGAAATCACACGAAGTAAAGGTGCCAGTGAAGTCGATGTGGAAAAAGGTGTCGTCGTCGCATTAGATAAACTCAAAGCGGCACATCCCGATATTAAAATCAACGAAGCCTTTAACTTTGTAAAGCCTGTTGAGGATAACTATAAAGGCTCAATGTCGCTTCTATATGAAGGTGCGATCTTAGCGATCTTGGTGGTGTGGCTATTCTTACGTGACTGGCGTGCCACCATCATTGCTGCAACGGCCCTACCATTATCAATTTTACCTGCCTTAATTGGTATGTATTTCTTTGGTTTTACCCTCAATACCGTTACGCTTTTAGCCATGTCATTGGTGGTGGGTATTCTGGTCGATGATGCCATTGTTGAGATTGAAAATATCATCCGGCATTTACGCATGGGAAAAACGCCCTATGAGGCAGCTATGGAAGCAGCCGATGAAATTGGTCTGGCAGTGATTGCCACCACGTTCACATTGATTGCCGTATTCCTACCTACTGCTTTTATGAGTGGTATCGCAGGTAAATTTTTCGTTCAGTTTGGTTGGACGGCTGCTCTTGCGATCTTTGCCTCACTGCTTGTTGCACGGTTACTCACCCCAATGATGTCCGCCTATATTCTGAAACCATGGGTTGGTAAAGTTGAACAACAAGATGAATCAACAACAGCACACACTATCACCGATCAAGGTACAAGTAGTCTAGCCAAAGACCGTGCTAAAGATGGCAAAGTCATGCGTGGCTATATGCGTTTGGTGACATGGTGTCTCAATCATCGCTGGCTCACTCTCAGCGGTGCAATTGCCTTTTTTGTCGGTTCAGTCTTACTGATTCCGTTACTACCTACAGGTTTTGTCCCACCACCTGATACAGGACAAACGCAAGTTCGTTTGGAGCTTACCCCAGGCTCACAGTTTGGTGATACGCTTAAGACTGCCGAATATGCACGTACGCTGATTAAAGACCATCCTGAGATTAAAAGCATCTATACCACCATTGGAGGCGGTGCTGCGGGAACAGATCCTTTTGCTGGTGGCGCATCAAGTGAACCGCGCAAAGCGACGCTCACGATTCAAACCACCGAACGGTCAGATCGTAGCACCAGTCTACAAGATATTGAAGATCAACTGCGCCAACGCCTTGCCCCACTTCCGGGTGCACGTATTCAAGTTGGATTGGCAGGTAACAACAGTCAATACCAACTGGCTTTATCAGGTGACGATCCAGAGGCCTTAATGGCAACGGCACGTAGCCTTGAGCGTGAATTACGTACCATTCCAAATGTAGGCAGTATCACCTCGAGTGCAGCCTTGATCCGTCCTGAGTTAGTGATTCGCCCTGATTTTGCCAAAGCAGCTGATTTAGGTGTGACCACTTACGATATAGCTGAGACTTTACGAATCGCGACTGCTGGTGACTTTGATCAAAACCTTGCAAAATTGAACTTATCTCAACGGCAAGTGCCTGTAGTGATTAAATTGCCACTGGCTGCCCGTCAAGATCAAGAGCTCATGAAACGCTTGATGGTGAAAGGGAGTCGGGGTCCGGTGATGCTCGGTACCATTGCCGATGTTAATATCGAAAGTGGGCCATCACAAATTGACCGTTTCAACCGTTTACGTAACATTAACTTCAATATTGAATTGAATAATCAACCCTTGGGAGATATTGCTGCCAAAGTTGATCAACTACCGACGATGAAGAATTTACCACCTACGGTGAAGCGTACCAATATTGGTGATGCTGAAGTGATGCAGGAACTGTTCTCTAGCTTCGGTCTAGCAATGCTCACAGGGGTACTGTGTATCTATGTAGTTCTGGTATTGTTATTTAAAGATTTTTTACAGCCAATTACCATTCTGGTGGCCTTACCTTTATCCCTCGGTGGTGCATTCGTGATGCTGCTTTTAGCCAAAAGCAGTTTCTCAATGCCGAGCTTAATCGGTCTGATTATGTTGATGGGGATTGCCAGTAAGAACTCAATTCTACTGGTCGATTACGCGATTATCGCAAGGAATGAAAAGCATTATTCTCGCTTCAATGCCCTACTCGATGCCTGCCATAAACGGGCACGTCCGATCATCATGACCACACTGGCCATGGGTGCAGGGATGTTGCCAATTGCGCTCGGGATTGGTACCGACCCAAGCTTCCGCGCACCAATGGCAATCTCGGTCATTGGCGGCCTGATTACCAGTACCTTCTTATCGTTATTGGTGATCCCTGTGGTGTACACCTTTATCGATGATATTAATCGCAAGATCCATAGCTTTAGGAAGACACCACATCAACCTGTTGAACCCACTCAATAAGCTTGAATAAAAAGACGGTCAAATGACCGTCTTTTTATTTAATACATAATCAGTACCAGCATAAACAATAAAAAACTGAATCCTGCCAAATAATATAAATGCTGTAGATGTCGATTTAACCAAGACAGATAAATGCTCGAACCGATCAATTGAACAATAGTGAGATTCCAGATCAACACTAACCCAACCATCCAAAGACACAGCAAAGTATTTTGAACAAAATTATATTGCGGATAAATCAAAATCACCAAGACGCTATAGAACATCAAATTTTTCGGGTTCAACACACTGGAAAGCAATCCCGACAAAAATGCCTTGAGGTAAGCATTCTTGTGCGGTAGATGAACGCATTGCTCAGCAAGTCCATTGACCCTCTGTGCTAATTGAGCCAAACGAAAGCATTGAAAAGCCAGATATGCAAAATAAATAATACCCAACCACTTCATGAGGATGAATAATTCGGTATTCACTTGACCAATAATAAATAGACTCAAATAGATGCTGATCAGTATGAGGGCATTCCCAAGTGCAACGCCTGCACAGGTGAATCGCGCAGCCTTTTTCTGGCTCTCTAACAAAGTTTTTAAAATTAAAAAGAAATCTGCGCCTGGGGTCAGTAATGCAATAAAATGTGTAATCGCAATGGTCAGAAAAAGCTCCATAGATGCTCTCCAAATAAATCGGAGTCATCTTAAAAAGCTATAGGGCTCAATTCTTGTATAAAATTGCGTGGGCTAAGATTTTTTATAATATTGCTTGGGCGTTATGCCTGTATGTTGCTTAAAAACGCGATGGAAATGGCTCTGATCGGTAAAATCGAGTTCGTATGCCAATTGAGCTAAATCACATTTTTCTCTCAGGCGTTGTCGAGCTTGGTTTACCTTATAATTCAACTGGTAAGCGTGTGGTGTTAAGCCAAAGTAATGTTTAAATAATCGTATCAATGCATAACGGCTCATGTTCATCTTTTCAGAAATGACTTGCAGAGACAGATTCTCAATATTGTCTTCAAGGCATTCCAACAAGTCGGGAAGATGCTTCTGAAAATAGTGAGAAGAATGTATCTTTTCCCAATGAAAATTTGGTATCAACATCTCAGCTAAAATCTTAACTAAATATTGTTCTTTTTCGAGTACCGAAATCTGTTCGTTAAATAAAAGCCGATTTAATGCTGTAAATGTGTCATAAACTATTACGTCATGAACAATAGTTGGTTTTAACTGAGGGAAATGTATTGCTTGTCGGCCATTCTCTAAAGCAATATCTTGATGCAGCTCTTCAATCAGGGTCGCTAACCAAGCAGCATCTAAATGCATCATCTGGTAGCTCCACGCCTGATCAGGTAAAGGATTACAGGAATGTTGTACATGAGCAGGAATAACAACAACACTACCCGCTTGAATTAGCTGGTCTTGTGCAAAACTACTGGAAAAATGACTCTGTCCCGCATCAATCGCACCAATTGAAAAAGTAGGATGACTGTGAGATTTATAACAAATTCGACTTTGACATGCCTTACGCGTTTCAACATAAGGCATATCTGGATGACTCCAAAAATCAACTGTTGAGTCCAAAATAATTTAAACCTCAACCTCTAGTCTTATCATTCCTTATTTGGCCAAAGCTTTTTCAATATCAGCTTCTAAAGCCTCTGGCTTGGTCGTTGGTGCATAACGCTCCAAAACTTCTCCATTACGGCCCACTAAGAACTTAGTAAAGTTCCATTTGATATTTCTGCTACCTAAAAGGCCTTTTGCTTCACGGGTCAAATAGCGGAAAATTACATGTGCTTCAGGTCCTTTCACATCTACCTTGGCAAACATGGGAAAAGTCACCCCATAATTACGTTGGCAATATGCCCCAATTTCCTTATTTGTCCCCGGATCTTGTCCTCCAAACTGATTACATGGAAAACCTAAAACTTCTAATCCTTGAGCATTATATTTTTCATAAAGTTTCTCAAGTCCTGCAAATTGTGGAGTAAAGCCACACTTACTTGCAGTATTTACAATCAGCATGACCTTGCCTTTATAATCAGCGAGCGCTTTTGTTTCTCCCTCTAACAATTCAGCTTCAAACTGATAAATGTTACTCATGGATAAGTTTCCTCGTCATTCTTTTCTTCTGTTTTAAGTTGTAATGATGCCGAATTCACGCAGTAACGCAGTCCTGTCGGCTGTGGGCCATCCTCAAACACATGGCCCAAATGTGCATCGCAATCATGGCAGACAATTTCCGTTCTGACCATACCATGCGACAAATCTTCATGTTCTTCTACAGCAACACTGTCGACGGGTCTAAAAAAGCTTGGCCAGCCACAGCCACTATCATATTTAGTTTCAGAAGAAAATAATTCCGCACCGCAACAACGACAAACATAAGTGCCGTGCTGTTTATTGTTCCAATATTGTCCTGTAAATGCGGGTTCTGTGCCCTTTTGACGAGTTATGCGGTATTCTTCAGGTGATAATTCTCTTTGCCATTCCCGGTCTGTTTTATTCACTTTTCCCATAACCTGCACCTTTTATTCTGATGTTAGAACTATCTTAATGATCAGGTTTTATATTTACGCCATTCGAAAAAAAAACTCTAGTCTCAGATCGTACAATTTAGTGAAATTTAAGCACTTAAATCAAAAATAGCAAAAAGAAAGCAAATAAAATTGATGTGGTAAGCAAATTTTAACAATATTGTCTTTTGCGTAAGCAAATAAGGTGTTATTCTAATTTCGCACGGTTGTATAGGACAAAAAATGTCTCAGAAAAAAAGTGTGGTTTTCCAAAATTTATTACCAACTATCAGACAATATCAACAATCAGGCTTTACGCATGAAAAAATTGTTGAATTACTGAGAGATCAACACGATCTAAATTTGGTAAGCGTTGAAACCTTTAAAAGTTATTTATACCGATATGCAAAAGTGAATCCAGCTATGTCAAAAAATACTGTTGTTCCCCAGTCTACTCATTCAAGCCGAGAAATTAAAAAATCATCTAAGCTTGAGCATGTTTGTTACGACATTCGTGGACCAGTATTACGCGCCGCCAATGAAATGGAAGAGCAAGGACATAAGATCATCAAGCTCAATATCGGCAACCCTGCACCATTTGGTTTTGAAGCTCCACAAGAAATTATCAACGACGTTGCTTTAAACCTTCCCAATGCAATTGGCTATACCGACTCAAAAGGGATTTTCCCTGCTCGTAAAGCCATTTGTCAGTATTACCAACAAAAAGGCATCTTTGATATGCACGTCAATGATGTGTATGTCGGTAATGGTGTTTCAGAGCTCATTGTGATGGCCATGCAAGGTCTACTCGATGATGGCGACGAAATGCTGGTACCTATGCCTGACTATCCGTTATGGACTGCTGCCGTAAACCTTTCAGGCGGTACTGCGATTCACTATAAATGTGATTCTGAAAACTACTGGTATCCAGATATTGCAGATATGGAAAGTAAAATCACAGCGAATACTCGCGGTATTGTGATTATTAATCCAAATAACCCAACAGGTTCTGTATATCCTCGTCATGTGTTAGAGCAAATTGTTGCCCTAGCGAAGAAACATGACTTAATTTTATTTGCTGATGAAATCTATGACAAAATCGTCTATGACGGCATTGAGCATGTGGCCGTTGCAGCATTGGCTGGCGATCAACTGTGTATTTCATTTAATGGCTTATCAAAAGCTTATCGTATTGCTGGTTATCGCGCTGGATGGATGGCGATCACGGGTAATAAAGCGCGTGCCGCAGACTATATTGAAGGCTTAGATATGCTGGCTTCAATGCGTTTGTGTGCTAATCATCAAGCGCAATATGCAATTCAAACCGCTTTAGGTGGCTATCAGTCAATTAACGACCTAATTCGCCCAGGTGGTCGTTTATACGAACAGCGTAATATTGCGTGGGAAATGTTGAATGAAATTCCTGGTGTAAGTTGTGTTAAGCCAGATGGCGCAATGTACTGCTTCCCGAAACTCGATCCAACAGTTTATCCAATTGAAGATGATGAAAAACTGATGTTGGATTTATTAAGAGCTGAAAAAGTTCTCTTGGTTCAAGGCACAGGTTTTAACTGGCCAACACCAGATCATTTCCGTGTGGTGTTCTTACCAGCTGAAAATGAACTACGTGAAGCAATCAATCGCTTAAGTCGGTTCTTAGCCAAAATGCGTTAATAAAAAAGCCCCCATTAATTCATGGGGGCTTTTTTATTTAAGAATCAGAATCCTGTAATTCATCCCACTGCGCTTCATATTCTTTCGATTTTTTTAGGTTTTTAGTCAAACCATAGCCACCTTTTTCATATAAACGAGCTAAATCCAGCAAGGCTTCGTCTTCACCCTGTGCCACTGCGAGTTCATAAAACTCTGCTGCTTTTTTATAATTCTTTGCAACACCTTTGGCCTCTTCATGGATATACGCTATATTAGAAGAACCCAAACCATTTCCTACACCAGAAGCCAAACTAAATAAACGCAAAGCCTCTTTATAATCTTGCTTCAACCCAGCCTTACCCTCTAAGTAGAAAATACCCAAGTTATTAATTGCAGAAGGCTCCTCTTGTTTCGCAGCCAACTGATAATAATGCAGTGCTTTTTTGAGATCTTGTGCTACACCTTCCTCACCATCATTATATAAATGGCCGAGTTCTGCTTGCGCCATATCCAAACCAGCATCAGCCGACTTGGTCATCCACTCCACTCCTTTTTTGGTATTTACCCCTACACCTTCGTCACCATAAAGATATAAATAACCTAAATAGTATTGTGCATAGAGCTGATCCTTTTGTGCCGCTTGGGTGTACCATTTCAAAGCAGTTAGGTTATCTTCTTCTACACCTTCGCCATAATCATACATATAACCGACTGAAAAAATCGCATCTGCATTACCCTTTGCTGCCGCTTTTTTAAACCACTCCAATGCTTTACCAAAATCTTGATCAACCTCATTTCCATAATAATAAGCATCACCCAAATTGTTCTGTGCAGTGGCATCCCCCGCTTTCGCTTGTTGTACAAGTTCTTGACTAAAAGACACATCATCTGCATGACTTAAGGTAAATAGGCTACTGGTCAATAATATTGAAAACACGATATTTTTTAATTTCATTATTTCGCTCACATTGCTACATTTTTATTCGATTACATTCTATCGGTAAAACACTTTGTGTAAACAGATATTTATATCTAGTGAAAAATCAAAAACTAATTTTTAACATTTTATAAAAATAACAAAGCAAACACACGGTTTGCCAAAATATTAAGCATGTCATTTTCGGTTTGCATGCTAAACTATGCGTTGCTTTAAAAAAGGATAGTCCTTCTATGCGGTTTGTTCATCTCGGTATCCACACAGAATTTTCGATCACGGAATCGATTGTTCGCATACCTGATTTGGTCAAGGCTGCCGTAACAGATGAAATGCCCGCACTGGCATTGACTGACTTATCCAACCTTCATGCTGCAGTCAAATTTTATGAATCATGCTTAAAAAAAGGCATTAAGCCTATTTTAGGTAGTGTCATTCGCTTGAATGATGCTGAACACCGTGCAACTTTATTGGCCATGAGCAGTACAGGTTGGCGTAATCTGACTGAAATTGTTTCACGCGGCTTTATTGAGGGACAGCAACTCAGTCTCCCATGCGTACAAAAAGAATGGATACTTGAGCAATCCGAAGACCTGATTGTCCTGCTTGGGCAACATAGTGATGTCGGCAAAATGTTGAGCTCTTCCAATCCACAAAAAGCTGAACCTTTATTAGAAGCATGGATTGAAAAATTTGGTAATCGCGTATATCTGGCTTTAACACGTACTGAACGCGTTGGAGAAGAAGATTTTATTCAGCAAGCGGTAAAACTTGCTGCAAAATATCAAATTGGTGTGGTTGCGCATAACGATGTGCACTTTGTTAAGCAAGATGATTTTGAAGCACACGAGGCTCGTGTTTGTATTGCCGATGGCTATGTTTTAGGTGATGACAAGCGTCCTAAAAACTATAGTACAGAACAGTATTTCAAAACTGGTGAGCAAATGTCTGAGCTATTCTCAGATATTCCAAGTGCCATTGAAAACACCTACCATATTGCAAGACGTTGTAATGTCGCATTGCAACTCGGTACATATTTCCTACCAGATTTCCCGATTCCAGATGGCTATACCATCGACACCTATTTCGAGCATTTATCTCGTACAGGCTTGGAAGAACGTTTAAACCATCTTTATCCAATTGAAGAACGTGATGACGATTGGGCAGAAATTCGTAAACCGTATGATGAACGAATCAAATACGAAGTTGATATTATTCTAAAAATGGGGTTCCCAGGCTACTTCCTGATCGTTATGGACTTCATCCAATGGGCAAAAAATAATGGTGTGCCTGTTGGTCCAGGACGTGGTTCAGGTGCAGGGTCACTGGTTGCCTATAGTTTAAAAATTACCGATCTTGACCCATTACGTTACGACTTACTCTTCGAACGTTTCTTGAACCCAGAACGTGTCTCGATGCCCGACTTTGACGTCGATTTCTGTATCGCAGGTCGTGACCGTGTCATTGAATATGTTGCACAAAACTATGGTCGCCAAGCAGTATCACAGATCGCTACCTTCGGTACCATGGCCGCGAAAGGTGCCATCCGAGATGTAGCGCGTGTCTTAGGTAAGTCTTATGGTCTTGCTGACCGTATTTCAAAAATGATTCCAACCAAACCGCTGGGTGTCGATTTGGCCACAGCGATTGACATGGAGCCACAGCTCAAAGATATCGTTACCAACCCATCGAATCCTGACAATGATGATGCGGCTGAAATCTGGGAAATGGCGCTCAAACTTGAAGGAATTACCCGTAATACGGGTAAACATGCCGGTGGTGTGGTTATTGCGCCTGGTAAAATTACCGATTATTCAGCGGTACTTTGTGATGCTGATGGTACTAACCGTGTTGCACAATACGATAAAGATGATGTTGAAGCGGCAGGTCTGGTTAAATTTGACTTCTTGGGCCTACGTAACTTAACCGTCATTGAAGATGCAATTCAAAATATTAATAAACGCATCAAATCTGAAACTCCACTGAATATTTCCAACGTCCCACTCGACGATAAAGATGCCTATTTGGTCTTCGCCGAAGCAAATACCACAGCGGTATTCCAGTTTGAATCCGTCGGTATGAAGAAGATGCTTAAGGAAGCACGACCGAGTAAGTTTGAAGAAATTATTGCCTTCGTTTCCTTGTATCGTCCGGGTCCAATGGACTTGATTCCTGACTTTATCCATCGTATGCATGGAGGTGAGTTTGAATATCTGCATCCATTGCTTGAAGGTGTACTGGAACCAACCTACGGGATCATGGTTTACCAAGAACAGGTAATGCAAGCCGCACAATTCTGTGCTGGCTATACCCTCGGTGGTGCGGACTTACTGCGTCGTGCCATGGGTAAAAAGAAACCTGAAGAAATGGTCAAGCAACGCCAGATCTTTACTGAAGGTGCCGCGAAAAAAGATATTGATGAAGCCACAGCCAACCATATCTTCGACTATATGGAAAAATTCGCAGGCTATGGCTTTAACAAATCCCATGCCGCGGCCTATGCCTTAGTTGCCTATCATACGGCTTGGTTAAAAGCCCATTACCCTGCTGAATTTATGGCAGCCGTTTTATCATCGGAAATGCAAAATACTGACAGCATTGTATTCTTGATTGATGATTGTCGGAATAACAAACTCGAAGTACTACCACCTTCAGTGAATATGTCTTTGTATCATTTCCATGCCAGCGATGAACAAACCATTGTATATGGTCTAGGCGCGATCAAAGGTGTTGGTGAACAAGCGATGCAATCGGTGATTGATTCACGTATAAATGAAGGCCCATATAAAGATTTATTCGACTTCTGCCATCGTATTGATTTGAAAAAAATCAATAAACGAACCTTAGAAGCCTTGATTCGTGCGGGTGCCCTTGACTGCTTAGGTATTGAACGTTCAAGCTTAATGGCACAATTGCCTGAAGCAGTACAAGCGGCTGATCAAGCGCGTAGCAACCGTGAAACTGGCATCATGGACTTATTCGGTGAAGTAGAAGAAGTCCAACGTAAGCCAGCTAAACCGGTAAAACCATGGTCAGATGAAGTTCGCTTAAAAGGTGAAAAAGATACACTTGGCTTGTACCTCACAGGTCACCCGATTGATGTGTATCGTCCAGAATTAAAGTCTTTTGTTCCAGCCAAACTAAATGAACTTACTCCGACACGCCGTGGTGTCACCACTGTTTTTGCGGGTTTAGTGGTTGATATTGCCAACTTCCCGAACCGTATTATGATCACCCTAGATGATGGTACCGCTCGTGTAGAAATCAGCTGTAACCATGAACGCTTCCAACGCTATAAAGATATTGTTCGCCCTGAACAAGTTGTGGTGATTGAAGGTGAAATCTATGAGCGTGAGGGCTTTGATCGCCCAATGGCGCGCTTGAGCAAAGCATTTAGCTTAAATGAAATTCGTCAAAAACGTGCGCAAAGCATTCAAATTCGCCTACCGCAAGACTTAATGACAAAATCTTTGGCCAAAGATTTACAGGCAATACTTTTACCTTATTGTAATGTCGATATGTGCCAACATATTGGTTTACACATCCAGCTTGATCAAAGTTTTGCCACAGCAGAGCTACATCTTGGTGCACAATGGAAAGTTGCACCGCTGGATGAATTGCTTGGAAAGTTACGTGATTACTTTGGTAAAGAAGCCATCTTCATTGAATACCAAGTGAAGTCTAAAGCGGCAAAAGTTGCCGAAGCACCTAAAGTCAGTGTGGTTGCTCCACCACCTGAAAATATGTCAATGGATGAAGCGCTTGATCTCTATCAGGCTGAAGCCTCTCAATATTCTTAATTTTGGATAATATATGAACCTGTTTGACTCAAATAACGTGTCCAAACATTTGGATCATGTGCGTATTGTTATGGTCAATACCACCCTGCCAGCCAACATCGGTAGTGCTTTACGTGCAATGAAAACGATGGGTTTATCAAAACTTGTATTGGTCGCGCCGAAAACCTATCCGCATCCAGATATTGATGCTTTGGCAGCAGGTGCACAAGATTTAATTGAACAAATTGAAATTGTTGAAACTTTGGAACAAGCGATTCAAGATTGCCATATGGTGTTTGGAACCAGCGCACGAAGTCGCACCATTCCTTGGCCATTACTTGATGTTCGTCCTGCTGCCAAAGAAGCATTACATGCAGCGACCAAACAACAAAATATTGCGATCGTGTTTGGCCGTGAAGATCGCGGTCTCACCAATGAAGAACTCGCTTTGGCCAATTACCATTTAACCATCCCAGTGAATCCAGAATATGGTGTTCTCAATGTTGCACAGGCCATTCAGGTGGTCTGTTATGAGTTGAGAATGGCTGCGCTTGAGCAAAATAGTCAAGCACAAGAAACGCCAGCCGATCATATGCAACTTAAACAACAGCAAAGTATGGAATGGGATGAGCCTCTGGTTACGCAACAGCAGATGGAAGAATTTTATCCTCATCTTGAAAAAATGCTAACTGAGATTGAGTTTCTTGACCCGAATAATCCCCGTTTACTCCCATTACGCTTGCGTCGTCTGTTTGGAAGGATACAATTAGATCGTATGGAGTATCATTTATTACGTGGGATTTTCAGTCGCGTACAAGCTCTAGCCAATGGTTCATGGAAAAAAACGAATACGGAGGATCATAATCATGATTAAACAGCTGAAAGAAGATATCGAAGCTGTATTTGCGCGTGATCCTGCAGCCCGCAATACTTTAGAAGTCCTGACCACTTACCCTGGTATCCACGCCTTAATCATGCACCGTATGGCTCATGAGTTGTGGAAAAAAGAATATAAAGGCACTGCTCGCCTACTTTCTTCTTTTAGCCGCTTTGCAACTGGCATTGAGATTCATCCAGGTGCAAAAATCGGCAAACGTTTTTTTATCGATCACGGCATGGGTGTAGTGATTGGTGAAACAGCTGAGATCGGAGATGATGTCACGCTTTATCATAGCGTTACTTTAGGTGGCACTACATGGAATAAAGGCAAACGACATCCAACTCTTGAAGATGGGGTTGTGGTCGGTGCTGGGGCAAAAATATTGGGACCATTTACAGTACATAAAGGCGCTAAAGTCGGTTCAAATGCAGTTGTGACGAAAGAAGTTCCTGAAGGTGTCACTGCCGTTGGTAACCCTGCCCGCTATATTTTTAAAGATAAAACGCAAATAGAATCAGATGAAGCAAGCCGTCGTGACTATGCCGAAAGCATCGGTTTCCAACCGTATGCCACCACGCAGGATCAATCTGATCCAATCCTGGAAGGTATTCGTGTTTTATTAGATCGTATGCAAAAAAATGAAAAACAGATGAATGTACTCTGCAAGCGATTGTCTGAACTTGACCCAAATTTCAAACCACAGAACTCAAAATCTCAACCATTGAGTAAAGAAGAACTTAAAATCATTGAAGAAGTTAGACGTGAGTGCGAAGCGCAGAACAAAACTTCGGCAACCTAATCAAATATATAAAAAATGTAACACGCTTCTCATTGCAAGTTGGTTTTGCTTTTCCTAGACTGGTAAAACCAACGATCTACTTCTCATTTAACTAAAATTAATGGATGTAAAGCATGAATTTTAAGCCTTTGGCATTACTTGTACTTTCAACTTCTTTTTTGACGGCCTGTGGTATTGCCCCAGTTAAAAAAGACAAGGCTTCTGAACCTTTTGTGTTCAAGGAACCAGATCCAACTCCTGCATTCTATGCTTTAAATCCAATTAAATATGATGCTCCGCCTAGCTTTGAAGTTGCAATCAAAGATGCGGCTGCTCAGCCTGTCACAAAAATGGTTGTGTCATTACAGAGTGATCCTTCAAAATCGACAACATTGGATATCAATAAACTGATTATTCCAACAATCGACAGCAAACAACGCAGCATGAAATATGCAGTTCTCGCTGGCGACAATGAAGTTGATGTGACTGAAATCGATGATTTCTTACAACTAGTTGAAGGTAAAGCACGTCACTACCCACCTCGTTTCTCTGAACGTCAAGAACGTAAAGGTTATGAAGTGAAGCTGAAAGAAACCACTCAAAAATTAGATGCTTTAGCTGAAAAGCCAAATGCTTCTTTAGATATTTTGACTCGTGCTTTTAAAGCAAGCGTAATGGCACGTAATTTAGACTTGGGTACCTCATATACTTCAAAATCTTTGACTTATGCCCAACGTATTCTTGCTATCAACCCAAGCGATGCAGAAACCAATTTCTGGTTTGGTTTTGGCTTGTCTGAAGGTGGCGGTCAGCGTGAAGCGATTCCATATTTAGATAAAGCCATGAAAGGTGGTGTACAAGAAGCTTATCTTTCTGCTGCAAATAACTATCTTTGGTTAGAGCAAAAGAAAAATGCAATTCAAACCTTAAAGAACTATAAAGTGAGCTATCCAGATGAAGCGGAAGTAACCGATCGCTTAATCAAAGAAGTTGAAACTGGAAAACGCTGGAATATGTGGCAAGTTTTAAACTAATTGTTTGCAAATTTTGCTCTAGAAAATAGACTGTCGTGTACAGTCTATTTTTTTATCAGTCATTGAAAAAACATTCTATTTTCGTATTATAGCTACAATCTTCCAGCGAACTTGCTGACATATCATGCTAGCATTTACACCGAATAAGCGTTTATTTCTTATCTCTCTCCTTAGCACCCTAGTGATGAGTGGCTGCCAAGTTGTCAGTATCAAACAACAAGCTCTCAATGTGACGATTGCTAACGAACGTAATAGTATTCTCACGCAAAAGAAGCTCAGCGAAGCGAGCCTGAATGTATTATCTATGTCAGGCAAAGAAGCCAAAATATGTATGCAGACACCAAATGAGTGTATTGCTGACTTACATAAAATCCCACAGATACAAGATGAACAATTGCTATCAACAGCTAGTGAATTATATCTATCTAAAGCACTTGCTATTTCAGATACTTCTGAATGTAAGGTCAGTAAACTGACGAAACATAAGCCAGAGCAAGAACAACAAGCGATCCAGAAAACTTATGAGCAATGTTTAGACCAAGAACTTGAAGCTTTGGATAAAAGTATCCGCTATAGCTATGCTTATTTATTTAAGACGGCTCGACAGCCGCAAGAACGGATTTTTGATAATAGACAAGTTCAGATTCGAGACTTCTACAATCAAGCCTTAACCAAACTGGTAAATGTACATAGTCTTAGAAATCCATCCAAGACCATAACCCCAACCATTCAGATTGGTAAAAGCACGTATACAATTGATATTCAATCCTATCAACGACTTCAAAATATGAAACTGGAAAAATTTATTTCTAGTTATAACATGAACTTTTCAGGCTTAAGAGCAATCAACCGTCGTGATGGTTTCGGCTCAGATTTCGTTGCTGTCTTCCCCTCGACAGATGCCACCCATGGTGAAAATAAATATATTCTTGATCCATTAAGTTATAGCTACCCAAATGGACTTAACCCCAATATTCATAAAGCACGTTATTTAGCTGCAACCATTATTGCACAACCTAAGAATGCAGCAGCAACAGTCAATGATGTTTTAAATAACCCAAACTTTGAAGTAAAGGTTTATGACCCATATAGCGTAGAGAAAGTTAGTATTGCAGGTAAAGAATATTCGCTTGCAGCCAATTTCTCTGCACCTTATGGGCTCTGGCTAGCTGAAAACAATCTAGGTGCAGCAGCCTATTTAACTTTAATTGATCGTGATCAGCATCTCACCATGCCACATTTATACATGCTCGAACCGTATAATCCAAACAAGAAAGTGATTGTATTGGTACATGGTCTTGCCAGCAGCCCTGAGGCATGGATTGCAGTGACCAATGATATTATGGGTGATGCGGTACTGCGTGAACACTATCAAGTTTGGCAAGTGTTTTATTCAACCAATATGCCAATTCTAGAAAGCCGTTTCCAGATTTACGCACTCTTAAAACAAGCCTTTGGTTCACTCAATAATAAAGACGCTGCAGCACAAGATGCAGTTTTAATTGGTCATAGTATGGGTGGAATTATTAGCCGACTTTTAGTCAGTAATGCTGATATTTCTAAACAAGCCCTGACCATGATGAATAGTCGTCAGCAAACTCGTTTACGTAAACACCCAGTGATTGGTGAACGACTTAAAATGCAACCGATAACCAATTTTGATCGGGCTATTTTCTTGGCAGCGCCACATCGCGGGACAGATTTTGCGGATCGTTGGTTTACACTGGCGGCACGTAAAATCATCAAATTACCTGCAACCTTCTTGACCACTTTGGCGGACACACTCACCAGTGATGACATGGATCTAAAAGATTTTGTCAAAACCTTGACCAATGATGTGATTCAAAATGGTCCAAGTGATTTGAGTAAAAAGTCAAAGTTCATGGAATTAACTGCCTCTATTCCGCCAGAAAAAGGACTGGTTTTTCACTCCATTATGGGGAATATCACCAAAAGCGACGATCCAAATGTCATTACAGACGGTATCGTTCCTTATAAAAGCGCACATCTAGATGGCGCTGTTTCTGAGAAGATTTTTACTGGTGGTCACTCGATCCAAGAGACCCCTGAAGCAGTTTTGGAATTGCGTCGGATTTTGCGTGAACACCTTGTCGATCATGGTTTATATAAACCAAAGAACTAAACACAATAAAAAAGCCCCAATAATTTGGGGCTTTTTTAGATCAATTCATTTAAACACCAGAACGGATCATATAATCAAAAGCAGACAGTGATGCTTTCGCGCCTTCACCTGTGGCAATAATGATCTGCTTGTATGGCACAGTCGTACAGTCACCCGCAGCAAAGACACCTTTAACATTGGTTTCATTGCGATCATTAATCACGATCTCACCACGA